>JANQRJ010000025.1 GCA_028284635.1 Pelagicoccus sp.
GCATGCCGAAAAACGAAAGCACGCTGAGCGGAAAATCCATCACCCAGTGGCCGATCGCCGCCCCGACAAAGGAGAACGGAACCACCGACATAATCACAAGAGGCTGGCTATATGACTTCAAGGGCACCGCCAAAAGGGCGTAGATCAGAATCGCGATCATGATCAGAGCCCGCTTCAGACCGCCGCGTATTTCCCCCATTTCCTCAAGCTCTCCAGCCCCCTTGATTTCCAATTGTGGATACAAGCTCTGCAACTGCGGCGCGATCGTCGCCTTGATCTTGGAAAACGCTTCGGAAGGGCTCACTACTTCCTTGTCTAAGTTCGCTTCTACATACACCTGCCGCTTGCCGTTCTCGCGAAAAATGTCAGTAGGCACATAGCCCGATTCGACCGTCGCCACTAAAGGCAAAGGCACCCAATTTCCTTTCGCTGTTTGGATACGCGTATCCATGAGATCACGCACATGCTGGCGCCGCTCGCGCAGGTATCCGATCTTCACCTTCACTTCATCGGCTCCACGCTGCATCCGCTGGACCTCGAGTCCACCAAAGGCGTCGCCAATCTGTCGGGCCAAGTCGGCTGTAGTCAAGCCCAGGTGCTGAGCCTCGGGCTTCAGATGCAAACGAATCTGCGGACTGCCCTGCCGCAGATTATCGCGAACATCGTAGACACCCTCAATCTTCGCCAGCTCTTGGGAAAAACGTTCCACCGCTTCTTCAAGCACAGCCGTCTCCCGCGCCCCCAAGGCCACCACAAACCCGCCACCTAGCTCTTCGGTTCCACTAAAGGTCAACTCTTCGACGCCTTCCAGCTCGCCCACCCGATCCCGCCAACGCCGCAGGGTTTCCATCGTTTCAATCTTCCGCTTCCTTTCGGGTTGTAGCTCTGCGAAGATCACAGCCGACGTTTCGTCGACCAAGGCTGCCATGATTCGAGCGATCGGCGGCTCCTCGGTCTTCAATTCCGCCATCGCCCCAGCATTAAGCTCCTCCGCACGCGTTTCTATCTTGGCAACATTCTCCAACATCAGGTCGAGCGGACTACCACTGTTCATATTCAGCGTCGCCGATATGAACTGCCCGGGCACTTCGGGAAAAAACACCGTCCGGATCCATCCCTTGGATACGAACATCAATATGCAAATCGCGGTAGTAGCAAAAGCCGTCAACACCGCATAGCGATGCCGCAAGGCCCGCTCGAGCAAAGGCTGGTAAAGCCTCTGATTCAAAAAATCCAGTATCCTCGTCGCAAAACTTTGGATACTGCGCCACAAACGAGTCCAAGGCTTCCGAGACGGTTCGCCATCAAGCGTCACCGCCGCTAGGTGAGCGGGCAAAATCAGTTTGCTCTCAAACAGAGAAACCAACAAAGCCACGATCACCACCACCGCAAACGCCGCCATGACCTTGCCCAAATCGTTATCGATCAGCAGCAGTGGAAAAAACGCCGCCACCGTCGTAAAACAGCCGAACACCGTCGCCGTCGACACGCGATTCACCCCGCGAATGGTTCCTTTGATCGCATCGCCCTCTTTCCGGCGAGCATCGAATACGCTCTCGCCTACCACGATCGCATCATCCACCAGAATACCCAGCACCACGATCATGCCGAAGGTCGTAATGTCATTCAGCGAATGGCCTAGGAAACGGTCGCCCATCACAATCAGCGTCCCAGCCACCGAAATTGGAATCCCCATCGCCACCCAAAACGCCAACCGAAAATTCAGAAACACCGCCAGCAATCCGAAAACAATCAGCAACCCTTGCCACGCGTTCGTCACCAGAAGCTGGAGACGATCTTTCATGTAGACGCTGTATTCGCCCCAGATATCGATTCCAATGCCTTCGGGCAACTGCGGCCGCATGCCTTCGACAATCTCGTGAGCCGCCTCGCTGATCTCAATCAGGTGCCCCTTCTTGCTCGTGTAAAGCTGGATTCCTACAGAGGGAGCCTTTTGAAAACGAGCAAAGCTGGTTTCCTCTACAAAACCGTCAATCACCTCACCGACATCTTTCACCAGCAGACGCGCTCCGTTTGGAAAGGTCTTCAGCGGAATTGAAGCAAACTCCTCGTAGTCAAAAGCCCTGGAATCCGCCCTCACCACCACTCGCCCATTCTCGCTGCGGATGCTCCCCGTGCGGTAGTCGAGCGAGGCCGCATCCACCGCGGCAGCGACCTCATGTAGCGACAGTCCGTGCATACGCAGCAACTCGTCGTCGACCTCCACGCGAATCTCATAGCTCCGCATTCCAAACGTATCCACTTTTGTGATCTTCGGATGCGACAGCAATTCCTCCCGTATTTCGCGAGCGGTACGTTGCAAGGCGAGCGGTTCCACCTCGCCATACACCTGCACCAGCAATGCCTCCACGGTAAACTCGTCCCGCGTCACTATGGGTCGCTCTGCATCGCGCGGCAGATTATAGACCGAATCGACACGCGAGGTGACTTCGTTCTGAAACCGCTCGAAATCAAAACCGCTGTTCTTCTGCACCGTGACCGAAGAAACGGATTCGCTCGAAAGCGAGGTCAGTTTCTTCACTCCAGGCGCGCCTTCCAACGCCTTTTCGATACGACGCGATACGCCACGATCCACCTGCTCAGCGCTCGCCCCGGGATACAGGGTCGTCACAGTCACTGAGCTGGGCGGCAAGGCGGGAAAGCCCTCGATACGAATCGACTGCAGCGTGAACAAACCACCAATCAACGCCAGACCCATCAAAAGATTGGCGGCAACCGGATTGCGGACAAACCAAGCGGAAAGCGCGTGCATCGCTATCTCCCCTTCCCTTCTTCAATAGGCTGTACTTGCAACCCGGATACGAAACTGTTGTTAGGCGAAACGGCCACACGCAGCTCATTCGCCATCCCGGCAGGAACCTTGATGAATACCGTTCCATCCCCTCGAAAAAGCGGTTCCGCGCGGAGCGAGGTCAATTGATTGTCCGAATCCACAAACCAAACCTTACCCGCCTTGGTCAAGGCCGATTCGGGAAGTCGAATCAACCCAGGAATCTCCCGCCCAGGCACCTCAGTTCGAACAAACATTCCTGGCAAAAGCGGAGGACTCTGCCGCAAAGGATTTTCCACTCGCAGAAAGAGCGTCCGCAAACGCGAGTCGCGATCCAATCGTTGGCTATCGCGAATGACCCTCGCGTACCATTCGGAATTCCGTTGCGGCTCACGCAATCTGGCTTCTCTCCCAATCAGCGGCTGCGGAAGCAAACTCCATTCCGTACCATCTAGCTGGATACCGACCTCGACCGCATCGAGCCCGTAAAAAGAGCCCACCTCGTCGCCAGCAAAGAGCGACTCGCCCAGATCTACGCTACGCGAAATGACCACGCCATCAAAAGGAGCGCGAATCTCGATCCAACCGAGCTGCTGCTCTGCGTAATCCAGAGCCGTCTTGGCAGCGTCCACGTTAGACTGAGCCACCTTCAACTGCGGCGTTCGCAAGGTCAGAGGAGAATCCGGTTGTCCACCTATACCGGAGCGCACCCAATTCTCTCTCGCTTCCTCAACCAGCAACTCCTCCTGAAGAAGTTCGGTTTCCGCCGTTGCCAGTCGGCTCCTCGCATCCGAGACTTGCACCTCGTAAGCGCTACGCTCAAGCCGAACCAACACCTCGCCCTCCGTAACCAACGAACCCGTACGCAACGCTTCGGAAATGAATTCAATTCTGCCGTTTACCTGAGCGCGAACCGTCGATTCCCAGACCGGCATCACTTCTCCCAACCCTGTCACCCTCGCCGCATGAGAACGGGACTTCACTATGATGACGGAAACCGGCATTCCAGCGGAATCTTCCGTATCCGTTTCCTGAACACGATCCACCGGCTCCAGAAACGACAACGCGAAAACAAGGGCGAAACACGCAAGGGCCGTGCTCAGAAACGTTAGCCAAGTTTTTGCCTTTTTTGAGATCCTAATCATTTTTAATCCCTGTTTCGGCCGACGTCCCCAAGGCCATGGCCAGATTGATTCGATTAATCAGAATTCTACCCTGCACCTCGTTGAGACGCAGCTTTACCGCCATTTCCTGCTCTTTGGCGATCAGCATGCTCTGCAGCGAATCAAGCCCCTTTCGATAGCGATCCTCATAATAGCGACTGCTGGACTCCGATTCATCCGCGGCGATCGCAAGGGCATCGACCTGCACTTGAAGACTCCCTGCGACATCCAAGGCGTCCTCGACCTCCTTTAGGGCTTGCAGCACGACCGAATGCAAATCCAGCACAGCAGCCTCCGCTTCGGACACGCGGGCGTTCGCTACGCTTCGAATTCTGCCTCCTTCAAAAAAGGGCTGAAACAGCGACCCCAGGATGGTCCATCGATCAACCGCGCTATCCAAACCACCCAGCCTCGCGCTCTCCCGAAACAACTCTCCGGAAATTCTCGGCGAAGGCAGGGCTTCCTTTTTCGCCGATCGCATGGTTCTGCGAGCGGACTCCACCCTCGCTAGCGCCGCTTGGACATCCGGGCGGTTTTCCAGGATATCCGCTGGAACGCTCGCAACTCCAACCATCAGAGCCGGAAGCTCGGTTCCCGAAGTCAGTTTGCCCTCCGGAAAACGCCCAACTAGCAACTCCAATCTGCGAACGGATTCGTTGAGCGCCGCCTGTTGAAGACTTAAATCCGCCCTCGCGATTTCCGTTCGGCTACGAGCCGTGGAAAGCTCGTCCAGATTTCCCGTTCCATCGCGATAGCGCTCTGTCAACAAAGACTCGAAAGTCTGCAATACATCTACTCGTTCGCTTTCAATGGTCACCGCGCGACGAAAGGCCACTTGCTCGATCCAGGTCTGAATCACTCGGGCGGCCAAGGCGTCACGTAGACGCTGCCAGTCCTGTTCGGCGGCCTCAAACGCTTTTGTCGCGGCAGCATGCGCGTCAGCCAACTTCCCCCAAAGGTCCAATTCCCAATTCACCCCAACACTCCCACGATAATGCGTGTACGCTTCCGTATCCAAATCATTGTGACCGGAGTTCAAGGTCGCCTGGACTTGCGGAAACATTTGTCCGCGGGTCAAGCCAAGCAAGTACCCCTGCGCCTCCAAGCGCTTGGCCGTCACTCCAAGGTCGGGATTATTCTCCAAGGCTTCGCGGACCAGCTCATTCAGAGTTTTCTCATCCGCCCATTCCAGCAAAGTAGACGCAACCGGAAGTTCGGTCGCCGCAACCTCCGATGCCCAGCTCTGCGGAAGCCCTCCTGGCAAGGCCGCTTCTTCCATCGGCTGCAGCGTTGCGCAACCCGTGATCAGACAGGCGCTGACCAGCAAAACACAGGATTTCACGGCAGTTCCTACTTTTTGCCGGCCATGTGAACGACCAGCTCGAAAAGCCAATCGCTAAACCGGTCCTTTTCGGCAAGATAATCGGAAAGACCAGGCGAAGTCGTTTCGACCAAATGCTTGTATTCAAAAAAGGTATCGAACATCGCCCACATCGAGGTAACCGCCAGGCGCACCTCCATGTCGTCAGCCGATTTTCCAACCACACCGCCAAGCAACTCCGCCATGAAATCCGTTTGCGGCTTGAAATAAACCTCACTCGCCTCAGCAAAGGCCGGACTCGGATCGCGCGACTCCCGAGCAAGTAGCTTGTTTTGCCAGCTATCGCTGTTCTGCCTACGGAGTTCTTTCACCGTCTCGTCAATGACTATGCGCAGGGCCTTAGCAGGTTTCAGTTTTCTCAGTTCAGCTTGCTCGGCGTCACTGATTAAGTCATCCACACAGGCGACCACAACCACCTCTCTATATAGCTCCTCCTTAGAGCGAAAGTGATAGTTCAAAGCGCTGATTTGCGTCCCGGCCTCTGCCGCGATATCGCGCACTGTCACCGCCTTAAACCCCTTTTCGGCAAACAATTGCCCAGCCGCGTCAATGATGCGCGCCTTGGTCTTATCCGAATCCTTCTGTGTTCCCATAACAGATACTCTTCTCCTTAAGTCATCATTCTTGAACGTTTGTTTCGTACATTTGTTCTATACAAACGCTCTACTGTCAAGCCAGGATTTCGAGTTAACAGGTCAAGTAAGGCAAGATGCGCCTACTTCTAAGTGACCAAAGCCTTTGATCCCCAATTACCCAAAGCATCCAGGGATGACCAAAACCCGGAAACAGACTATCAGCTAAGGGATGTAGCGCAGATGGCATCTCTCATAGACCAAACTCCGCTATGGGAGGGATTCATTGCGGCAACCAGTGAATTCACGAATGTCCCCTATTCGCCCCTTTCGAGATACTAGAGCATTTTTCGTTTGGCCAGTCGTTGCTTCGAGAAGCTTCTTAAGGGTGGTGCGGTCCCGACTGAAGTCGGGAACGCATAAAGCTTGTGCAGCGTGACGCCAATCGGTCGCTCCCGATTCAGATCGGGACCGACCCACCCATGGGCGACTGAACAAACGAAAAATGCTCTAAGTCATTGACAGTCAGCAAAATTTGAGTCTACCCCTATCCACCCAACCTGCTGGAGCGAGGCACCTTACTCATGCTCGACCACCAAGACGCTGTTGATCTCGTCCGGAGCTTCTTCTCCCAGATGGATCATCAGGCTTCGACGGTATCTATCGAATTCGAGCGGCGTTTGGGCGGGATCGGCCAGCATATACGCTTTCTTCACGTCGAGATAGAAGCGAGGGAGGAAGATTTTCCGATCTTCCGGCCAGTCGAAAAGATGAAGGTATATCTTGCCCGGTCGAGCCGTAGAGGCCCCGACTTCGCGTATCCATCTCACCTTGATAGGAGAGACTCCGGCTCCGTATACCGATTCGCTATTCACGTCCATCCATTCACCCACCCTTTTCAGGATATCGACAGACGGCTGAGGAATTGCGCCCTCCCCCGTCGGACCGACATTGAGCAAATAATTGCCGCCTTTCCCGACGATATCGACCAGCTTGAAAATCACATCCTCCGGGTTCTTCCAATTGTGGTCGCTCTTCTTATAGCCCCAGGAACGGTTCAGGGTCATGCAAACCTCGAAGGCGGCATCCATAGCCCCTCCGGGAATGTGCTGCTCTGGCGTTCGATAGTCCGCTCCTACGCCCCCGAGCAATCGGTCATTGATCAGGCAATTCGGCTGCAGCTCTCGGATCTTCGCCACCACTTCCTCGGCCCGCTTCACGTTTTCCGGATCCAGGTTCGCATCTCCCGACCAATCGAACCAGATAATCGCTATCGGCCCATAGTTCGTCAGCAGTTCCGTCACTTGCCCCTCAAGGTAATCCAAGTACTTCAAGTAATCCGCATTCGGGTTCGAGAAACCATGAAAACCGTCTGGAGCGCCCTTCGTTCTCGAAGAATAAAGGGTGGGATACTCCAAATGATGCCAATCCTTAACCGAGTAATAGAAACCTAACTTGATGCCAGCCTTCTCGCAGGCCTTGGCCAAGTCCTTCATGGGGTCTCGTCCGTAAGGCGAGGCATCGACGATGTCATAGTCGGTCAGCTTGCTGTCGAACAGGCAGAAGCCCTCGTGGTGCTTGGTCGTGATCACCAGATATTTCATCCCAGCTTCTACGGCCAAGCTCACCAAGCGCTCCGCGTCGAAATCGACAGGGTCGAAGCGAGCGGCAAGCTTCACGTATTCGTCTCCCGGAATAAGAGCTTGCTTCTGTATATGCTCCCCATAATCGGCGCGACCCTCCCATTCGCCCCCCAGGATCGAGTAGAGGCCGAAATGGACGAACATGCCAAATCGAGCATCCCGAAACCATTCCAAGCGGTCGTCCGCGACCTCCCTATTCTTGCCATCTTCAATCAAACTCATACTCTTCCTTTCACCCTCAGTCTCGGATAAGGCCGAACCCGCCAAGGCAAGCGCTGCGGCCAGCGCGACAATTGCGTCTCTAGCTTTCATCGAAGTACAGTAGACGAAACTTCCCTCGATTCATATTAACATTCGCAACAAACTTGTGTGGGATTCACGCATAGAAGGTAATCCTTTATAGAACCTATCCCGAAACCTATCATGAACGCCGTTATATTTGAAATCGTTTGCAGCAAGGCAGTTTTGGCGAACGAATACGCGGACGTATTTGTCGCCAAAGCTAACGCAGCTGCGGGCGATTTCAGATATAACCCCTTGGGGCTGAGCCCTTTTTGCTCCAGAGCTGCGTTATCCTCGGAAACAAATACTTCCAGTATTCGCTTTCCAAGGACGCCTTGCTCTGAAATCAAAAATGATCTCAGCGGCGTCATGATAGGTTTGGGGATAGGTTCTAATTTCCCATGAAAACGCCTATCGACATTCACATCCGGATTTTGACCTGCAGCTACCATCCAATCGCAGAATGGAAGCACTCCACTCTGAAAGCTCCCTATTGGCGCCTCTACTGGAACGAAAGCCGCGGAGCATTCTTGAAGCAGAACAACCAGACCACAGCGATGCGCCCTTCCCACCTATTTTTGATTCCTCCGGAGACGCGGGTAGGCTCCTTCCTGAAACAGCCGACTCGCCATTTCTATATCCACTTCACGACCAAGCTTCAGATCGAGGCGTCAGTGAATAAGTTCTATCGATTTGCCATGGAGCCTTCATGGAAGGCCAGTATAAGCGAAATCGAGAAAAGCCTCAAAAGAAAGAAGCGCGAGATTCAAGAAATTGCCGTGAAATCCAATGCCTTGGTAAGCGGCGCCATGAGCAAAATCCCCATGCATCATTTTCAGCGCGCCTATCATGACGAAAGAATAAGCAAAGTTATCTCATTTATCGAAGACCAGAGCGCTCAACGAATTTCCAATGACACGCTCGCTTCCATGATCGGCATGAACACGAATGCATTCATTCGTCTATTCAAAGAAACCACTGGGCAACCACCCCAGGCTTTTATAAATGGAAAGCGATTGAAAAACGCAGCCCTGCTCCTTGCTTACTCCGATAAGAGCATCAATGAAATCGCGGAAGAAACCGGCTTTTGCGATCGCTACTACTTTACCCACGTATTTAGGAAGCACCATGGAGCAGGACCAGCCGCATACCGCAAAGAGCTCTCGAATCCTTAGGGTCGCAGCTGATCAGCGTGGCGGAAGTCGCGAGACGTGTAACGGCGACACTCGAAGAGCGGAGCGAGGAGACAAGAGACGCAAAAGATCGGGTTGCTACCGCCCCATAGGGCTTTTGAGGCTCTATGGGTTGGCATAAACTCCTTCGTTATAACGAAGGCCACGAAGCCTATCATATTTTGCGACTTTTTGCGGCTAAACCCGAATTTCTTGAAATCGCCGAGCGAGCCGCTTCGGCTCCGTATTTCTGGGGCTCTGCGGCCGGCTCGCCGAACCGGCCCTACCTTGCAAAGCAATATCTTCAATAAAGTCGCATTTGTAGGGCTGCCGCTCGCGGCACGCCGCATCTGTCAGGGCTTTTCCTGCAACGCGGTGCGGCGCAACCGTCTTCGTTCTTCGAA
>JANQRJ010000043.1 GCA_028284635.1 Pelagicoccus sp.
AGGGCAATGCTCTCCCGCGACTGCGGGACCGCGGAGCCTACAGGAGGAATAACCGGTGCGGCAACGACGAAGCGTTGCCCTCCTAATGATGCTTCTTACCTTAAGTTGACACCTATGCGCAACTGCGGGATCCCCGGTTCAAATCCGGGCCCCACGCGCCGCCGTAGCCCAGAGGGCGAAGGCGCATGCGCCCATGAAGGTCGGATCCAAGCGGATCCTTCCTTCGCTATTTATATGTCTATAAACGACTTACAAAGCCTCTAAAGGCAGACGGAGGCCAAAGTTGAAAAGGCAGCAAAGTGCGACAAAATGACACGACTTGCCATGAAAATCGGTTTTGTGGCAACCGGCTGGCAACCGCCTTGCAGCGAAATGCGATACAATGAAGCCGGTTTTCAGTATTCCGTGTTGGTGATTTCCAAATCTATCAAAGGTCGAGAACCAAACTCCGATACCAAAACTCTGATTCAGCTTTTGTACCGCTTGGGAAATTCCACTCCGGCAAAAGAAGAAAGCCGCCGCGTCGCGTTTCTCATCTCGCCGATGGGCAAATAATCCTCAAAGGCGACGGAATGAATTTCGCCAAAACGCCTCGCCTCCCAAGACATAGCAACAGACACGGATTTGCGAATAATCGCCAAAATATCTCGTTCCGAACCCTCGGTCACTACACCGAGCAAATCTCGCAGGTACTCCCGCAACACAATAGCCAGCAAATTGACGTGCTTCACGTCCTGCCTGTCGCTTTGGTCGAGATCGAGGGCATTCGCCAGCTTCGCTTTCAGTAGCACATGAGGCAAGGGAACGAGAATTTCGCATCCACCGACCTCTAGAGAAGCCCGCCCTTCCAGCTCCTGAGCCGTCACCCCCTTGAGGCTCCGGAGGCCCTCCAGCAAGAACGGCCTCCCCTCAATCAGGATCTCCATCGCCCCTAGAACGATTTCGCGAGGACCGGCAAAACGAACCTCGCTCCCAAGTTCCCTCCCGAGCCAAACCAAGGCGCTACGCGTCGCAAAAATATCCATGTCCGAGCTTGTCAAAGGCTCGTGCGGAGCAATCTCGGAAGCGGCTCGGTCATAATAGCTCAGCGCCCAAACATTCACAGCATGACCGCCAACCAACAGAATCGGCTCACTAGACTTATTGAAGGCTTTGAATACTTCGTTGAAGTCCTCGACTGGCCTAGGCTCGCCTTCCATCAAGCTCCAAAAAGCTTAGCAACCCTGACTTTCGACTTGCTGTACGGCGCATTTCGCAGCTGAGCAGCCTTCGGTGTAAGCTTTCCGCTTTTGATAGCAGACGCAGTTTCCCTTCTCTCCTTCGCCTTTCGGCTAGAAAGAGTTTTCAATGAAACTGAGATATCTGCCTTCTTAACAGCCATAGTCGTTCTCTATAACGGACAAAGTAGCCCAAGAATCAAGCAAACTCCCATTGCGAGCAGATAGCCGAAATGCACCGATTTATTTCAACGGTGCACATTCCAAGCTTCAGGTGCTCAGTCTCCTTCTTGCTTCGCAAGTGGAGCATGAGCTCGCTTTAGTCGCCAACCCTAGGCTTCGCTTCTTCGAATCGACTCCGTCAGTTTGACGGCTTCGCGATTCCTTCGGATGCCCCTACCCCCTCCCAGCGATTTGCAGGCGGCTCAGTCGTCGTTTTTGCGTCTCAGCTCCCGGCGAATTTTGATCGTCAGGTAAACGACCGTGAGCAGACCAACGAGGATACCCACTGTGGTATGGATATGCTTGAGCGCGACTGTCCAGGCGGTACCTGCGGAGCCGATGAGGGCGACTCGGTCTTCGAGCAGACTGAGGAGGATGCGTTTCACTTGGCGGCTACTTGTCCAAAGTAGAAAGCGACCACGGCGAGCAAGGCTTGGCGCGTTTCTGGGGTGACGAGCAAACCATCGACCGACTGGAAGCCAACGGCATCTCTGGCAGGGCCAAACAATCACCAGTCAGTCAAGGACTCACAAAGGAACTTTCGGGAAAAAGCAGGTTTTTAGCGAAAATCAGAGGGTTCTCAAAACCCATGAAGCATTCTGAAATATCGCTGAATTTTACGAACCGAAGACGTAGTCTAGGCAGGCATTTTTAGCCCATAGCCTAGGTCAAGGGCTACGATCCCAGACCGATCACCGAAGGAGTAATCCAATCCTACAGCAACCGGATTTCCCAAAAAGCAGCTTCGACCTAGCAAAACCATGTCCAATAGCCAAATTTCTCAACCTTGCTCAACTTAAGCCCTAGCTAAGCATTCCCTTAAGCTCATCAAGCGACGGCACTCGACCGCAAACTTTGACTTCGCCATCCACTACCATGGCGGGTGTTACCATCACGCCAAATTCGGCGTAACGAGCTACATCACTAACCTTCTCAAGCTCGTAATCTATCTCAAGTTCGTCAGCGGCCTCAATCGCGGCATCCTGCAGTCTCGAACATTTAGCACAACCAGATCCGAGTATTTGAATCGTTTTCATAACTATCGCCTTTCGAAGTGTTCGCGCTTTTCGTGGGAACGTCCATCCGCGTCGTCCCCATCAGGCCGAGAAACCGGTTGAACCGCTATCATCAGGGCGAGTGCCAAGCCAGCTCCAAGCCCTCCGATCAATGGCCACAAACGCTTTTTGGAAGCCGCGCGCCAAAGCCATCGCCAGTGAACAACCAGATGAGCTAATACCAAAACGATAAACGCATAGCCCAGCCAAGTGTGGATGTCGCCCCACTCATGACGCGTCATTCCTAAAGCTTCGATCCCGTGACCGCCTCGGGAACCGGGCGGCATGCGAAAAGCCAAAAGGAGCCCTATTCCACTCATGGCGCAAAAGCATATCCATAATAGAATATTCAATATTCTATTCGTATTCAGTCCTGAGATACGTCGAGTTTTCATTGTCGCTACATTCATTTCCTTGTTCATATAAGTCCGTATCCCCAACCTGCTACGCTGCTCATCGTCACCACCAGCGCCACATAGGCTACGGTCTTCTTCGGACCGATGATCGAATTGATCACCAGCATATTCGGCAAACTGAGCGCCGGTCCCGCCAACAGCAGGGCCAACGCAGGGCCTTTGCCCATGCCACTGCCCAGAAGCCCTTGAAGAATCGGGATCTCCGTCAAAGTGGCGAAATACATTAGAGCTCCTGCAACCGAAGCGAATAGAATAGCCCCAAACCCATCTCCCCCAACCGACTGGCCAACCCAATCGGACGGAATCAAACCTTCATAGCTCGGACTCCCCAACAGCAGTCCGGCCAACAGTACGCCACCTAATAGAAGAGGCATAACCTGCTTGGTATAGCTCCAAGTCTGCTCAAACCACTCGCCCGCTTCATCGCTACGTCCCGCCGTCAAATAGACCAAACCAAGCATGGCGCAAGAAACCACCCAAGTAGCCCTACCGCCCGTTGCAATCGCAACGACTGCCATCACAAGGCTAACCAGCATCAGCTTCCAACCCGGCAAGCGAAACCATCGCCAAAGAAGACCAAAGAAAACAACCGCCAAAGCGGAGCTAATCCACCACTTCCAAGCATGAATCGTCGTGAAAAAGCCAGAGCCCTCGCTTCCCTGTCCCCAATTCAAGAATACGAGCAAGCCGATCATTGCAGCAAAGAACACTCCAGTCTTCCAAAGCGGCCGCCCAGCCTCCCCTGCCGCAAACGCAGCCGCTTTGGCGGTCTTTTCGCCCTCATCCCTGCGAAAAAGAAACGCGATCGCCAAACCGATCAACACGCTGCAAAGAATCGCCCCAAAGGCCCGGGCTAAACCAATCTCCAACCCCAACGCCTTAGCCGTAAACGCAATCGCAAGAACGTTTATCGCTGGCCCCGAATAGAGAAAGGTCGCAGCCGGCCCCAGACCCGCTCCCATTCCATAAATGCCAGCAAACAAAGGGAGCACCGTACACGAGCAAACCGCTAGAATAGCTCCAGACACAGAGCCGACTCCGTATGCCAACGACCTGGGAGCGTTCGGTCCCAAATAGCGCATAACGGATTCTCGGGAGACGAAAGACGCAACAGCTCCCGCAATCCAGAACGCGGGGAAAAGGCATAAGACGACATGCTCCCGGGCATACAGCTTAGTCAGCTCCAATGCCCCCGATACCGCAGTGTCGAAACGAGAATCGCCTAGCGGCAGCCAAAAGAAAGAGAGAAAGACCACTAATAGCCCCAAGGCTATCTTTAACTCTCGCTTCGTATCCACGTTCAAATCGCATTTGGATCCCCGCTGCTAGTCGCAGCCGCAAGAGGACGATTCGATGTTCAAGGATCCAGGAGGATCCTCCAGGCAAGCGATGAAACGAGCCGCGCAAGGCAACTCCAAACGATAGAATACCTGCAGTCCACATTTCTCGTCCGCAACAACGCCAGCCGTCTTCAATACCGAAAGATGCCGAGAAACCGTCGACCAGCCAAGACCCGCCTTTTCGACCAGCTCGCAGACGCATCGCTCGCCAAAAGCGAGCTCCCTCACAATCGTTACTCGTGCCGGATGGCCCAACGCTTTGAATACCTCATGAGCCGACAAAGGTTCTTTCAAATTCATGGATCAATATTTCGCAATTTTGCGAAATACTCAAGAAATCAGCGACACCCACAGAAGATTGAAGCGACTGTAATCGACGCCATACGATCCCCTTATCCGCCGGTTCGATCCTCGCCACCGGACAGCTACATCGTCTCTAACGCAAAGGCCTTTCCAAGCCCATCTCCAGAAGATAGGTATCATCTTCGACCTTCACGGCTACCACGCCTTCCACGCCGGCAAGTGGCACAACGGTATCACCGTTATTCGCCCGCAGCTTCAACGACGGGGCCGAGATCTTCTTCGACGGCAACAAGTTCAAGCTGCCCGACCCTCGCGTCAACTCAGCCGAAATCGAATCCCTCGAAGGCAGCCTGCGCATCGTCCCGCGCGACTCCACACAATGGCCGGAGCCCATCGAGCAATCCATCGGCGCCGGACTCGCCGAACCCGTTCACCCCTTCGCGCCCTTCCTCCACTCCAAACAGCAGACGCGCCGCAGGAAGCCCCTTCCAAAGCTCGGCCTAGAACAAAATTCGTTCAGCAGGTCGCAAAAGGTGGGTCGGCTTTGGGCGCTTTGCTTTGTCGCTCTCGCTCGGTACCGAAGACGACCGATTCGCGTCCCACTGTACAAGCATAAGCGTTCCCGACTTCAGTCGGGAACGCCCCACCTCAAATTTATCCAGTTTTTCGATACGACTGTGGAGTTAACCCAAACTGTTTGCGAAATTTCGTCGCGAAATATTGGCTTGTACTAAAGCCAGTCAGCATCGCCACTTCAGTAACACTCTTCTCAGCGTTATCCTTCAGCAGACGCGCCGCGTGAAAAAGCCGGATCTTGTTCAACTGCTCGGATGGCGTCGTATTGAATATTTCGCGACAGGAAGCAGTCAAATAGGTCACGCCCACACGACATGCGTGAGCGATATCCGCTACCGACCACTGTTCCGCTGCTTTGTCGACACTAGACTCCAAGCCGCGGAAGAACTCTCGAATAGTCCGATCGAATCCCTGAGGATCGCTCGACTCTTCCAAAATTCCTCCCGAAAGTCGCTCGGCCACTTCCAACAGGAGAAAGTTGATCGTGTATGCAACGCGAGCAATAGAAAGCGTCCCCTCTTCGCCGAGTCGCGAACACGCTTTTTCCATAAAACCCCTTAGCCCCTGCCTCTCGTCTCTCACATGACAGCGTTGATTCTTTCGGAACACTCCAAGCAACGCCCTTCTGGATTCCGCGTCAGGTCCGATCCAACTCGGGAATTCCCACGCCGCTCGGCCGTCGCCGCTTTCAACATCGAGAATAAACCAGAACAGTTTGCAGGCTCGAATAGCGGGATCCCCCAAACAGTGCCGCTGCCAAGGTCGAGTTATGGTTATATCGCCAGGTCTCAACACACACTGCTCCGAATCGGTAGCGAAAGCGGTCTCTCCACTCAACAGGTAGCAAATCTCAATCCCTTCGTTGCGGTGCATCGGCAGCCCCCATGTCTGAACCCCAACCGCGTCCCAGTATCCGATAGTGCGCAGCCCCCGCAATTGCCCTTTCCTAAGCCTCTTGCCGGGATACTGCCCCCGACCGTACGAAACGAGATCCACTTGTCCTCGTTTCTCCGCCTCGATAAGCGGCGAACAGTCATCCGCCTTTAGCTGCGCCTCCTTCATCTCGATCGCTATGTATAATATTTTTCGCAAGCAAATCCGAACGTCAAGCCAGCCTTTTCCTGATAAAGTGGGGACTATGATAAAGATCGGATGTTTTGCCCTCGTCACCCCCTTCAGCCCTCTCGCCGCGCAATTCCAAGCGATAAGAGATATGGGTATCGACTATGCAGACCTGACTGACAGCCACGACGGCGCCATTCTCGGCAACGAGTTCGGCTTCACGGCGGCCGCAAGCCTAGACGCCCACCCCTCTCGCATTCGAAAGATGGTCGACGACGCAAACCTCACCCTTACCGCAGTCTGCGCCCACGCCAACCTCCTCGACCCAACCTCTCCCGAAACCTACGGCACCGGTCAAATAATCAAAGCCATCCGTCTGGCGCGCGACCTCGGGGTACAGCAAGTCATCACCACCGAAGGCGATCCCAAGACCGCTTTCGGCGAAAGCCTCTCGCATGCGGAACGAATCTTCAGCATCGTCGAAAAACTCTATTGGCCGGTGCAGTGGGCCAAAGAGTTGGGCATCGAACTCCTTCTCGAACCGCACGGCATCGTGACCGATAGCGTGGAGGCCACCGCTGAAGTACTCGAACGCATAGGCGAGCCGGAAGCCTTCGGACTCAATCTCGACACAGGCAATCTCTGGCTCGGCGGCGGCGATAATTTCGAATACATCGAACGCTTCGGCTCCCGCATCAAACACGTACACTGGAAGGACCTCGGCTCGGCATGGGAAGAGAAGCGCGGCAAGCAGTTCGGTTGCGGCATGGGCGATATCGCCCTGGGCGACGGCGTAATCGGACTTCCCGAAATAAGCGCGGAGCTCAAAAGAATCGGTTTCGAAGGTCCCACCACTCTCGAAGTCTTCGGCCAAGACAATGTCCGTCCATCCGCCGAGCGTCTGCGCCAATGGTTCGCCTAAATCGATATTATACCGGAAATAGTCATGAATCGAGCATTTGCTATTGGCATGTTTCCTCTGCGGTACGTCGCAAGCGACGACCCTACAATGAGTTGCTATGCAGGGCCTTCGCTTGCGAAGAGCCGCGTTTGTTCGATTCACAAGTAAGTCTGATATATCAGCCCCGCCACTCCACGTGAACGAAAAGCAGTCCCGTAGAACATTCATCCAAAAAGCGCTCGGCGTCGGAGCTCTGATTGGTTTCCCAACCATCATTCCAGCCAGCGTCCTCGGTAAAAACGGAGCAGTCGCCCCTAGCAACCGCGCGACCATAGGCGTTCTCGCCTGCGGTGGCCGATCCTCTTACGCTTCCTCCTACGTACGCTATGCCAAATCCGAGATTCTGGCGGTCTGCGATCCCGTGAAGGAACGCCGGCTCCGGCGCGCAGCGAAGTGGAACGTCAAGGACCACTACAACGATTTCCGCGAACTGCTCGCTCGTGACGACATCGACGGCGTTCATATCTCCACGCCAGATCACTGGCACGTGCCCATGTCCTTGGCCGCCGCGAAAGCCGGAAAGGACATCTATTGCGAAAAACCGCTCGGGCTCACTATCGAGCAAGACCTCGCCGCTCGCCAGATCACCGAAAAGTACAACCGCATATTCCAATACGGCACCCAGCAACGCTCCTCGGAGACTTGCCGGATGGGCATCGAACTGGTTCTCAACGGAAACATCGGCGAAGTCGAGAAAGTCTACGTCTGGGCGCCAAGAGGCTGGTCAGGCGGCTCCGCGAAACCGGTCATCCCCATCCCCGACGGCTTTGACTACGATCTCTGGCTCGGTCCGGCACCAGAAGCTCCATTCTGCTTCGACCGTTGCCTGAACAATGACTTCAAAATGAAAGCGACCTACTATTACTACGATTACGCAATCGGTTTCGTAGCAGGTTGGGGAGCGCACCCCCTCGATCAACTGCAGTGGTGGGCCGACGAGTTGGACTTGGGCATACCGATCAAATACAAAGCGACCGGCAGCCTTCCAACCGAAGGATTCTTCAACACGCTCACCCACTGGGATGCGACCTGCCAGTACAAAAACGGCCTCGAAATGAGATTCATGGATGACGAAACAGCTACCAGGAACGCATCCAAAATTCCACTACCAGATCTCGGCAAGTTCCCGGGAAACGCCACGCTGTTCATGGGATCCGAGGGCTGGGTGAGCGTATCGCGCGGCAAGTTCAACACATCCAGCGACGCCCTTCGCCGCAAGGCCAAGGATCCCGGCCCCAAGCGCTTCGCAAAAAGCCGCAACCACTGCGAAAATTTCGTAGACTGCATTCTCACTCGCGAACAACCCCTAGCTCCACTCGAGTCCGCCATCCGGTCGGATATCATCTGCCACATGACCGACCTTTCCGCCCGTACTGGCAAGAAACTCCGCTGGGACCCCAAGAAGGAAACAGTCCGCGGCAGTTCCAAGGCGAAGAAGATGATGTCCCGTCCCATGAGAGATCCTTGGACAATCTAGGCCGCGTGGCCTAGCAGAACAGGCAACCGATATGACGCCCTATGAAAATCCTCCAGCAGCTAAGCTTCAGCCTCTCGACTTTCCTGATCGCTATACTCGCCGAAGCCTCCACCGAATCGAAGGCTTGGGTTGTAGCCGATTCGAACTCTATCAGCTATAGAATCGGAGAGCAGGTTCTTTGGACCTACAATCACGCCAAGGAAGAAGGCAAGCCCTACTTTCACCCGCTCGCCAATACAACTGGAACTGTATTCAGCGACCTGCGCCCCAAGGACCACCCATGGCATCGCGGCCTGTGGTTTTCCTGGAAATACATCAACAGCGTCAACTACTGGGAAGAAGACCGCGAAACAGGCCTCTCGAAAGGGAAGACCATCATCGACTCAGTCGAGCGCCGGATTTCACAAGACAAGACCGTCACAGTGTCATTGAAAATCTCATACGCCCCTTCGGCAGACGCTCCGGCCGTCATGAAGGAATTCCGAACTATAGCAATCACTCCGCCCGACGAAAAGGGAGCGTACTCGATCGATTGGGAATCCGAATACACTGCATTCGACCAAGATCTCCTCCTCGACAGGACTCCTATCCCTTCGGAACCGAACGGCAAGGAATATGGAGGATACGCCGGTCTCTCCCTCCGTATGACACAAGGACTTAGGAGCGGCGTTTATCGTAGCAGCGAGGGCCTCGAAGGAAAAGCCGCCAAATCGCAACCCGCCCGCTGGATGAGCTTCACTCCCGCAACAGGTTCAAGCGTAGTCTTCATGGACCACCCAAGCAATCTCTCATATCCAACGAGATGGTACCTCGGGCTCGGCATGAACTATTTCAGCCCAGCAGTCCTCTACAACAAACCGCACGAGCTCAAGGCCCATCAGAAACTGTCTCTAAAGTACAAATTCCTGATTTCATCAAAGACGCTTTCTTCCACCGAGATCGAATCCAATTGGAAAGATTGGTCCCAATCCCGCTGAGATACTGTCCGAACGTTAAGTCATTCAAGGTAGGGACCGATCGCCGAGCGGTCCGGCGAAGCCTGATCTTTCCCGACAAGTCGGGAACTCGTCGGGATCCCTACCTCAAACGCCGCAAGGAGTGTGTTGAAAAAGTCGATCGAACCCTGGCGATATCGTAGCCGCGTTCTCACGAACGCGGCTACACTAGAAAGCCAGACTTTTTCAACACACTCCAAGCTGCGGGGAATGTACCCGCTGCGATTCAAATTTCCAAACCTGTAATCTTCAATCTACCCTCGCACATCCCGCACGGTCTTCCCCATTTTCCACACCCCCTTCACCATCACCGATTTAGGATACTCCGGCACACCCCGCTCATTGTATTGCAGTTGATTCACCACTACTTCCATTGCCGTTCGACCTGAAATACGGTTTCGCTGATTGATTCCCGCAATCGCACCGCAATCGTCCATTAAGTCCAAATTCACATAGCCCACTTCGTCGGGTATCCGCCATCCCCTACGTTTTATCCAATCTATTACTTCTAGGTCGATACCGATAACGATATCCGGACTTGCCTGTTCGAACCATTCGCCAAAAGACTCTTCACCAAAAGACTCAGAAACAAGAGGCGCCACGCGACGCTTGATCGGCAAATTTCGCTGATAATCCAGCAAAGCCGCAACGAATTTATTTTCTACCAGACCATGCACGTAGTAGTCTAAAGCCAGCCCAATACGCTGATAGCCTAGAGCCGCTACCCGTTCCAAGGCCATCGCCATCGTATTATAGTGGTCGTTTCCTATAAAGTGCAGCGCTGGCGAATCCAAACGCACGCCAATCGACGCGCAAGCAAAGCCCTGAAGGTCGAGATCGATCGCATGCGAAGGATCGTTGCGCGAAGGGAGATAGCCGATAATCAAACCATCGATTCCCCGAGCCCGAAACTGCCGAATCAAGTTTCGGTGCGTCACGCCCTTTCCCGTCTTGTCGAAATAGTCAACTTTATAGCCAAGCTCATCGCCGCGTTCCTCTATCCCTTGCTTGAACTCGATCATCGTCCCCCATTCGATGGTCTCGTCTGGATTCCAAGAAGTATCAAGAAACGCGATCGTCGAGTTGTAGGTTGCCGGTTTTGTCGCTCTTAATTGAGACATTAAGACTGAAACCAGAGGATGGGAACGATAGCCAACGCGGTCAGCAGCTTCACGCACCTTTAAGCGGGTCCTTTTTGAGATCTTCGGATGATCCCGCAACGCGCGCGACACCGTACTCGTCGCCACCCCCGCCTCATAGGCAACATCCTTGATGGTAGGTAATCCAGACACGAAAAAGAACTCTCCTCAATTTTGATTGAATTTCTAGACTATGTCCATACCCCACAAAACGCAAACAAACAAACTAAACACCTTCCACATGGGTGTGTTTCAAAGTGTCGCCTTCCGAGTATCCATCCCAGATGTGTAGCCGCGTTCGTGGGAACGCGGAGACTTTGGCTGCTACAACCAGTGGAACCGCGTTCTCACGAACGCGGCTACATGCGCATAGCGTAGCCTGGAGTAAATCTGGCGACACTTTAAAACACACCCTTCCACATGTCCACATGAGGCAACTTTGAGATCGACGAGTTACGAGAACCTATCTCATTTTGCAACCTTCACCATAAACAATGAGGCGCTCCCCGACCGGAGCACCTCGGTTGACTAGAACGCCTTAGAGAGTGTCTAATAAAGCCGAATTTGTAGGGCTGCCGCTCGCGGCACGCCGCATCTGTCAGGGCTTTTCCTGCAACGCGGTGCGGCGCAACCGTCTTCGTTCTTCGAACTACGCCGAGTCATGAGTGCCGACCCTACACTTGATCCAGAACTTTTTGGACAATCTCTTAGGAGCTCTCTAAAGCTGAACTCGCTTTGGCAGTGGCGCAAATCACATGATCATCGGCAAATATTCGGGCGGGTCGTCGTAGTACGGGCGTTTCCCTTCGGCGATTTCGTATAGATGTTCATGCGAGGTCTTGGCTGCATCGCATAGCGGCACATAGGGCTTATGGCAGGCATCAAAGAATCCGATGTTGTAATTCTCGCCATCTCCGCGCCCCAAGGGGCTCTGATCGTAAAGGATAAACCAGTGCGCTCCAATGCAGGCCGGATGGGCTGCCGCATGCTCGAGGTAGTAGCGATAAGCCCGTCCTCGATCGAACTGGTCTTTCACTCGCCCGATTCCGCTTGACGGCAAGCCTGAGTCGAGAGCGCCAAAATGCCATTCGCCTATGATGATCGGCTTTTTCAGGATGCCGTGTATCTGGTCAAGCGTATCCTCGGGAACGCGCGATCTATAGCAATTCATGCTATAGACATCGAAACTGCTCATTGCCGGAACGAGCCATCCGGGGGGGACGTTTTGATAGCGAATTCCCAGGTTGAGATGATTAGGAGCCCTCTTCTTGCACGCTGCCGACAGGGTATCGAAGTACATCTTCGCTATCTTGGCGTTAAACTCGGTCAGGTCTTCCTGCGCCTGGTCCGTGAAGGGCGTTTCTATCCTTTCGTTCTCAAGCCTTTCAAAGGTGACATCCATTCCCCATTTCGCCTGCAGATTATCGGAGGAATGGTAGCGATTTCTCAAGAACTTCACCAGCTCGGCGCGCGTGAGGCATTTCATATCGCTGTGCAGCATGCCGACTAAAGGCAGCTCTTCGGCGAAGCCCCAAGTCGGTTCGTTCATCAGGAAGTAGCCCAGACATGCCGGATCGTCTTTGATCTCGTCTAACTGCCGAGCGAAGCGCTCGGCCTCTTTTGCAAACAGGGGATCATAGACGTCGGGAAAATCTCGAAATATATTTCTTACGCCGAAATCTCTCTTGGAAAGCGGGAGGACATAAGGAAAGGAATACTTCCTTGCCAGTTGGATATCGGACCAGTTTCCAAAGGTGTTGAACTTTATTTTCCTCAGATTCGATACCGTAATTTTTCCCCAATTTTCATACCAGTTTTCACTGCCGAAGGTTCTGATGAAGTTGGCTCCCAGGTAATTGATATGCTGACTATTCGAAGATAGGTGGTCCTTGATTTCAAAATGATAAATGTCTTGAAATTCGGGATCATCCTGAGGATGAAAACTCAGAGCGTCATCCAGTTGATTGTAATTGCATTTCACCTCGCTTCTCACCCCATCCGGGCCTGAGGACCAGAAGGCATAGCCCTCGGGATCGGCAAACCACCATCGCTTGCCATCGAAGTGAGTCTGGAAAAAGCCGGAGCCTTCGACCAGCTTTTTCGCTTTGCATCCTCCCCAGCGAGACAGGCTCTCGTCGACCGAGGCTTGTTCCGTTCCCTTCAACTGGGCTCGCAAGCGCTCCTTCAGTTCAGCCTCGGACTTCGTCTTACCGGGCCAGTCGCAGATGTTGCTTTGCCCCATTTCGTCGAGGAGCTTTCCTTGGGGCAAGACGAGCTTCTCCAGCCTGGGGGGAGCGTGATCGAGCGCCTTGAAGGGAGTGAGGGTGAAGCGGATGGGCGTTTCCTCCTTCCGCACAACGACGAGCCGCATCGAGTCGACTTTGGCCAGATCCACTCTGCTCATGCGGCATTTGGGCTTCAGCCAGGCGCCTTCTCGATCCAGGGACCATTGGCTTTGATCCACCCGATCCAAGGGAAATCTGATTCGAAACGAGCATTGGTTGAGCCCGCTGAAACGCAAAGCGAAGCGCGGCCCATCGTTCGCCTCTTGCAAGATCAGAAAGAAGACTTGCATGACAGATCCATCCAGAAGCATGTCGGCAGTCAGGTACTGGCGGCCCTGCAAAAGGCCTTTGGGTATGGAATAATCGATACTGTCGTCCACCGACAACGACTGATACCATTCGCCCTGCGGGAAATAGGCTTCGCCAGCGCAGCGGCTTATTTGGCCAGATAAGCCGGTCGGTTCTATGACTAACGCTTCTTTGTTCTTCGTCTTCATGGAAAATGGGCGGCGCAGCGGCTTGCGCCAGATGGGGGTATCTTACAGTTCGAGATCGATCTTCACTTGCAGGGGAAGGCCTCCAGATCGGGGTGACGGTCGCGGGCGTTTTCCCATTCCCGCAACCAGGCGCGGTGGCGAACTAGCGTATCGAAATGTTGGGGATCTTCCGTCAGGTCGTTCATCTCCAGCGGATCGGCGTCCATGTCGAAGAGCAGTTCGCTATCGTCGTCGTAGCGAACGTATTTATATTGGGAGCTTCGCAACATGCGCCCGGTATTGGATTGAACTTCGGTCACGATAAAGGGGCGATCTGGCGGCTGCGGCGCTCCGCTAATCAGGCTGTCCATATGGGGCTTGAGGCTGAGGCCGCTGCAGGACGGGGGAATGGGGGCTCCAGCGTAATCGAGAATGGTGGGCATGATGTCCAGGCCGCTGACAAGGGTCTCTTCGTCGTAGAACGCGGGGATCTCGCCAGGAAGGCAAAGGCTGAAGGGGACGCGGGCGCTTTCGTCGAAGGCGGTGTTCTTTTGCGTGGCTCGGCGGCAGGCGAGCGCTTCGCCGTGATCGGAGGTGAAGAGAATCAAGGTGTTTTCGATCTGGCCCGTGTCCCGCAAGGCGCCGAGAATATTGCCGATCTGCGCGTCGACCATTTCGACATGCCGGTAGTAGCTCCATAGATAGTAACGCCAGTTGAGCTCGGTCCATTGGGCATTTTGCGGCTTGGGGAAGGCCGCGGATTCCTTATGTCTATAGTCGAAGTTTTCCGGCAGGGGCGGCAGGTCCTTTTCCTCGAGCCCGTAGGGAAGCTCGCGCATGGGTTGGCTGTCCATGCGTATCGATTCGCAAATGTCGTGCGGCTGCTGCAGGCAAGTGACTAGAAGATAGGGCTGGCTGCCGTCATGCTGGCGAATGAAAGCTTCGCTCGCGGCGGCGATGGCGGCGTCGCTGAGCATGCCGTTGCGATTGACGCCGCTGAGGATCACGTCGAAGCCGTCGATCGCGTAGGAGAAGGGATGTTCGCCCGCGTGCCATTTTCCCGCGAATACGCGCCGATAGTCGGTATGCCGCTCAAGCCAGGTTCCCATCTTGGGGCGGTCGGCTCGCGTTCCGCTTTTTTTCTGGTTGTTGATGATGCCATTCTCGCTGGACGTCGAGCCGCTAAACCAGCAGGCCCGAGCGGGGCCGCACACGGGATTGGGGCTGTACGATTTCGAGAAGGCGACGCCGTTTCGCATAAGCCAGTCCATGTGGGGCGTCTTGACGTAGGGACACCCGACCGCCGACATGGCCTGGAAATGATGCTCGTCGGTGGAGAGAAATAGAATGTTTCTTTGCATGCCTTTTTTCATTGGGCGAGCTCCTCCTTCTCGAATTGCAGCATGACCTTGTCTTTCAGAATGCGCTCGATTTTGGCTTCGGCTTGGTCGTCGATTATATAGGCCGTATGAAGATTCGTCACGAACGGCAGGTCGCCTTTATCGTCGACCCAGTAGTCGATAGGCAGGTTGGCGTAGCCTGTTTGGGAAAAGCAGCGCAGGGGGCCGTAATGCGATGAGACATAGTCGGCCTCGGCCCTGCGAAAGAGACGCTGGTCGGGCAAGGCGCTTCGCATCTGATGGAGTTGCTGAAAACGCTGTTCCGTAGGGTCGCCCGCCGCCATTCGGGGCAGCGCTTCGAAGAGGCACCATTCGTTGCTCCAAGGCGCGGCGATTTCCAAGGCTTGGGGACGACCGTTGATCGAGGAGCTGATCAGGCCGTCCTCGAAACGTCCCTCGATGAGCAGGGGCAAATGTTCCATCACCTGGCCGTGCCGATGGAAACGGTTGACGACGCGCCACCGCCTGGGAGTAGCCAGGGCGTCGAGCTCGCATTCCAGATCGGCTTCAATCTCGCGCAATCCGCCATAGGGGCCGTCGGGGTTGTGGATCATGAGCAGCTGAGAGCGGACCTTCAGCTTGAAGCGGCTTGAATCGATGGGCGATCTCTCCAGAACGAGGCTTCCCAGGACGCGCGATTGCAGATTGTCGTTCCAGCCCATCCCCACGGACTCCCAGATGCGATAGCTTTTGCGCCACGAGCTCTCGGGATCGACTTTGGGCCAGGAGAGACTGGGCAGCGCGGCTCTCATTCGCGCTAGAATGTCTGGAGTGAGGGGCTGAATGTTGGGATCCATAAATTGGTATATCGCGGCGGCTTTAACCCTCAATGTCCAAAAATCGCATGTCGGGAGTTGTTGAAAGGAAGTTGGCTTCGAGCTTGAGAAGAGGCTCCGAACCCTTGGCCAAGAGGGAATCTTAGCAGCTGTAGGCTTTGGACTGGAATGGCTGTAATTCGCAAATCCATGTCTAAAAATACCATCTACCACAAGACAGCGCCTTCATGGGCCACTCGCCGCGCTCCTCAATTGCTTGGAGCATTTTTCGTCTGTTCAGTCGCATTTTCAGAGGGTGGTGCGGTCCCGACCGAAGTCGGGAACGCATACGCGTGTACAGCGGGATGCAAATCGGTCGTCTTCGGAGAAGCCGACCCACCTATAAGCGACTAACCAAACGAAAAATGCTCCAGGAGCGTGAGGCACCCAGAGCTAGCGGGTGGGCACCAAAGAGCAGCTATGGTCAACGAAACTCTGCGCTGCAGGATCATCACTGCTGCGATTAAAACTGTGTCCTCTAATGGTCAGAGGTAGGGCCCGATCGCCGAGCGGGCCGCAGTGCAGGATCCCTACGATGAAACTCTTTTAATCGCACCCGAGCGTCACTGCCATCCAGGACGGAGACGGCGGCCAGCAGCGCCCAGAAATAGAGCATGAAGAAGCTTACAGCAGTATCGCAATGGACTCCAGCCACCTGAGCAGTTGCGCGAACAGTGGAGACGACTGCGAACAGCTTGATCAGTTCGGACTGTCTTAGAGAAAACGGGAAGCAAGAAGTAATTATGGACCGACTGCAGCAACCTGATACAGCCTAGGGTCGCTGAAGATATCAGTCCATGAAATGGAGTCCGAAAATTTCTCAGGATCCAATTGGTTCAGCAGCCCAACCGCCCCGATTTGGGAAAGCGCATTGTGAAGATCGGGTTTCCGTTCGAGATAAGTTGGATAGAAAGCCTCGAAAAACTCTCCAAATCGTTCTACTGATTCCTGGATATCCACTTTCCGATATTGAGGGACAAAAGAGCGCATGTGGGCGAGTCCATAAAGCGCATCCAAGTTCAAATACGACGTGCCCAGCCAATTGCCACCCGGTTTCTGCATGGAAAGAATACTGTCAATGACCGACTCCGGATAAGGGAAAGCTCGATTGTGATGCTGGTAGATGGGCCAGATGTGAGCAGCTCCTCCAAGCGCTTGGTCCCAGCCTGAATGGGCCACTCCCTTTCGCCACCAACCGGTATCGGGATCGAGATTGGCATCTAGCCAGTCAAAAACGCGTTGTCTCCATGCATCCGTACAATCGGCGCTCAAACTGTAGCAATGGATGCCTCCCCAAAAATGGTGAGATCCACCCCATAGTTTGCACCACTCCATTTGCTCCAGCCAGTCTTCGACTTTTTCAATGCTATCGAATGCATCATAGCCTCGAAATCTATATTTCATTTTTCCATCTAAAGGGCCCAACGCCCCAATCACCGTACCATTGCGATGATAAAGAGAATGCGAGTCATATTCATATTCTCCGGCTTCGTTGGCGAATGAATTGATATGCGAAACCCACTCTTCTCGCTGCTGTGGAGCAAGGGTCGCACGCAAGTCTTCACCCATAATCGTTCTCAAGATGGATGCGTCGCAGGACGCATATAAATTGACCGTGCCATCCGGCTCAAAGCGATAGCGCCCGTAGCCTGCATCAGGCTGATGGAGTCGTTCCATGTAGTTAACGACGTCTTCTCGAATGGTTTTCAAGTTCATAGCGATAAAATCGGTTTCAACATAATTTTCTATTGTTCATACTCTCTCCATTGAATCCAAACGTTTCAAAATTTTTCTCCGAAAACGATGAAACGAGCATGCATCATCCGTTTTTGAGTTGATATATTTTTTAGCCGCAAAGAGGCGCAAAAGATCAAGTTGCTACCGCCCCATAGGGCTTTTGAGGCTCTACGAATCGGCTTAAACTCCTTCGTTATAACGAAGGTCACGAATCCTGTCATATTTTGCGTCTTTTTGCGGCTAAACCCAATTTCTTGAGAGCTCGCTTTTAGTTGGGTTGCAAAACGCTCGCTCCCGCAACGTAAGACATTAGATAACATTGACTTGCAAAAAAACAGATCCAAATTTTTGAAACTATGGGATGAGCTGACCCAGAAGATCGGAGATCGCATGGCGGTAGAGCGAGCAGATTGACTTTTGCATACGGCAGGACAATTTTTGATTGATCGCCCAATAGTAATGAATCTTTCCATTAATCTAAATGACCCAAAATCCATTATTTTTGACGATTCGTCCAAAGTTATCCTGATTCGCGACATCCCTCCCTACGAGAGCTGCAACTTCCACCGCTGGGATGCGGGAAAGCGAATGGATTGGCACCAGCATGACTACTGGCAGGTCATCGGCGTGATCGAGGGATTCTTCGAAGTCGACTGGGGCGAAGGCTGGCAGCCAATCCAAATCGGATCCATCCATGTACTGCCTCCTGGCAAACGACATCGCCTGTATTCGAAAAATGGACACGGGCAAATTGGCATCAACTTCAGTCCGGATTCTCCAGATCCTCGCAAGACGAAGACCACTCTAGCAGCCATTTTCGATCAGCCTGTGGTACTCGAGGAGTCGCTGCATGTAGATGCTTGCGAAACGCTCGCGCGCTACAGCCGACGCTGGGATCGCGTCGCCCGTCTTGCTTCGGCTCACGCCCTGGACGCCCTGCTGCTCGCCATTTGTCAAGCAGGCCATCGCCAATACAGCGACCGAGACGAAGACCGCCTGCTCCGCTGGCTGCAAAGCAGAAACGACATGTGCATCAGCGTGGACGAAGCGGCCAGCGCCATGGGCTGGTCTCGTTCGAAACTGCAGCAACGTTGCCAAAAGCTGTTCGGCATCGGCGTGATCCATCTCCATGAGCGACTCCGCCTCGAACGGGCCGCTCGCCTGCTTCGAGCCCGGCGTTCCGATTCCGTATCCGCGATCGCCGATCGCTGCGGATACAAAGATCTGCCTACCTTCTCCCGAAGATTCAAGCGCTACGCCAATTGCAGCCCACGGCAATGGCGGGAAGACGAATAGAAAGCCCCACGAAACGGCAACTCGCTGCGCAATTAAAACTTCAACGTTGAAGTTTTAATTGCGCAGAAGCGGATCGTAGAGAACGAAGACAGGTCACTATAGGACGCGCATACCTATCTTCTCCGAGCAACGTTTGCCCTGTGACCCGAATGGCGCTAGGATAAGCGGCTTCGAGGAGTGTATTTCCGAAGAAAATGCTTACGCGAGAACCGGCTTTGGGCTAGCATTCTCAAATGCCGAATCTCGAACGCTTTCTTCCGGGATTCAGCCACGTGCTTTGCGGCAACGCAAGGCAAGCCTCGGATCCAACGCGGAATCTTCGATGAGATGATCCTGATTGTCGCAAGCGAAACGGTGCCGCTAAGAGAGAATAGAAGCCAGCCCAGAGCAGTGAAGCAAAGGCCAAAACCCTTTCAGGGCTTAGCCAAGCATCGGTCGGTTTTCAAGGTCTCAAAATCGAGAAAATCATACTATAAGTCGAAAAATGCCGATAAAGCCGCTTAAACTAACGCATTCCTCCTTGACCCCTTTTTCACCTTCTCAAAAAGACTCGGCGATGGAGTTTGATTTGTCATTACAGTAGTTTTTACAGAACATTAAGGTATATTAGCAGATATGGCTCACCAAATTAAAGTAAATTATTGGCGTTATTCCAGTGGCAGCGAGATAAGTGATTGCTGGCCCGTTATGGTTGGAATGCTAAAAGGCAACGGTCATTTCAAACTGCTCAATCGAGCTGGAGCCAGCCACCTCCATTTGGTTGTCTCTGGGCAAGCCTTGATCCAATCAGGTGATCAAGAGCGAAAGGTTAAACGTGGTGATCTATTTTGCTTTTTTAAAGACCAACACGCCTCCATTACAGAAAAGGAAACAGATCCGGTAACGTTTTATTGGATTTCGTTTTCGAAACAAGGTTCTTTGCAATTCCCTCGATTTTGCGGATTTAATCAAGAGCATCCCTTCCTTCGCGCCTCGCGACAATGTGTTGCATTTGAGAAATTGTTCCAACAACTCCACGATGCCTATGGCGAACGTTGTGAAGCAAACACGGCTCATCTGCTCGTGAATCTTTTTAAAATCGGTGAAAAATGCCGGAGTCTCATGCCTTATTGGCAGCATGAGTCCACTCGATTGCCCAAGGCGAAGCATTTGGTGGATGCCGCGCTCGAGATGATTGAAGCGCGTTTGCATGAGCGCATTAATGTCACTGAGCTGGCCGAGTCCCTCGGAGTGAGTCGTAATACGTTGACTCTGGCATTCAAGAAACAACGAGGTATGACTCCTGTCGACTTTGTTCAATCTTTTCGATTGAATAAGGCTAAGCAAATGCTGCTCGCCACTGATTATAAAATGTTAACCATCGCTGATGCTTGTGGTTATACGAACGAAAAATACTTCCATCAATGCTTTCGGAAAAGCGAAGGTATGACGCCTCGTCAATATCGCCTGAAAAATGAATGATGCATTGAGCGATTATAACAGCGCGGCTCCTATCATAATAGTGCAAATCTATACTTTTCTGAGAGCAAATTTGAAGCCTTTGATTGTTTATTAGATTCGTTTTTCGAGCAGATTGTAGTGGCTTGGACCTTAGACACTATGAATGTCATCGAAAATACCAAATGTGATTTTTCCACAAACCCAATAGCCACCAACACAAGTCATCCCTATCTCAGTTGGACGATTTCGCCAAGGAGCAGGGTGGCGCTTCAAACTGCCTATCAAATCTTAGTTTCCTCTGATCCGGATCTACTGAACCCGGACCAGGCCGATGTCTGGAACAGCGGTAAAGTCGATAGTGACGAGATGGTGATTGTCTATGCCGGTCCGCCGCTAAAAAGCAGAACGATTTACTACTGGCAAGTGCGGATTTGGGATCAGGATAATAATCCGACCGCTTATTCTGAGATTGCCAGCTGGGAAACGGGGTTATCGATTGATTCAGACTGGCCGGCAAAATGGATAGGCGCAGCCATTTATCCCGATGGCAGTGTTATCGAAAAGACTTCTTATTCCCCTTTGGTTAGAAAGGAATTTGAGGTAACTGCTTCTCCGATCAAGCGCGCTCGCTTGTATCTCTGTGGCATTGGGCAGCATGAATGTTATCTCAATGGCGAACGGGTGAGTGATGAAGTGTTCAATCCTCAGGTCACCAATTTTAATCATAAAGTTTTTTATAATACCCACGATATCAAGGAGCATTTGCATGCCGGGAAAAATGCATTGGGCGTGTGGTTGAATTCCGGCTATTACACACCATGGTGTAAATACGAAAACCGGCAAGGTCCGATCTTAAAAGCCCAGATCTATATTGAATACGAAGAAGGCAGTATCGTTCAGTTTCATTCGGACGAAAGCTGGCGCACTGCTCCCAGCCCCATCAGCGGTGTCTACTACAAGCGAATGGGCTGCTTTGGCGGCGAACGATTCGACGCGGACCAGGAACAGGCAGGATGGCATACTCCTGGATTTGATGATGGCCACTGGCCATTTGCAGTGGAGAAGAGTCCTCCGCAGGGCCGGTTAGAGGCACAGACCATCGAACCGAACCGCTATCTGGAAAAAGTCTCACCGACAGAAATCACTTATCCAAAAGCCGACACTGCTTTATGCGATTTTGGCCGAGTCATCACCGGAACGATCAAGATCACATTTAAACGCGATGCCAAAATGTTTAATAATCCTAGTTCAATACGCATCCGCTATTATGAGCATAGGGTCGATGATCGTCTCGATAACAAGTATCATTGCTTCCAGGAAGATTTTTACTTTGCCAAGGCGGTTCACCACTTGACCGAAGACCTGATAGAATGGCAGCCTCGATTTCAGTACCGCGTGTTTCGCTATGCTGAAATTCAGTGGAATATACCTGCTCAAATGGGAACTCTTGAGGATGTCACCGCGTTTGAAACAAGAAACAGTATGTCCGTTGCAGGAGCATTTCAATGCAGCGATCCGACCCTTAATAGAATCCAACAAGTGGCCATGGCCACTTACGAATCCTTGCTTCAACAAGGGGTTCCGGCCGATTGCTCGCATCGCGAAAAGGCTGGGTGGGGAGCTGAAGCTGAGGCAAGTTCGGATCATGCGCTTTACCACCTGGACATGGCAAGATTTTACCAAAAATGGCTGGATGATTGGAATGGCAATGAGCTGCCTGTGCCCGGCGGTGTATCGAGTGTAACCCCGATGCACCATAAATTATTTTTCGTGGGAGGTCATTATTATGCGAATTGCTTCATACCGATCACTTATCATACTTATTTGCATTATGGCCAAAAGCGACTGCTAGAGCAGATGTTTCCTTTGGCCCAACGCCGAGTTGAATTTCTGACCGAAAGAATTGAGGACGGTCTATTGAAGTTGTTTACGTTTGACGGCGTTTCCGAACCTCAAGGAAAGATGCAATATCTTGGGGATTGGAATTCCCCAAAGCGAAAAACAGATGACTTCTTTTTAAATCAGCAATTTAATACGCTGCATTCAATCCGTTGTATCGATCTATTCATCTCATGGTGTTCTCAGTTGGGAAAAGACGAAATAGCTGACCATTACCGACAAATGCTCCAAAAGATCAAACAGCGTTTCAATGAACGTTTTTTTGACCCGGAAACGGGGCGTTACTGCGGGGGTCGCCAGCCTTACCAAGTGCTGGCATTGTATTCAGGAATGCCGGAAAATGATGCAATGCATGCGTCCGCAGTGGATGCCTTGCTCGAAGAAATTATTGTCAATAAGCAGGGTCATGTCGACACGGGTGTCATCGCGACCACCTATTTATTTAAAGTGCTCATGCGGGAAGAATTAGCGGAACTGGCTTATCGTCTTTTAATGCATCCTGAGCCTCCAAGTTTCCGTTACTTTATAGACCAAGGCTATACTACTTTTCCAGAGAGCTGGTTTCCCGGTGGCAGTGTTTGTCATTCCTCTTTTTCTGGCGTGGGGGTCTGGTTTTTTGAAGCTTTGGCGGGCATTCTTCCCAATGAAAGTGAACCCGGATTTCGCCAAGCTATCATCCGACCACAAGTGATAAATGCATTAGATTACGCCGAGGGAAGCTACCAATCTGCGTGCGGCTTAATCGTCAGCCGTTGGTGGCGACAACAGGATCGGGTTACTTATAAAATCAACTTGCCGCCCAATACCCAGGGTGTGATTCAGCTTCCCGAATCAAAAGCGGGATACCTTTACCAGAGCGCTGCCGGTGAGATAAAGACTGCCTCCTCTGTCGGGAAAAGCAAAAATCGCTTAGAGTATCGCTTGAAACCAGGTGTGTCTACTTTTTGGCTTGAGCAGTAAGCGTTCAGTTCGCGATTCATTTTTATGCCACCGGTTTCACTAGGTATGTATAACGAGTACCAGCGAATGGTGATGGTGTGGATACCTTTTGCTTTATTTGCGTGAGGGCCGACTTGGGCGGATTGCCGCAAAGCACGTGGCTGAATCCTGGAAGAAAGCGTTCGAGATTCAGCATTTGAGAACGCTAGCCCAAAGCCGGTCCTCGCGTAAGCATTTTCTTCGGAAATACACTCCTCAAAGCCGCTTATCCTAGCGCCATTCCCCTATGACCCGTCTCGCGCCGCGGCGACAGATAAAGTCGGGCCCATCGGTCCATTGACTTCATGTATTGGAAAGAAACGGGCGCGCTCGTTTGGGTTCCTGTTTGGCTGGTGGTAAGCAAGCATGAGCTGTCCTTGCAGATTTTCGAACAGCATGCCATGTCCGCCGTCTTCGTTCACCATGGGCTCGGGATCTTGCTGCCAGGGCCCCTCCGGTTTTCCCGACAAAGAGCGAGCGATTCCCATGGCGTAGCCCTTTTCTCCAAGGCTTGACCACAACATGAGCAAGGCCCCGTCTTTCGTTCGGTAGATAAACGGACCATCCGTGACGTATGCGTTTAGCTGGCCGGTGATGCGCGATTTTATTGGCTTGGCCCAATCGGCCTCCGAGGCGCGGAAGAGCAATACGGGTTCGGCAATCGGCTGAACGAGATCCGCGCTGAGCTTCTGAGCCCACATTTCCCCATCGTCGATCTCCACCCATTCGCGGCAGAAGATCATCCAGGCTTGCTCCCGGTCGTCGATGAAGAGACTGCCATCCAGGCATTCCCATCCCTCGGGCGTTTGCGGTTTCGGATGCAAGGAGCGGAAAGGCCCCAGCGGACTTTCGGAAACCAGAACGTGTGTCGCCCGGCAGCGATCCGGAGCCTTAAACGTGCCGAAGAGATAGTATTTGCCTCGATAGGCATAGACCTCTGGCGCCCAGAAATTTTGCGTTCCCCAAAATCCCTCATGGGCAGAGAATACCTGGAACGGCCCTTCCCAATTCTCCAGATCCTCCGAGCGGAAGCACTCGTGGCAATTCTTGTCCCTAGGCCACCCTCCCTGGCTATCGCCCGATCGCGTGCCGTACATGTAGTAAAGCTGTTCTTCGCGGTCCGCTAATATAAAGGGATCTCGGATGCGTATTTTCGATAGGCTTCTAAGGCCATAGGCATCATCGCTGCATTCTCGATGAAAGGATGAATCTCTTCTGGTTGCATTCGACATTCGAGTTACGCTGAAGGTTATCGTCGATTCAGGGCCAAGGAGTGTAGGCCATCCCGCAAAAAAGAACCATGGCTCATATCCTTAAAAACATTTGTCTTATCCTTATCGAAAACGAGTTGCCCGCCCCACTGGACGCCATCGAGGTCGAGCGTTCTAACGGCGAGACGCCCCTTCGGATCTCGGTATTTCAGCGAAGCGACACATTCACCGCAGACTTCGCCAACGCAGTCCCGCGGCGGCGCATAGGCGTCAACTTAAACCAAAAGGCGTTGTGCTGGAGGGCAATGCTCCGTCATTGCCGTGGAGCCTGCAGGGGAATAAACGCTGCGGCAACGACGGAGCGTTGCCCTCCAAATGA
>JANQRJ010000066.1 GCA_028284635.1 Pelagicoccus sp.
CTCCGTCGTTGCCGCACCGGTTGTTCCCTCTGTAGGCTCCGCGGCAATGACGGAGCATTGCCCTCCAGCCCACCGCCTTTCGGCTTAAGTTGACGCCAATGCGCAAAGCGGGACCGCGCTACGTTTTATGCACGACATTAGAGCATTTTTCAGATGTTTAGTCGCAAACCCCATTTGGAAAACAGCTACTCTAGGTGGAGCGGTCCCGACCGAAGTCGGGAACGCTTATAGTGTTAGCCTTGCAGAGAGTCGTCTTCGGTACCGAGCGAGAGCGACAAAGCAAAGCGCCCAAAGCCGACCCACCTTTGCCACCTACTAAACGAATTTTGCTCTAGCTTTTGAGAAGATGGCGAGAAGGCCTTCGCTTTTCTACAAGGAATGGCTCTTCGAAAGGTAGCTGTCCATCAAGGCTAGAAGGGACAGCTGATCGAAAGGCTTCTCGACCGAATCGTCGAAGCCCGCTTGAAGCAGACTGTCGCGATCGTTGACCATGACATTGGCAGTCTGAGCAATTACCGCGAGAGACGGTTTGCTGGCTTTTATCAGGTTGACCGCTTCGACTCCATCGAGCAAAGGCATGCGAATATCCATCAACACAAGGTCCAGATGGGGGTCCTCTATCGCTTTGCGAACCGCTTCATCGCCATCTAGAGCTCGCTCTATCGAAGCGCCCGTCGGGGCGATGAGCGACTCCATCAGCAAGTAGTTCGACTCTTCGTCTTCCGCGACAAGCACGCGTTTCCCCGACCAGTCGTAGGATGCGTCAAGCGTTTCAGCGGCCTTGTCTTGATTCGGCAACTGGGCTGCTGCAAAGGGCAGAACAAGCGTGAAGGTCGAGCCAACACCCTCTTCGGATTCCAGTTCTATAGAACCCCCTAGCAATTCGGAAAGGCTTTGGCAGATGGACAGTCCCAAGCCTACGCCTCCGTAGAGCCGGTTTTGAGTCTTCTCGGTTTTTACGAAGCGGCCAAACACATTGGATTGCTGAGAGGCGCTGATGCCTATTCCAGTATCCACGACTGAAATACGGACGGTTTCCCTATCCAGCTCGATCTTCAGGGTTATGCTTCCCGTATCGGTGAACTTTATAGCATTGTCCAGAAGGTTGATTAGAATCTGCTCGACTCGGTGCCCATCCGTTTCGATCAGCAAGCCCTCCCCAGCCTCTATCTCGGATTTGAAAACAAGGTCTTCCGCCAGATCTCTGATACGCACGCTATATAGAGTGCTAAGCCGAGTGCAAAGCTCGCCGATGTCTACATCCGTTTTTTCCACCTGGAGCGAACCAGCATCCGCTTGCGAGATTTCCAGGATATCTTCGATCAAGCGAAGCAAGCCGCGGGTGCTGTTGGTTATAATCTGTTTGATTTCCTCGACCTCCTCGCTGCGACCTTCTTGGGTGAATTTCAGCGTCAGGATCTCGCTGAAGCCGACAATAGCATTGAGCGGAGTCCGGATCTCGTGACTCATATTGGCTAGAAATGCTGACTTGAGGCGGTCCGACTCCTCGGCTTTCTCCTTTGCCCGCTCCAGCTCTCTCGTTCTCACTTTTACGAGCACTTCCAAGTGATTTTGGTGAAGCTCGAGTTTCTGGTTCTGCTCTTCTAGAATCTTCGTCTTGTCAGCAATGAGCTCGCTGAGCTCATTGTTTCGACTTTGAATATTTCGAGCTCTCAAGTAGACGATGCCACCGGCTAGCAAGAGGGAAACGAACGCCACGGCTAGCCAGAACATCGCGGTTTCCGGAACCTCCAGGATAGCAAGGGCGGGGCGCGATGGCGAAGCGCTCGCAAAGACCGATACGGTGGGAAACGTCGAAGCCAGCCCCAATACCGAGGCTACTGGCCTGAAACCTCTCGCATTCAAGGCGCCCGACGATCGCTCCCTTCGGTCGGAAGCGCCGAAAGCAGTTCGATTGATGGATATTGCAGAGCGACAGACGGTCATCGGGCAGCAACGAAAGGGATCGAGTCGGAACCCTTTTTTAATGAATATGGAAAGCGCTTTTTTGCAACTCTTCATACTTTTCGTGCCTTGCTTTTCAAAAGAGATCAGGACTGCGAGGTTCGTGTCCCATCGGAGGACATAGGCGTGGTCTTTTTGCTTCTCACCTCACCGAGTCAGGTCTCAATCCGTTTTCGCCCTCAGTCAGTCAACTTGATCAGCAATTGTCCTCCTTGCGACATTCGTTCTTTCGAGTCTAGGGCTTCCGAAACAAAGACGCGCGACGGTTCAATCGCCTCCGATGCCAGCAGAGTTTCGCGAAAGAGTTGCAGGCGCTCGAAAACCAGATCCTCAATCCAATCCTCGGACACGATCGAATCCGGTTGAGCCTCTACGAGAGTTTCGTACATTTCCGATATGCTCGGAACAACAGCTAGGGTTTCCCTCCCTTCGCTGGCGGAATCGATGGTTTCGGACTGCGCTTCTACCGGGGAGTGCTCCCTTGCGGGCTTCTTGCCTACGCCTAGTAGTCCGACCACTCTGGCCAATAGAGTTTTCTTTTTCTCGCTGGACTCGTTCGTTTCCGGAGGAGCTGGCCCATCGGTCGATTCTTCGACAGGGGCTTCCTGCAGAGGAGCCAGTGCCGCGAAGCTTTGGGCGACTCCCTGCTCAAAGTTCGTCTGATCGTAATCCGCGAGCAAGTCGAGTCCGCTGGTCGCCTGGAAGTCTGGATTTGCCAAGAGATGGGCGATGTATCGACGCTTCAAATACGCGATTTCCTTCTCGAGATCCGGATTTGCCGTAACCTCTATGCTCACACCCGGACGCAATTCGAGTATCCTGGCTAGAGCCTCTATCTTGGCCCTCGCATCTTCGCTAAGGGAAACGGAACCAGCCTCGAAGGCTATGGAGTCCAAATCCTCACGTCCGCCGACGACCCCCGCCAGAAACTTGAAAGGCGAAGTCGCCGCTTTGAGAATCAGATTGACCACAGCCTTGCCAACCAAACCCCAGGGACTGACGGACGGGTCGGCCAGATCGCCCTTCACAGGAAGCCCATCGTAGGAGATCAGTCCGTTGGGATCCTGCAGCAGCTTGATTGCGAAGCCGACGGGCAGCCTCATTGCCTTGTCGCTTTCCACCTGCTCGCCAAGCGTGAGCTGGTCGATCTTGAAACTATTGCTGCCGTCCAGCTGACTGTCGCGTATCTCGTAGTTGGATACCAGCTCAAATTGTCCCTTGGCAAGTTGGCGAGCGAGATAGGTTTCCCAATAGGGGCTGACGGCCGTCATGTCGTAGCCGCTGACGCTAAGCGTCAGATCCGTAAAACGCTTTGGATCTCCTGAATCGAGTCGACCTTCCACCAGAAACCTGGCTCCGCCATCGATAATCGATTCGACTCGGTAGTTGGAAAGCTCCTCCGGGTCGGAAGAAAGCCCTGTCGCCTCCAAGCTAAATTCGGTCAAGCGCGTGCGATGAGGGGTCAACAGGTTCGTATCCGAAAAGTCGATGCGCCCGTTTTCGATCCTAACGCGGCCGATTCGAAAGGCTAAAGAGGGACCGCCCTCGACCTCGCCCGTCGCCTCATCCGCTGGCGCTTTCGCTATCGTTCCGAGATTCAAGCCCACACTGTCATTCCAGACGCTGACCTGCGGCCTGATGAGATCGACGCTATCGATACTCAGCCCGCTGGCGGAATAGTCTATCGCCTCGACTCGTAGGGATTCCAAACTGGCTACCTCTCGTCCTTGGTCCAAATGGGTGGCGAGCAGATTCACCGCCTCGACCTCGCCCGTCGCCTCGACCTTGGAATCCGAATCGAAGCTCGCGGCAAACTTACCGGAAACCGCGCCGTCTTCTACCTCTATGTCTAGAAACTCGGAGACGTAGGGCTGCAAAGGAGAAAGTTGCAGAGAATTCAATTCGAGCTCCGCCGAGCCCCCTGTCGCAAGCGAATCCAGCCCGCCTTCGATGCGCAACGAGCCTTCGAGAAGCGACAGCAGCAAGGAGAGCTTCGACTTGGCCTCCAAACCATCTGCACTCGCTTCCGCCAGGATGTCTGTCAGCGATAGTTCGATATTTTGGATACGGGTGGAAAAGGTTTCGGCTAGGGAGTTATCCGTGAAGTCCACAGCGCCGTTGCTCAGCTCGATCGTATCGATTTCCGCTAGGAATGGCTGGACTGGAGAACTCCCTTCCGATTCCTCGTCCACCGTCGCAACCGATTTCATCTTCGGCAAGCGAACGGAACCCTCTTCGTCCAAAGTCGCAGTGAAGACCGGATCCGAAATGACAATGCGCTTCGCCGCTAAGCGGGACCTCGCGCTGCGGGCAACAAACTCCTCCAAAGCAAGGCGGTCAGCCGAGATGTAGTTTGTCTCCTCATCCGACAGCCTGATTCCTTCAAGCTGCGCCGTTCCCTGCAGTACAAACGAACCCTCGCCAAGATCCGCCATGGTAGTGACATCGAAACCCAAGCTTCCCGCAATTTGGGCATACACGATCTCGCTCGCATACGGCTGCGCGCTAGCCAGAGGAAAGTCTCGCAAGACGCTGCGCAACTCGAAGGCCCAAGGCTCCATCGAAACCGCCCCGCCACTCAACTCCAAGGCGCCACCCGAAGCGAACCCGATCAAACCCTCGAAATCCCAGTGCAAGCGCGGCTCATCCGTGCCTGGTCGGCCTACGCGCCTATTCGGCACAGTGCCAATACCCCGCCCGGCAAAGGACTCGATCGCCACGCTTTCCTCGTAGGTCGTTTCCAGGCTCTCGTCTCGAAGGTTTAGGGAGATATTCGCGATGCTGAGCCGTTCGATCCTCGCTCGAACAGATTCGCTATCTTCATCGGCATCCGCTTCGTCTCCCTGCGAAAGCGCATCCAAAGCGTCCTGGAAACTCAGCCTGCCCGTTGCATCCAGGCCCACGTTGATCAAACCGTCATCCAACTCGATCGACTTGATCCGCACTGTGCCAAAAACGCTGCTCAGCTGCGGATTCACGGCAAGGCGGCCAAGCCTGATCAGTTCGCCAAATTCCGCGTCTGCCACGCTCAAGCCATAGAGGCGCGTCTCCAAGGTGAATGGATTGAAACTAGCCCGTTCCAGAACCATTTCGCGTCCTAAAACCTCGCTCCCTCGCCCCTGGATTTGAGACTTCAGTACCGCTGGAACACCCCAAAAGCCGAGGCAAAGATAGAGCGTGTAAAGCGCGACGAGCCCAATGGAGACTCGTTTAAACCAAGGGCGATTCGCGAAAAAGGATCGGAGCATGGCAGGCATAGGTGTTGCGGTTCTAGCCGCCGCTTCGGTCACTGGCAAGAATCGGCTGGAACTTTCGCCAAGGCAATCACCCCTCGTCCCAGTCCTCACAGAGGGTGTGTTTCAAACGTATCGCCTAGGCTGTGCCAAACTCTTGCGAGTTCGGCTATCTCGACTGTGCGAAGCCTAATTCAGTAGCCGAACTCGAGAGAGTTTGGTACAGCGTCGCGAATAGGAAGGCGACACTTTGCCGCCATTGAAAATCTTTGTTGTACAGCTACTTGCGTTGCAGCACGGAGCTTTAGCCCCCGTCCCCAGCTCATTGGGGTTGAGCCTGGATGGCATCTGTAGTTCAGAACCCACATGACCAACAGCGCCGAGTACAAAGCCATCGTATGGGACATGGACGGCATGCTCATCGACACCGAGAGCATCTCCCTCGTCGCTTGGAGAGACGGCTGCCAGGCGCTCGGTCACGAAGTCGACGAAGAGTCCTTTCTCCCCATCATCGGAATGAACCGAGCCTCTATGACTGCTAAGCTCGAACAGACCTTAAGCCCGGAAATCGATGTCGAACAGCTCATACGCAGAGCTTCTCTTTGCTACGAGAAACTCATTCGACAGGGCGTCCCACTCAAGCCTGGAGCCCGGGACTGCCTGCTCCGCATGCGTGAACTGGGAACTCCCCAAGCCCTTGCCACCTCTTCCTCTCAACGCTTCGCCACTCTCAAGCTCGACCACCACGGCCTGCTCGACTGTTTCGCCGCTCTTGTCACCGGCGACCAAGTGACGAACGGCAAGCCCCACCCCGAACCTTACCTGACGGCCGCCGCCAGGCTCGAGGTAGCGCCCAGCTCCTGTATCGCATTCGAAGACTCCGTAAACGGTATTCAGTCTGCCCATACGGCAGGCATGTTTACCGCTCTCGTGCCGGATCTAGCTCCGCATGATGCCGTATCCATGAGCCGAGTCAGCCGAACTTTCGATTCGCTGGAGGAAGCCCTTCCTTGGTTGGAAAGCGTATTCGCAAGGTAGGGATGGACCGCCGGGCCGTCCGCAGAGCCTCTTCTCTTGCATTACGGACGGCCCGGCGGTCCGTCCCTACCTTGCGAATTTTCCCTATATATAATCGTTCACGATCTGTTCGTAGCGTTCCTGCTTGCCGCTGATCTGTTTCGGTTCGCCCCCATTCTTGCCGATCAGATAGAGAGCCTCGAGCGTCAGTTCGCCGTTCTCGAAATTGGCTCCGCTGCCGCTGTCGAAGCTAGCATAGCGTTCCGCGAGCAGATCCGGGAGAGGAGATTCGCTCAGTATGCGCTCTGCAATCACAGCAGAGCGGGCAAAAGCATCCATACCGGCGATATGCGCGATAAAGATGTCCTCTAGATCCGAACTGTTTCGACGCGTCTTGGCATCGAAGTTCACCCCGCCTCCCTTGAAACCGCCCGCCCTGAGAATGACGAGCATCGATTCTACAAGCTCGTTTAGATTCATGGGAAACTGGTCAGTATCCCAACCGTTTTGGTAGTCGCCTCGATTCGCATCGATGCTGCCAAGCATGCCCGCGTCTGCCGCCACCTGCAGTTCATGCTGGAAGGTATGGCCGGCCAAGGTCGCGTGGTTTACTTCTATATTGAGCTTGAAGTCGTCCAGCAAATCGTGCTCTCGCAGAAAGCCGATCACCGTTTCACAGTCGAAGTCGTATTGATGTTTGGAAGGCTCTGCCGGCTTAGGTTCTATAAAAAACTGCCCCTCGAATCCACGATCCCGCGCGTAGTCGCGCGCCATGGTCAGCATGCGAGCGAAGTGTTGCTTCTCGCGCTTCATATCCGTATTGAGCAGCGACATATAGCCCTCGCGCCCGCCCCAGAAAACGTAGTTCTCGCCGCCAAGCTCGATCGTGGCATCGAGAGCGTTCTTCAACTGAGCTCCCGCGTATGCAACCGTATTGAAATCCGGATTCGTCGCCGCGCCGTTCATATAGCGCGGGTTGCTGAAGAGATTGGCCGTCCCCCAAAGCAGTTTCACCCCCGAGACTGCTTGCTTTTCCTTCGCATAACTCACGATGGCCTGAAGCCGGCGTTCGGATTCGTTGAAGCTGTCGCCTTCCTCCGCGAGATCGAAGTCGTGAAAGCAATAGTATGGAGCGCCGATCTTGGTAATGAACTCGAAGGCGGCATCCATCTTGTTGCGAGCTCGGGCATCAGCGTCCGGACCGTCGGCCCACGGAAAAAGCTTCGTTCCCGGACCAAAGGGGTCCGCCCCTGTGCCGCAAAACGTATGCCAGTAAGCGATAGCGAAACGAAAGAGTTCTCGCATCGGCTTGCCCCCGATCTCCCGCTCGGGATCATACCACTTGAAGGCAAGCGGGTTGTCGCTTTCGCGTCCTTCGAATTCTATTTTCTCGATGCTGGGGAAGTACTCCTTGTCGCCTGTCGTTATATTCATAATTCCTTGTTCGTTGAGATCTTGGTGTAGACTCCTATAATTGCAGAGATTGCATGAATTTTTAGCCGCAAGAAGACGCAAAAAAGTATCGAGCTGCTAGATTCGAAGGCTTCCTTTTTGCGTCTTCTGCGTCTTTTTGCGGCCAATAAAACTGCATTGATCTGTTTCTCTTGAATTTTGGCAAAATCATTCGGGAAAATTCTCTTCCAGTCTCGCCTCCAGCGCTTTCTTCCATCTCTCGTAGGTCTCTTGGCAATCGTCTCCACCGGGGTCGATCGTCGCTACGCGTTTGAGCGAAGAGAATGCCTCTGGCAGCGAAGCGTATACTCCTGCGCCAAAACCTGCTCCACGAGCCGCGCCCCGCGAACCGTCCGTCTCGAAAAGCTCGATACCAGCTCCGCTCACGTTCGCTAGAGTCTCGGCAAAAATATCGCTGAGAAACATATTCGCCCGGCCAGCCCGGATTTTAGAAATGTCGAGCCCCAACGGTTTCATAACCTCGATGCCGTATTGAAAAGCGAATACGATGCTTTCCTGCAAGGCGCGACAGAGGTGAGTCCGATCATGTCGGTTGAAATCCAGGCCGATGAAGGACGCTCCAGGATTTCGGTTCCCCAGCACCCGTTCTGCCCCATTTCCAAAGGGCATGGCCAATAAGCCATCCGAGCTTGGAGGAGCGGAGCGGGCCAGTTCGTTCATCTCCTCGTAGCTGTCCACGCCGAGAGCTCGTCGCATCCAAGCGTTGAAGATGCCTGCGCCGTTGATGCAGAGCAGCACGCCTAGGCGAGGAACCTCTGGAGAGTTATTGACGTGCAGGAAAGTGTTAACTCGCGACTGGACGTCGTACTTGACCTGATCCGTGACCCCGTAGACGACGCCGGACGTACCGGCCGTCGCGGCTATCTCTCCCGGATTCAGCGCGTTTAGCGAGAGAGCATTGTTAGGCTGATCGCCCGCTCGATAGGAAACCGGCGCTCCAGGGCTCAATCCAAAAGCGCTCGCCGCCTCCGCGGTAAGCTCTCCCTGTATTGAGAATGTCGGCACGATCTCCGGCAACAGTCCGGGAGAAAAACCGGCATGCTCCAGCAGGAAGCCGCAGGGCTCGTTCCCTTGAAAATCCCAAAACATGCCCTCTGAAAGACCGGATGCTGTGGTGTTTGATTCTCCCGTCAGACAAGCCGCTAGCCAATCCCCAGGCAGCATGACCTTGTGGATGCGACGAAAGATCTCCGGCTCGTTTTCCTTGACCCAGGCAAGCTTCATCGCGGTGAAGTTCCCAGGGGAATTCAAGAGGTGGGACAGGCACTTTTCCCGGCCGATCTGCTCGAAAGCCCTTTCGCCAAAAGGTACGGCTCGGCTATCGCACCATATGATGGCGGGACGCAGAACGCGGCCCTCGCGGTCCACGCAAACCAAGCCATGCATCTGGTAGGAAATGCCGATCGCCTTGATCCCGTCTCTCGATACCCCTGACTTGGCAAGGGCCTCTCCCACCGCGAGGCGGGCGTTCCCATACCAGTTTCGCGGATCCTGTTCTGCAAATCCCGGCTGGGGCGAGTCGATACGCATCTCCTGTTGCGGAGCGAAAGCCTCGCCTAGGCAACGGCCGCTCTCTACGTCGAGAACGGAGGCTTTCACAGACGAACTTCCAACATCGATGCCAAGCAAGTGGGCCATAGGGAAAGGGGGTTTGGTAAAGTCTCGATACTCGCAGAAAAAGAAGATGCCTGCCTTCAGAATAATCGCAAAAACTAGCATTATTTTCTCACGGGGGCCAGCAAGGAATTGCCAAGAGTCCCAATCCTCATGAACCTGACCGAATCGCATCGGCGTTCACCTACGCTATCTGCGGGCAACAGCTCCACATCTCAGTTAAATGAACCAAGGCTCTCCAGACGTCATAGCAAAAGGGGAATACTATTTCGACAACCCCCTCTACCCCTTAACTGTCCGGCGGGTCAAAGCGAGCGCCGCCGACCCTGCCACGCACGAGCACGATCTTACCGAAATCCGTCATCGCCACGATTTCTGCGAACTTGCTCTCATTACTCAAGGCCGCGCCATGCACTGGCTTGAGGGAGAGGCCTTTCCCGTTGCTGCAGGCGATGTCTTTGTCCTGAGCGGCGAGCAGAGTCACTACTTCTATGATCGCAAGCGGCTTGAGACGATCAATATAATGTACGATCCCGCTCAGCTCGAACTCCCCGAAAACCGTCTCGGCAAAATTCCCGGCTACCGCGCCCTCTTTCTGCTTGAGCCCCGTTTGCGTCAGCAACGTCGCTTCAATTCCCATCTACGCCTCGGCCGCGCGGACTTAGCCCCCTGCGAACGCATCGCCCGAGAGATGGAGCAGGAAGTCACCACCAAGCGTGCTGGCTACGAAGTCGCGATGTACGGCAAGTTCATAGAGCTCGTGGTGAACCTATCCCGTCTGTATCAGGAATCGCCCACCACCAATGCCGAAGCCCTCCTCCGTGTCGCCAAGGTTATCGACTGTATCGAAGAGCGCTATGCCGAGCCCTGGAAAATCGACGACTTCGCTGCCCTCGCCCACATGTCCCGCAGCACCTTCATGCGAGTCTTCCGCACAGCCACCGGTCAAACGCCCAACAACTATCTCCTTCAGGTCCGAATTCAGCGATCCTCTGCTAAACTATGCGGCAGCAAGCTCCCTGTTTCCCAGATCGCCTACGACGTGGGTTTCAACGATAGCAACTACTTCACTCGCCAATTCAAACGCCTTCAAGGCATCTCCCCCGCAGCTTATCGCAAGGCTCACCGAACGTGAGGAAAAAAAGGCCCTTTAGGTGTGTACCCAAACGTTTCATAAATCGAGGAATTCGAGGAACCGCATACCGAGCGAGACAACACTCGAAGATATGAATGCGAATGCGCGCGAATTCGATGGACGGAATGAGTCATGGGTGTGTTTTAAAGTGTCGCCAGATCTACTGTAGGCGACGCTCCACTCATGTAGCCGCGTTCGTGAGAACGCGGTCCCGTTGGTTATGGCTGCAAAGGTCTCCGCGTTCTCACGAACGCGGCTACATATCTGGAGTAGATATTCGGCGAGGCGACACTTTGAAACACATCCATGAGTCGTGCGCTTCTATTTAAAAGCTTGATCCAGGCAGAGAAAAAGCGCAGTTTTGCAGCCCCCAGCCAGCGTAATTCTCAACCTTTCCCTCAAAGCGTCTGCAGTTTGTAAAAACGTTCGCTACTCCTCAAAACTCTAACTCTCGAAGAACAAGATGAAGACGAAAACAACATCATCGGCCTTCAAAGTTGCTTTGATTTACGGCCAGACCATCGGAGCAATCGCATTTTTCCTCGGGTTTGCCCTCTGTATTATGGGGTTAACCGGATCGATTGAACTTCTTTTCGAAGGAAAAGGCATTCAGGCAAAAATCTATAATGCTACTCCAGGCGTCATCTTTGCTTTCTTCGGTTTTCTGATCATCTGGAGGTATAAGCCGAAAAACTCCCATACCATCACAGAAAAGAAAATCGTTCACGAAAACGGAGCCCCGGAAGATCGAAAGCCGAAAGCTGTGGAGCAGCAGAAGAAGGCCCCAACAGAATTGGAAACACTGTCGCTGGGAGCGATGTTGGCAAAAGCTTCCTCCAATTCCAACGAGAACCAGGACTTGATGAAGTTTTTGAGTCAAACGGAGGAGAATCGGAAGAAAATCGAAGCCCTAAAGAACCAGCAGATCGTTTCCTATATAAGGACGGAAACAAAGGATTCAGCCATGCTGTCCGGAAGGTAAGTATGCCAAATGCCAAACTTGCTTGTGAATTGAAGCGAAGCGGCTCCTCACAAGCAAAGGCGGATGTGGCTAAGGTTTTGTTCTACCTATATCGATCAGAATAATGATTTTTCCCCTAATGATTTTGCAAAAGAGCTTCTGAGAAAGTTTGGGAGAATGAGAAAAGCAAAATCATTGAGGGCAAAATCATTATTTTGAGAAACAGCGAAAGCGCTGCTCTTTGCAATGAGCCTATCGAACGGCGATCTAGCTCTGCGTAGAAAATTTTTTAGCCGCAAAAAGACGCAGAAGACGCAAAAAAGTAATCGAGTTGCTCATTTTTCAATCACTTCCTTTTGCGTCTTCTGCGTCTTTTTTCGGCTAGAGAATGTAGTGTTTCAATCGAGATGAGAGAAAATCAAACCACCGATAACACTGACTTACACTGATGCGATTGGATAACCCATTTCAGATTTGAAATAATCAGTGTTTATCGGTGCCATCAGTGGTTTCAAAACACTTATTGAACAATCTTTAAGCTTCGTCTCCTAGCTGATCGGTTTTCGTATAAGCGCTTGGGACGAAATTTTCCGCTAGGAAGTCCAGAGCGCCTCTGGCGTCTGAAAGCACGTATTCCATTTCCTGTTCCAAGGGGTTTTTCCAATCGGTGGAGAGTACCTCTAGATCCAGGACCGGCTCTGCGACCGCGATCGGCTGTTCTTCGTGGATTGGGATCGATTCTTCTTTGCCTACGAAGAACCTGCCTAGAACCAAAAGAGCAACCAACGCGGCTGCGGCATAGCCAATTGGAGATAGAAACGATGCAGTGGCCTTCTCTCGCCCTGAGGCAGTCTCTCTGGCTACCTCTCGCATAACGCGATCCGACAACTGGCCTTCCGGCAAGGGGGGGGGCTGCGGTTTTGGGGCTTTCCGCAGGGTGTTGGTCAACTCTTCGCCTGTCAGAACGCTTTGCTGAAGCTCTTCGTCCCTTTCGCAAGCGCGTCGCAGCCAGTCTGGAAGACTCGTGCCAGTCGCTTGATACCAATTGATGAGAATTCTATATATCGCCTTTTTCATCGGTGTCTTCTTTCCGCTTGGGGTTTGAGTCGCTTGAGCTGGTTGCGGGCTCGGAAGAGAATGATTTTCACGTTGGTCTGAGACTTGCCCATGATTGCCGCTATCTCCTCGATGGACAGGTCATCCACATACTTCAATTCAAGGGCCTCTCGATAGCTAGGCTTGAGCCGGGCTGCTGCTCGCCAAACCCAAGCTCGCTCATCCTGGGAAGCGGCTTCCTCATCTGGCCTGGCCGAGGTTTCCACAATATCCTGCTCCAGCGGTTCGCTTGGCTTGCGATCCCGCAGATAGTTATAGGCCGTGCGACGAGCAATCGTATAGAGCCAAGTGGAAAACTTGTATTTGCTGTCGTAGCGGTGCAAGTTACGGTACGCCTTGACGAAGGTGTCCTGAACCAGGTCTTCCGCATCTTGAGCATTCCGTGCATAGCGGAAGAGGAAACGGAGCAGAGCGTCCTGATGCTGTTCGATCAGAGCCGCAAACCGACTCTGATCAATAGCGGATGCGGAATCGGGCTCCACCTCCATAGCATCGATATCCCGTAGAGGACTCGTCACGCTGTCAGTTCTCAGCAGAATCGTGGGAACGCTTGTCATCGCTATGCTTTCGCTTTTCGGACTTTCGATTTCCTTTTTTCTGGTAGCTCTCTTCGATCAGTTTTTCGACCAAATTCGCCAGCTCTTCGACCGGGTAGCTAAAGTTGACGGATAGCGAGTTTTCCTTGGGCAGCACCTCAATGCTGCTCAGCAGATCCGCGACGCTCGCGTCTTCCACTTCAGTGAAGGAGGCGAGAGCGATCATGCCCTGTACGATGCGTTCGAGCTGCTCTGAAACCTCGGGGCCGGAAGTGGCGAGAGTAACGCTTGCCCGAAATTCCTTCTCTATCTCCCCGATCGATATCTGCCCCCCCGTAGTCTTCTGAAGGATACGAGCTTGAGTAGGCATGTCTTTCAGACGATCCAGACCAGTAGCGGAAGCGAGCAGGAAGAACCCCTCGTTGTCGGAAAGCAGGAGTCGACTCCCCGCACTTCTCAAGCTAGGCGAATCGCCAACAAAGACCTCGTACGCCGCTTCGATTTCCTCAAAGGTCTTGCTTGCGATGATCAAGCCTTCTTCCGGGTAGGAAAAGTAGAGGTCCTCGCCAAGAAGGAAGCTGCGAAATGGCTTGTCCGCAAGCTCCTCGATCTTGAACTCCGCTTCTCCGGTCAGCTCTTGATGAGCTATGAAACCGTCGACCACCGCCTGCATGCGTTCTCCGGTACGCAAGACCAGCACCCCACCAGCTTTCTCGCCTCCTCCCAGCTTGTTCCCGTAGGCGGTGACCGACTTCAAATCTTCCAGCACTTGATCTATATTGATCGAGATTGCCGAGTCGTTGCTCTCTTCCATTTCTTCCTTCAGACGCTCGACAATCGGTTCGCTCAGCGACGATTCCACAAAGGCTTCCAAGTCCACGTGAGCCAACCATAGGGCATCCGCAGCTATGTAGTTCTCATTGACAGGTCCAGCGGTCGAGTTCTGCAGCCAGGCGAAGCTGGCAGTTGTCAAAAGCGCAGTCGTTCTAAAAAGCTTCATAATCCGTTTCCTCCTTCTTGTTATATAATCAAAAAAAGTGTTCTAGGAACCGCGAATGGACGCTAATAGACGCGAATTTTCTTACGACTTGAAAACCATTCGTGTCTATTAGCGTCCATGACTGTGTCGCTTTGCTCGGTACGCGGTTTTAAATTTCTCGTCTGTTAGGTGTTAATCAAATTTATGAAACTGATGGGTACACAGTATTCGTTCAGATGGATCTTCACGCCAAGAGGCCTTTTGGTTACAGGCAAAATCCTCTATCCTTCCTTTTCACCTCCTATCGAATAGCGAGCCCGGGAAAACCGTAGCGCTCCAATCAAGACTGCAGCAACGCCGATCGCCAGAAAACCAAGCAGGGCCGAGCCAAACAATTCCAGCGAAACCGGATCGCCGAACTTCAGAGGTTCTAGAAGATCGGAAGCGTGCGACCTCAAGGCCATGCTCCGCACTCCCGTCGGCAATCGGCTCAGAACCATCTCCACCAGAGCGAAATAGAAGATGCCGAATACGACGAACTTCGAGGTCAACGCGGAAAAAGCCAGAGACAAAGAACCTGCCCCGACCGCCACAAGAAAAGCTCCGATCCACAGCAGAGCTAACTCGGCAAACCCATCGATCGCTCCCATCGAGACCCCTATCCAGCTGATGGAAAGCAAACTGCCTAGCAGCACCGGCAGCAGCCCAAGTAGCGAACCCAACCAGAATCCGAGATAGAGCTTCGCTTTGCCCACAGGTCGCGTCCAAAGGTACTCGATCGTACCGTCCTTCAGGTCGCTGCGCAGCGCTTCGCCTCCCTTGGTCAGAGCGAATATAAGCAGGATCTTGAGTACGAATACCTCTATGGCCAAGGCCCAGAATCGCTGGTGATCGTCCCCATCCAACGCCAGCTCCATGACGATATATACAACCGCCGCCGCAGTCGCTGCGGCGAGGAGCGTCGAACGTTTCGCCATTTCTCTGAGACGGAGTTCCACCATGGCTCTCAAGACGAGAAGCAGGCTAGGACTTTGTGGCGGAGTTTTCATAGGATCCGTTTGCAAGGAACTTCTCGGGGAGCGCACGCGTCTCGCGTGCCTTTCTGGGCGTCTCGCCCAGAAACGAAACGCTGCTGCCATCGGCTCGGGCGAGACGCCCGAGCCAGCACGCGGGACGCGTGCGCTCCCCAAATCGTGTCGCTTCCCGTCTTCACTTCGTCATCCTTTCGAAGATGCTGGAGAGCGACTGGTTTTTGTTTCGCAGTTCGTAGACCTCGACAGGGCAGCCTTCGAGCAGCTTTGGCCAACTATCGAGAAAGGTCTCGGGATTCTTGACCCATACAGTGAGAGCCTCTCTGTCCGCCAAAAAACCACGCAAGACACCGTGAACCTGCAAGTGAGCCGCCAGAGCGGCAGCATCGCCACAGCGAATGGAGATCTCGTCCGACCAGCGCGTCATGGACTGCCGAATCTCCAGCTGACTCCCAGACGCCAGCGCCCTGCCCCAATTCAATATAAGAAACCCGCCGCAGAGAAACTCCAACTCGTGCAGGATGTGGCTCGAGATCAATATACTTGTTCCCTCCTTCCGCAGCTCTTTGAGGATAGCGCCAAACTCCGCTCGCCCGCCAGGATCGAGCCCATTCATCGGCTCGTCGAGCACGATCAGCTCCGGCTCGTGCAACAGAGCCTGAGCTAGCTTCACCCGTTGCTTCATCCCCTTCGAGTAGCTGCCGATCCTCTTTTTCCAGTGAACGTCGTCCAGCCTGGCCTTGCCCAAAGCGGACTCGGCCCGACTTGCGGTCTCCTTCCACGGAACGCCAGAAAGGGCCGCCAGGGAACGAAGCCAGTCGATCGGCTTTAGGTCCTTGGGCAACTGCTCGCGCTCCGGACAGTAGCCGATGCGCGACAAGAGCCCTGGATTGTTGAGAGGCTGCTCTCCGAAGACCTTCAGTTCGCCGGAGGAAGGCGCCAGTTGACCGGTCACCAGCTTGATGAGCGTGCTTTTTCCGGCTCCATTCGGGCCGACGAGTCCAGTGATACCCGGAGGAATGCTGAAGCTCACGTTGTTCAGCCCGAGCACGATTCCGTAGAAGCAGCTTAGCTCTTTGGCTTCGATCAGGGTATTCATGCTATATTCCGCGAAAAGCGAAGCTTGGGGAGCGCACGCGTCTCGCGTGCCGACTTGGGCGTCCCGCCCAAGTCATTAACCTGCAAACCGAATGTTCTGGGCGAGACGCCCAGAACTGCCCGCGAGACGCGGGCGCTCCCCAAGTTTTTCGTATTCATTTCTCGGACACCCTTCTGCTGACGATTAAGATGCTCAAGGCGCAACAAGCTGCTAAAGAGAGGAGCGGAGCCAGGATCTCTCCGTTGCTCACCGGCAATTGGCTCGCATCCGAAAACTCCGTCGTTTTGGCGAAGAAGCCATCGAAAAACGGGAGTACACCTCGAGCTTCCATCACGAAATCCCGCATGCGAAACACTCCCTCCCCGAAGGTCGAAATCGCTTCGAAAGGACTGATATAGGCGAATGCCTGATTGGCTCGAGCAACCGCGCTGCTAATTGCCCCGAGGACCAACCAGCCGAGAGCCCAGAATCCCACCGCGGCGCCCGACTTCCTGGCCAAAGAGGATGCCAGCAGGGCGAGACAGCTTAGCGAAACCACCGCTACCAGGCCTACCGTCAATCCTCGTAGAAGCGAAGGAAAGGAATGCCAGAAGAAGGACCAGTCAGGCGAAAGCAGATTTCCCAGTATCCAGGAAGCGATGACAGGGAGCAGCCAAACGACGGACAGGATCGTCGCCACGATGGCGAATTTGCCCAGCAAGTAGTCCCAACCGGTTAGGGCCTTCGAGTTGTAGATCACGATTGCCTGACTGGCTAGATCATTGGCAATGAGACGGTGCACGAATAGGGCCACGATTACCACCGACAGGAATGGGCAACTGAAGCTCAGCAGGAAGAACATCGTTCGGTAGACGCCATCCACGCAAATCTCGGGATAGAGAAGGAACCAGGAGGTCAGCGCTTTGAGCAGCGTGGCTACCCCCTCGCCGCCCGTTTCTTCCAGCCAGTCAAGCAAGGCGCTCTCCGGGGCGACGAACTGGCTGAAGACGAAAAACACGCCTGCCAGGAGCAGCGTCTGGGAAAAGGCGAGAACCAGAAAAAAGCGAATCACCCTACCCGCCAAGGCAAGCCGCAGACCGTAACGGGCGATGGCAAGGCGACGACTCCAGACTCCGGTCGATTCGCCGTGCCAGCGTCTGTATTCAGCATTCCATACGTCGCTCATTGTTTGGTTTCCGGGAACGCGGGCGGCTCGCCTGCATTTTTTGAAGAAGATGAAGAAGGAGAAGAAGATGAAGATTGTGGGGGCGAGGGGGATGGGCTATCCGCTGGGCTTCTCCCGTTGCCGCTGGTGATTCCGTTGAAAAGTTCGTTCAGGGCGTTGGGGCTCTCTCTCACTTCGAGAGCGGAAACGCCGATCTCCCGCATCATGCCGAGCAAGGGGTTGAGGGAAGTCTCGCCGTGCTCTACTCGCAGATTGCCGTTGTGCAAGGAGCTGTAGCTCCAGCCGCGTTTTTGGAACGCCTGGACCAACCGCTCGCGGTCCTGCGTTATCATAATTTCCGCCTCGGCTTTGCGGCGCTTCTTCAGATTTTCCAAACTGTCGTGGGCCAGAACGCGACCGTTGGCGATGATCACGATTCGATCGCAGATGCGATCCACGTCGTGCAGCAGATGGGATGAAAGGACCACGCTGATGCTGGTCTCCTTCCAAACGCGTTCGATGAGATCGAGAATCAGGGCTTGGCCTTTGGGATCGAGACCGTTGGTCGGTTCGTCCAGAAAAACGAGATCGGGATCGTGAACCAGGGCTTGGGCTATTTTGACGCGTTGCTTCATCCCAGTGGAGTATGTATCCACTTTTCGGTAGCGCTCTTGTCCCATGCCTACGAAGTCGAGCATCTCGTGAGCCCGTTGCCGAGCTGCCTCGAAGGGCATACCGGCGAGCTCGCCGCAGTAGGTTACGTACTCGCAACCCGCCATGCCGGGAATGTGGCAGTCCTGCTCGGGAGCATAGCCGATGCGTTTGCGCGTCTCGCGGCCATGGGCATCGATGTCGTTGCCTAGCAAGGACACGGTTCCGGCATCCTTGTTTTGCAGCTGCAACAGGCATTTGATGAAAGTCGACTTGCCGGCCCCGTTTGGCCCAAGCAAACCGATGGCGCCTGCGGGTATTGCAAGGTCGACATCGTCCAACACGGTTTGCTGCCCGTAGCGTTTGAGCAGGCCTCGGGTTTCGATGACGTATGACTCAGGCATGAAGGAGGAATCCTCTGCGGAGTCTACCCGGCGCGACGAACAAGGTTGCGGAATTTCTTTTGCAAAATCATTAGGCGGCAAAATCATTATTTTCATCCAAACTCTTGCGAGTTCGGCTACAGCGATGAGGAAGGGTTGGACCCGCCTAGCTCTAGCTAGAGGCTGTAGATCTAAACAATGATTTTGCCGCCTAATAATTTTGCTATCCCCTACTTCCCGTTTCCGTTGCGGCCAGGGGGAAGGAGTTTAAGCAGGGTTTGTTGTTCGAGGTACCAGGCGCGGAGGGAACGGGAAAGCATGGAGTCCTGGAAGCCCTTGAGGTTTCCAATGTTCAGCGAGTCGTCGATGATGCGCTTGAGGTCGGCGTGCAGACCTTCCTTGGCTTCCTTGGCCCAGGCTTCGAAGGAGCCGGTCTTGTCGTTGAGCGCCTTGGCGGCTGCTACGCGGGTCTCGATGTCGTACTTGAAGTCGACTACCTCGACGAAGGCCTTGCTGACTTTGCCGCCGATGCGCTCGTCGTCGGCGCGTTCGAGGATGACGAACTTCGCTAGCTCCACGATGCGCTTCTCCAGCTGAGCGGTCGCGTCGTCTTCGGAAAGCTTGCCGTTGGCGAGCAGACCGAGATCGCGCGGAGCGTTTTCAAGCGCTTCGAGGGTCTTGCGGAGGGCGGCTTCTTCCAGTTTTTCGAAGAACGCTTCTGCGCGCTTTTGGATGAGCTCCTTCTCCTCTTCGGTCCAAGTGTAGGTCTCCTCGTCGAGGCCGACGAAAGTGGCGTAGGCGTCGGAGTCCAGCAGCTCCTCGAGTCGCTTGGCCAGGGCTTTCGCGTCGAGCTTGGGAGCGGGCTTGACGGATTCGAGCTTCTTGTCGAGCTTCAGGCCCAGCTTGACGGGCAGATGGGCGAAGAAGACGCGATCGACTCCGCCGAGCTCCTCGAGCTGCTCGTTGAGGTACTTCCAGTGGGCTTCGGCTCGCTGCGTTTCGTTGAGCTCGCCAATGAAGTCGAAGTCGCGTTCCACCCGCAGCGAACGGGCCTCTTTCTTGAACCATGCGAGATTGGCGCCAAAGGGGCGAGCGATAGCGTTGGCGGCGGGGCTTAGCTTCAAGTCGACGGACTCGAGCGGAATCCGGTCGCGCGGATCTCTGGGAGCTCTGGCTCGTATGAAGATTTCAATTACGGAATTCGGCAGGCTGGATATGGCGCGGGACAATTCCTGGTATTGGGCGAGAAGCGGATCGCGGCCGTAGTCGAAGTGGCGAACGTCCGCATAGGTCGAGACTTCCTCGTCGGAGGAGAAAAGCTGCTTCTCCTCCACCACCGTCTTGTCGTCAAAGTAGCCCCAGCGAATGGCGGCTTCGTCGTGCTCGAAGGCCTCGTCGCTTACCGTCATCTTCCAACCGGAGAAGACGGAAGCTTCGAAGGTATTGTACTCCATGATGGAGGTGGTAGTGACAGCCTCGCGGTATTCCTCCAGATCCTCGCCTGCGACGTAGGCTTGCACGAAGGCGTCGAGTTCCTTGGGACTGAGCGTGGCGCCGAGGCTGCCGGCAAAGTTGTGCCGCAGGCCCAGAACGTGGCCGACCTCGTGGGCAGCGACGGCTCTCACGTAGTCCTGAGATAGACGCAGAACGGCCTCGTCGGTCAGCTTGTCGTTTTCCAGCATAGCGAGCAGGCCTTCGGAAAGCTGCTTGGCGAAGGCATAGGGATCCACTCGGCAAGCGCTGCGGGCGGTGAAGAGTTCATGCAGACTTTGAACACCGTTCCCCTTCCCTTTCTTCTCCGGCTCTTCCTCCAGGATGCCGCTGAGGGAGCGCAGCAGCGCTCTGGCCCGGGCTCTACCGCTTATGGCGAAGGTGCTGGTCATGAAAGCCTGGCCGTGCATGGCCTCTCCGGTACGCGGGTCGAGCAGGAGATCGGCATAGGCGAAGCCGGCGTTGTCCCAGGGAACCCACTGTACGACATTGTAGGCGGGATTGGGAGCGGTGACGTCGGCGGGAGCTTTTTTGGCCTGCACGACGTCTTTTCCGAAGGCCTTGTTCCAATAGAGAATGCCCTCCCGCACCGCATCCTCGTAGTCCTCCGGCGTATTCGCGCTGTAGTGGAAGACGATCGGATTCTCCAGATTGAAGCGACCCATCTTGGAGGTAGCTCGGCCGGTGGTCTCCTCGACTTGCGGCAGGATCTCGAAAAAGCGGGCGTAGCGAGTGTCGGCCTCGCTGGCTTCCTTGGCCTCGAATCCGCTTTTCGAATACGGTGAGATGAAATAGCGAATCTCGTAGCGGGCCTCCAGATCCTCGTCGCGCGACCGGCTGCGGGCCTGCACGGCTTGGCGAATAGAGAGCATGCCGTCGTCCGATTCGACTTCGAAGACTCGGCTTTGCGGGATCTCCACGCCCCGATCGAGGGCGACGGGATCGAAACGCTTCGAGCCCTCGTTGAACCAACTGCGGAAGACGACGCGGCGCATGCCTTGGTTGAAGTCGATCGCCACGACGCCGCCCTCCTCCGACACGATGGGAAAGGTGGCCAGCAGGCGGCGGGACGGAAGGGCATCCGTGACGACGCGGCCTAGCGAGGATTCGTACAGATCCACTTCGCCCTGGAAGCGCTCGAAGACGACGATTCTGCCAACAAGTCCCTTGCTGGTCGGGGCTAGGGCTTGAGGGATGGCGGAAGTAGACATCAGGTACTCCTTGCCGAACGCGGCTTCGGGCAGGCCGACGTACACCTCGTCGACGACTTCGAGCGGCGGACCGGGCTTCTCCCGGGCTGACTGGGCGCTGCAGGCCAAAAGATTGAAAGCGACAAGGATGCAAGCGAGCGGTCTAGCGGTATTCATCTGAAATGAGACGCTTGCCAGAGGCGAAAGAGGATCACGAACAAAAAAGCCGCCCGCGCTTTGCGAAAAGCGCGGGCGGCGAAGAGTTGGTTTGGGCCGGCTTGCTGAAGAACGGCTTAGCGCGTGATCAGCAGGTCGTCGATCCAGACGCTGGTCTGGGCTGCGGTACCGGTGCTGACCTTGAACTCGTCGAAGGACGACGCGCTGTTTTGGAAAGGCTCGTCCGTAGCCAGAGTCGTGCCGTTGATGGCGACGCTGAACAGCTCCGTGTTGGTGTCGGCTACGATCTCGATGTCGTACCAGGTGTTCGACAGGAAGTTGAGCAGCGAGGTCGTGCCGCCGGATCCATTGATGGCGATGAGACCGCCGGCCGTGCGCAGATCGACCGCAATAGTACTGCCGCTACGCAGCTGCATGCGCGTCCAGTTGTCCTGGTCGCTCTGCCGCCAGCGGAACGAGGCCGTAATCACGCCACTGGTCGCCGTGAAGTCGCGAGTCGCCGAACTGTTGTCGAAGTCCTTGGTATCGTTCACGTTTAGCGAGCGGTCCGAGGATGACGGGAAGTCGACTACGCCAACTGAGCCGGCGCCGGTATCGCGCGTCCAGTTTGCGGGGATCGAACCGACCGAGGTACTGTTGAAATCCTCGCCGACCAGCGTTTCCACTTCGCCGAGGACCGTGGTCAAGACGGGCCGGTTTGCTTCGGTGGCGTTTTCGCTGGAGGCGAAGCTGCCTGACTTGAAGGCTAGCGGGCTGGTGTCTGGACTGAGCCGCAGGAAGACGTACTTCCCGGCGTTGGCTCCGTTGGCGTACTGGGAGTTGAGGTACTTGACCAACTCTGTGGCCCCGCTTGCATCCGTGGTCTTGATGCCGAGATCGGGCTTGCTCGAGCTGTTCGGCCAAGTGACGAAGTTATTCTGAATCTTGGTGGCGCTGGTGGTGTCGTTGCTGCCGGCAAAGTAGTCGTCGCTGAGAACCTGAGCGCTGCTGCGCACGCCGATTCCGTACAGGTCCGCCCGGAAGTTGCCGAAGGTGTTGCCATTGGCCGTGAGGGCCACCGAGAAGTTGGCTTCGCTGAAGGGATTGGCGGGGTTGAACACGTCAGCCACGTCGGGGAGCAGGAACGGATACACGATGCTGTGCAGCGTGCTTGAACTGCCAGGACGGCCGATCTTGAGTTCGGTATTGCCGGCGCTGCCAACCGTGCCGCCGCCGTCGCCCGCGGTCGAGCGCGTCACGCCTGCGTCGTCGTTGTCGGCGACGAACTCCCTCACCCCATCGTCGGTATCCGCGACGAAATAGCCGCGACCGTTGGTAGAGGCTACAAGCAGGCTGGTGCCGGGCTTGAAGGTCAGCGATTGGACCCTCAGATTTGGCAGGCCTGAATTCACCTGAACAAAGGGATCGCTGCCTTCCTGCAGCCAGACGCCGGACTCGTTGGTGTTGCTCTTGAAGGGGTCTTGGTCGGAGGAAACGAAGACGCGCGTGTTGTCGACTGGATCGATGGCCACGTCATTGATGGACTTGATCGTGGCATTGAGAACGATGGTCGTCCAGGTATCGGTGTCTCCATCGTATCGATACACGCCGCGCTGGGAGCTAGAGGAGTCTCTACGGTTGATGACATAGATGCGGTCGGACTTGACCGGGTCTATCGTTATTTCCGTGACGCCGTCCTGCGGGAAGCCGAGCTCGGTGAAGTTTATCCCGTCGGTGGCCTTGTAGACTCCGTTGGACGAGCCGGCGTAGATGGTGTTCGGAGCCGCGACGGGATCCGCCGCTATCGTCCTGATCGTGCCGCTGATGCCGGAGGTGAGTTCGGTCCAACTGTTGCCGCCGTCGGTGGAACGGTAGAGATTGTTGGAGCGGACCAGCCACACGGTGTCGGTATTGGTCGGGTGGACGTAGAGATCCTGGATGTCGTTGGAAGTGCCGGAAGGCAGATTGCGGGCGGACCACAGCTCTCCCCCGTTCGTCGTGCGGATGAGCCTGGTGCCGAAGTTGAACTGGCCTTCGGCGAGATATATCACCTGGCTGGCGCCGGAGGTGTTGGTGAAGGCGATTTCCTGGGTGCCGTTGAAGGTCGACGCCCCTTTGTTCCTACCGCCAGCGGCGAACTTCCAGGAGAGCAAATCGTCGCGACTGAACCATTTGCCGGAGTCGAGGCCGGCAAGCGCGGACTCGTTCGTATCGAAGGGATTGAAGTAGAAATCCTCCGCGACCAGACCCGAATAGCCTGTGCCAGCAAAGAAGCCGCTGCCCAAGGCATCAGAAGAACTGATGACCCAGTTGGCTCCCGCATCGGTGGTCCCGTAGATCGTCTCGTTGTTGCCCATGAATACGTTGTCCGAATCCGATGGATCGATGGTGAGAACCTTCGGATCGGTGTTAACGTAGGCGTTGCTTGGATAGTTGGCGTAGTTGGTGCGAACCCAGTTCGCTCCTCCGTCGCCGCTGCGCCACACGCCGCGATCGGAGGTGCTGATTCTCACGGTGGCGTAGAGGACTTCGACGCCGTCGTCGACCTGATCCACTTCGACGACTCGAAAGGTCGAACCGCTGGGAATGCCGGTCGAGCTGAGCGAGAAGTTCGCTCCGCTGTCGGTGGATTTGTATATTCCGCTAGAGGTGACCACCCAGACCGTCGCCTTGTTGGTCGGACTGCTGGTGACCCACCACTTCGAGCCTCCGCTCAAGCCAGTGCCGAGCTGGGTCCAGGTAGCGCCATCGTCGTCGCTGCGAAAAAAGGCCCCGCCGGAAGTGGCGTAGATGGTGTCGTCGTCCGTATCGCCGGAAGTGGCTACGGAGGACTTGTAGACGGCATTGTCGATGTGCCTGTTGGCGTTCATCGTAGACTTCAAAGACCAGGTGTCGCCTCCATTGAGCGATTCCCAGACTTCGCCGAGATTGGTGTAGCCGTTGCTGCTGTTGAAGCGACGGAAGTTCCCTATGAAGGCGAGAAGCCGACTGCTGTTGTTCGGATCGACTAGGATCTTCTGCACCGGAGCAGTCATGCCGGTCGATACCGTGAATGACGGGAAACCGGAGCGCTTATTGGTCCAGTTGAGACCGCCATCAGTACTGAGGTAAGGGCCGCGTCCTGTGGCCGCCCAGACATTGGTGGAACTCACCCATGTATATTGCTCGACGGTATGGCCGCCACCGCTAAAGCCGAAGGTACTTTGCCAAGTATCCCCGCCGTCGGTACTCAAGGCGGTGCCGAGCAAATCGCCTCCAGCGAGAACGCGATTCGAATCGAAGGGACTGACCGAAAGCGAGGTCACCTGACCTCCTACGCCAGGTTCAAGCAAGGGTGACCATTCAAAGTCGGTACCCGCGCGCGCGGAAAAGGAGAAAAGCAGACAAGCAAAAGCCACAAGCAATCGGCGGCAGCCCGAAGAAAGGGCGAATTCGCAATCCATAATACGGTTTTTCATTACAAGAGTTTTTGAATATATATTTTATCGTAAGCTTTGAATGCCAAGGCATTCGGGTTGGTTTAACAAAAGGAAGAAACCCGAAGGCAGCTACTGAAAGACAGTAACTCCCGACGGGTTTCTTCGGTACGCATGCGTGGAAACGAGGGATAACTTCGAACATCGAGACTAAAAGGGGTTCGCTCTAAATAACACCCCAGCAAGCCACATCTGCTAAGAAAATTATCGATGAAATATAAATGTAATAAAAAATCGCTTAATACATAAGGGAAGTCCCTTCTATTTTATAAAACCATCAGATAAATCGCGCAAAACATGAATCATCCACGACACAAATTGTTACGATCCTGAAATATTATCTTTTCTTATATGCAAAAGCCGCCCGCACTCTGCGAAAAGCGCGGGCGGCGAAGAGGCGAGAAGCCCCCAATCATAATCTTCCTCTTCCTCCTGATCCTAATCTTAATCCCGTTCCTCCCAATCCCCAGGCACGGGATCGCGGCTTTGGGATTAAGAGGAAGGTCAGGAGGAGGACTAGGATTATTGGGTGATCAGCAGGTCGTCGATCCAGACGTTGGTCACCGCGCCGGTGCCGGTGTTCGTGTGGAACCGGTTGACGGAGGAGACGGCGTTCTTGAACGGCTGGTTGCTCGCCTCCAACACCCCATTGATTCTGACATCGAAGGTGTCGCTGCCAGTATCCAGCTCGATCTCGATATCGTACCAGGTGTTGGAGGAGTAGTTGAGCAGGTTCGTCGAGCCGCCAGAGCCTTCGATCGCTATGCTGCCGCTCTTAGTGCGCAGATCCACCGCGATCGTGCTGCCGCTTCGAAGCTGGAGGCGCGTCCAATCGTCCTGGTCGCTCTGCCGCCAGCGGAACGAGACGGTGACCGCGCCGCTGGTAGCCGAGAAGTCGACGTAGGCGATGCTCGAGTCATAGCTCTTCGCGTCGGCCACCCGCAGGGAGCGGTCTGAGGAGGACGGGAAGTCCACGACCCCGACAGAGCCCCCGCCAGTGTCGCGCGTCCAGCCGCTAGGAATAGCTCCGAGCGAGGTTCCGTTGAAGTCCTCCGCGAGAATCGCGGAACCGCCCCCGCCAGAGCCGTCGGTGCCGAAAACCTTGAACTCGCGGATGCTCACCCAGTTGCCGGAGTAGCCGGAGGCTCCGGTCACCGTCAGCCTGACGAAGCGGGCAGTGGTCGCGCTGAAGGTGTCGGTGATGGGCGAGCCCTGAGTGTTGCTCGAGCGATTGACGATCGTAGAGTAGCTGCCGCCGTCGGGCCTGGCCTCCACTGTGAACCGGTAGGCGCGGCCCAAGTAGGTCACCAGCTCGGTCTTGTCGATCGTCTTGTTCGAGCCGAGATCGACCTCGATCCATTGAGGATAGCCCTGCGAGGACCAGCGGTTGCTGTCGGTGTTGTCGATGCCGTCGATGGCATTGGTCGCCGGGTTGCTGCTCTGTTGCCCGGAGAAGCCGCTGATCGAGCCGCTGGGCGCCAGGTTGGTCGAACCCCCTCCTGGAGGCGTGCTGCCACCGGCTTCGGCCACGAAGTAGCCACGCCCATTGGTCGAGGCGATAAGCTTGCTGGTGCCGGGCTTGAAGGTCAGCGACTTGGCCTTGAGGATGGGCAGAGCGTTAGAGACTTGTACGAAGGCGTTGCTGCCCTCTTTTAGCCAGATGCCGGTCTCGCCAGTGGAGCTCTTAAACGGATCTTCGTCTGTACACACGAAGATGCGGGTGTTGTCGAGAGGGTCGATCGCTACGTCGTTGATCAACTTTATTGTGCCGTTGAGCACGATCGTGGTCCAGGTATCGGTGTCCCCATCATAGCGATACACGCCGCGCTGCGAGCTGGTGGAGTCCCTGCGGTTCACGACGTAAATGCGGTCGGACTTGACCGGGTCGACAGTGATTTCCGTGACGCCGTCCTGCGGGAAGCCGAGCTCGGTGAAGTTTATCCCGTCGGTCGTCTTGTAGACACCATTCGACGATCCCGCATAGATAGTATTGCCAGCGACCGTGGGATCCGCAGCGATCGCTCTGATCGTGCCGCTGATGCCGGAAGTAAGCTGGGTCCAGCTGCTACCGCCATTGGTAGATCGGTAGAGCTTGTTGGAGCGGACCAGCCAAACGGTGTCGGTGTTGGTGGGATGAGCATAGATGTCCTGGATGTTGCCCGAGGTGCCAGAGGGCAGTGTGCGCGCGGACCAGCTATTGCCGCCGTTGGTCGTACGGAACAGGGCTACCTGGCTATTAAATTGGCCTTGGGCAAGATAGATGACCTGACTGCCGCCGGAAGTGTTCGTGAAGGCGATGTCCTGGCAGCCGAAGAAGGAGCTGACACCACTGCCTGTTCCGCCAGCGGTAAACTTCCATGTATTCAAATCGTCGCGACTGAACCACTTGCCAGAATCAAGAGCGCAGGTGGCCGACTCGTTTGGATTGAAGGGATTGAAAATGAAGTCATTGCAAACCAGTCCGGAGAAGCCAGTGCCTACATAGAAATCGTTGCCGAGCGCCGTGTTGCTGACGATCGACCAGTCGTCGCCGGTGTTGTTCGAACGGTAGATCGACTCGTTGCTTCCCATAAAGACGCGGTCGGAATTCGACGGATCGATGGTCAGGACCTTGGGCTTGGTATTGGCGTAAGCCTGGTCGGGGTAGCCGCTTAGACCTGGGGCGCCAGTGTAGTTGGTGCGGGTCCAGCTGGAACCGCCGTTGGTGCTACGCCAGACGCCGCGATCGGGATCGTTGACCGTCACTGTAGCGTAGAGCACGTCGCGGCCGTCGTTCTCCTGGTCGACCTCGACGACGCGAAACTCCGAGCCGCCGGGAATGCCACTGGAGCTGAGCGAGAAATTCGAACCGCTATTGGTCGACTTGAAAACGCCATTCGTGGTGACGACCCAGACAGTGGCTGCGTTGGTTGGACTGCGGGTCACCCATTTGGCACTGCCCGTCAAGCCGGTGCCTTGCTGGCTCCACGAGCTGCCGTCGTTGCCGCTGCGCCAGAACTTTCCGTCGCAAATCGCATAGATAGTGTTGTTGTCTTTATATACAGCGTGCTCGACGTGCTTGCCGGCAACGATGGTGGACTTCAGTGACCAGTTGTTGCCGCCGTTGGTCGACTCCCAAACCTGGCCCAAATTGGTGTAGCCATTGCCGCTATTGAAGCGACGAAAGTTTCCAACGAAGGCCAATACGCGACTGCTGTTATTCGGATCGATCAGAATCTTCTGGATCGGAGCGGTGAATCCGAGGCCCACGAAGGATGGAAAGCCCGAGCGCTTATTGGTCCAGACTACGCCGCCATCCGTACTGACGTACGGCCCGCGCGCCGTGGCTGCCCAGACCGTGGTACTGTTGACCCAGGTAAATTGCTCGACCGTCAGGCCACCGCCCGTGAGACCAAAGGTGCTTCCCCAAGTGTTTCCGCCATTCGTACTGAGCGCGATGCCTAGCATATCGCCGGCGGAGAGTACGCGATTGGAATCGAAGGGGCTTACTGAAAGCGAGGTCAACTGGCCACCGACCCCAGGCTCGAGCAAAGGGGACCAAGTGATACCGATCTGCGCTTGAGATGGGGTATTCAATAGACATGCCGCGGCCAACAGAGGCAAGGCCGAGACAAAAGAACGAACGCGACGGCTCGTCGAAACACAGTTGCTTTGACTTGGATTTGGGGTTTTCGAGGTTTTTATACTCATGTATATTATTATCGTTAGTGTTATTTGTGGGTTGGACTGAAAACGACATATCCTTTAGCAGGAGCTAGGGATCTGAAAACGAATCTGTAAATCAGCTTTAAGTCTGATTAAACCAGGCATTGCCGATCATTTCCCTGCACTGCAGAGAGTTGGATATTAGAGGTTAGCATTTCGAAGAAAACGGACGCGTAGAGGGCACGCCATTACGGAATGCAATGGGGAAGCGTGCGCTCGCCGAGGGGTAACTGGGGTCGAATAAATGGAGTCTAGGGTATATCTAACCACACAACCCTCGAATTCGCCATAACCATCAAAAGAAAATAGCGGGAGACGGATAATTATTTCCAAAGAGGATCTCGAAGGAGAGATGCCAAAGACACGAAATCAGCTCAAGCTTCTCAAAACCATTAAGTTACGAAACAAAGGCTGACACATGAAATTCCGACAACAGCCCTCTAATCGAAAATTAATAAGGTATCAACACGTATATTTTCCACGACTTATTGGGTCTAATTTGTTAAATCTCTGGAAGCGACGAGCACCGGCCCTACAGATGATAGTCAGGCCGCGTGGACAGATTGCGGAACGAGCCTTTTGCTACGCCATCTACGCTTCGCTCCGTCGAGGGGTTTTCGAGTCAAAATTGCGGCTCTCGATCCGAGGTGTACCGAGACTTCTGAGCCTGTCCATCAAGTATAAAGTAGATTGTTTTCATCGTCGATAAATCCGAGCTCTTTCATCTTGCCGATGATCGGCGAGCCGCGCTTGGCGAGGCTTCTCACGTAGGTCGCCTCGTCGTATCGGGTCCCGTTCTTCCAGCATCGGAACAGGATTCGCGTCCACTTGAAAGCCAGGGCGCGCTTGGCCACGCCGACACGTTTGCCGCGTTGCCTCATCAGCTCGTAGCAAGCTTTCGCCCAGCCGCTGTACTGGATCGTCAAGCCCGCCCATTCGTGGAAGCTTTGCCGAAGGAACTTGTGGCACCTCTCCCTCATGAAGGTGTAGTTCCTGGTCCCGCTGGACACTTTGATCGGGGCGATTCCCACGTGGGCCTGGAACTTCGAGACGTCCTCGAAGCGGTCGCGGTCGCTGCCGAAGGCGGCGGCAAGCCGAGGAGCCATCGCGGGGCCTGCGCCGGGAAGCGCCGCGAAAAGGTCCTTGTCGGGGTGGCTCTGGAAGCAGGACTTCACGCGTTTGGCCATGGCGCGTATCTGGCTGTTCAATACGCTTAGCTGCTCGACGCAGTTGGCCAGGCGCACGGCCCCGAGCTCCTCGATCAAGGGGTCGGAGCTTAGCTTCGCGCTCGAGCGCAACGCGGCTATGCGTTTGGCGATGGCCTTGGCGCTGCGGCTGCCGTTGGCGTAGTAGAAGCGTTGGAGAGTCTCGTCCTTGGACTTGGAGAGCTTCGAGTAGCAGGGCCATCTGCGGAGGAACGCCAGGCTGATCGGGTCCCAAAGCTCGTCGCCGACCATGGGCAAGGCCTGCGGATAGTACTCGCGCAGCAGGCCTTTGAGGCGCAAGGCCACTGCGACGCGCTGTTCGACCAGCTCTCGGCGGCGCGTATTGAGGGCGTCGAGGCGACGGCTAGCTCGGTCGCCCCTGGCCACTGGCTTGATGCGATCGCGATGCGTGAAGAGCATGCGAAGCAAGGCGCTCGAGTCGATAGGGTCGCTCTTCGCTCCGCAGGGGTGGAGGCTCTTGCGAAACCTCGCCACGGCAAGGGGATTGACCGTGAACAGGTCCACGAACTCGAAGTCGAGCAGCAGGTTGACCAGGGCCCCCTTGCTTTGCTCGCTGAGGATGGCGACTCGCCATTGCCCGAAGCGCTCGCGCAATCCTTCCATGAACGCGTTCATGGAAGCGGGGTCGGCGGCAATCTCGAAGCGCTGCTCCTGTCGCGATCCTGCCGGCAGCAGGTGGATGCAGTTGGCCTGGTGCCCCCAGTCCACGCTCGCGTAGGCGGCGTGCGAGGATTGGTTGCAAAACGGGTTTTCTAGATCTATCATGGCTTGCTTTCAGTCTTTGCTTGTTGCGAAGGCAGGCGCCGCGGCGAAGCGCTTATTGTATGGATCCGCACGATCCATGCTTCTTGAGCATTCGTTTTGCGGCGTCTTTTCCGCCCCGCCGGATCTCTCGGTAGATTCCTCGAGGGAAACAGCCGACACAGCCGTTGCGCGGGACGGCCGACGCCACAGGTTACCCTCGGAGCTCCGCCGCGGCAAGTTGTTAACAATGCTGCTGCGGCGAGTGTTGTCCTTCGGACTCCTCGCAGCATCGATTAACAACTTGGACAGGCAATAAGGCGTTAGCCGACACGGTCGCGAAGCGATCGAACACATCGAGATTCATCGAGGTGAGGGAACGCAATTTGGGCCGAAAACCACCGAAATAGGCGACATGAGTAATTTGTCCACGTGGCCTAACAAAGTAGTGCTAGATTGGATATTATAGCAAAACCGCCCGCGCTCGACTAGGAGCGCAGGCGGCGAAGAGACGAGAAGTCGGATGACTTACGCCAGGGGTCAGTCGGAAACGAGAAGGTCGTCTATCCAGACGTTGGTCACGGCGCCGTTTCCTGTATTGACGCGGAACCGACTGACCGAAGACGCAGCGTTCTTGAACGGCTGGTTGCTCGCCTCCAGGGCCCCGTTGATTCTCACGTCGAAGGTGTCGCTGCCGGTGTCCAGCTCGATCTCGATGTCGTACCAGGTGTTCGAAGCATAGTTGAGCAGATTCGTCGAGCTGCTGGAGCCCTCGATAGCTATGTTGCCGCTCCTGGTACGCAGGTCCGCGACGACGGTGCTGCCGCTTCTGACCTGCATGCGCGTCCAGTTGTCCTGGTCGCTCTGACGCCAGCGGAACGAGACGGTGACCACGCCGCTGGTGGCCGCGAAGTCGGCGGAGGCGGAGCTGGCGTCGAAGTTCTTCGTGTCGGCGATCCTGAGGGAACGATCGGAGCTCGAGGGGAAGTCGACCACGCCGACAGAGCCCGCTCCAGTGTCGCGAGTCCAGCCGCTGGGGATCGAGCCCGTAGAGGTGCCGTTGAAGTCCTCGGCGAGAATCGTACCGCCTCCGCCGCCGCTCTCGAAGATCTCGATATTGCGGAAGAAGCCGATCCCGGTGTTCGAGTCGCCGTCGTTGATGAACGCTATGTTGTTCACCGCGCCCGTATAGTAGGTGCCTACCGGGATGGTATAGCTGGTGAAGGAGCTGCCCGAGTAGTTGTTGAAGTCGGTAAACGCGCCGCCGCTCCAGGTTTGCGAGCCGTGCACCTGGAAGGCCTTCTTTACGTCCTGGAAGTCGTTGTTGTCGTCCAGGGCGATGGCGTGGATCTCGCCCTCGTCGGTGCTGCGGAAGTCGAACTTCAGGACGGTGTTGGCGGTGATGGTGTAGTTCAGGGGAGCCTTCTTCCAGGAGTTGCCGGTGAGCCTGATGGTGGCCCCGCCGTCCTCGATGGTGAAGCCGCCGGAGAGGTCCTGCCCACTGGCGTAGCTGCTGAAGCTCGAACTGGCCAGAGACTGGTTCGAACCGCCCACCGAGACGTTCAGGCTGCCGCCGCCACCGCTGCTGCCGCCGGGCAGAGTGAAGAAGGTCAACTCGCGGACCTGAGTGTCGCCGCTGGCGCTGTTGTTGACGGAGCGAGCCCGCACGTAGCGGTAGGCGGTCGTGTTGGTGACAGTGCGCTCCTCGACGATGGCGTCCTCGAACCTGTCCTTGCCGTTGCTGATCTTCACCGCATTGGAGAAGTCGCTGGAGTTGCTGGCTTCAAGGCGGAGGTTGCGGTCGACATTGTTGCCGGAGGTGTTGTGGAAGACGCGGATGTTTCCGATCTGCTTGGCGGAGCCGAGATCGAGCCCGACCCAGCCGCCTAGCAGGAGCTTGACGCCGGTGGAATTGTCGCCGTCAAAGGCGTTGGCGAATCCACCGGAGCCCGTCTTGCCGGAGCCGATGACAGTGCCGGTGAGCGGGACGTAGCTTTCGTTGTTGAGATACGGGGCGAGCGCCGCGTACCAGGCGTCGGCCATCATGTCGTAGCCCGACTGGCTGGGGTGGACGGAGTCGCTGAAGTCCGAACTGTCGAGCGGGAAGAAGAGGCTGTAGTGATCGACCAGTTCGATTTTCTTGCCTTGTCCTTGCAGCGTGGATACGTAGCTCGCGATGTTGTTGTTTACGCTGATATGCGTGGTGGTATAAGCGGCGTCGCTGCGCTGGGGCGTGATATTGCCGACGATGATGCGTACGTTGGGATTGGCTGCAAAGCACCGGTCGATGAGGGTCTCGACATTGGTGGTGGTGCCGGAAGTGCCGCGACCTTGCAGGATATCGTTCTTGCCGGCCATGATCAATATGATGTCCGGATCGTGATCGGGTATCCAACTTCTAACGTCGCCGATGTTGGGGCTCTCGAAAGTGGGCGGCGGAGCTACGCCGGACATCTGGTCGGCTCGCCAGCCGCCCTCCCCAGAGCTCTCGCCGTCTACCGGCGGATTGCGTGGGTTGTGGCCGACGAAGTCGATGGTCTTCCCGTCGGCTACGGCGAGGTTTAACAAGGGGTTTCGGTAGTTTCTGCTGCCCTGCCCTTCGGTTATAGAGTCGCCTACGGGCATGACGCGAACGGGACGGCCAGTAGCATCTGCTGCCTCGCTGGCGGGAGCGCCACCTAGGATCGCGAAGGTGGCTAGGAGCGGAGATATTTTCCGCAGGGATCGGATATGGATTTTCATATGCATACGTGTACGTGTGTTCACTATTGAGTTGGATGTTATAGCAAAGCCGCCCGCGCTCGACTAGGAGCGCAGGCGGCGAGGAGACGAGAAGTCGGATGACTTACGCCAGGGGTCAGTCGGAAACGAGAAGGTCGTCGATCCAGACGTTGGTCACGGCACCGGTGCCGGTGTTCGTGCGGAACCGATTGACCGAGGACGCGGCGTTCTTGAACGGCTGGTTGCTCGCCTCGAGCGCCCCGTTGATCCTCACATCGAAGGTGTCGCTGCCAGTGTCCAGCTCGATCTCGATGTCGTACCAGGTGTTCGAAGCGTAGTTGAATATGTTCGTCGAGCTGCTGGAGCCCTCGATCGCTATGTTCCCGCTCCTGGTGCGCAGGTCTGCCACAACTGTGCTACCGCTTCTGACCTGCATGCGCGTCCAGTTGTCCTGGTCGCTCTGACGCCAGCGGAACGAGACGGTGACCACACCGCTGGTAGCGGTAAAGTCGACGGAAGCGGAGCTGGAGTCGAAGTTCTTCGTGTCAGCCACTCGCAGCGAACGATCGGAAGAGGATGGGAAGTCTACGACTCCGACAGAGCCCCCGCCCGTGTCACGCGTCCAGCCACTGGGGATCGAGCCGAGCGAGGTGCTGTTGAAGTTCTCGGCGAGAATCGTACCGCCTCCGCCGCCGCTTTCGAAGATTTCCACGTTGCGGAAGAAGCCGATCCCGGTATTGGAGTCGCCGTCGTTGATGAACGCTATGTTGTTCACCGCACCTGTGTAGTACGTGCCTACGGGGATAGTGTAGCTAGTGAAGGAGCTGCCCGAGTAGTTGTTGAAGTCGGTGATCCCATCGGAGGTCCAGGTTTGCGAGCCGTGCACCTGGAAGGCCTTCTTCACGTCTTGGAAGTCGTTGTTGTCGTCCAGGGCGATCGCGTGGATCTCGCCCTCGTCGGTGCTGCGGAAGTCGAACTTCAGAACCGTGTTGGCGGTGATGGTGTAGCTCAGGGGAGCCTTCTTCCAGGAGTTGCCGGTGAGCTTGATGGTGGCCCCGCCGTCCTCGATGGTGAAGCCGCCGGAGAGGTCCTGCCCGCTGGCGTAGCTGCTGAAGCTCGAGCTGGCGAGCGTCTGGTTCGAGCCGCCAACGGACACGTCCAAGCCGCTACCACCGCCTCCGCCGCCACCTGTTTCGGCTACGAAGTAGCCGCGGCCGTTGGTGGAAGCGATGAGCTTGCTGGTGCCGGGCTTGAAGGTCAGAGACTGGACCTTGAGGATAGGCAGAGCGCGGGACACTTGAACGAAGGGGCTGCTGCCCTCCTTGACCCAAACACCGGTTTCGCCGGTGGAGCTCTTGAAGGGATCCTCGTCGGTCGACACGAAGACGCGGGTGTTGTCGAGCGGGTCGATCGCCACGTCGTTGATCAGCTTTATAGTACCGTTGAGCACGATTGTGGTCCAGGTATCGGTGTCCCCATCATAGCGATACACGCCACGCTGCGAGCTGGTAGAGTCCTTGCGGTTCACGACGTAGATGCGGTCGGACTTGACCGGGTCGATGGTGACTTCGGTGACGCCGTCCTGCGGAAAGCCGAGCTCGGTGAAGTTTATCCCATCGGTCGTCTTGTAGACGCCATTGGAAGAACCCGCGTAGATAGTGTTGCCTGCGACCGTGGGATCGGCGGCAATCGCTCTGATCGTACCGCTGATGCCGGAGGTGAGCTGGGTCCAGCTGCTACCGCCGTTGGTAGAGCGGTAGAGTTTGCTGGAGCGGACTAGCCAAACCGTGTTGGTATTGGTGGGATGGGCATAGACGTCCTGGATGTCGCCCGAGGTGCCGGAGGGCAGCGTGCGCGCGGACCAGTTGTTGCCGCCGTCGGTCGTGCGGTACAGGGCCGGCTGCTGGCCACCAAATTGGCCTTGAGCGAGATAGATCACCTGACTGCCACCGGAGGTATTCGTGAAGGCGACGTCCTGGCAGCCAAAGAAGGTGTTGACGCCTCTGCCTTCTCCCCCAGCCGCGAACTTCCAAGTCTGCAGGTCGTCGCGGCTAAACCATTTGCCGGAATCGAGCGCGCAGGTGGCCGACTCGTTCGGGTTGAAGGGATTGAAAATGAAGTCCTCGCAAACCAGTCCGGAAAAGCCGGTGCCTACATAGAAACCGCTGCCCAGCGCCGTGTTGCTGACGATCGACCAGTCGTTGCCAGTGTTGTTCGAGCGGTAGATCGCTTCATTATTGCCCATGAAGACGCGGTCGGAATCCGACGGGTCGATAGTCAGGACCTTGGGCTTGGTGTTCGCGTAGGCCTGATCAGGGTAGCCGCTCAGACCTGGGGCGCCAGAGTAGTTGGTGCGGGTCCAGCTGGAACCACCGTTCGTGCTGCGCCAGACGCCGCGATCGGGATCGTTGACGGTGACCGTCGCGTAGAGCACGTCGCGACCGTCGTTCTCCTGGTCGACCTCGACGACGCGAAACTCCGAACCGCTGGGAATGCCGCTGGAGCTGGACGAGAAGTTCGTCCCGCTATTGGTCGACTTGAAAACGCCATTCGTAGTGACGACCCAGACAGTGGCCCCGTTAGTCGGGCTGCGGGTCACCCACTTGGCATTGCCCGTCAAGCCAGTCCCTTGCTGGCTCCACGAGCTGCCGTCGTTGCTGCTACGCCAGAACTTTCCGTCGCAAATCGCGTAGATCGTATTGTTGTCCTTGTACACGGCGTGCTCGACGTGCTTGCCGGCAACGATAGTGGACTTCAGCGACCAGTTGCTGCCGCCATTAGTCGATTCCCAGACCTCGCCCAAGTTTGTGTAGCCGTTGCTGCTGTTGAAGCGACGGAAGTTTCCGGTGAAGGCCAGCAGGCGACTGCTGTTGTTCGGATCGATCAGGATCTTCTGGATCGGAGCAGTGAAGCCCAAGCCGACGAAAGAAGGAAAGCCAGAGCGCCTATTGTTCCAAACGGTGCCGCCATCCGTGCTGACGTACGGTCCGCGCGCCGTGGCAACCCAGACCGTCGTGCTATTCACCCAAGTGAACTGCTCGACCGTCAGGCCGCCGCCCGTAAGGCCAAAAGTGCTCTTCCAAGTACTGCCGCCATTCGTGCTGAGCGCAATGCCGAGCAGATCGCCGGCGGCAAGCACGCGGTTGGAATCGAAAGGGCTAACCGAAAGCGAGGTCACCTGGCCGCCTACGCCTGGTTCCTTGAGAGGCGCCCAGGTGAAGTCGGTTTGCGCTTGGGATGGGGTATTCAATAGACATGCCGCGGCCAACAGAGGCAAGGCTGCTGCGAAGGAACGAGCTCGACGGCTCGTTGGGGTATAGCTTCTTTTGCTGGGGAGTGGGGTTCTCCAGGTTCTTATACTCATATGTGTATATACTATCGTTAGTGTTTTTGTGGGATGGACTAAGAATACTATGCATTCTCTAGTGCCAGATTAAGAGTAATGATTCGCTGGTATTAGCTCGGTTTCTTTTCGCAACGGGAGCCCGGATAGTCGTCCCCCGTTACACCAAGTAAAAAGGGAAGAGTGGCGGAACTTGGTGTAGTAGATTTTTGTGAAATGGACACGAGTATAGGGTGCCATCGCAAGCTGCGGTGGAAGAGCGCAAACACGTTGAGGGGTATTGGGTAGTTTCGTCGTTTAGACTATGGGGGTCGTATACCCAAACAAACCCTGAGCCCTCCCATTCCGCTAAAAAACTGTAGCAAAAAAGCGAAAATAATTCTCAGCAGCAGTTCGAGAGAGGCGAATCCATGCGTTTACAATCTTAATGTTCTTAAGAACAACAAGATACGAAATCCAATGCCTCAGATCGAACAACTCATAGGCGGATGGAGCCGATGGACTGCCATATTCCCTATGTGGGAACCCGTTCCAACTGTATACTTTGTTCTAGCTCGAAAACGATGGAAAAGCGCGAGCGCTCTCCGAGCAGCTAAAATCTAGCGAGGTAGAGCTAAGGCGATCTCTAGAATGCGCTATTCGAAGACCAGCCTTGCCCGGAATTGGGAGAAAGTGACGGAAACAGGTTTGACGAAGCTGGAATATGCGCCGGGCAAATCGCCCATCGCATGAACAAAGCAAAAAGCCCGCACACCAGCAAGTGGTAATTGGGCGCCATGCCGGCTGCAGGTCCCTAGCTGGGATGCCGGCCAAAGGGATTCGCTGGAGAAAGCAACTATTCCTCGGGCAGCATCACCTTGTCTATAACATGGATCACGCCATTGGAGGCTAGAACATCGGTTGCGATTACGCGAGCGCCATCGATAGTGACGCCCGTCTCTCCAACCTCTATAGTAGCATCCTCGCCACTGACCGTCTTGACATCGCCAGACGACACATCGTCCGACATCACTTGACCTTTGAGCATGTGGTGGGTCAGGAGCTCCTTAAGCTTCTTCTTGTTCTCGGGCAGAAGCAACTCTTCTAGCGTACCCTCCGGCAGCTTGGAAAAGGCGACATCAGTTGGAGCGAAAAGGGTGAACGGTCCGTCGGAATCGAGCATCTTGGCCAGGCCTGCAGCTCTAGCGGCGGCAACTAAGGTGCTGAAGTTGCTGCTTCGCTCCACGATATCCGCAATGGAGCTACCTCCCTTTTGATAGGCGGACGCTTTGTCCTCAGCCTCGACTTGCAGAGCTAGTAAAGAGACTAAAGACAGAGTGGAAAGCAAAGAGGCTATTCTTTTTATATACGATTTCATGACAATTAGGTTGGTTGGATGTGAAAATGCGAACTCGCCGACACTTTGCCAAGTCCGCTCGGAAGAACGCTATAACATCAGCGAAAGCGAAGAGTTCTCCGCATGGAGACAGTTCACCTATAGTATACGCCCGATCAGGCCTTGCTCGGGGAGCGGGCGCTTTGCGGCGAGCCTGCACTCCTCGAAGGCCAGCATCGTCTCATTGATGCAATGCGGCAAAGAGTAGCGCGGAGCTTTAGCCCGCGACCGCGTTGCTTCTTATTCTCATCCTCTTCTTCATCCTCATCGTTATCCTGGGATGAGGATGAAGATGAGGAGGGGGATGATGAGGGCGAATCGCGGACGCGGGCTAAAGCTCCGCGCTACATTTACTACCGTATCTCCATAAAACGGATACTGAGTTCGCTCTCCATCTCCCGCAAACGCTTCAGATCGCCCCGCGTGATGAAAGCCATAGACATTCCGGAGCGCCCAGCTCGGGCCGTACGTCCACTCCGGTGGGTGTAGTATTCGATCTGATCCGGCAACTGGTGATGGACGACGAACGCCAGCTTTTCCACATCGATACCTCGAGCTGCGACGTCGGTCGAAACCAGAATCTGGGTACGGCCTTTCTTGAAGCTGCGCATGACCTTGTCCCTATCTTTCTGGGACAGTTCGCCCTGCAACACGGCGACCCTGTGGCCCTGCTCCTCAAGAGCCTCAGCTAGATTCCGCACTCCGGCCCGCGAACGGCAGAAGACGATCCCGCGGTCGCCCTTCTGACCATCGATGAATCGACTGATCTCGTAGGGCTTCTCCTCGATCTTGCAGATGGCGAACTGGTGCTTGATGTTCCTGTTGACCACCTGACGGCGGTCGACTTGCACTCGACGAGCGTTCGGCGAAAGGTGCTTGTCGATGATCAGTCGAATGCCCTTCGGCATGGTAGCGGAAAAAAGCCAGGTCTTTCTGCTGCCCTGCGTGAAGTCGAGAATCGCGTCCAGTTCGTCCTTGAATCCCATGCTCAACATCTCGTCCGCTTCGTCGAGGACCACCGTACGCACCGAGGAAAGGTCCAAGGCCCGCAACTTGAGCAGGTCTATCAGCCTACCCGGCGTAGCTACCACGATGTGAGTCGGTCGCTTCAAGGCTTCAACCTGGCCAGCGATTTTCTCCCCGCCGGCAATCGCTTCGGCGAAGATCTTCTCGGTGTATTTGGTGTAGTGGAAAAGCTGTTTAGCTATTTGCTTGGCCAGCTCGCGCGTGGGAGCGATCACCAAAGCCTGGATACGCTTGTCCTGCGGATCTATTCTCTGCAACAAAGGCAGGCCGAAGGCCGCTGTCTTGCCCGTGCCCGTCTGAGCCTGACCTACGAAATCCCCGCCGTCCTGCAGCAAAAACGGGATAGCCAACTCCTGAATCTCCGTCGGCTCGAGAATGCCCTTCTCCGAGATCCCTTGGATAAGTCTTTCGCTAACGCCCAGTTGCTTGAAGGTCTTCATACTGCGATTCGTGAGCGGCACTTACATGCGGCAAGCTCCCCGTTAGTCAAACGCCGTCAGCCGGACAGGCGCATTTAATTCTCTAACGTTGGAGAATTAAGCGCATGGCCTCGGAGGCCTTTGCTTTGATTAGAGGAGGTCGAGGGGTTCGAATAATCGTTTGCCTAGCTCTGGAGCGGCGCTTTTTCTCCGACCGCCAAATCGATTCCCCGATGTCCGAATTCCGAAAGACCGTTCTGCAAGCCGTACGCTTCGCCCTGGTCAGCGCCGTCTCGCTGACCATCGACTACGGCGTGTACCACCTTCTCGCCGAGCGGTTCGAGGTCTCCAGCTCCTGGGCCAAGCGGATCAGTTTCGCCTGCATCGCAATATGGGGCTTCTTCGCCCACAAGCTCTTCACCTTTCGCAAACGCCGCTATCGGGCTAGCGAACCTATTCGCTTTGCCCTGCTCTACTTCACCGGCTGGATGCTTAACAGCGCCGTGCACGACCTTGCTGCGGATTCCGGAGGCGCCTCGAACCCCGCCTTTCTGGTCGCCACTTTCGTCTGGGCATGCTGGAACTTCGCCGGACAGAAGCTCTTCGTCTTCGGCCCCGGCAAATCGGACTCGCCCTAATCGACGCGGAACTCAACTTGCTACTCCGCATCCAACATCCATTGTCGACCGTACCCTACGTCGACCGCCAAGCATGGAATACTTCCTGAGACATCTCCGCCTCTGCGCTGCCTGCTGCCTAGCCGTAGCGGCAAGCGCCCTATCCCAAGCCAAGATCGACGAAGACGCATTCGACGAAAGCTCCTCGCCAGAACCAGAGGAGAACGTTTCGTGGCCTGAAGCCGAATTCCCCGCTGCCGAGCAACGCGGCCAGGCCTTTCAGCCCGGCCAACGCTTCGACTACCGCGCTCAGTGGGGATTCTTTCGCAAGGCAGGCAACATCGTCATTTCCACCGCGTCGGTAGCTGACGCCGAGTCGCCCCAGCTCCAAGTGAAACTCGAAACGGCCTCCGCCGGTCTCATCCGCAGGCTCTATCCGATGAACATGGAAGCCAGCACCATCCTCGACGCCGTCAACTGGCGGGTGCTCAGCGACGCCGTCAGCGGCAAGATACGCTCCAGCAAAAGCAGTACCCTCGCCCTCTTCGACTACGAGGCGAAAACCGTGAACTACACCGACGACATCGAGCCCGAGCGCAGCCGCGTCAAGCCCCTGCCCTACGACATCACTCTCGACTACGCCAGTTCCATCCTCCAGCTGCGAGCCTGGGAAATGGAGGTTGGCGCTCACTACCCCCTCTGCGTCAACTCGCGGGGCAAGTTCTACTTCGTCGAAATGCAGGTCCAGGAGATCGAGGAAATCAAAACCGAATTCGGCCGCAAAAGCTGCTACCGCATCGAACCCGTGCGCGTGTTCCCCAGAAGCAAAACCTTCCGCGAAGGAGGAGGCATGTCCATCTGGATCACCGCCGACGAACAACGTATCCCCATGCGCGTCGACGTTCGCACCAGCGTCGGCAACGCCCGCATGCTGCTCGAAGACTACGCCCTACCCGAGCCAACCGACTCCCTCGTCCAGCGCTAGCCCGGTTAATCTTCATCTGCTTCCACTTCTTCATCTTCTTCCAAAAACGAAGGGGATGAAGAAGCAGAAGTAGAAGCAGATGAAGATGAGATCCCCTCATCGCCGCCCGGCAATTGACTTGCCATCGAAGCGCCCCCACCTAGAAATCGCCCGCCATGAGTTCCGCAGACGCGACAGTCAAGCTCGAGAAGAACGAGCACATCAAGGAAGAGAGCAAGAATCTCCGAGGCACCCTAGCCGCGGAGCTCGACGACCAAAGCACCGGCAACATCTCCGCCGACGCCGCCCAGCTCTCCAAATTCCACGGAATGTACGTCCAGGACGACCGCGACCTGCGCGGCGAGCGCCGCAAGAAGCTCCTCGAAAAGGCCTTCTCCTTCATGCTCCGCGTCCGCCTCCCCGGTGGCGTCTGCACCCCCCAGCAGTACCTCGCCATCGACGGACTCTCCACCGACTACGGCAACCAGACCATCCGTCTCACTACCCGCCAGACCTTCCAGCTGCACGGCCTGCTCAAGGGCAACCTCCGCTCCGTCGTGCGCGGCATGGACGCCGTCCTCCTCGATTCCATCGGAGCCTGCGGCGACATCAACCGCAACGTCATGTGCCAGCCCGACTTCAAGAAGACCCACGCCCACGCCAAGGTCTACGAAATCGCCAAAGGCATCTCCCTCCATCTCCTCCCCAAAGGCCGCGCCTATCATGAGATCTTCATCGACGGCGAAAAGGTATCCGGCGAAGCCGAGGAAGAACCCATCTACGGCACGACCTACCTGCCCCGCAAATTCAAGATCGGCGTCGCCATACCGCCCACCAACGACGTCGACGTCTTCTCCCAGGATCTCGGCTTCATCGCCATCTTCGACGGCGACAAGCTCCTCGGCTTCAACGTCACCGTAGGCGGCGGCCTCGGCACCACCCACGGAAACGACAAGACCTATCCCCGCGTCGCCGACGTCATGGGCTTCTGCTCCGTCGACCAGGTCAACGCCGTTGCCGAAGCCGTCGTGCTCTCCCAGCGCGACCACGGTAGCCGCACCGACCGCAAGAACGCCCGCCTCAAGTACACCATCGACCGCATGGGCCTCGACGCCTTCAAGGCCGAGGTCGAGAAACGAACCGGCTTCCCCCTCGATGCCGCCAAGGAATTCACCTTCGACCGCATCGAAGACGACTACGGCTGGAACCAGGACGTAAGCGGCGACTGGTACTACGTGCAATTCATCCAAAGCGGCCGCATCGTCGACAAGGACGGCGTCAACCTCCGTACCGCCTTCCGGGAGATCGCCAAGATCCACGAAGGCGACATCCGCCTCACTCCCTCCCAGAACCTCGCTTTCTGCGGCGTAAGCGAAGCCAAGAAAACCGAGATCCAAGCTATTCTCGACGCCAACAACGTCCCCGGCCCCGCAAAGCTCTCCGGTCTCCGCCGAAACGCCCTCGCTTGCCCCGCCCTGCCCACCTGCGGCCTCGCCCTTTCAGAATCCGAACGCTTCATCCCCGAGCTCCTCGACCAGCTCGAGACCGTGCTCGACGAAGCGGGCCTCACCGACGACCAGATCAGCATCCGCATGACCGGCTGCCCCAATGGCTGCGCCCGTCCTTACCTCGCGGAAATAGGCCTAATCGGCAAGGCCCCTGGCAAGTACAACCTCTACCTCGGCGCCGCGTACGAAGGCACCCGTCTCAACACTCTCTACAAGGAAAGCATCAAATCGGAGGAGATCGTCCCCGCCGTCGAGCCGCACCTCAAGTCCTACGCCAAGGAACGCCAGGACGGCGAACGCTTCGGCGACTACTGCGTACGGACCGGCATCGTGTCCCCGCCAAGCAAATACACCGTCGGCCAAGACTGAGGCAGGACTTGCCCACAGATAACATAGATCCCCACAGATGATTCTAAAAATCTGTGCTTATCTGTGTCATCTGTGGGCAAAAAATCTATGCCGACTCTAGCCGTCATCGGCGGCGGAGCCGCTGGCTTCTTTTCGGCGATCACCGCCGCTGAAGTCAATCCGGATACCCGTATCCACATTTTCGAGCACTCCAAGCGGGTGCTCGCGAAAGTCGCTATCTCCGGCGGAGGACGCTGCAACGTCACCCACGCCTGCTTCGATCCTCGGGAGCTCGTCACCCGCTACCCGCGTGGGGCCAAGGAGCTGCACGGGGCTTTCCATGCTTGGCAGCCTCAGGACACCATCGACTGGTTTCAAGCCAGAGGCGTCGCCCTCAAAACCGAGGCCGACGGACGCATGTTTCCCACCACCGACGACTCCCAGACCATCATCGATTGCCTCACTGGCGAAATCGAAAAACTCGGCATCAGTCTGCATATCTCCACAGGAGTATCCAAAGTTTCCCGACAGCCACACGGCACTTTCACCCTTCATCTCTCTACAAGCAAAACTCTAGACGCTGACCGCGTCATCGTCACCACCGGCGGCGGCCAAGCCTCCGGCGGACACCAGATCTCTCGCGACTTCGGCCACACGATCGCTCCGCTCGCCCCCTCGCTCTTCACCTTCCACATCGACGACCCCCTGCTCCGCGACCTGCAAGGCATCTCCATCGAGAACGCCAGCGTTCGCTACGCTCCAGCCAAGCTCCGCCAGTCTGGCCCCATCCTCATCACTCATTGGGGACTCAGCGGTCCGGCCATTCTCAAGCTCTCAGCCTGGGGCGCTCGCGTCTTCCAGGAGCTCGACTACCGCTTCGAGATCGCTGTCAACTGGCTGGGCGACGCCACGATCGACGAAGTCCGTCAGAGACTCGAGCAAGCCAAAAGCCAGTACAGCCGCCGCAATCTCGGCAGCGCCAATCCCTTCGATTTCCAAAAACGCTTCTGGGAACGTCTCCTGGAAATCGTATCCATAAAACCTGACACGCAGTGGGCTCAGCTTTCCAAGAAACACGCCAACCAGCTTGCGGAACGCATTGCTAACACCCGCTTCCAAGTCCTCAAGAAAAGCATGAACAAAGAAGAATTCGTCACCTGCGGCGGCGTCTCCCTCAAGGAAGTAGACTTCAAGACCATGCAAAGCAAATTCGTCCCCGGCCTCCATTTCGCCGGCGAGGTCCTCGACATCGACGGCATCACTGGCGGCTTCAACTTCCAAGCCGCCTGGACCACCGCCCGCCTTGCAGGCCTCGCGGCCAGCAAAGGATTTCCAAGGTAGGGCCCGATCGCCGAGCGGGCCGTGGAGAATGGATCCTGCAATGCGGCTCGCTCGGCGATCGAGCCCTACCACCCCTCCCCAAATCGAAAACGATTGCCAGCCCTCCCCATCATCCTATCCCTCAGCCCCTCTACCATGACCGCCAACGAAATCGCTGCCTCCACCTTGCAATCCCATATTGCCGCCAATTCCTATCCGGGGCGCGGTCTCGTCATCGGCAAGTCTGCCTCCGGCGACGCTTGGCAACAAGTGTACTGGATCATGGGCCGCAGCCCCAACAGCCGAAACCGCCAATTCGCTCTCGAAGGCCCCACGCTGCGTACCGAACCCTTCGATCCCTCCAAGGTCGAGGACCCCAGCCTCATCATCTACGAAGCCATGCTCGAGCTGCCGGGCACATTCCTGGTCAGCAACGGCGACCAGACCCGCACTCTCCACGACGGTCTGACCGCCGGAAAGTCCATGAAGGACGCCCTTGCCAGCCGCGAACGCGAGCCCGACGCTCCGAACTACACCCCACGCATCACTGGCATGCTCGATCTCTCTGGAGACGCTCCCGAAATATGCCTCTCCATCCTCAAGGCCAACAAGATCGACCCCACGTATTCGGATCGCCACTACTACCATCCACAAATTCCCACTCCTGGCATCGGTTACGGACTTACCACCTACATGGGCGACGGCAGCCCGCTCCCGACCTTCAACGTCGACCCCCTGCTCCTCCCCCTAGCCGCGAGCCCCGAAGAAACGCTCGATCAGTACTGGAATTCCCTCGACGCCGAAAACCGCATCTCCGTCGCCGTAAAGACGATCGCCTCCAACGGCAGCAGCTCGAGCGTCGTATTCAGAAACAAATACGCGTAGATTCTTCCCTGGGATCGCGGGCGACCCGCCCGCAACAAGAACCTCTTGCGAAAAGCGGGCGAGCCGCCCGCGATCCCAGGGAAGAATCTACATTTGACAATCACTCCACTATTGTGCAAACGATCGCACATGGCGACCAACATTGAATTGAACGAAAAGCTTCTATCCAAGGCGATGCGCCTGGGAGGGATGAAAACGAAAAAGGAAGCTGTAAACCAAGCGCTTGCGGAGTACGTGCAACGCCGAGAGCAGCTCAAGATCATCGATCTCTTCGGCACCGTTGAATTCGATGCCGATTACGACTATAAAAAGCAGCGATCCGTTCAGTGAGGGTGCTGGTTGACACAGACGTTTGGTCTGAAGCTTTTCGCAAAAAACCCGATCCAAAATCCGAGCATGTCCAAGAGCTGAAGAGCTTGATCGAGCAAAATCGGGTTCAACTAGTTGGCACAATCAGAATGGAGATACTATGCGGTCTAAAAGAAACGAAACAGTTCGACCGAATAGCAAGTCGACTTGCCGCATTCCCAGACCGCACGCTTGATTCCGAGATATTCATTCTTGCAGCTCGATTCTTTAATGCATGTCGCCGCAAAGGTATCCAAGGTTCGAACAACGATTTCATACTTTGCGCCTGTTCCGTCGCCTGGAAAATGCCGATTTTGTCGAAAGACAAGGACTACCTGCACTTCAAGAAATACCTGCCGATCGAGTTGCTTTCACCTGGAAAGCAAACCTCCTAAGCCCTCGGATGCGCTTGATCGAAAGCCTCCTTCAGCCTACCCATGTTCACGTGCGTGTAGACCTGCGTCGTGGAGAGTCGTGAGTGGCCTAGCAGCTCTTGCACCAGCCGGAGGTCGGCTCCGTTGTCGAGCAGGTGCGTCGCGTAGGAGTGGCGGATCTTGTGCGGAGTCAGGTCCATCGGTAGTTCGGCCAGGGCGAGATACTTCTTCATAAGCAGCTGGACGCTGCGGGAGGACCACTTGGCGCCTCTCGAATTTTCCAGCACCGGGGCATCGAAGCTCGTCGAAGTCGCGAACTCCTGTCGCCACTTTTCCAGTACAGCCATCGCCACGCGACCCAAGGGACAAAGCCGAGCTTTTCCTCCCTTGCCCACAATGCGAGCCACTCCCTCGTCGAAGCTTAACTGACCGTAGGTCAGACCGCAAAGCTCGCTCACCCGAAACCCCGTTCCGTAGAGCAATTCGAGAGCAAGTCTGTCCCGCCAGGCGATGCGCTGCGAGACCGCTTCGTTTTCCAGCAAACGCATCGGCCCGTCCAGCAGCTTGACGATCTGCTTCTCCGTCATGAAGGCGGGAAGCTTTTTCGGCAGCTTCGGCAGCGCCAGGCCCAGCAGCGGGTTCTTCTCCAGTTTGCCTTGGCGTATCCAGTATTTGAAGAAGGTGCGCAGAGCGGAGACGTAGTTGTGGATAGTGCGGCGCGAAACGCGACGCTGTTGTTCGATCACGAAATCTCGAACGTCACGCAGACCGATTTTCGCCAGATCGCCCTTCCAGCTGGTATCGGAATCGAGAAAAGCGAAAAAAGTCAGCAGCCCAGTTCCGTAGTTGCGAACCGTATACGTGGAAAGCCGCCTCTCCCCCTCCAAATGGCGAAGAAACGGATCCAGCCATTGCGTTCGCCATGGGGGCGTTTCATCAGGTGTAGTCGTGGCGCGCATCCTTCGTAGCGCGGAGCTTTAGCCCGCGTAAGACTTCTGTGGACGCGGGCTAAAGCTCCGCGCTACGAAGGATGCCGGACAAGGCACTAAACTACCTCCTCCGCGACTGTAAGCTCTTCGGTCTCTTTCATCACGCGCCGCGAGAAACGCCGTAGGGCGCTTTCCGGATCGATTCCCTTCAGGCGGCAAGCGGCAGCTATTTCGAAGAGTATGTGGCCTGCGGACTCCTCGTCCAACTCATCCGCCATGGCCTCGATCGCAGCCAGGTCTACGCTCTTACCGACCGGCAGCGTCCGCTTTCGGATCTGCTTGAAGACATCGTATGCGAAAAGCAATGACGGCAGAGCGGGAGGCAAGCTCTTGAAAACCGACTCCGCCTTGCGACCGTTTTTCTTCTCGGCCGCCTTGATCTCGTCCCACTGAGCGAGCACCTGCCCTGAGCCCTCCAGCTTCACATCGCCAAAGACATGCGGGTGACGGCGGACCAGCTTCTCGTTGATTTCGGCTGCCACAGCATCGAAATCGAAGAAGCCCTTTTCCTTGGCCATCTGAGCGTGAAACACGACCTGGAGCAGCACATCGCCGAGCTCCTCGCGCATGTGATCCATGTCGAGCTTGTCGATCGTCTCGAGCAGCTCGCAGCATTCGTCTACCAGGCACTGGGCCAAGGACTGGTGGTCCTGCTCGATATCCCAGGGGCAGCCATCCGGCCCTCGCAGCCGAGCCATCGTTTCCAGCAAATCGTCAATTGCGCTCACGCCTCTCATCAAGAGGCCAAGTTCGTGTAGAATCAAACTCCGAAAAAGCGAAGACGGCGAACGAGATGCGATTCGGGACTTGTCCCGGCAGGGCTTTGCGACCCTCTGGGAACGCGGGCGGCTCGCCCGCAATCAGCCTGACTCCTGTTGCTGCGGGCGAGCCGCCCGCGTTCCCAGATTTGTTCGCGCCCGCTTTGAAAACCGCCCACCCGATCCGCTTGCCATTTCGAAACGGAGCGGCTAACTCCCTGCCTTCTACCTATGATCAAGCCTACAAACATTCAGTTGATCGGCAACGAAGTGGCTATTGCTTGGGACGACGGTTCGGAGAGCTATATCCCTGCTCCGGTCCTGCGAGAGAAGTCGCCGAGCGCGGAGACTGCCGGCGAACGAGACATCCTAGGAGTCCTGCACGGCGGTGAAACGGGGAAGGACTACTCCGGCGTCACTGTGGAGAGCTGGGAGTTTATCGGCAGCTATGCCGTGCGGTTCCGCTTCAGCGATAGACACGCTACCGGGCTCTACAGCTACGAATTGCTCAAGAGGCTTGGTTCCAGCTGAACTGGCTATGCCGTTCGACCCTTCCGCCGTCAAAGCCGTCACTTTCGATGCGGCTCACACGCTTTTCCATCCTCATCCCTCGGTCGGAGAGATATATCGGGAGGTGATGGGAAACCATGGCCTGGACTATGCGGCAACCGACCTGGAAGCGGGATTTCGCCGTGCCTTTTCCCAGGTTGGCAAAGATACGGCCATTCTCGATGGCGAGCAACGGGAGCGCAGCTACTGGGAAGCCGTAGTCAAGGAATCGATACGCGACCTTTCGCCGCGGCCGACCGACTTTCCGACGCTTTTCGAAGACCTTTGGCACACCTTTGCGGAAGGCAAGCGCTGGCGGCCTGCAGACAAGGCCTTGGAAACCCTAGAGACGCTCAGACGACGCGAATTCACCATCGCCTTGCTGACCAACTGGGACGCGCGGGTTCACCAGGTCTTGCGAGAAACCGGTTTTGCTCAGGTATTCGATCGCGTTTTCGTCTCCAGCGAGATTGGCAGCGAAAAGCCCGACCCGCCCATCTTTCTTCACGCTGCCCGAGAACTGGGGCGCCAGCCGACGGAAATCCTGCATGTTGGCGACAGCCTGCAGCACGACGTTGCGGGAGCGATCGCCGCAGGCTGGCAAGTTCTGCGCATGCATACCGAGAAAGGCTCTGCAGAGGATTCCTACGAAAGCATTGGCAGCTTCGAGGAGCTAGGGGCACTGCTTCGGTAGTGGGATGTGTTTCAAAGTGTCGCCTGGGCTTTACCAAAGGGCGACAGCGAAGCCATTTGGTAAAGCGCCGCAACTCGAAAAACGACATTTTCAAACCCACCCAAGAACGCTGTTCCCGCCATTCGCGAACTTGACACGCCCCCAGTTTGCCTCTGACCTCCGAGCTTTCCAGATGCCGAACCTCTTCCAGACGCCGCTACGACTTAGCAACCTCGACGCTCTCCTACTCGCGTAGGCAGGGGCAGTCGGGACGTTTTGGAAAACGCTCGCGCTTTTTCGAGCCGCGCGAACCGAACATTCGCTCTGAACCGCCCCCCTTTTTGGGGTTGCCCCTCCCTGCCTGCGTCCATTCGTTTTTGAACCCACGATAGACATGCAAAAACCGCCCATCACCAAATACCGGCCCGCGCTGGTCATCGATCTGCCGGATCGCCAATGGCCTAATCGCACCATCGAAAAGGCTCCCATCTGGTGCAGCGTAGACCTACGCGATGGCAACCAATCGCTCGCCATTCCGATGAACGTCGAGGAGAAAGTCGAACTCTTCCAGACGCTAGTGAAGATAGGCTTCAAGGAGATCGAAGTGGGCTTCCCCTCCGCTTCCGAGACGGAGTTCGCTTTCCTAAGACGTCTCGTATCGGACAAGCTGATACCGGACGACGTGACCGTACAGGTCCTGGTGCAATGCCGCGAGCATCTCATCCGTCGCACCTTCGAATCCCTGCAGGGCGTCAAGAACGCCATCGTACACATCTACAACTCCACCAATCCGCTCCAACGCGAAGTCGTGTTCGGCGCGGATAAGGACGACATCAAGCAGATCGCCGTAAAGGGCGCCCAACTGGTCAAGGAACTGGTCCCCACGCTGCCGGATACGAATATCACTCTAGAGTATTCGCCCGAGAGCTTTTCGGACACCGAGCTGGAATTCTCGCTGGAATGCTGCGAAGCCGTTTCCAAAATCTGGCAGCCTACTCCCGACAACAAGCTCATCCTCAATCTCCCGGCCACTGTCGAACTCTTCACGCCCAACGTGCATGCCGACCAGATCGAATGGTTCTGTCGCAACATCTCCAAACGCGACAGCGTCACCGTCAGCCTGCACACCCACAATGACAGAGGAACCGGCATCGCCGCTACGGAGCTCGGGCTGATGGCTGGGGCCGACCGCGTGGAAGGCACCTTGTTTGGAAACGGCGAGCGTACTGGAAATCTGGATATCGTGGTCGTTGCCTTGAATATGTACACGCAAGGTCTGGATCCGCAGCTCGACTTCTCCCAGCTCAACGAAATCCGCGAAGTCTACGAGCGCGTCACGAAGATGGATGTGCCCCCTCGCTCTCCCTACGGAGGCGACCTCGTCTTCACCGCCTTTTCCGGCTCTCACCAGGACGCCATTAAAAAAGGCTTCGCCCAAATGCCGGACGACGAAAAGGCCCTCTGGCGCGTTCCCTACCTGACCATCGACCCGAAGGATATCGGACGCAACTACCGGGCCATCATCCGCATCAACTCCCAATCCGGCAAAGGCGGCGTCGCCTACATCATGGAAAAGGAGTACGGCTTCCAGATGCCCAAAGCCATGCACAAGGAGCTTGGCGCCGCGGTCAATCAGCTTGCCGATTCCAGCGGAGAGGAGATCACTGCGGAGGGCGTCTACCAGTGTTTTCAAAACGAATACATAGGCGTTCGCGAGCCGCTCGACCTGATCGAGTACCGCTCCGAACGTCTCGATGATGCCACCGTCGAAGGTTGGGCCGTGGTCAAATACCGCGGAGAAGAAAAGACCCTGCGCGGTACAGGCAACGGTCCGATCGCCGCCTTTGTCGACGCCCTCGCCCAACTCGGCTACAAGGACTACGAACTGCTCTCCTACAGCGAGCACTCCCTTGGCAAGGGCGCCACCTCCAAGGCAGTCTCCTATATCGAGCTCAGAAGCCCAGAGGGCAAGACCCGCTTCGGCGCCGGCATCGATACGAACATATCGCTCGCCTCGATCCGCGGCGTAGTCAGCGCCCTGAATCGGCTGGTAGGGTAGCTGCGTTTTCCGCGTTCTCACGAACGCGGCTACAACACGCATCCGTAGCCGCGTTCGTGAGAACGCGGAAGAACGCTACGTCACTTCGACTCGTCGAGCAGGATCTTGTATTCGATCGAGTCGCGGATGGCTTGCCAACTGGCTTCGATGATATTGTCGCTCGCCCCGACGGTGCCCCAAAGCTCGCTGCCATCGCTCGACTCGATAAGCACCCGCGTCTTGGCTTCCGCCCCTTGCTTGGAATCGAGGATGCGCACCTTGTAGTCCTTGAGCGAAAGCTCCGAAAGCTGAGGAAACGACTTGGCCAAGGCCAGGCGCAAGGCCTTGTCCAACGCCCCAACCGGACCAGGATCCTCAGCGACAACATACTGCGTCTCTCCGTCGACCTTCAACTTGATCGTGGCCTCCGAGATGGGAGCTTCCGCTTTCGACCGACGCTCCACAATCACGCGGTAGCCCTCGAACTGGAAATGGGAGCGATGCTTGTCCGTCAGCTTGTCGAGCAGAAGGCGCAGCGAGCCGTCCGCCGATTCGAATTCGTAGCCGTTGTATTCAAGCTCCTTGAGCTTTTCGATGATGACCTTGGTTTCAGGAGAATTCCGATCCAAGTCGAAGCCCAGCTCCTGGGCCTTCATAAGCAAACTGCTGCGTCCTGCCATATCGGATACAAGTACGCGCTGCTTGTTTCCGACCTTGGTCGGATCGACATGCTCGTAGCTGTAGGAAACCTTCTTCGTAGCATCCGCGTGGGCTCCGCCCTTATGCGTGAAGGCGGACAAGCCGACGAACGGCGCCTTCTGGTCATGCTCGAGATTCGCTAGATCCGCCACGAAAAGCGAGAGCTCGCGCAAGCGCTTGAGCTGCTCCGCGCAATTAAGCGGATACTCCATCTTCAAAGCGAGGTTCGGGAGGATCGTAGTGAGATTCGCATTGCCGACACGCTCGCCATAGCCGTTGAAAGTGCCTTGCACCATAGTCGCGCCCGCTTCGACTCCAGCCAGCGAAACGGCGACGCCGAGTCCGGAATCGTTATGGCAATGCACGCCGACCTTCGTGTCCGGAAAACGCTCGACGACGGTCTTGGTCATCTCGGCCAGCTCTCCTACCAGCTTGCCGCCATTGGTGTCGCAAAGGGCTAGAAAATCAGCGCCGCCTTTCACTGCCGCCTCGAGCGTCTGCATGGCGTAGTCTGGACTGTCGGCATAGCCGTCGTAGAAGTGTTCCGCATCGTAGACCACCTCTCGACCACGCTCCTTTAGGAACCGGACGGAATCCTCTATCATAGCCAGATTCTCTTCCGGAGCGACTCGGATGACTTCCTTCACATGCAGCAGCCAGGTCTTGCCGAAGATGGTGACGACCGGGGTCTCGGCATCGATGAGCGTCTGCAGCTGCGGATCTTCCTCCGCCTTCAAGTTCGCCCGACGCGTGGAACCGAAAGCGGCAAGCTTGGAATGCTTGAGTTTGAGATCCTTGGCCGCTTCGAAAAAGGCCATGTCACGTGGGTTGGAACCCGGCCAGCCACCTTCGATATAGTCGATGCCAAACTGGTCGAACTTCTCCGCAATTCGGATCTTGTCCGTAACGGAAAAGGAGACGCCCTCGCCTTGGGTACCGTCTCGCAACGTGGTATCGTACATCAGTATGGTTGGCTTGTTCATGATAAAGGAGGGAGGAATCGGGGACTTCTTTTGCAAAATCATTCGAGGGCAAAATCATTCGACCCGGTCATGGAAATAATGATTTTGCCCCAAATGATTTTGCTGCTAGCGTTCAGCTTTGCTTGGAGAGGATGAAGGATTTGATAGACGCTTCGTCGGGGGAAAGTGGATACTTGACGATCTTCTTGCTCTTGAGGGCTTCAAGGGAAGGATGGGTGGGCTCCGAACCGACGCAGTCTTTGACGACTTCGGGAAACTTCGCCGGATGGGCCGTAGCAAGAACTACGGTCGTCTCGAATTCGTCCAGTTCCTTGAACGCGCAGGCAGTGTGCGGATCGACTACGTAGTTGTGTTTTTCGTACACCTTGGAGATGACCGATTCGATTTCGGCATCGTCCATCCGAGTGCTGCTCATCGATACGCCAGGAGCCAGATCAGTCAGCGAAACCGCTCCATTTCTCTTGAAATCCTCCATAGCCCGGCGCGTCGCCGCTGGATCACGTCCAAGCGAGAAATAGATGAAGCGCTCGAAGTTCGAAGCGACCTGGATATCCATCGAAGGCGCGTGACTTGGTCGGACCGCGCAAACCGAGTAGTCGCCCGCCGAGAAGAAGCGATGCAGGATGTCGTTGCGATTCGTCGCCACGCGAAAGCCGGCGACCTGCATGCCCATGCGGGAGGCCAGGTAGCCGGAGAGCACATTGCCGAAATTGCCCGTGGGCACCACGAAAGTAGCGCCAGCTCGTCGCTCGACTGGCAGCTTCAGCCAAGCGTATATATAATAGACGCACTGGGCGAGAATTCGGGCGAGATTGATCGAATTGACAGCAGAAAGCCTGACCTTTCGGCTGAAGGTCTCGTCGCCAAAAGTGTCTTTCAATGCAGCTTGGGCATCGTCGAAGCTGCCCGTGATCGCCAGCGGGAATACGTTGTCTTGCTCGAGGCACGCCATCTGACGCTCCTGAAGTGGGGCGACTCGACCATCCGGATACAGGATGAAAATGTTCACTCCGCTTTTCCCAAGTAGACCGTTGATCGCAGCAGCTCCGGTATCGCCGGAGGTGGCCCCAAGCACGTTGATGGTCTCGCCGCTCTGGGCGACCTGGCGTTCGTAGAGCGAACCAAGCAGCTGCAAGGCGAAGTCCTTGAAGGCAAGAGTTGGGCCATGGAAGAGCTCCTGCACGAACAGCCCGTCGGACAGCTTCACCAGAGGAGCGTGCTCAGAGTGATCGAAACGGCTGTAGGCTCCTGAGATCAAGGTCTTGAGTTCGTCAGTCGGAATATCCGTGGCGAAGCGTTTGAAGAACTCGTAACAAGTATCCGGATACGATAGACCTTCCCAGCTCAGCATCTCGGAGCTCAAGTCCGGCAGAACTTCCGGCACGAAAAGCCCCTTGTCGGGGGCGAGCCCGATGCGAACCGCCTCGGAGAAGCTGTGCGGCTCAGTTTGACCTCTGGTGCTGATGAATTTCATCTGAATCCAAGGTAGGGACCGACCGCCGGGCGGTCCGCTTTACAGAATCTGACCCTGCGGACCGCCCGGCGGTCGGTCCCTACCTCTGAAATGCAATGCATCTAGCCTTCCTCCTTATCCAGACCGAAGGCCGTGTGCACGATACGCATGGCATCTTCGCAGCCTTTTTCGTCGATTACTACGGAGATCTTGATTTCGGATGTACTGATAATCTGGATATTCGCCTTCGCTTCAGCCAAGGCGCCGAAAAGCTTGCTGGCCACTCCAGAGTGGCTTCGCATGCCGACGCCCACCACGGAGAGTTTCACGATATCTCCGACCACGGCGACTTCGCCGCCGCCTATGGAGTTGAGCACCGATTCGACGGCGGCAACCGCGCGCTTCGTATCTTCGCGCGGCACGGTGAAGGTCATGTTGGCTACGCCGTGCCGACCGATGTTCTGCACGATCATGTCGACAATGGCGTTGGCTTCGCCCAGTGATCCGAAAATCCGGGCCGCAGTACCGGGCTCGTCCGGGATGTTGGTGATCATGATCTTCGCCTGATTGCGGTCGAGGGCTACGCCGCGTACTACGACGTCTTCCATTGAACTGACTTCCTGTTTCACGATGGTGCCTGGTTTTGAGGTGTCGAAACTTGATCGTACTTCGAATACGACGTTGAACTTGTTGGAAAACTCGACGGAACGAGCTTGCATGACCTTGGTGCCAAGGCTGGCCAGCTCGAGCATCTCTTCGTAGCTGATCTCGGGGATCTTGCGAGCCAAAGGAACGATACGAGGATCCGCAGTATAGACCCCATCGACGTCCGTGTAGATTTGGCAGACGTCCGCCTTCAAGCCGCTCGCCAGAGCGATAGCCGAGAGATCCGATCCGCCGCGACCAAGCGTGGTGACCTGGCCGTCGTCGTTAGCCCCTTGAAAGCCGGCCACGATGACAACTGAGCCTTCCGCCAGACGGCTCTCGATCTTGTCGCAGTTCATGCTGACGATGCGAGCCCGGGTGTGGAAGGGATCGGTCTTGATGCCAGCCATGGCGCCGGTCATGGAAACCGCCGGAACGCCGAGAGCGTGCAATGCCATGGCCGTCAAAGCGATCGTCTCCTGCTCGCCGACCGCCAGAAGCATGTCCATTTCCCGCTCGTTCGGGTTTTCGTTGATCGACTGAGCCCGAGCGATGAGTTCATTGGTCACGCCGGATCGAGCCGAGACCACCACAGCGACTTGGTGCCCAAGAGCGACGTCCGCCTCGATGATTTTCGCGACATTCTTGATGCGCTCCACGTCTCCTACAGACGTGCCGCCAAACTTCTTTACGATGCGAGCCATGCGTGTTCCAAATTTCGGATACTAGTCCTCGAAAGTGCTGATGGGCATGCTGAACGGCTTGCCTTGCACGCGGTCGCATTTTTCGAGCGACTTGACTGCCTCTAGCAAAGCCCTTTCCGAAGTGAAATGCGTCGTCATAATGAGAGAGGCATCCTTGGCTCCTTCGGCCACTTCCTTTTGCGTAACGCTGGCTAGGCTGACTTGATGTTCGGCGAGCAAGGAAGCGACCTCCGCCATGACTCCCGGCTCGTCTAGGACCTGCAGGCGCACGTAGTAGCGAGACATGATCTCCTCGGGCTCGGCCAACTCGATGAGGTGACCACCCTTCGGTGCGGGATCGATAAAGCCGCCACAGTCCTTCTTGCCGATCAGTTTGGCCGCGTCGACGACGTCGGCGATTACCGCGCTGGCGGTGGCATCGCGCCCAGCTCCAGGGCCAATGTAGACGGTCTCGCCTACCACGTCGCCGTGAATGGAAACCGCATTGAAAACGCCATCGACACTGCCGAGCGCGTATCTTTTGGATACAAGCGTGGGTAACACCGAAATGTAGAGCTTGCCGGAAGCATGGGCGAGGTCGATCACCGCCAGCAGCTTGATCGCGTATCCATTCTCCCGGGCGTAGGAGATGTCGTCCTGCGTGACGGCCGCGATCCCCTCCACGAGCAGGTCGGAATAAGGCACCCATCGGCCGAAAGCCAAGTAGGCCAGCACCACGGCCTTGTGAGCAGTATCGATGCCATCCACGTCGAGAGACTCGTCGGCTTCCGCGTAGCCAAGTTCCTTGGCTTCTCGCAGAATGTCCTGATACGACCCGCCCTCGTTGGTCATGCGAGTCAGGATGTAGTTGCAGGTGCCGTTGAGAATGCCGTAGATGCTGCTGAAGCGGTTGACGACCAAGCCTTCCTTTATCGCTTTGATCACAGGAATACCGCCCGCCACGCTGGCTTCGAAAAGCACGTGACCTCCACCTTCGCGAGCGGCGTCGAACACCTCTGCTCCGTGATCGCAGAGCAGAGCCTTGTTAGCCGTGACGACAGTCTTGCCCGCCTTGAGCGCGGTCAACGTCACGGCCAAAGCCTTGTCGGTGCCACCCATGAGCTCGCAAAGCACGTCGATCTCCGGATCGGACGCGATCGACAAAGCGTCGGTGGTGAGGACGCTCGGATCGAATTCGAAGTCACGAGACTTGCTTGTATCACGAACTGCAATACGTGTTACTTCAAGCCGCGCGCCGAGCTGCTCGCCGAGCGCTTCCTTCCTGCGTTTGAGATGGTTGAAGACGCCTTGCCCTACTACGCCAAAACCGCAGAGGCCGATTCTTATTACTTGGTCGCTCATTTGCTTTCATTCCCGGACTTGCGGGCGAATCTGTTTTCCTCGCCGCGCAGCAAGCGGACGATATTCTCGCGGTGTCTTACGATGACCAATACAGCCAGCGCTGCCGAGACCCAGACGAGCGGCTCGGCAACCCCTAGCAGAAGATTGCTCAGCGGCAGGCTGATCGCTAGGCAGATGGAAGCCAGAGAGACGTAGCGAGACGCGTAGAACACCGCTAGCCAGACCAGCGCTCCGATCAGGGCCGCCCACGGCATGAGGGCAACAACCCCACCGAGCATCGTGGCTACTCCCTTGCCTCCGCGAAACCGCGTAAAAAGAGAGAATGAGTGTCCTACAACTGCGAATACAAGGCCAATCAACGGATAGACATAAGAGACTCCGAAAACCAACAGCGGCCAGAACGTGGCAACGAAGCCCTTTACCGCATCGAGGGCGAAGACCAGGTTTCCAGCCTTCCTGCCTACGCAGCGCTTCACATTCGTCGCCCCGGGGTTGCGACTGCCAACCGCGAAGATGTCGACTCCCTTGCTCTTGGCGACCAGGTAGCCGAAAGGCAGAGACCCTATCAGGTACCCTACTCCGGCAGCCGCAACGGCAGCTATGAGATCGACCGACATTTCAGATATCCAAAAATAAACTACAGATGCACGAGCTTGGCCTGCTTGATCGCGTCGATGGACTTGATATCGGCCATAGCGGTTTCGCTCAGGTCGCTGTCGAGGCTAGCGACATTGAGGGCGACTCCGCCTACCTCATTGCGGCTTAGCGACATCGCCGCGATATTGACGCCATCCTTGCCGATGATGCCACCCACCTTGCCCACGATGCCGAGCTCGTCGCTGTTGGCGATGACCAGCATGCAGCCGTGAGGCTCCACTTCGACTTCGCGGCCGTTGATGCTGACAATGCGAGGGGCGTTGCCCTTGCCGATGAGGGTGCCTTCGGCGGAGACGACTTCGCCTCCGGCAGCGTGAGCTTCGACGCGAATAAGCTCGGTGTAGTCGCATTCCTCGGAGGATTTGAGCACGTCGACAGCCAGGCCATGGCGCTCCATGATTACCATGGCGTTTACGAAATTCACGTTGCTGCTGATATCCTTGAGGTAGCCCTTGAGAATGCCGCGAGTAAGGGAGTTCGCGTCGAGATCGACGATCTTGCCCGAGTAGGTGATCTTGATCTTCTCGACCTTGGCGAGAGCGAGCTGCTGGACAAGCGAGCCGAGCGCAGAGCAAAGCTCAAGGTAGGGTCCGACGGTCTTTAGCGTCTGCTCGTCGAGAGAGGGCATGTTGATGGCGTTGCGAATCCCGCCGTCCCGCAAAACTGAGGTAACGCTTTCGGCGATTTCCAGGCCCACGCTTTCCTGCGCTTCTTCGGTCGAAGCGCCGAGGTGAGGCGTGAGATTCAGGTTCTTGGCAGCGCGCAGGGGGCTGTCTTCGGCCAGCGGTTCCGAACCGTAGACGTCGAGACCGGCCGCAGCGACCTTGCCGCTCTCCAGGCCCTTGAGCAAGGCAGCTTCGTCGATGATGCCGCCGCGAGCGCAGTTGAAGAGGCGCACGCCATCCTTCATGCTTGCGATAGCGGCATCGTCGATCATGCCACGCGTCGCATCAGTGAGCGGCATATGCACCGTTATATAGTCAGAGGCGCCGAAGAGCTCATCGAGCTCGACTTGCTTGACGCCAGCGCCCTCGGCTTTGCTGTCCGAAAGGTAGGGATCGTAGGCCAACACAGCCATGCCGAAGGCCTTGGCCCGCTTGGCGACCTCCATGCCGATGCGTCCCATGCCGCAGATGCCGAGCGTCTTCTTGAAAAGCTCGCTGCCGCCGTAGATCTTGCGATCCCAGCGGCCCTCACGCATCGAGGCAGCGGCTTGAGCGATGGGACGGGCGCCGCAAAGCATGTGGGTGAAAGTAAGCTCGGCGGTCGCGATGGTATTGCCGCCAGGAGTGTTCATGACGACCACACCGAAATCGGTGGCCGCATCGGCATCGATGTTGTCTACGCCGACGCCTGCCCGGCCAACTGCCTTAAGCGTCGGAGCGGCCGCTTCGAAAACCTCGCGTGTGACCTTGGTCTCGCTGCGCACGATGATCGCGGAGGCGCCCTTGGACAGTTCCAGGATCTTCTCCGGGGCGGAGCCATAGGCTTCAACCACTTCAAAGCCTTCCTGCTGCTTCAGGAAGTCGACTCCGATCGACGAGATTTTGTCTGCTACCAGGATTTTCATAGGAAAAAAAGAGTGCCCATCAAAGAAGCTGACCTTCAAAAAGCAAATATAGAATCGGGACGATTCCCGGAGCGAAAGAACGCTTTTCTAAGCCACGCTCAACACATTTGGCAGGCGCTTTCTGAAGCATAGGAATCAAGAAAACCAGGTTTCCAAGGTAGGGCCCGCTCGGCGTGCAAATGCGCATAGGCGTCAACTTAAGCCGAAAGGCGGTGGGCTGGAGGGCAATGCTCCGTCATTGCCGCGGAGCCTACAGAGGGAACAACCGGTGCGGCAACG
>JANQRJ010000080.1 GCA_028284635.1 Pelagicoccus sp.
CTACAGAGGGAACAACCGGTGCGGCAACGACGGAGCGTTGCCCTCCAAAGGATGCTTCTCACGTTAAGTTGACGCCTATGCGCTCTGCGGGATCCGCGCTACGCTCAAAAGGGAAACCCGATCGAGAGGTGCAGCGTGCCTTCAGGGTCGCTGGGTTTCGGATCGATATTGTGGCCGTATTCCAGCCGCACCGGACCGACGATCGTCTGGTAGCGCAGCCCTAGGCCGACGTTTAGCAAATCGTCGAATTCGTCCGAACGGCCGGTCGAATTCCAGACGCGGGCCGCGTCGGCGAACAGCACGACGTTCAGCCGCTCCAGCAGCGGGTACTCCAGCTCGACGTTGAGCAGGGCGAAGGCCTCGGCGCCGATTGGTATGTCTGCGTCGTCCACCGGTCCTGCTTCCCCTCGTCGGAAGCCTCGCAAACTGTTCTCGCCGCCGACCAGGAAGCGTTCCCCGTTCGGGATTTCGGTAGCGTTGTCGCCTGGGCTGCTGACCATGCCTCCCCTGGCTCCGAGGTGCAGCAGCCAGAGTCCGCCGAACTGGGCGTGGTAGCTGGCTCCGGCCTCCGGTCTGATGAACTCGGTCTCGCCGCCCAGCGTTTCCGCGGCGTAGCGTACGGCGGCGAAAATTTCGTAACCGTTTTTCGGATACAGAATGTTGTCGAGCCGGTTGCGACTGGCCCGAAGCGAGAGGCTGCCGATATTGGTATCCTCCAGCCTGAGATCCGCGTTGAAGGCGGGGTCGCTCGAGCGCTTTCGGTCGAAGGCGTAGTCCAGAGCGAGGTCGACGCCTAGTCGCTCCAAGCGAGTGGACAGTCCCAAGGATACCCCGCGCTCGGTACGATCGAAAAAGAGTTCCTCTCGGTCCAGGTAGCTTGCTTCTATCGTGCCGTCGATCGATTCGCCGAGCAGTTCGGGCACCGTGTAGTCGAAGCGTCCGCTGGTGGACTTGACCGATTGGGTGGCGGAGAGGGAAAGCGAATGGGCTCTGCCGAACAGGTTGCTGCGCTGCCCTAGGACTCCGCCTCGCAGCTTTTCGTAGCTGCCGTAGCCGAGGAGCAGCTGCCACTCGATGCGCTCTCCGTTTTCGTAGTCGAAGATAGCTTTTCGACCGTCCGGGCCGTCTGGCTCGTAGCTCAGATCGACGCGTTCGAAGATGCCGAGGCGGGAGATTCGTCGTCGGGCGGCTTCGACTTCGCTTATGTCGAGGGGGTTTCCGGGCGAAAGGGCCGTCTTGCGTTGGAGCAGCGAGCTCTTCGTATCGGTGGCTCCGCGATGCTCGACGGAGGTGAGGATCTTCCTCTCTCCGCGCCGAACTTCGAAGATGACGGCTACTTGCGTTTCGCTTTCGGAGGTTTCGAGCAGGGAAATCGAGCTAGTGATACGCGTATCCGGAAATCCGAGACGGTACGATTCGTTGCGCAGCTCGCGAATCCGGTCGTCGACCCAGGCTCGGTGGTATATGGCGTCTTCCTTGGCCTCGGTTTGCTCGACGAGCTTTTCGCTTTCGATAAGGGAGGTCCGGCTTTCGGCCACTCGGTAGAGCTTGCCTTGCTCGATCGTCAGTTGGGCGGTTACTGCTCCGCTGACTGGATCTTTCAGGGTGTTCCGCTCGACGACGCGAGCATCCGTGTAGCCAAGCCCAACAAGGGCGGCTATGAGCTGCTTTTGTCCGTTTGAAAAGATGCTGGGGGAGAATGCCTTGTCCGCGCGACGCGAATACAGGGCAGCCTTGGGGATGAAGTACTCGCGGGCGATCTCCGGCTCGATGGCGACGAGGCCGGAGATTTGCACGTCTTCGTAGTAGTAGAGGATGCCTGGGGCGATTTCGTAGCGCACGGCGTGGGTGGCCAGATCTTGGGGCAGGTCGGGGCGAGTGTCCGACTCCCAGGTCGCGCTTCGGGTTTCGCCGTCGGGGAGTTCGAAGGTGGCGGTCAGGCTTGCATCCAGATAGCCGCTTTGGCGGAGCCGAGTCAGCAGGAGGAAGGCTCCGTCGTCTACCTTGCGGGCGTCGAACGGCCCTTGCTCGAAATCGAGCAGGCGCAAGGAGCCGCGCAGCTCGGCGTTCCCCAGCAGGCCGAAGCCGTCGATTTTCACGGGCTTGTTCTTGGCGTGCATCGGCAGGTTCCCGAGGGCGAGAACGAGGGCCGCGACTGCGACTACCTTTTGAAGAAGGTCCATTTGAAGTTCGCGTTGTATTCGTCGCGCTTGTCGTACTCGCCTTCGATTTCCAGCGTATCCGTAATCTGGTACGTGGCTTCGATGGTGCGCTTGCCTTGCAGGGAAATGTCTTGGCCGACTTCGAGGGAAAGGCGGTCGCCGAGTTCGCTGTCGGAGGGGCCGAGCAGCTTTCTGAAGAGGCCCTTGCCGAGGAAGAGTCCGATCGAGGTGGCGGATTGCTGGGCGATGCTGCTGGCGCCCTGCGGCAGTTTTCCAGTGGTGACGAGGAGGAGAGCGTCGACTTGGCTGAGGGCGGGGTTGGTGGTGATGGTCACGTCGGGCTGTTCGATGCTGCCGCTGGCCTGGAGGTTGATGTCGTGGGCGAAGACGCGGCCGCGGGCGTTGGCTTCGATCTGGATTTCGGTCGGGTTGGCTCGGGTGATTTCGGCTTCGCCGCTAAGCAGCGAGAGTGAACTGGCGGGCAGCAGGATGCGGCCTTGCTCTGCCTTGGCCTTGCCTACGAGGAGAGGGTTTCCAAGCGTGCCGTCGAGGCGGAAGTCGGCTGAGAGCAGGCCTTCGAAAAAGGAATTCGAAACGCGGAGAAAGCGGTCCCCTCTCAGATCGACATCGAGGTTCCAGACTTTGAAGGGCTCTCGTTCGACGGCGAAGTAGGGAGGGCGTTGACTGGTCGTGCGAGTGGAGCTGGAGAGCAACTCGGGCTCGACGAGGACGAGTCCTTTGCTGAGCAGAAGCGAACCGGAGAGTGTGGGCTGTTCCGACTTTCCGGATACGAGCTGGAGGTCGATGTCGCCGGTGAAGAGCAGCCCCTCGTCGCGCAGGAGGGGAAACTCGTCGCTGGTGAAGCGCAGGTCGTAGAGCGGCGCGCTGAGGTTGCTCAAGTCGGCTTTGCCGACGAGGAGAAAGGGGCTCTGCTCTGCCTGGCCCGCGAGTCCTTCGGTCGACCAGATTCCATCCTTGAGCTCTATGCGTCCGCTGAGGTCCGAGAAGGCTCCGAGCGGCGGTAGCGGTCGAGTGGCGATCCCTCGGATTTCGGCGGTGGCGGCGAGATCGCCGGGTTGGAGGTCGATGTCGATATTGGCGCTGCCTTGCTGGCGGATGAAGTCTGGCAGGATGGCGGCGATGGAGGGGAGGTCGTCGATTTGGAGGCGGGCCTTCCCGGTCAGCTGGTCGAGGTCGAGCTGCTGGGGTTCTTCCAGGATCTCGCGGAGGGTGGCGGTTTTGAGTGGCAGGGTAGCGTTGGCCGAGACGCGATTGTTTCCGATGTTGGCGGTGAAAGTATCCGCTCTGATGATACTTGGCGTAAGTTCGAGCTGGGTCTGCAGGTTTTGCAGCTTGAGGTTCTGGCTGGGGCTATCGGGATTTTTCCATTCGAGGGTCGCCAATTGCAGATCGATATTGCCGCGCGGCTTGGAGAGGCTGCCGGCAAGTTGGGCGTCGATGTTCGGCTTGCTGATGGCGAAGGGGATGAAGTCCTGGATGGATGCCCAGAATTCGGGATGGGGGACGGACTTCAGGCTGAGGGCGAGCGGCGCTTCCTGCGAGATGGTGGACTGCGGCTGGCTATCCGCCCAGCCGATGCTGAGGGGGAAAGCGCCGTTGGCCTGGGCGACGCTCTTGCCGCTGGCGCCGATCTCGAGGAGATCGATCTGAAGGAAGTCTCGCGTTTCCGGGCCTTGGCGGGCTTGCCAGCTGGCGTCAATCGTGTTCTCGGAATCGAGCGGCCAGCTTGCTTTGCCTGAGAATGTCGCGTGGCCTCCTGTCGCGTTGAGGTCGACTTGGGTATCCAGGGATTGGATGCGGAATGATGGGAGAGGGTCGGCGGTCCAGCTGCCGAGGTTCTCTGGCGTGAATTCGGAGGCGAGCAATTGGAAGGCGATAGCGTCCGGGGAATAGGATACGTCTGAGAGCTTGATGCGGGTGGCGTCGGGGCCTTGGAGCTCGAGGCGGTCGAGACCGAGGGTTTGCGGAGCGAGAGCGATGCGGCTTGACTGAGTCTGGCGGAGAAGTTCGGTGGAATCGGATTGTATTAGAAGGTTCGATACTTGGACGGTCGTGGCGTCCGGTCCCTGTTCGAGGGCGAGGTTGAGGTCGAGTTGGGTGGCTTCGGCTTGGATGCTGAGATCGGCGATGGGCTTCTGCCTGGATCCGGAGAGCTGGGCTGTCGCGTTGAAGGGTTTGAGGGGGGTGGTTTCGAGGCCTGAAATTTCCAGGGAACCGCCGAGTTGCGGGTCTTGGAGTGGGCCGGCGGCGTTTAGGTTTCCGGAGATCCGCTGCCAGGAGAGACCTTCGGGGAGGAGGGGGGCGATGGCGGGCTCGTTCCTTAGGTCGAAGGAGAGGGCGATGTCCTCGAGGGAGCGGGTTTCGAGCTGGATGCCGCCGCTGAGGCTTAGGTGGGAGTCGGCTTCGCTGGTGAACTGAAGGGAGTCGATGGCGATCCGCTGGCCTTGGCTGACGAGCTTGGCTTCGAGGCTAACGAGTTTCGTATCTGAAATGGCTATCTGCTGGCCGACGATTTCGGCGGCGAGGAGGGGAGTCTCGTCTGGGGTTGGCAGGGTTTGGATGGTAGCGAGAAGGGTGCCGGAACTTTGCCCCCAGGGAAGTTGCGCGAGATCGGCTCGCAGCTTGAGGCGGGCGGCTTGCAGGGGATCTTCCTGGGTGAAGTCGATGGCGAGGGGCGCGTCATTGCTCAGGCTGAGCCAGGGGAGGTCGATCTGGGCGGTTTGCAGGGTGGTAGAGGTTCGGTCGCCGTGGCCGCTGAGGGAGATTCGCGGGGATTGCGGATCTGTATCCACGTTTTGGATTTCGTATCGATAGGCATTGTCGGCCCATTGGAAGTTTGCGTCGAGGGTGAGGGGGATGGCGGAGGCCCAGTCTCCGTAGCGCCGGTCGAGCGCGAAGGTTGCGGTATCGAGGTGGGCTTGCTTGGGCAGGAGCTCGGCTTGAAGGGGATCCCAGGTGGCTTGGAAGTCGATGGCGTTTTGTTTGGAGAGGATCCGGCCGGAGAGGAGAATCTGGTCGCGGGTCTGGGCTAGTTTGGCGGATAGGCTGCTTTGCTGGGCAGGGAGCTGGAGGTCGAGGAGCCAGGTTTGCGGGTCTTGAAGGTCGGTCGTGAGCTGGATGGAGGTGTCGGGTTGGGATATGCGGGCGTGCAGCTCGAGTTGGGAGCCTTGGCTGCGGAGAGTTTCGACTTCGAGCAGGGGAGCTTGGTCTCGGGTGACGATGCCGGAGCGCAGTTCGATGGCGTGGATGTTTTGCTCGACGAGACTGGCGGCCTGCTGGATTTGGTTTAGGAGGTCGCCAGGGCTGGGGATTGGTTGGGCTGGGGCTTGGTTTTGGGGAGCTGGCTTGAGATCGAGGCGCCAGTCTTGGATGGCGAGGGTTTGGGGGACGGGTCGCCCGAGGAGCCAGGCGGTTGGGGAAGGAAGGGTTGCTTGCTGGACGGAGAGTTCGATTTGGGGGCTTTCGAACTGCAGGCCCTCGATTTGCCAACTGCGCCAGCTGGGGGCGGAGACGGAGTCGACCTGGATAGGGGTGAAGGCGTGGAGGAGGGGTCGAGCGAGGAAGACGGACCAGAAGGGGAAAAGGACAAGGATGAGCAACAGCGTGGCGAATCCGACGAGCAGGCGGCGTTTGGTCCGCGATCCTGATTTGGTGGTGGGGCTTGGCATTGGCGTGAGTGGACCTCGTTGGGGGTGGGTTTGGTTCCCCAATCAGAGCGCGAGTGTGAAATGGCTGTTGGCGATGGGCTGTCCGTTGATGAGGAGTTCGACTGAGGTCTTGCCGGGATAGTATTTTCGGGTGGTCACTTTCTTGAGGTGGAAGGTTTGGGAGATCGTGGTCTCGGTCTGCTTTTCAAGGGTTAGGTGGCTTCCTTTGAAGACTTTTGGGGCGGTGGTTCCGTTGGCTTTGACGAAGTGGAAGCGGTAGTCGATGACGAGCTTCTGGCTTCGCTTGCTGGTGGAGTGGAGGAGGCTGGTGACGGTGATCTTCTCTCCGAGCTTGATGCGACGGGGTGAGATGGCGTGGCGTTTCGCTTCGAGTTTCGGATGATGGAAGCCGAGGAGGGCGAGGCAGCGGGGATGGCCTGCTTTGACCAGGCTGCGGCAGGCGTGTTTGACGAGACGCTTCCGATCGGCAGTGGCGTCGCGTAACCACTTTTCCACGACATCGAGCATGCGTTCTGGATGGTCCTTTGCGATGTCGTTGAGATTGTTGGCCACGGATCTGCGAACGTATTCGGAGGGGTCGTCTTTGAGCTGTTCGAGGAGAGGGAGGATGGGGGAGGGGTCTGCGACGAAGGCGGAGATCTGCTCTGCCCAGGGCAGGCGCGGTCGGGTGCCTTCGGAGACGAGGCGTCGGAGGTGAGGATTGGGATCGCGGGCCCAGGCTCGTAGGGTGCGGAGAGTGGGCTTGGGGTGGTGGGCGATCAGGGGGCGAATGGCGAATTCGGCGGTGAAGCGGATGGTAAGTTCGCGGATTAGAGCGATGGATTCCTTGTAGGCCTCGAGGCCGTACTGGGCGATGTAGGAGTTGAGGGGGAAGAGGGTCCAGCCGTTGATGGAGAGGTCGTTGTCGAGCTGGGGAAGCGGCTTGATTGCGACTGTAAGGATGCGGACGGCTTCTCGGCCGTCGGCGGGCAGATGGGCTCGCAGGGCTTTGGCGATGTGGGCGGATCGGTCTTTGAGTTCGAGGTCCTCGAGTCCATCCAGGGCCGCCTTTTTGAAGCGATTGTATTTAAACTCTGGATGCGCTGATTGCATGAGTTTGCCCATTTCGGCGATAGTCTGGCGGTTGAGCTGGTTTTTGAAGGGTTCGGGCATGGCGAGGGGATATTGGGGCCGCTAGAGGCCGTTAGCCAAGCTTGATCCTTTCATCAGAGGGATAGAGTGGGGAAGCCTTGCTTTGTCAGGTCGGTGGGGTATGGAGTGGCGGCCTTTTTATGGAGTGGCTTTTTCTGGCATTGGCGAGCGCAGCGTTTCTTGGTCTCTATGACGTTTTCAAGAAGCGTTCGGTGGTGGACAATGCGGTAATCCCGATCCTTTTTCTGAGCGTTTGCTGTGGGGCGGTGGTTTGGGCGCCTTGGGTGATTCTGGGCGCGGTGGCGGGCGAGGATGCGGCACCGCTGGCGATGCTGCAGGTGGAACGCCTTGGATGGGTGGATCATGGTCGGTTGTTGCTGAAGTCGACCATCGTAGGCGTTTCGTGGATACTTTCGTATTTCGGTTTGAAGCGACTTCCGGTCTCGGTAGCGGGAGGGATCCGAGCGATGGGACCGTTTTGGACCTTGCTGGGGGCGGTCGTCCTTTTTGCCGAGCGCCCTAGCTCCGGGCAGTGGGCTGGGATCGCGGTGACTTTGCTTTCCTTTTTGGCCTTGTCGCTGGCGGGACGGCGCGAGGGCTTGTTTTTCCACCGGGACAGGGCGGTGTTTCTGATCATCGGCGGAACGCTGGCGGGAGCGGCAAGCGGGCTGTACGACAAGCACTTGATGGGAACATTGGGCTACCGGGCTTCGACCGTGCAGGCTTGGTTTTCCATCTACATGGTGTTGGTTTTCCTGCCGATGATGATTGGCTGGTGGCGGCGCTGGTGGCCGCGGGGAACGTTCCAGTGGCGCTGGTCGATCCCTCTTATCGGTCTTTCGCTACTGGTTGCAGACTACTTGTACTTCGAGGCTCTGCGCGACGAAGAGGCTTTGATCTCAGTGGTCTCCTGTCTGCGTCGGGGTGGGGTGCTGGTGAGTTTCGCCGCAGGCTATCTGCTCTTCAAGGAGCGCAACTATCGGGCGAAGACGCCTTGTGTCCTGGGCATCCTGGCGGGGATCGTATTGATCGCGTTGGGGTAAGAGGGGGATTCTCAATCTTCATCTGCTTCTACTTCTTCTTCCATTCCATTTTTTAGATGAAGATGAAGATTATGATCGTCTGGCTACTGGCTGAGCTGGATTGGCATCATGAGGGAGACGTAGACGGACTGGCCTTCGTGTCTGATCGGCTTGTATTTGATATGGCTGACGGCTCTGATAGCGGCTTCTTCGAAACCGTTGGTGGAGATGCTGATGATGCGTGGATTGATGACGTTTCCTTCTGGATCGATGATGAACTCCAGGCTTACGGCTGACGCTTTGCCCGTGTTTTTGAACTCCTCGGGATAGAAGTTCGCGAAGGCGGGGACAGAGCTTGGCAGCGGGGCCTGTTCGAGTTCGAAGGAGGGGATGACGGGAACGTCGATCTTCTGGAAGACTTCGCGACCGAGCTCGACGTTGAGTTTGTGTTCGAAAGCGATCTTGAACTCGAAGGGGATCTTGACCTTGAGGAGCAGCGGGACGCCGTTCTTGGTGGCCGGTTCGAAGATCCACTCGGAAGCGGCGAGCAGGGCGGCGAGTCCGAACTCTTCGTGGCTGGCGTGTTCGACGACGGGGTCGAGCACGTTGCCGAGTCGGTCGACGTAGGCTACCACGATGGCTTCGCCCTCGATGCCTCTCGCGTAGAGGTCGGGCGGGTGAGTGGGGTCGATCTTATAGATAGCGGTGGGCGGTATGATCTCGCCGTCGCCTTCCTTCTCCTCTTCCTCCTTGGCTGAGAGGCCGGTTAGAATCGCCGTCGCGGCCAGGGCTGTTGCCGCTCTGAGGATCTTGTTTTTCACTGTGAGTCAGGTTGCGAGTGGGAAGGCAGTTTCTTCGATGGGATGAGACTACCTTTTATTTTCGTCTGCGCAACAGGCGGTTTTAGTGGAAATGAGGCGGGAAAGGCGTTGTTTTACGCTTTCGTGGAAGACGAACCGATTGAAATGCCCATTTCGAGCGAGCTGGACCTGCATACCTTTCGGCCGAAGGAGGTAAAGCAGCTCTTGCCCGACTACTTCGAAGCTTGCTTGGAGAAGGGGATTTTCCAAGTAAGGGTAATCCATGGCAAGGGGACGGGAGCTTTGCGAGAGTTGGTTCATGCCCAGCTGAAGAAGCTGCCGATGGTCGAGAGTTTCGAGTTGGGCGACCAGACGTCGGGCAGTTGGGGGGCGACCCGCGTTCGTCTCAAGAGTCCGTCGCCTCCCGGCGAGGAATGACCGACTACTTGGGTTCGCCGGCTTTTTTGGCGGCCAGGTCCCTTTTGTAGGACTCCATCTGAGGGCGAACGTGCTTTTCGAGGCATTGCGGGCAGACCGAGTGGGTGAAGTCGGCTCCGGTGCGCTCGTTGACGTACTGCTCGATCTGCTCCCAGAGGTCGCCGTCGTTGCGCACCTTTTTGCAGTAGCAGCAGATGGGGATCAGGCTTTCCAGGCGTCGCACCTGATGGGTGAAATTGAGGATGCGTTCGGCGACCCGAAGGCGATTCCAGATTTCCTCTGAGCTGATGGGCTTTTTGAGAAAGTCGTCGACACCGGCTCCGATGGCTACCTCCAGATTCGACTGGGAACGCTTTTGGGCGGTCACAAGCACGAAGTAGGTATAGTTTTTGGTCATGCTTTCGCGCAGGGCGCGACACAGTTCGAGGCCGTCCATGCCTGGCAGCATCCAGTCGCTGATGACTATCTGAGGTTGCTCGACTTTGAAGGCGTCCCAGGCGTCTTGGCCATTGTCGTAGGACAGCACGCTGTAGCCAAGCACACTGATGATGTTTTCCAGGAGGCGTCGGGTGGTATTGTCATCTTCGACAATATGTACTTTTAGATCGCTGATCATGTGGGTACGTTCTGCATCGGCAGACCCGTTGATCGGTGAATCACCTTGTTCGCTGTTAGAGTGAAGACGCCACATTTGACGGGCTCTTTACAAGCGTGGCATGCGGTTCTTTTTCGCGCGACTCGCCAAAAGAACAGCCGGAGGACCGTTTTTCGCCCCGGGACAAAAGACTTTTCAAGCCTAGTCCTATCGGTCACCAATTAATCTCTGGCGAATCCATGGCTACCAGCACCGTAGAGAACTACATCAAGACCGTCTACACCCTGCAGTTCGAGCAGGGCGAGGGCGGCAAGGTGGGCATGGGCGATCTGGCAACCGCTTTGCGGATCACGCCCGGTACGGCTACCACCATGGTCAAGTCGTTGGCCAAGACTGGCTTGCTCCGCTATTTCCCGCGAATTGGCGTACAGCTTACCGACCAGGGCGAAGAACTCGCGTTGCTCGTGCTGCGCCGCCATCGTCTGGTCGAGCTTTTTTTGGTCAAGGTGCTTGGCATGGATTGGCACGAGATCCATGAGGAAGCTGAGGCCCTGGAGCACGTTATTTCCGACCGCGTGCTCGAGCGTATCGACGCTTTGCTAGGTCGCCCCGAACTCGATCCGCACGGAGACCCTATCCCTTCGGCTACTGGCGCCATCGCTCAACGCGATCTGCAGCCGCTTGCCGACTGCCAGCCTGGCCAGAGCGTGCGCATCGGCCGGATCGAGAACCAGGAGGAAGCCTTCCTGCAGTACTTGGAGACCAACGCCCTGACGCCCGGCCGCCTTCTCACCGTGCGCGGCCTCGATCCTCAGGCAGGCCTGATGGCAGTCAGCCTAGAGGATGGGGCGACTTGCCAGCTTGGCTTCGAAGCGGCCCGTAAGATTCACGTCGAGCTTGGAGAACAGGCCTCGTGAACGAATGGAGCTGGACGATCGCCTTGCTTGTGGGATTCGCTGCTGCCTGGGCGATCCAAGCTTTTCGACTCAAGGCCAAGCAAGGGCTGGGCGCCGAGGAGCGGGCCGACTACGAAGCGCTCCTCTCGACTGCCGCTCAGGAGCAGGCTATTTTGGAAGAGCGTTCTCGCAGTCTCGAAGCTGAACAGCAGGAAACTAAAGCTACCGTGGGCGAGTTGCGTGGGGAAAACGTCTCGCTGCACCGCAAGCTTGCCAGTGCCGACGAGCGTATCCAATCTCTCGAGACACGACTGGAAGAGCGTAAAGAGGAGCTCTCCAATGTCCAAAAGAAACTGACTGCCGAATTCGAGGTGTTGGCCAACCGCGTCCTCGAGGCCAACAGCGAGAAGTTCGTCGCTCGAAATCGCGAAAGTCTCGACAAGCTGCTCGTCCCCCTCTCCGAGAGGATCGCGGCCTTCCGGGCTCGGGTCGATTCCACCCACGATCAAAGCGTCAAGGACCGGGCCGAACTCGTTGCCCAGCTGAAGGCGCTCGGCGATCTCAACCAACGCATGAGCCTCGAGGCCCGCAACCTCGCCACCGCTCTGAAGGGTCAGACCAAGACTCAGGGCAATTGGGGCGAGTTGATCTTGCAGACCGTATTGGAAAAGTCGGGTCTGGTGGCCGGCCAGGAATTCGAGACTCAGGTCAGCATGGAGACCGAGGAGGGCAAACGTCTCCAGCCCGACGTTCTTATCAACCTGCCCGAGGGCAAGCGCCTCGTCATCGATGCCAAGGTCAGCCTTACCGCCTACGAGCGAGCGGTGAATGCCGAGGATGATGTCGAGCGCGATTCGGCCCTCAAACTCCATTTGCAGAGTCTCCGTTCGCACGTCAGCGAACTCGGCAAGAAGCGTTACGACGCTCTTTATCAGATCCAGTCGCCCGACTTCGTTCTCATGTTCGTACCCGTCGAGCCGGCCTTCTCGCTTGCCATGCAGAGCGACGATACGCTTTTCGACACTGCCTTTCGGCAAAACGTGGTTATGGTCACTCCCACTACGTTGCTTGCTACGCTGCGTACTGTAGCCAGTATCTGGAGACAGGAAAAACAGACTCGCAATGCCTTGGAAATCGCTAGCCGAAGCGGAGCTCTGTACGACAAGTTCGTCGGCTTCTTCGACGATATGCAGAAGATCGGCGAGCAGATCGGCCGGAGCCAGGATGCCTACGAGTCGGCGATAAAAAAGCTCTCAACCGGCAAGGGCAACTTGGTGAGCCAGGTGGAGAACCTTAAGAAGCTCGGGGCGAAAGCCAAGAAGGCCTTGCCGGAGTAGAGCCGAGAGTCCTCCTACTCTTACTCCTGCTCCTACTCATAATCCTTCTCTCCTTATTGAACGTGCCCTGGGGTGGGTTTAGGAGGAAGAGTAGGAGTAGGAGGAAGAGTGGGATTTTTGACTCTATTCTTTGATTTGTCCGGCGCCGACGATTTTGTACTTGTAGCTGCAAAGCTCTCGCAGGCCCATGGGACCTCTCGCATGCAGTCGATCGGTGGATATGCCGATTTCGGCTCCGAGACCGAATTCGAAACCGTCGGTGAAGCGCGTGCTCGCATTCCAGTAGACGGTAGCGGAGTCGACTCCGTTGAGGAAGTCCTGCGCGGTCGCCTGGTCCTCCGTTATGATCGCATCGCTGTGGGCGCTGCCGTATTCGTTTATGAAGGACATGGCTTCCTCGATGCCGCCGACGGTCTTGATCGAGATGACCAGGTCGAGGTACTCCGTTGCCCAATCCTCAGGTGTGGCTTGCTGGCAAGGGATGTTTGCTGCGTCTAGGATGGCCTTGGCCTCCGAGTCTGCTCTCAGTTCCACCCCTTTTGCTGCTAGGGCGGTTGCTATATCCGGTAGTTGGGCGCTTGATACGTCACGGTGGATGAGCAGGTTCTCTGCCGCGTTGCAGACCGAAGGGTACTGCGTCTTGGCATTGACTACGATGCTCTTCGCCATTTCCGCATCGGCTGCCCTATCTACGAACAGGGAGCAGATGCCGTCGTAGTGCTTGATGACGGGGATAGTGGAGTTTTTGGATACGAAGCGGATAAGGCTTTCGCCGCCGCGCGGGATGATGCACTGGATCTGCTCGTCGAGAGTGAGCAGCGTATTCAGGGCGGCTCTGTCGGTGGTAGGAATAAACTGGGCGGCCTTTTCGGGAAGTCCGGCCTCCTCGAGCGACTTGCCTACCAGGGCGGCCAGGGCGGTGTTGGTGTGGAAGGCCTCCTTGCCGCCCCGCAAGATGCTGGCGTTGCCAGACTTGAGACAGAGAATGGCGCAGTCGACGGTGACGTTGGGTCGAGATTCGTAGATGATGCCGATCACGCCGATGGGCACGCGTACCTTCTCGATGGTGAAGCCCTGCGGATGCTTGTAGGTATCGAGGGACTCGCCGACAGGATCGGGCAGGGCGGCTACCTGACGAGCTCCCTCAACCATGCCTGCGATGCGCTTGTCGTTGAGCTCAAGCCGATTAAGCATTGCGGGGGCCAGGCCGTCGATTTCGCCTGCAGCGAGGTCTTTGGCATTTTCGGCGCGCAGGCTCTCGACGTTGGCTTCGATCAGCTCTGCGAGGCAGAGGATGGCCTTGTTCTTCTGCTCGGTCGGCGCGTTGGCCAGTAGCAGGGAAGCAGCCCGGGCTTGAAGCGCCATGTTTCGCACGAGGGTGTCGAGATCTAGGTTCACCGTAGTCATCTTGGGGAGAGTGAAGAGCGAAGAGTAGAGAGTGAAGAGCGAATTTCGAATCAGGACTCTCCGGACGGAAGGTGCGGGCGCGACTTCCTTCGAGATCGATGGATATGTTTCAAAGTGTCGCCTTCCGAGTCGCGACGCTATACCAAACTCTCTCGAGTTCGGCTACTGAAGCGAGCTTTGCACAATCGAGGTAGCCGAACTCGAGAGAGTTTGGTACGGCCCAGACGATACTTTGAAATACACCTGATCGATGGTGATTCGATTTCTGGCTGCGTCGAAGAATGAAGTGACGGCAAAAAAGAATAAAGTGTCATTATTTACTTCGAAGAGAAGCAGGCGGATACGGATGGTAAATTTGGGTTTTTAGGCCTGGTGTTTTCTTATACTGGCGTCCTTTTTTGCGGGGCTTCGGAAGTTATTTTGGGTGGGTTCCAGCAGACTTATAGGGGTGATTGGAGTTGCTATTTCGGTGCGTTTAACTTTGCTTTTATTTCTTATGAAAAATTCTAAAGCGTTCTTCTCTTTGATATTAATTTTCGTACTAGGCTTTGCCTTAACCCTTTCTGGCTGCGGCGAAAGATCGGATTCCGAAAAGGCTGCAGAAGAGGCGCAAAGTCAGCATAGCGATGCGGCCGCGAAGGCTGAGGAAGCCGCTAAACAGGCTGAAAAGGATGCGAAGAAGGCTGCTGAGGAAGCCAACAAGGCTTTGAATCAGTAGTATCTAGAATCTCCATACCCCACACTAAAGCGTCTGGCGTGGACTTGTCCGCCCAGGCGTTTTTTGTGTGGCAAGCGTGATGCTATACTAGGCGAGGTAGCGCTCCCGTAGGTAGCGCAGCAAGTGGGTGGGGCTAAGCGTTTGACCGGTGGCTTTTTCGGTCAGTTCGAGCAAGTGATAGCGGGCTCCGTGCCGATGAATTTTCTTGCGGAGCCAGTCGAGTAGGGGAGCGAAATTGCCGTTGCCTATGTCGGCGTCTAGACTGGGAAGCTGGGCTTGGGCGGCGTACCAGAGCTGGGCGGCGAGCATGTTGCCGAGAGTGTAGCTGGGGAAGTAGCCGAAGGCGCCGCCGGACCAGTGAACGTCTTGCAGAACGCCTTGGGCGTTACTGGTGGGATGGATGTCGAGCAGTTCCTCGTATTGAGCGTTCCAGTACGCGGGTAGATCGGCTATGGCGAGCTCGCCGGAGAAGAGCTTCCTTTCCGTCTCGAAGCGGATGATGATGTGAAGGTTGTAGGTGACTTCGTCCGAATCTACGCGTATCGGATTTCGGGATACGGCATTGATGGCTTGGTAGAGGTCTTCTGAACTGACGCTCGCGAGACGCTGTGGGAAGGCGACCCGAAATTTGGGTTCGTAGTGGTTCCAGAAGGTGCGGCTGCGGCAGACCTGATTTTCCCAGATCCGGCTTTGAGATTCATGGACGCCCATGCCTGCGGCCGTACCCAGAGCGTTGTGCAGAGAGTCGAGGGGAAGGCCTTGCTCGTAGAGTCCGTGGCCGGTTTCGTGGATGGAGCTGAAGAGGGAGTCGAGTGGGTTGTCCTCGTCGAAGCGAGTGGTCATGCGGGTGTCGGCTCCGTTGCCGGCACAGAAGGGATGCAGAGAGGTGTCGATGCGGCCGCGTTTGTAGTTGAATCCCAAGGACGTCGTGACTTCCTTGAGGAAGCTTTCCTGCCGGTCTATCGGGAAACCGGTGAAGAGGTCTGGCGCTGTTTTGGATGGGATGGAGAGTATCTCCTGGGCGAGGGGCGCGAGGTCGGTCTTGAGCTGGGTGAAGAGCCGATCGACGGTTTCGGTGTCGATGCCTGGGTCGTGCAGTTCGATCTGCAGGTCGTAGGGACGGTCGCCCCAACCGAGGTGTTCGGCGCGCTCCTTGGCTAGGTCGAGGTGTTGCTGGAGGTAGGGGGCGTAGGAGGGGAAGTCGTCTTCTTCACGCGCTTTAGCCCACGCGTGGTAGGCTTCGCTGCAGAGGCGGGCGTGGCGTTCGACGAAGCTGGAGGGCAGGCGGGTGGCGCGATCGTAGGTCTTGCGAGCGTCTCGGATGATGGGGCCGATGGAGTCGGCTGAGTTTTGGGTTTCGGGTTCTGGGTTTTGGGTCTCGAGCTCATCGAGAAGAGTGCCGATTTCGGGATCGGCTTGGGCCTGATGGATGACTTGGGCCAGGGCGGCAGACTGGTTCTGCCGCTGATCGGCGGAGTCGGCGGGCAGGAGGGTTTGCTCGTCCCATTCGAGCAGTCCCGAAATGCTTTCGAGGGCGTGGATGTGGCGAAGCTTTGCGTCGAGACGATCGTAGGCGGACATGGTCTTGGTTTTTCGAGGGGGTTATTGAATTTGCGGGCTGGATCTGAACAGGCCTCTCTTTCGATGCAGGATCGGATTGAGCTGCGTCAGCGAGCTTCAAAAAAATGATTTTGCCCTCAATGATTTTGCTCCTTCGGCCCTGCCAGGGTTCTGCGTGGGTCTTTTTTGCAAAATCATTGATTGGGCAAAATCATTATTCCGCTTGCGAGTCGGAGGACGCCCTGACCCAGCTTTGTCTGCGCTTCGACACGCTCAGAGAGGGGCAGGAAAAAGGGCCGCTTTTTGCGACCCTTTTCCGTGTTAGGTTTGTGAATACGGGGTTTAGAATTTCGGGAGCGACTTGCCGATATCGGTATCGCCGAGAAGCTTGAGGAGGCCGTCGTAGAGTTTCTTGGCGGTAGCGAGTTCGGATTCGTATTTGGTTTTGAATTCGTTGAGCTGCTCCATGGTGCTGGGGCTGAACTTGTTGGCGAGTCCTTCGAGATTGGATACGCTGGACTTGAGTTTGGGGAGCTGGTTGGCGAAGGCGCTGGTGACGCTTTCGGGGAGCGTAGCCTTGAGGGATTCGTATTGGCTGGCGAGGGAGTCCAGCTGGCTGCGCAGGGCGCTGCTGGAGGAAGCGTACTGGGATTTCAGAGCGGCGGCTTGCTCGGCGAGCTTGGCGTCCATCTCTTTCTGCATCTTGGCTTTTTCGGCGGCCATTTTTTCTTCCATGGCTGCCTTGGTTTCGGCGAGCTTGGCGTCGGATTGCTTCTGGATGTCGGCGAGGCCGCTGGCGAGCTTGTCGTCCATGCGTTTCTCGGTATCGGCGGCGGCCTGCTGGGCGGCTGAGTCGGCTGCCGCTTGCACGTCGGCTTCGGTGACTTGCGGTTCGTCCTTTTTGCCGCAGCCGACAAGCAGGAGGGTGGAGGCGAGAGCGAGGGAGGTCAGTGTCGATGCGTGTTTCATTTTTCTCTTTGGTTTCGAGTGTTGGTTCGTGACTAGACTTTGATGGGGTTTTTGGAGAGCGGGTTCCGGGGCGTTTGCCCGGCGCGGCCGTTTTGCGTCTACTTGAGGGCTTGGGCTTCGCTGGCGGCGAGACGGGGGCCGAACTTCGAGACGACTGCTGAGGAGGCTTTGCTGGCGAGAGCTCCGGCTTGGGCGTGGCTTTGACCGGCGGCGAGGGCGTAGAGGAAGGCGCCGGCGAAGAGATCGCCTGCGCCGTTGGTGTCGACGGCTTTGGTGGGCGTGGGAGCGATCTTGATTTCCTGGCTTCCGTCCCAGACGAGAGCTCCCTCGGCTCCGAGGGTGATGGCGAATTCCTTGGCGTGAGCCTTGAGGGCTTGGGTCGCTTCGGCTACGGTGGCTGTTTCGGTGAAGGCCATGGCTTCCTCTTCGTTGCAGAAGAGCAGATCGACGCCTTGGCCGAGCACGTCGCGCATGCCTTCGTGGAAGAACTTGACGATGGCGGGGTCCGAGAGGGTGAGGGCGGTTTTGACGCTGTGTCTTTCGGCGAGGGCTTTTGCTGTCTTCATGGCTTCGAGGCCGTTGGGGCTGGTGACGAGATAGCCTTCGATGTAGAGGTACTCGGAGTCTTGCAGGGCGGCTTCGTCGATCTCTTCGGTCGAGTAGGTGGCGGTGATGCCGAGAAAGGTGTTCATGGTGCGCTCGGCATCGGCGGTGGTCATGACGAGGCACTTGCCGGTTATGCCGGCTGGAAGGCTTCCGGGGGCGCGGTTGGTTTCCACGCCGTTGGCTTTGAGGTCGGCGAGGTAGAAGGCTCCCATCTCGTCATTGGCGACCTTGCAGCTGTAGAAGGTCTTAGCTCCGAATTGGGCGGCGCCGATGACTGTGTTTGCGGCAGAGCCTCCGCATTGGCGGTCGGCGGCTTCGAGGTCTATGGCGGTGAGCAGTTCGCTTTGGCGGGCTTCGTCGACGAGCGTCATGACGCCTTTTTCGATCTTGTGAGCCTCGATGAAGGTTTCGTCGATTTCGGTGACGATATCGACGAGCGCGTTGCCCATGCCGTAGATGTGATAGTTCTTTGCCATTGGGCTCGGTTGTGTGGCTTGGCAGGAGAAGTTAAAAGCGAAAAGTTGAGCCGGCGCCCGCCAGACGAATTCGCTGCGCCGCTATGGCGCTGCGATGAATGAGTCTTAAAGTTGAGACGCTCTTCCGCTGGCAAACGCTTGCGAAGAAATTCGCTCTCGCCGAGCGGGTGGAAATCAAGACCTTCGTCATTTCATGCACTAGAAGACTGTTTTCTTGATTGTCTGTTAGTTTCTGTGGGATACTAATAGGAAAGGAGGTTGATATGGCGAAAGGAACTACCGTTGAACTTGGAAGCGAGCTGGGCGAATTCGTGAGCGCAGGCGTTGCAAAGGGGCGATACCGCTCGGCGAGCGAAGTCATAAGGGCGGGCCTGCGGCTCCTCCAGGTCGAGGAGGCTAAGCTCGAAGCCTTGAGGAGCGCGTTGGTCGCAGGCGAGGAGAGTGGGGAGCCGAAGAGGTTCGAGGCTGGCGGCCTGGCCGAGATGATCGAGGGTGAAGACGAGTAATGTTCGAGCTTTTTCTTCTTAGGAGGGCGAGAAACGACCTCAGGAAGATCCGAAGAGACACTGCGGCCGATTGGGGCGAGAGCCAGGCAAGCGCGTATATCGGGGAGATAGACGGGCAGTTCGCAAGGCTGCAGAGGTTTCCGGAAAGCGGCCCGGCATGCGACGAGGTTCGCAAGGGGTAGCGCAAGCAGCTTGTTGGCCGACACGTCGTTTACTACCGGATAGAGGGAGACACGATCGTCGTCTCCCGCGTCCTGCACCAGAAGCGCGACGTCAAGGGGAAGATGGTTTGAGCTACGAGCGGGGTCCGATGCCGTCCCATCGTCTTTATGGGCGATGACGTCTGCTCCAATCAAGGTTGATGAGTAAACTCGGGGGTTCTCAGGATTTGGTTTTGGCTAGTGGAGGTCTACTTCGGGTGGCTGTGTGACTGGGAATTGATGGTTGATGCTTTGACGGGGGCGGTTCTAGAGTCGGCTCCCATGCAGCAGATCGTCGATCAAATCGGAGGCCTCTACGATGTGTATCCCGCTTGGCTGGTCACGACTTGCCTGGCGATCGTGGGCCTAGGGTTGGGCTGGGGGTTGTGGAAGCTGATCCGCTTTGGATTGGTCGTCATGGTGACGTTGCTTCTGCTGACGATCGTGGTTTTCGTGGGCTGGATGATTTTGGGCGGGTGAGAAAATATGGACCCCATCCTCAAACCTATCATGGCGCCGCCCTGGATCAAAAAGAGCTCAGCTCCAAGGGCTTGCGTCTGAGATCGCCTGCAGCTGCGCTGTCTCTGGCGATTTCACACGCAACTGAGTTTGTGGATAGGTTCTAGTTTGACCTCGTCTCGCTAATCCAATTCTCATGGCTGCCAACGTGGAAAAGAGTAAGGCTAGGAAGTACATTTTCGTGACAGGAGGCGTGGTTTCGTCCCTCGGCAAAGGCCTGACGGCCGCTTCTCTCGGAGCCTTGCTGGAGGAGCGTGGCGTTACGGTGCGTATCCAGAAGTTCGATCCCTATCTCAACGTCGATCCTGGCACGATGAACCCTTTCCAGCACGGCGAGGTTTACGTGCTCGACGATGGAGCGGAAACCGACCTCGACCTTGGCCACTACGAGCGTTTCACCTCGGGCAAGCTTAGCCAGTTCAACAATCTCACTTCCGGCCAGATCTACGAGTCTGTTATCCAGAAGGAGCGTCGTGGAGAGTATCTCGGCAAGACGGTCCAAGTGATTCCACACGTGACTGGCGAGATCAAGGACCGCATCCTGGCTGCAGGCGAGGACGTCGATATCCTGATAACCGAGATTGGCGGCACGACTGGAGACATCGAGGGTTTGCCTTTCCTTGAAGCGATGCGGCAATTCGCGCTCGAAGCCGGACGTGACAATGTCGTTTTCATTCACGTCACTTTGGTTCCTTTCCTGGCTGCGGCTGGCGAGCTCAAGACCAAGCCAACCCAGCAGAGCGTGGCCAAACTGCGCGAGATTGGCATCCAGCCGAACATCCTGGTTTGTCGCACCGAGCACCCGCTCGACGGCGAGCTGCGCGAGAAGCTCAGCCTGTTTTGCAATGTTCCTACCAAGGCCGTCATCGAGGAGATCGATGTCGAGTCCTCCATTTACGAGCTACCGCTCATGCTGCGTCGGGAGAAGATGGACGACCTGGTGGTCGATCTGCTGCGTCTGGACGCTCCGCCCGCCAAGGACAGCATCTGGGTGGATATCGTGCGTCGTCTGAAGTCCCCTTCGAAGCGGGTCAGCATCGGAGTCGTCGGCAAGTACATCGAGCTGCAGGACGCCTACAAGTCGGTCTACGAGTCAATCACTCACGCTGGAATCGCCAACGACTGCCGTGTCAACATCAAGCGCATCGACGCGGAATCGCTAGAGACTGCCGAAGGTCTGGCCACGCTCAAGAGTCTCGATGGCATTCTGGTTCCCGGCGGTTTTGGCGACCGTGGCACGGAGGGCAAGATCGCGGCGGTCCGCTTTGCTCGAGAAAATGGCATACCGTATTTCGGGCTTTGTCTTGGCCTGCAGATCGCAGTCATCGAATTCGCCCGCAACGTCCTCGGATTGGCGGAAGCCAACAGTCCCGAGTTTGACGAGGCTACGCCTGATCCGGTTATTACCTTGATGGAAGAGCAAAAGCGAATCGTGGATAAAGGCGCTACCATGCGACTCGGTTCCTACGAGTGTCGCGTCAAAAAAGGCACCAAGGCTTTTGCCGCCTACGGCGAGGAATCCGTGCGCGAACGCCACCGCCACCGCTACGAGGTCAACAACGACTACGTCGAGCGTATCGAAGCTGCCGGCATGGTGGTAAGCGGAGTGAATCCCAAACGAAATCTGGTTGAGATGGTCGAACTGCCGGACCATCCTTGGTTCCTCGCTGTCCAATCGCATCCCGAGTTCCTCTCCAAGCCGAACAAGGCCCATCCTCTTTTCCGCGCTTTTGTCGAAGCAGCCTTGCAACGGCATGATTCCCTCTAAGTTTTCATCGATCCTGCCATGAGTTTCCAAATCGACGTGCCGATCCCCTCCATGGGAGCCACCGTCAACGAAATGACCTTGATCGACCTGCTCGTCGAGGCAGGCAAGCGTATTGGCAAGGGGGAAAAGCTGGCCGAACTCGAAAGCGACAAATCCGTCTTCGACTTCGAGGCTCCTTGCGATGGCATCGTGCGCCGCATCTTCTGCCGAGCTGGCGACATTATCGAAGTCGGCACTCCATTTTTGCGTATCGAGACCGAGGATACAGCGATGGGCCACCTCAAGGTCGACGGTGAGACTGCCGCGCCCGCGCCCCCTGCCGCGCCTGTCGCAGAAGCGTCGCCTCAGCCCTTAATGCAGGATCTCTCGCAAGCAGCCGCTCCGACTGCGCCGCCTGCCACGCTGGAACGGAGTGGAGGCGGACGTTGGACTCCCCGTGCCAAGAAGCTCGCTCTTGAACGCGGCCTCCAGCCCGAAACCCTCACCGGCATCGTCGGCACCGGTCCCGGCTCTCGCGTCACCGGAGACGACTTGACCCGTTTCCTGGAAAGCTCTTCCCCTCCTGCCTCGTCTCCGACTGCTTCGCCCGCTGCGGCTTCCGACGGCGCCGCCTATACGGTTTGCGTCGCAGGCATCGGCTATGCCGTGCCCCAAAACGCTCGTTCGAATGCGGAGATTCTCAAGCAGTTTCCTGGCAAGACGGAGCAGGAGATCGTCAAGGTCACCGGCATCCAGCAGCGCTACGTCATTTCGGAAGGAGAGTCTGCTACCAGCCTTGCCAGCGAAGCTACCAGCAAGGCGCTTGAGATGGCTGCTTTGGCGACCTCCGATATCGATGCGGTCGTCGTAGCGACTTTACTGCCCGACCAGCCCGTGCCGGGAGCAGCCAGTGTGCTTGCCAAGGAACTCGGCATCGAAAAGGCCCTCGCCTTCGATCTCAACGCCGCCTGCTCCGGTTGGCTCTATGCCTTGGAGGTCGGTCGCAGCCTCATTCTCGGCGGCACCGCTAAGAACGTTCTCGTGGTCACGGCCGAGATCCTTTCCCGCATCACCAATCCCAAGGATCACGAGACCGCCTTTCTCTTCGGCGATGGAGCCGGCGCGGCGATCCTCACTCCGCGGGAAGGAGGGCACCGGCTTTCCCGCCTGGAGCTTAGTGGCGACGCCCGTTTCACCGACGCGATTTCGCGCATTGGCGGCGGCGCTCTGAATCCCATCCCCAAGCCTGGCGAGGATCTGGATCCCTTTTATCTCAAGATGGACGGGGGCGTCGTATTCAAAAGAGCAGTACTCGCCTTTTCCGATATCATCGAAAGCGCTTTGCGGCGCCACGGCTTGTCTCCCGACGACGTTTCTTGGGTAGTGCCGCATCAGGCCAACGCTCGCATTTTGCGGGCAGTCAGCAAGCGAGTCGGCATTCCCTACGAGAAGTTCGTGGTCACGATCAACAACTACGGCAACACCTCGGCCGCTTCCGTCTCCATGGCTCTGGGTTGGGCCGCGGAGGAAGGCATTTTCGAGGAGGGCGACAAGGTCATCTTCTGCTCCGTAGGCGCCGGCTTTACCTTCGCCGGTGGGCTGATGACCTGGTGAGTTAAAGTTAGAAGTAAGAAGGCAGAGTGTAGAACCGGACTTTTGCAGCCGCAATCGTTTACGAACCCGCTTGAGGGTGAGAAGGCCAGCCAAGGGTTGGATTTTATCCGTCCAGTTCGTGCCGAATCAAGCTCAGCGCGGCTACTGCAGCGGTCTCGCAGCGCATGACATGAGGTCCTAGGCTTGTCGGTAGAAAGCCTGCCTCGATTGCCAGCTCTGTCTCCCGAGACGTAAAGTCCCCCTCCGGTCCAACCAACCAGATTGCGTTGCGAAAGCCGGATTGCGCTGCGAGCAACTGCTTCAGCGGTCGAGCTTCTGGAGCGAGGCTGGCGATGAGCTTCAGCTCGTAGTGTTTTGCCGATTCGAGAAAATCCTCGAAAGCAAGAAGGGGCTCGATTTCCAGAAGGAAGGGATTGCCGCTCTGCTTGGCTCCCTCGATGGCCGCAGTCTGCCATTTTGCGTTTTTGCTTTTCGCCCGCTGTACATCGAACCGAGCTTCGACGCGCTGGCTGACGATAGGATGAAGGCGCTGCGCTCCGATCTCCGTGGCCTTGCGGATGATGCTTTCGATCAGCTTGCCTTTGGGGAGCGCTTGGGCGAGGGCTATCGAGCGAGCGGGTCGTTCGAAGCGGTGGCTTGCTTCCACTTTCAGAGTAGCTCGGTTTTTGCGGGCCTCGACCAGGGTGGCGTCCCACTCGTTTCCCGTTCCATCGAAGAGTCGGACTGGATCGCCTGGGCGGGCTCGGTTGGCTGCGACGAGGTGCAGAGATTCCTCAGGGGAAAGGGCGATCGTGTCTCCGTCGAAGGAGCCAGCTTCGCAAAAGCAGCGAAAGTCGAGCATGAGCAAAAGCCTCTCCTTAACCGCTAGCGGCTTACAAACAGAAAAGACGCCGCTTTCGCGACGCCTTTCCTAACTTATCAAACTACAAACCAGAAAAAAATTGTTTCCTGTAGCTACGGAAAAGATAGGCGCGACTTTAGCGTTTTCGTTCAAAAAAAGAGAGAACAAGCCAATCTTTCTATCCGGTTTCCTGGTCTGGTTCAGGGGGGCGAGGCGCATTGCCTTTGGGGTTTTCGGACACAAAAAAGGCGCCGCTTTCGCGGCGCCTTTCTCGACTTATCAAACTACAAACTAGATACAAAATATGAACAAACCCTTATTGTTACAGTGGGATAGACGAGGTCGGGTGCGAAACGTTCAAAGTCGGTAGGCTTTTTTTTGGAAACGAAGTCGATAGATTTATAAAGTCTTGTGGCTCAAGGATAAGGCAGTTCGATTTTCTTCCTGGATCAGTGCCACGACGAGTCAAATAGGCTTGCTTCGGTCAGTTGCCATGCCAGAAAGCGTCCCTGTTCGGCGGCTGGATTGCCTAAGCTGTCGAAGCCGGAATGCCCAGGTGGCGGAATTGGTAGACGCGCCTGACTCAAAATCAGGTTTCTTCGGAAGTGTGGGTTCGATTCCCACCCTGGGTACTCCCGCCTGCTGCGGGATCACGCCGTAGCCCGGAGGGCGTAGGCGACACTTTGGCACTTCCGCGATCTTCGGCGGCGTTACAATTGCTTTCCATTCTCGTGGAAACGCGCCATGGTTTTCGGTTTTTCAGCCAAATCCTATTCGAGAGATGGTCATGCCTGCACATCCGAAAACCTATTCCGAAGCCGAGATCGAGGACGAGGCCAAGCGTCTGCTGGCCAGACTCATGCATGTCGAATGCGAGGCTAGCCGCTCCTGGAACATCGAGGCTTGCCGAGAAATCGCTCCCCTTACCCTGGAGATCAACGATCTGAAAAAGGAGAAGGGAGCGGTGGTCTTGGCCCATTCCTACGTCGAGCCGGAGATCGTCTACGGCGTGGCTGACTTTGCGGGCGATTCGTACATGCTGAGTCTCAAGGCCAAGCAGGCAGCGGCTGAACGCATCGTCTTTTCGGGAGTGGTCTTCATGGCCGAGACGGCGAAAATTCTCTCGCCTGAGGCGGAAGTGGTAGTCCCGGATCGCGGCTCCGGCTGCTCGCTGGCCGACTCGCTCACTGGCGCTCAGCTGCGCGAGCTGAAAAGCCGCTACCCGGATGCGGCAGTTGTCTGCTACATCAATAGCACTGCCGATGTGAAGGCCGAGTGCGACGTCTGCGTGACCTCTAGCAACGTCTACAAAATCGTGGCCTCTCTCCCGCAAAAGAGGATCCTATTCGTGCCCGACCGGCTCATGGCTGAGAACATCCGGGTGGAGATGCGCAAGCGCGGCATCGACAAGGAGATCCTTTCCTCTGACGGCACCTGCATAGTGCACGACCGTTTCGATCCGAACATCGTCGTCGATGCCCGTCGGAAGTATCCTGGGCTCAAAGTCGTCTCCCACCCCGAGTGCACGATCGATATCACCGGCCAAAGCGATTTCGTGGGCAGTACCGGCGCGATGATGGAGTATGTCAAGACGACGGAGGCTCCCTATTTTATGATGCTCACCGAATGCGGGCTCCTGGAGCGTCTAGAGGTGGAGTCTCCTGAGAAGAATTTCATCTCCGGCTGCAAGCTCTGCCCCTATATGAAGATGAACTCTCTGGAAAAGATTCGCGACGTATTGGTTTCTCCACGACAGGAGCAGATCATCGAGCTAGACGAAGAGCTTCGCCTCAAAGCCCTTGGCTCCATCGAACGCATGTTCGAAATCGCCGAATCGAAGTAGCCGCTTCGCATCCACTTCTTCACTCTTCGTTCTTAACTCTTCACTTAAAAAGTGGATACGATTCGCACAGACTGTCTCGTCATCGGAGCGGGACTTGCCGGCAGTTCCTACGCCCACTATGCCTGCAGCCAGGGTCTCAGCGTTGCGATGGTCTGCGCTCACGAGCTGTCCAGCGGGACGAACAGCCGCTGGGCTCAAGGTGGCATTATTTTCGATACCTCCTATAATCCCGAGCAGCTGGAGCGGGATATAATGGAAGCGTCCGACGGCACGGCCAACCCCACGGCTGTGCGCTCTCTAGTAAGCGAAGGGCAGGATGCGGTACAGGCGCTCCTGCTCGACGAGCTTCAGGTGCCATTCGACCGAGCGGAAGATGGCGAGCTTCTCTACACTCGCGAAGGCGGACACAGCGACCGGCGTATAATCTTTTCCAAGGACGTCACTGGGCGGGCGATTCTCAGCAGCTTCCACCGCTATGTTCAGTCTCTGCGAGGGCTGACTATTCTGGAAAATCACGTGGCGATCGACTTGCTTACGCTGTCGCACAACTCGGTGCATCCAAACGACAAATACAAGCCGATCACTTGCATAGGTGCCTATGTGTTCGATGCTCTCTCCGGCGAGACCAAGGCTATCATAGCCAAGAAGACGATCCTTGCTACCGGCGGCCTCGGTCAGATCTTCCAGAACACGACCAACCAGCGCGGCGTGGTGGGGCATGGCGTGGCTATGGCTCAGCGGGTGGGAGCTCGCCTTATCGATCTCGAGTATATCCAGTTTCACCCGACTGTTTTTCTGAAGAAGAACTGCCAGTTGTTTCTCGTCTCCGAAGCGGTTCGTGGCGAAGGCGGCGTTCTCGTAAACTCGAGGGGTAAGAGCTTTATGGATACGCAGCATCCGCGAGGCTCCTTGGCTCCGCGCGATATCGTGGCCCGAGCGATCCACCGCGAGCTCATGGCCAGTGGGGAAAGCTGCGTCTACATCGATCTCTCCGGCCTCAAGCCGGAGTTCATCAAGGACCGCTTCCCCTCCATCTACGAGCGGGCTTTGGCGAGCGGGGTGGACATCAGTCGCGAACCGATTCCGGTTGCTCCGGCAGCTCACTACACCTGTGGCGGAGTCTACACGGACCTCGAAGGTCGCAGCTCGGTACTCAATCTCAACGCGATCGGCGAGACGGCCTGCACCGGCTTGCACGGGGCCAACCGTCTAGCCAGCACGTCTCTGCTGGAGTGCCTGGTTTCAGCTAAGCTCACCGCTTTGGCAGACGTGCGTGACGTGGCCAACGACGACTTTCACCTGCCGGATGTGCACGAGTGGCGTAGTCCGGACGAAGTGGCCGACGAGGTTCTGATCCGCCAAGACATGCGTCTGATCAAGAGCACCATGTGGAACTACGTCGGTCTCGTGCGTTCGCGTCGCCGGCTGATGCGGGCTCGTCGCATCCTCAGCCAACTGGCCGAGGAGATCGGAAGCTTCTACGCCGACAATCGCCTAAGCCGCTCCCTCATCGAGCTGCGAAATGCCGTTAAGTCCGCTTTGCTCGTCGTGCATGCCGCCAGTTTGAACCCCCGAAGCAAGGGTAGCCACTACATTACTGACGAAGAGGAGATAGACCTGCCGCTCGAGCGCCACGACGACCTGAAGTAGCGGGCCTGCGGCCCGAGGTGGATAGGTGTTAGGTTTTTAGGCTGTCCTTCGACAGGCTCAGGATCTGCGATAGGTTTTGGAAATCGGAAAACGTCGTTTGGCGTTGTGCAACCAACCCTACCGCCTAAAAACCTAACGCCTAAACAACCTCCACCAAATGCCTTCCATCTCAGCTGACCATCTCCTCGAGCAACTCAACTGGCGCTACGCCACCAAGATCTTCGATCCCAGCCGCAAGATTCCCTCGGAAACCATTACGGCTCTGGAGGACGCTCTCGTGCTCGCGCCTTCGTCCTTCGGCCTTCAGCCCTGGAAGTTCATCGTGGTCGGGGATCAGGCGATCAAGGACCAGATGCCAGCTATTTCCTGGAATCAGACGCAGCCGAAAGACTGCTCCCACATGGTCGTTCTTGCGATGCAGCAGGGCTTCAACCGAGGGGACGTGGGTCGCTTCATCGATCGCATGGCGGAGGCGCGCGACGTGTCCGCCGAGTCCTTGGCAGGTTACGAGGAGTTCGCTGGAGGTTTCGTTGACGGGGCGAACAAGGAGGGTTGGATAGACGCGTGGTCCAAGAACCAAGTCTACATAGCGATCGGCCAACTGATGGCGGCTGCGGCGATGCTTGGAGTCGATGCCTGCCCGATGGAGGGCATCCAGCCGGCTAGCTACGACAAGCTGCTCGGACTCGAAGGTACTGGCTACACGTCCGTTCTCGGCTGCGCTCTCGGCTATCGGTCGGAAGACGACAAGTATGCCAGTCTGGCGAAGGTTCGCTACGAGAAGAGCGAAGTGCTCGAGCGCCGCTAGCTCCTGGGAACGCGGGCGGCTAGCCCGCAAGAATGGAGGATCTTGAAAGTTGCGGGCGAGCCGCCCGCGTTCCCAGATTCTCTTCAAAATCCTTCCGGCGTTGACTCGCCGTGCTCGCCTGCCTCTTCTTTTCGCCCGCATGATCCGAATCAACGAAAACTACCTGAAGCTCAAGGCTTCCTACCTTTTCTCCGATATCGCTAAGCGTATCGCCGCCTATCAGGAGGCGAATCCCGACAGTCCGATCATCAAGCTCGGCATCGGCGACGTCACCGAACCGCTGCCGGCAGCTTGTCGCGAAGCTTTCCACGCGGCGATCGACGAGCAGGGAACTCCGGAAGGATTTCATGGATACGGTCCGGAGCAAGGCTACCCCTTTCTGCGCGAGGCGATTGCCCAGGGAGATTTCAAGTCGATCGGCGCCGATATCGACGCCAGCGAAATCTTCGTCAGCGATGGAGCCAAATGCGACAGCGGCAACATCCAGGAGATCTTCGGCTCCGACATCAAGATCGCGGTGCCGGATCCTGTGTATCCAGTTTATGTCGACACGAATGTCATGGCGGGCCGTACGGGAGCGATGGTGGATGGGCGCTATGAAGGCTTTGTCTACCTTGAGTCGACTCCGGAAAACGGATACGTGCCTTCCATTCCTGGCGAAAAGGTGGACCTGATCTACCTTTGCTTTCCCAACAACCCGACCGGCGCTACCGCCACCCGCGATCAACTCAAGGCATGGGTCGACTACGCTAAGGAATGCGGGGCGATCATTCTCTACGACGCGGCCTACGTCGCCTTCCTGCGCGATCCCGAGCTGCCCCGCAGCATCTTCGAGATCGAAGGCGCTCGCGAGGTGGCTATCGAGTTTCGCAGCTTCTCGAAGAACGCTGGCTTCACCGGCACGCGCTGCGCCTATACGGTGATCCCGAAAGAATTGAATGCCCAGGACGCCAGCGGCCAGGAGCATTCGGTGCATGCGCTGTGGAACCGCCGCCACTGCACGAAGTTCAATGGGGTCTCTTACCCCGTGCAGAAGGCTGCCGCCGCCGTGTACACGGAGCAGGGCCAGGCCGAGATCAAGGCTCTCACCGACTTCTACCTCGAAAACGCCAAAATCGTCCGAGCCGCAATGGAAGAGCTGGGCTACTCCTGCGTGGGTGGCGACAATGCTCCTTATATTTGGATCCAGACCGGCCAGCCATCCTGGGACTTCTTCGATCTCCTGCTCAACAAGGCAGGCGTCGTCTGCACCCCTGGCGCCGGTTTCGGCACCTGCGGCGAAGGCCACATCCGCATCAGCGCCTTCAACTCCAGAGCGAAGATCGAGGAAGCGATGAGCCGGATCAAAAAGGCGTTGGGGTAGGTTGAGGTAGGGATGGACCGCCGGGCCGTCCGCGGAGAATGGATAAGGAAAAGAATATCTTGCAGCGCGGACCGCTCGGCGATCGGTCCCTACCACGAAGAAAGCGTTTACCGCACACTCCTCCGCCTTGGGTGGAGGACGGTTCGCTGTTCTTCATTACGATTTGTTGCCTCAAGCGTTGTGAAAACGCCCTAGCTCATGAGCCGGTAGCCGCTGGGCTTTTCGACTCGATCGCCTACCGGAAGAAGCTTCTTCAATGGAATCCGCATCTCGTACTATTGATGCCTGACCACTTGCACGGATTCTTCGCTTTTTCCTCTCATCAGGAAATGAAGAAGACCGTAGCTGATTGGAAACGGTACGTTGGGAGAAAGCTGAAGATCGATTGGCAGCGTGAATTTTTCGATCATCGTATTCGCAGCACTGCGGAGCTTCAGGAGAAGTGGAGCTATGTGTTGCAGAATCCGGTCCGCGCGGGTCTGTGCAAAGAAGCGTCTGACTGGCAATACGTCAGGCAGTACAGGTAGGGACCGATCGCCGAGCGGTCCGCAGAGAATAGAGAAAGATCCTGTTGAAACGGACCGCTCGGCGATCGGTCCCTACCTTTCCTCTACCACGGGTTGAAACCAGATGCGTTTTTCCTGATCGGCGAAGAGGTTTGCCACCAGGGCGGTCCAACCGGTTTGGTGGCTGGCCCCGAGGCCTTTGCCGGTGTCGCCGTGGAAGTATTCGTAGAATAGCACCAGCTCTTTGAAATGGGGATCGTTTTTATATAGATCGTCTTTTCCATGGGCCGGCCGGGCCCCTTCCTTGTCGGGGAGAAAAAGGGAGCAGAGTCGATTCGATATATCGTCGGCCGCTTCGGCGAGCGTTACCCAGTTGCCTGAACCCGTGGGAAGCTCGACCTTGAAGTCGTCGCCGAAGAAGCGGTGGTATCTGTATAGGGACTCGATGATGAGGAAGTTGACGGGGAACCAGATGGGGCCGCGCCAATTGGAGTTGCCGCCGAACAGCCAGCTATCGGATTCGCCAGGAGTGTATTGGACTTCGTAGCGTTCTCCTTCGATGGTAGTGGAAAAGGGCTTTCGTTCGTGTACCTTGGAGAGGGAGCGGATGCCGTAGGGGGATAGGAATTCGTCCTCGTCGAACAGATACGCGAGTACGCGTTCGAGGCGCTTGCGGGCGGGGATGGCGAGCAGGTAGCGGGCGCCGGAGGCGCTGCATTCCATTTGAGAGATCTGCTCGGCGAGGTCGCGCCGATGGCTCAGATACCACTGCATTCTGCGGTGAAAGCCCGGCATGCGCTGCAGCTCTTCGTCGTAGAGGAGATCGACTGCGAAGAGTGGGATGAGGCCGACCATGGATCGGATCTTGAGACGGTTGGTCTCGGTTCCGTGCGGGCTTCTTATCTGGTCGTAGTAGAAGCCGTCTTCGGGATCCCAGAGCCCTTCGCCGCCGATTTGGTTCATGGCGTCGGCGATGCTCATGAAGTGTTCGAAGAACTTGGAGGCGACGTCTTCGTAGCTGGGATCGTGTCGGGCGAGCTCGAGGGCGATAGACAGCATGCGGGCGCAGAAGAAGGCCATCCATGCGGTGCCGTCGGCCTGCTGGAGGTGACCGCCTCCGGGCAAGGGCTTGGAGCGGTCGAAAATGCCTATATTATCCAGGCCGAGAAAGCCTCCGCTGAATATATTGAGCCCGTCCGGATCTTTGCGATTGACCCACCAGGTGAAGTTCAGGAGCAGCTTTTGGAATACGCGCTTGAGGAAGTCGACGTCGGGATTTCCGTTGGCGTTGGTGATTTTATACACTTGCCAGCAAGCCCAGGCGTGTACCGGCGGGTTGACGTCTCCGAACTCCCACTCGTAGGCAGGGAGCTGTCCGTTGGGGTGCATGTACCATTCGCGCAGGAATAGTATTAGCTGCTGCTTGGCGAAGTCGGGATCTATACGGGCGAAGGGGACCATGTGGAAGGCGGTGTCCCAAGCGGCGAACCAGGGATACTCCCACTTGTCCGGCATGGAAAGTATGTCGCGGTTGAAGAGGTGGCTCCAGGATTTGTTTCGGATGTCGACGCGACCTTTGGGGGGCGGGGCGATGGCATCGTCGCCCTTCTGCCAGTCGTGGACGGAGAAGTGGTAGAATTGCTTGCCCCAAAGCAGGCCGGCGAAGGCCTGGCGCTGGGCGGCCCGCTGTTCGTCGTCGAGGTCGGGCGACTGGATGGACTGGTAGTAGGCTTCGGTTTCGGCGATGCGGTTCTGGAAGATCCGGTCGAAGTGGACTCCGAAGGGCTGGCCTTTTCGCTCGTCGAGCGAGCGCAGTCGCAGGCGGATGGAGGCGGATTGTCCGGCGGGTATGGAGAGACGGTAGCAGATGCCTGCGATGGTGCCGAGCTGGGCGGGGTTGACGGCTTCGGTCTCGCCCCGTACGAGCCAGCGATTGAAAGCGTCCTTCACGTAGGGCGTGTATTGATCTGTCTGATACAGTGATGGGTTGTTCGTCTCGTTGTCGGTGAATGCGAACTCTGGCTCGGCGCCGTCCGAGGCTTTGTCGGCGTCGAAGACGAAAGCGTCGAGAGTCTCGTGCTGCAGGGCAAGGGAGCGTTTCCCGTCGAGGCGGATGCTGGGCTTGAGAGTGCAGCCTTCGTGCTCGCAGCCCCATATCCAGGTATTGCGGTAGAAGAGCTTGGGCAAGAGGACGAGCGGGGCTTCGTCGGGTCCGCGATTCGCTGCTGTAAGGCGGATGAGCAGGTCGTTGGGGCCTTCCTTGGCGTATTCGGCAAAAACGTCGAAGTAGCGATCGTCGTCGAACACTCCGGTGTCGAGGATTTCGTATTCTGGGTCGTCGAGCCCTCGCTTGGCGGTTTCCTGGCGAAGCTTTTCGTAGGGGTATTCGGCCTGCGGATACTTGTAGAGGGCTTTGGCGTAGGAGTGGGTTGGCGAGGAGTCGAGGTAGTAGTAGAGTTCCTTGCAGTCTTCGCCATGGTTTCCTTCGGGGCCGGAGAGACCGAAGAGGCGTTCCTTGAGGATGGGGTCCTTGCCGTTCCACATGGCGACGGAGAAGCAAAGGCGGCACTGGCGGTCGCTGAAGCCCATGATGCCGTCTTCGCCCCAGCGGTAGGCGCGCAGGTGGGCTTGGTCGAAGGGTAGATGCCGCCAGGCATCGCCGTCCGGGGAATAGTCTTCGCGTACCGTACCCCATTGGCGTTCTGCAAGGTAGGGCCCCCAGCGCTTCCAGTTTTTGGCGCGGACGCGGTCTTCGTCCAGACGGGCTTTCTCGGGGTTGCGGGTGGAGTCGGGATTCTTTTTCGGCGGCATGGAGAGGTCTATGGAGAACCAGGTAGCCGAAGTCGAAAGACTTTGATGGATAGGTGGAAGACCAAAGTCTATCGACTTCGGCTAGCTGAGGGAATGCGATGCTTGAGGAAACCTTTTTCCGGTTTGCCTTGATCCGGTTTTTTGGATACGAGGTGCGAAACCTTTGTTTCCTGCAACCTTTTCAACCCCCTCCTGCCGTTATGCCTAAGTTTGCCGTCGTTCGCTCCAATGTGATTAACGCCTCACCTTCAGATGTTTTCGCTTCGGTGAGGGATTTCAAGCAGTGGACTCCTTGGTCTCCGTGGCTTCTTTCCGAGCCGGATTGTCCGGTGAATGTTGCGGAAGACGGCTTGAGCTACTCGTGGGAGGGCAAGATCGTAGGCAGTGGCGAGATGGCGATCGTGGCGGAGGAAGCCGGGAGCTCGATCTCCTATCGGCTGACTTTTCTGACGCCTTGGAAATCGGTCTCGGCGGTGCGTTTCGACTTCGCGGAGAAGGATGGGGGAACTGAGGTCACGTGGGCCATGGATAGTTCGTTGCCGTTTTTCATGTTTTGGATGAAATCGATGATGCAGGCTTGGATCGGCATGGATTATCAGCGGGGGTTGATGATGTTGAAGGATCATGTGGAGACGGGGGAGGTGCCTTCGAAGCTGGAGTTTGTCGGCCAAAGCCGCTTCCCTGGAGCAAAGTACGTGGGAATACGCACGACTTGCGGACTGGATGATGTGGGTCCGGCTATGGAGAGGGATTTCGGGGCGTTGGCCAGCTGGGCTTCCGATAGCGGGACGGAATTGGCGGGCAAGCCTTTTTCCATCTACCACAAGTACGATATGGTGAAGGGGACCACGGAATACACGGCTGGAATACCTTTGGAGTTCGTGCCGGTGGAGCTTGGAGAGGGAATGGTTTCCGGCGAACTTGCTGCCTGTCCTGCTTACGCGGTGCGCCACACGGGCCCGTACCGGCACTTGGGCAATGCGTGGTCGGCGGGTATGATGCGAGGCCGTTCCAAGGTCTTCCGACAGAACAAACGCGTCGATCCATTCGAGATCTACGAAAACGATCCGGCGGAAGTGGCGGAGAAGGATTTGATCACCACGGTGTATTTCCCGACGAAGTGAAGGCTCTTCGGGCCAGGGCTCTAGGTTCTGGGTAGTTGGGTTGAATAGCCAGCGACTTTGCTGTCGACGAGGTCTCCCGTTCTTCGTTCTTCACTCTTACTTCTTCGTTTTCCCGCGCAGCGGGCTTGCAAGCGGGGCGGGAACTCTGTCGTTGTTTTTCTATGAATCGTTTTCTTTTCCGAATCAGCTTCTGCCTGGCTTTTGTTTTTTTTGGCCAGGGTCTGGTGGCTTCCGACAAGAGTTATGATGCTTTGATGGGGTCAGCCAAGGACCAGAGCACTGACTTCGAGGCCGCGCTTGCCGCCGCCGAAGAAGAGGGGCTAGCGACGGATTGGCTTCTCGAAGCCCGGATCGTTCGACAGCTTTCGACTGGAAACTTCGAAGAGCTGCTCGCGCTGCTGCCAGAGGTCGACCAGGCTGGGGACGACTTTCGTTTTGGCATTGGCCGTACCTTTATTTCTCGGATGCAGCTGGAGGGTTTCGCTGACGCGTTGCGTTGCATAAAGGCTTACCAGGCGGGCGATTACGATCAATTTGTCGACTATGCGGTGGCCTCTTACCGCAAGGCTCCGTACTTCAATCAGGCTTTTGGCATCGGGGAGCTGCTGAACCGCTACCGTTATGAGCAGGTACAGGAATTGGCGATGCAGGACTTTTCCGTCCCAATGGATATGAAGCTCGCGAATGTGGAGGGCGAGACGAGGACTTTGAGCGAATGGATGGAAGGGAAGGACTATATGCTGGTAGACTTCTGGGCCAGCTGGTGTAGCCCTTGCATTCGACTGATGCCTTCGCTGCGCGAAAAGGCAACTAGCCTGTCTGAGCAAGGAGTCTTCGTCGCGGGCATCAACACGGACCGCGACGACCAGCTCAACAATGCTGTGAAGGTGCGAGAACGGCAAGAGATGCAGGACGTGCCGTGGTTGCTCGACAGCAACGGTGGCGACCTCAGTGGTCTGCTTATGGTCGACTCGATCCCCCGCATGGTTCTGCTCGATCCCGAAGGCAAGGTCCTCTACAACGGTCACCCTGCCGACCCTGCTCTAGGAGAGGCGCTAGCCGAGGTGGGGGTGGCGCTGGCGGGGCATTGAGGAGATTGTCGGTTCCGTCTTTCTTTGCCAATCGTGGAGGCTATTCATTCAAGCCGTATTGTCGGGTTGAATATCATGAAGGCGAGATCTCTTGGATCTGATGGGATTCTGGAAGGTGGAGTATCGCTTCGAAATTCGATGATGTTGCTTCCTCGTCGAATAGGAATTTCGATGTAAAGAACTGGAGTGGGATCGAGAGGAGAATCGAAAGTTGCGATTGTTTTGCCGTTCGCTAAAATATCGACTGAGCGTTCCGCTATAGAACGGGTTTTGAAAGATATAATTGCTACCGCAGGTCTTTGCGCTGTGCTATTGATCGTGATGGTCGATTTTCCAGAAGACCATCTCCAGTGATCGTTGCCAAGGCGTTCTTGAGGAAACCAGCCGTCGGTCCATTGCATACTTGGATAGCCGTCCGAACCTAGATCGATAGAGCCGCTGTAGTCAGAGCTAATGAGGAGCTGGGATGCCGGTGGGTTGACGCGATCCAATTGATAGATTCCAGCGAGCGTCAGCAGATTTCCTGCTAGTAGGATTGGAAGCCAACGCTTTTTTCGTGGCGCAATCAGGTTGAAGGCAACGGTAAGGGGGAGAACAACGCGGGCGGCAGAACCCACTAGCCCTACCCATACTTGATCGCCAAGGATTATTGTGAAAATTGCGAAGACCATGCCGACGCGCCACCAAGCGTTTTTGAAATCGAATATCAGGATCATCGATATCGCTTGAATTGGCATTGCGATGAGGAATCCAGCAGTCGTGAGGCGATTTGCATTCCAGCCGGTTTCGTTTGCCTTCTCGAAAAGCGAATGGACGGCGTTCCACCAACCGAAACCGGGCCAATTGAAGTTGCTTGTTCCAAGGGACTGCGAAGCTCCAGGCGGGTTGATTGTCCCAAGGTATGCGAGCCAGACAAAGACTGGCGCGGCTACGATGCTCAAGTAGCCTATTGTCTTTGCGATTTCCAGTGGTTTGGTCAATGAAGGGATTCCATTGTGAATAGCGGCGAAAACGCTCGTTTCTTTTCCTAGTCCGGCGAGGCCCAGAGCGATGTTGCTGGCGATCTTCGCTTTGCAGTCGTACAGGAAGAGTGCCAGAATCACGAGTAAAAGGGCAGGCCCGTCGAGCAGCGCGTTGGTGATGCTGGAAACCAGACCTGATGTATAGAGAATCGCAACGTAGCGAAATGTGTTCTGCAATGAATAGGGAGGCAGCCACCGAAGCAGAAGAACCGACGTGCCCAGCCAGAAGAATATGTTCTGAACGCAATAAACATTGAGGGCTGCTTGCGGATCGCCTCCCCCGATGGCGAACGGTATCAGCGAAAATAGGAGTCGACGGGTTCGAAAAATGAAATTGTCAAAAGCTCCGAGCGTTTCGGTGTCCTTCAAAAATGGATCGACTGCCATCTGGGCGTAAAACTGGCCGTCGTAGCCCCATTCCGAAGTGATGAGATGCGTTGTCGATTTGAAGGTTTCGGATTTGGCGGAGTGAAAGTAGGAACCGAATTGAGGCAGCCAGGTGTAGCCGTAGTGAGGGATTTTGAAATCCGAGAACTTCACCAGCATGATGATGACAGCAAACAAGTAGATGCCTCCGAATGCGATGCGACTGATGGATACCTTCTTGAGAATGGCCTCGGGTTTCATTGCTTAGACCTTCATTGGAAAAATCTCGTGAACGCGATGAAAAACTGTCGACTGAGGAATCTGTTGTCGAACCGGAATAGAGACTGATCTGGGTTCGATCGCTCGATTTTCTAAAAACTCCGCTTGAGAGCAGGGATTTGATGAGCATAGAACTGATACATGAATCTGAAATGGAAAGATGTCTTGAGTGGCAAAGTGACTTCCATTCTTCCAGTTGTTCTGCTGATAGCTCTACTTGCTGTGATCGTGACCTATGTTGCGCCGAAGTTGCAGAGCTTTGCTGGCGCTGCTGATACCAGTGGATATTTGTCGAACGCCAAATTGCTGACAGAAGGCGAGCTTACTGCTCGCACACGCCAGATTGGCGAGTTGGAGCTGTCGTTTGCGGAGAACAAACAACTTTTTCAGCCGCTTGGTTTTCAGGTTCAGGATGGCAGAGAAACAATGCATCCGACTTATCCATTTGGTTTGCCTCTATTGATTGCTATGCTCTCGCCTCTGCTTGGAAATGTCTTGGCGATAGAAGCCGTTCTTCTCCTTGTTGTGGCGCTTAGTATCTTTGGAGTGTATCTTCTATCGCGGGATATGTCATTGTCGCCATGGTGGTCTTTGCTCGCGGCATCGATCGTTGGCCTATCTCCGATGTTTCTGTTTATGGCGATGGCGCCAATGACGGATGCTCTTTCGCTTTGCCAGATCGTTTGGTGCTTGCATTTCGCCCGTCGAGTTAGCCTAAACAGGCTCTACCCTGTAGCGTTGGGGTTGCTCTTCTCATTGCACGTTCTTGCCCGCCCGACCAATCTGCTGTTAGTTTTTCCGATCCTTTTGATTCTGTATCGGCAACCAAAAGAGCGAAGATTGGCGTTGATAGCGCTTTCCGGGGTCCCAGGGATGATATTCCTGTTGGCCATCAATGACGCCCTCTATGGGAGTCCGTTTGTTCTTGGCTACGAAAATGTGGGAAATTTGATGAAACTGGAGCATTTTCCGATGACTGTAAGACATTTCCTGTATTGGTTGTGCGTCTTGATTTTTCCACTGGTTGCCGTTTGCTTTGGAGTTTCCTTTTTTTGGTGGAGAAAACTGGGGGAGTCTCTAGCGATTCTTTGGGTTTGGGCTTTTCCTGTATCGATTTTCTATTCCTTTTACTATCATTCGCATGAAGCTTGGTGGTATCTCAGATTTATACTTCCCGTTTTTCCATCGGTCGCGATTGGGGGTTGTCTTGTTTTGAAGGAGATTTCAGAATCGACTGCCGCTAGATCCTGGCCTTTGCTAAGGTCTTTTTCGCTTCCGGCCCTTCTGCTTTTGATGGCTTCGTTGTGGGGAGTTTTCCAAACGAGAGAATTAGTTCACGTTGGAAATAGGAACAACGATACCTATGTCCTATGGACCGATTGGGCAAAGGACAACCTTGATGGCGATGCTCCGATCGTGTGTATGCAGTTCAGCGGAAATATATTCTACTATTTGGATAATCCGATTGCGCGTTACGACTGGATGACGGACTCTGACTGGTCTCGCATTCGGTCCGAATTCAGGCGATTGCAGCGACCGGTTTACGCGGCGCTGTTTTCCTTTGAAATCGATGGAACAAATCCCTTGGAAACAAAGGTTCCCGGACCTTGGAGAGAGGTTGCTCGTCTTGGGCAGTGTACGGTTTTCGAGCTGCCTGCGGTCTCTCTTCCCTAGTGCTCTCTTTTAGGTGAGAACCTAGTCAACGAAGCAATCGAGAAGCACGGGTTCCGAACCTCTTTGATGGAACCAGCAAACGAGTTCTGAAACGAGGTCGAGGCGAAGTTGGAAGTGGCCGGGTTCGCGGAGGATGATGTGGATCTTAATCTCGATCGACTCTCCGGGCGCGATGTCCCGAGGGAGATGAAAACGGGCATGCTCGCCGATTTGAGCGCCGGTTGCGGGATCGATCTTTTGCGTGCCTACATTCACAATGCCCGTCTCAGTCCCTTCGCCGTGGAGCCAGATCGCGTCCCCGGTATTCGATATCTGAAGATTTATCCAAAAAGGTACGCCTGTTTGCATCTCCAGCTGAGTTGCGTCGGCTTTCAGCGTGTGAGAAAGACCTTCTGCAGTGCGACTGTCGAGTTGGGTGGAGCCTTTTTGGAAAGAGAAGATTGCTGAGTCGTTGGCGAATTGCTTTAGAGATCCGCTAGCCTTCTCGCACGGTTCGCCGCGTCGCAAGGCGCTCCAGTTTTCATAGTCTAGAGAGAGATCTTGCGTCGGAAGTACGCGAAAGCGTGGCGAGGAGAAGCCAACGGTTTCGAAGCGGTTTTTCAGGTCCTCAATTTCGAGGTCGTTTTCGAGCACCTTGTAGTCACGCATCTCGCGTTGAGAGGCCTCCGTTTTGGAATGCTCTCCTACCGGTTCATTGAGTGCGATGATGCCTCCTTGCGTTAGGACGCGATAGAATTCGCTTATGACTGCATCCTGATTAGGTACGTGGTGAAAGGTGTCGTAGCAGATGATGCGTTCTACCGATTCGTCTTCCAAGGGGAGATGGATACCATCGAAGGGAAGAAGCTTCCAGTCGCCGTTTTTGCGCATGGGCACAGGGTAGTCCTCGAAAAGTCGCCTGCCTAGTTCCAGAGCGGTTTCGGATACGTCGATGGCGGTGACATCGCAGCCCATTTGCCAAAGCGCTTTGGCTATCCAGCAGGTGCCGGCGCCGAAATCCAACACGCGGGTACCTGGACCGAGTCGCAGCTCCTCCAGCACCATACCGAGGCTGAGCAAATGGCGGGAGGTTTCCATGGGCGTGGCGAAAGGCTTGCCCATCTGGAATTCAGGGAGGACGAGATTCTTGTAGTAGTTGTCCGAGTGATGGTTGAATTCTTCGATGCTGGTCTCCGCGATCAGCTGTTTCGGGTCGATGTAGGACTCCTCGGTCGTCTCCTCGGCGCTCATGTTCACCGAGATGGATGAATGCCTAGGCCATGTCGAGGTTGCAGCGAGGTCGAGCGGCCGGTAGATCTTCGCGTCTGTTGGCTTGCTCTGCTCGTGCTGGGAGTTTTTACGAGGTTCGCGTTTTCCTATGAAGATCGGAGGTCTAGAGCTTGAGTCTCGTTTGTTTCTTTCGCCGTTGGCGGGGTACACGAACTTGCCGTTTCGCTTGACGGTGAAGGGCTTGGGTGGGCTTGGATTGGTGACCACCGATCTGGTGAACGCTCGTTCGTTGCTGGAGGGTCGACCCGTGGCATTCAAGATGATTGCGACCGATGCGCGTGAGCAGCCCATGGCGGTGCAGCTTTTCGGGGGCGTGACTGAGGAGATGCGGGATGCGGCGGTGATTGCCCAGGAGCGGGGCGCCCAGTCGGTGGACATCAACATGGGCTGCCCGGTTAAGAAGGTGGTCAAGACGGGAAGCGGATCGTCCATGATGAAGGACCTGGAGGGCACGGCAGCGCTGGTGAGGGGCATGATCGAGGCGGTGGACATTCCGGTGACGGCGAAGATGCGACTGGGTTGGGATTCGGAGAATATCACTGCTCCAGACTTGGCATGCGCCTTGGAAGATGTGGGTGTATCCGCAATATTCATACATGGCCGCACGCGAGCTCAGGGATTTTCAGGGAATGTGGATCTGGAGGGGATTCGCTTGGTGAAGGAGGCAGTTAAGTCGATCCCGGTAATCGGCAATGGCGATGTGACGACGCCGCAGGCGGCTCGGGCTATGCTGGAGCGTACGGGCTGCGATGGGGTGAGCATCGGACGCGGGGCGTTCTACAATCCCTGGATCTTTCGCCAGACGGTCCATTTTTTGGATACGGGAGAGCTTTTGCCGGATCCGTCTTTCGAGGAGCGGTTGGAGTTGATGGGCATCCATTTGGATCGCATGATCGAGTTCTACGGAGAGCTGAAGGGCTGTATCCATTTTCGCAAGGTGGCGATGTGGTATGCGAAACGCTTCGGCCCTTCGAAGTTCTTCAAGGATCGCATGATCCGGGTGGAGAGTCGGGCTCACTATGACGAGATCCTGGCTGACTATGTGGCTTGGCGACGGCAGTTCTGCGACGATTCGGGCGAATTGCTGGAAAAGTACCGACCTGCTCCGCAGTATTCGTCGATCACGGATCCTTCGACAAGCTCAGGACTGGGTCCTTTGGCAAGCTCGGCGGATCGGATCAAGGTACCGAAGGGGCCCGTGGAGAAGTGGTAGGCTGTAGGTTGGGGTTCTGGGTACCGGGTCCGGGCCTTTGAGGTAGGGACCGCTCGGCGTCGATCGGGCCGCGATGCAGGATCCATTCTCCACGGCCCGCTCGGCGATCGGGCCCTACCACTGTTTTTTGCATTGCCGCTTTGGGGGGCGGCTTTTTTGGTTGGTGGTTTCCTCCCTTTTTTAACCAACCCCCCTCCGATATGAAACGAACGCTTTCCTTCGTCGCGTCCGCGCTTTTCCTTTGTCTTCCCGTCTTGGCCCAGGCCCAGGAGGAACCGACCCTCGATACGGGCGATACGGCCTGGATGATTGTCGCTACCGCGCTGGTCCTTTTCATGACCCTACCGGGACTGGCGCTTTTCTATGGCGGTCTAGTCCGAGCGAAGAACGTGCTGTCAGTCCTGATGCAGTGCTTCGCTATTTGCTCCGTGATGTCGATTTTGTGGGTTGTTTTTGGATACAGTTTGGCGGTTACGGGGGATGGTCCGATCATTGGTGGGTTGGACTACGCTTTTCTCAGACACATGACGGTGGACTCGTTGTCCGGCACGATTCCGGAGAGCGTTTTCGTAACCTTTCAGATGACGTTTGCTATCATCACGCCGGCTCTGATCGTCGGCGCCTTCGCGGAGCGGATCAAGTTCTCGGCGGTCATGCTGTTCAGCATCCTGTGGTTCGTCTGTTCCTACATCCCGATTTGGCACATGGCCTGGTCGGGCAACGGTCTTTTCCATCGTTGGCACGTGCTTGATTTTGCGGGTGGCACGGTGGTGCACATCAATGCGGCGATGGCGGGTCTTGTCGGCTGTTTGATGGTGGGCAAGCGCAAGGGGGCCTTTCAGGAGCCGATCAAGCCGCATAGCCTGCCGCTTACGGTGGTCGGAGCTTCGATGCTTTGGGTTGGTTGGTTTGGCTTCAACGCCGGCAGCGCGGTTGGAGCCAATGGTTCGGCCGGCATGGCCATGTTGGTGACTCAGATCGCTTGCGCCTCATCGGCTTTGACGTGGATGGCGATGGAGTGGATGAAGCATGGCAAGGCGTCGGTGCTCGGTATCGCCACCGGCGCGGTGGCGGGATTGGTGGCGATCACCCCGGCTTCGGGCAATTCGGGTCCGATGGGGGCCATCCTGATCGGCGTGGCTTCTGCGATCTGCTGTTACTTGGTCGCGGTCAAGCTGAAGTTCGTCTTCAAGTTCGACGACAGCCTGGACGTGTTTGGCGTGCATGGTGTCGGTGGTATAGTGGGGGCGATTCTCACTGGCGTGGTTGCGGCGCCGGCTCTCGGTGGTCTTGGCTTTGCTGACGGCGTCGAGAGCATGGGGCAACAGGTTTGGGGGCAAACGGTTAGCGTGCTCATCACCATAGCCTGGAGCGGCGGCGTCTCGGTTGTCCTTTTCTTCTTGGTGGACAAGATCGTCGGTCTTCGCGTCTCGTCCGACAGCGAGTTGCGTGGCTTGGACTTGAGTGACCACGATGAACAGGGCTATGACTTGTAGCTTGCTTGGTTAATCTTAATCCTAATCTTCCTCGTCCTCTTGATCCGCGTAGAAGGCCAAAGTCTTGCGACTTCGGCTACTGGCTTTGGGGGGAGGAGGATTAGGAGGAAGATTAGGATTAGGAGGAGAATTTTATGAAGAAGCTCACGATTTGTATCCAAGCTCTCTTTGCGCTGCTTTTGGTTAGTGGCTGCTCTGTCAAGCAGATCGCGGTGAACCAGCTGGGCGACGCCCTCTCGGGTGGTGGCGACGTCTTTGCGTCGGATGACGATCCGGAGCTAGTTGGCGATGCTCTGCCTTTCAGTCTCAAGCTGATGGAGAGCATTCTGGCGGAGACCCCGCAGCATGAGGGCCTGCTGACTTCGCTAGCTAGCGGCTTTACCCAATATGCCTATGGCTGGGCTCAGCTTCCTGCGGATATGATCGAGGACGAGGACTACGATCGGGCTGTCGAGTTGCGCGAGCGGGCCATAAGGCTCTACCAGAGAGCCAACCGCTACGGGATGCGGGGCTTGGAGGTTCGGTATCCAGGCTTTGAGGACGATTTGCGCCGAGACGAAGCCTTGGCTTTGTCCCAACTCGGGGCTGCTGACGTCGAATTGCTCTACTGGGCCGCTCTTTCCTGGGGAGGGGCCATTTCGCTTTCGCTCGACAATGTGGATCTGCTCGGCGACCTGACATACGTCGAATCGATGATGGAGCGAGCTCTCGAGCTGGATCCGGACTGGGGCGATGGATCGCTGCCCGCTTTTTTTCTGGCCTACGAGATCAGCCGTCTGAACGGAGAGGGCGATCCGGTGGAAAACGCAACGCGTTACTACCGCCGAGCTTTGGAGCTTTCTGGCGGACGGCTTGCCTCGGTCCATGTGGCCTTTGCCGAATCGGTTGCCGTCGAGCTGGGGGACAAGGAGCTTTTTATCGACACGCTGAACAAGGCTCTGGAAATCGATGTCGACGCCTATCCGTCGGATCGCTTGAACAATCTTCTCTATCAGACGCGAGCTCGTTGGCTGCTGCAGCGCCTCGACTGGTATTTTCTGTAGAAAGCTTTCGCATAGCGGCGTCTGGTTGCGCGTCGAAAGCGAAACGTTTCGACATGGCGCCATTTTCGAGCGTTTAAGCGCTTGAGTCCTGCGTGCGAAGACGAGAGACCAAGACCCTCAATCTTATGAAGACAGTCAGCATTCTTTTCCGATTCCTTGCTTTGAGCCTCTTGCTTGCGGTCGGCTTTTCCGTCGCTCCTGAGGCGGAGGCCCGTCGACAGAACTTGCGCCTGACCACGCTGGCTCCGAAGGACTCGTCTTTCGACAAGTCCCTGAAGCGCATGGGCCAAGAGTGGCGGAAGGCGACGAGGAATCAGGTCAACCTGATCGTCTTCGCCGGCGGAGTGCAGGGTGGCGAAACGGCAATGATCGATCGCATGCGAGTCAACCAGACCCAGGCGGCGTTGATCACGGGAGTCGGCCTTGCGGAGATCGATCCTGCGGTAGCTGGCTTGCAGCAGATTCCCATGATGTTCCACACTTTGGATGAGCTGGCTCATGTGGTAGAGACGCTCTCCCCGATGCTCGAGAAACGTATTCGCGACAAGGGCTTCGTGGTGCTGACCTGGATCGATACGGGATGGGTTCGTATTTTCAGCAAGCAGCTGCTCGAGACGCCGGCAGACATGGAGCGCGGGAAGCTTTTCACCTGGGCCGGCGATACCAAGCAGACCGATCTCCTGAAGAGGCTGGGCTTCCGCCCCGTGCCGATCGACAGCACTGACATTACGTCGAGTTTGCAGACCGGCCTGATCGATATCGTGCCTATGCCTCCGTTCTACGCCTTGGCTTCCCAAAGCTACAAGTCTGCTCCGCACATGCTGGATATCCGCTACACGCCGCTGGTCGGAGCGGTTATTGTTTCCGCTCCGGTCTGGGATCGCATCTCTCCGGAGAATCAGGCTGCGATGAAGGAGATCGCTCGGCGTGTCGGAAAGGAAATGACGCAAGCTGGTCGCGAGGAAAACGAGTCGGCGATCCGGGTGATGCGCGAGAAGTTTGGTCTGAAGGTGCGCGAGAGCGACGAGTCGGTGATCGCCGCTTGGGAGAAAAAGTCTGAAGAAGCGTATTCGATTATTCGAGACACCACCGTACCAGCGGAAATCTTCGACGAAGTGGTTCGCTTGCTCGCGGCCTACCGGGCGGGGGAGTAGCTTTGAAAGTAGCGCGAAGCTTCAGCCCGCGACCGCAGTGCAGGACCCATTCTTCGCGGACGCGGGCTGAAGCTCCGCGCTACTCTACTCCTCGATCAGGCCTTCGGCGATGTCGGCGCTGTGGAAGACGTTTTGCACGTCGTCTAGGTCGTCTAGAGCTTCGATCAGGGCCATGACTTGCTTGGCTTGAGAGGCGTCGCTGATCGGAGTCAGCGTCTCGGGGAGATAGGCGATTTCGGAGTTCGCTACGGCAATATCGGCGTCGGAAAGAGCGTGGCTGACGGAATCGTATTCGGAGAGCGGCGCGAGGACTTCGAAGTACTCTTCCTCGGCTTTGATGTCTTCGGCTCCGGCCTCGAGGGCCACGTCCATTAGCTTCTCCTCGTCGGTCTGCTCCTTTTCCACGATGAATTGACCGCAGCGCTTGAACATGAAAGCGACGGCGTTCGCCCCGGCGAGGTTGCCGCCGCGCTTGGTGAAGGTGGAGCGCACTTCGGAGGCGGCGCGGTTCTTGTTGTCGGTGGTGACTTCGACGATCACGGCGACGCCGTGCGGGGCGTAGCCTTCGTATACGAATTCTTCATACACCACTCCAGGCAGTTCGCCAGTGCCTTTCTTGATGGCCCGTTCGATGTTGTCCGAGGGCATGTTTTCCGCTCGCGCTTTGAGGAGCACGGTGCGGAGCTTGGGGTTCATGTCGGGATCGCCGCCGCCGTTTTTCGCGGCGAGGGTGATGTCCTTGGAGATGCGGCTGAAGATCTTGCCGCGCTTGGCGTCAGCGGCGCCTTTTTTGTGCTTGATGGTGGACCACTTGCTATGACCTGACATGGCGTTGGGGTGTTGGGTATTCGGTTTTTGGGTACTAGGGTTCTTGGCGGGAGGCTATTTCTTGCGGCGCTTGCCTTTGCCTTTTTCCGCTCCTTCGATCGCCTTTTTGAGGGCGGGTGGAAGCTGGACTTCGAAATCGTCGCCGCCGCGCTGGACGAGCCACTGCTGACCGATGGTGAAGACGTTGCTGACCGTCCAGTAGAGCACGAGTCCTGAGGAGAAGGTATAAGTGAAGGGGAAGAAGATGAAGGGCATGAACTTCATCATCTTGACCTGGGCGTTGTCCACCGATGGGGCCGGCATGGTCCACATCTGGTAGGCGAGGGTGACGAGCCAGACGAAGGGGAGGAGGTTTATGGGGAAGTCGCCGAGCAGCGGCATGTTGGGCAGGGTGGCGACGGTGTCCGGCTTCGAGAGATCGCTGATCCAGAGGAAGTCGGCGAAGCGTAGCTCGGCCGCGCTGCGCAGCATGTAGAAGAGGCCGAAGAATACTGGGATTTGCAGCAGCATGGGCAAGCAGCCGGCGACGGGGTTCACTTTGTTGAGCTTGTAGAGCTCCATCATGAGGGTCTGCTGCTTCTGCTGGTTGTCGGGGAAGAGCTCCTTGAGCTTCTTCATGGGCTCGCCTAGCTTGGACATCTTCTTCATGGAGCGCATGCTGACGAGCGTGATGGGCAGCAGAGCGCCTCTTACCACGAGGGTGAGCAGGATGATGGCGAGTCCCCAGTTGCCGACGAAGGTGAATAGCCCGTTCATAACGAGAAGCAGGAACTTGGAGATCCAGCCAAAGAAGCCGAACTGCATGGCTTGCTCTTGACCCTTATCTAGCTTGGAGAGCCGCTTGTGTTCCTTGGGTCCGGCGTAGAAGTCGAAGCTCTGCGTATAGGTCCCGTTGGGCGGGATGCTGAAAGCCTGGAGCTTGATGTCGGCGGTCAGGCCGGTCTTTGGCTGGCCCTTGGTGGTTTCGTCGCCTGGAAAGTCGACGGGTCGGGCGATGTAGCCTGCGACAGGTTCGTCTGGGGTGATCAGGGTGATGAAGAACTGGTTTTTGACCGAGGCCCAGACGATGTTGCCGCTGCCCTCGTCGAAGTCCTTCGGTTCGCTGCTGAACATGAGAAAGCCTCCGCCGAGAAAGTCGCTCTGCTCGACGAATTCGACATCCTCGCCAGTGGAGTATCCGAAAGTCTGCAGGAATCGGTCCTGACTGCCGGAGGGCGCCACGGTGCCGAGGTTGAGCTGCGGTTGTCCCATCGGCAGGGGCTGGTCGCTGAGATTGCGAAACTCCAGCTCGTGGCGGATCGTGTAGGTTGCGGGGCCTTCGACTTCCTGGGAAATAGTGTAGCGCCGGGTTACTTCCAACTGGTCGCTAATGCGTCCTCGAAAGGCGATGCTGTCTCGGTCGGAAGTCGGAATCTTTTCGTAGATGACGTTCTTTCCGTCGCCGAGGTAGGTGCTCAAGTTCAGGGCAGGAGCGTAGCGCAGGTGGTTCATCGCGTAGGGTTCCTCGCTGTCGAGGGTCGCTTTGAAATCCTTGAGAACGATCTCCTTCACGGCTCCGCCGTAGTTGGTGAAAAGCACTTCCACGAGGGGGTTCTCCAGGCTGGAAATGATTTCGTCGCCTCGTTCTCCGTCGAGCTCGATTTGGGCGTGGCCGCTTACGGGGCCTGGAGCGGGCAAGGGTGCCGAGGGGAAAGGTTGGTTAGGTGGTGTGGCGCTAGGACTCGGCGGCGTCGTGGAGTCCGTGGGGGCCTCGGAGGGAGCTGGCGCGGGTTCGGGCTGAGGGACCGGAGCAGTCTTGTACATGTAGAAGATCGCCAAGAGCAAAAGGCTGACTCCGATAAGGGTGTTTTTTTTGTCCATCGAATTATTGAAAGGGTTTTCCGGAGGTCGCCGGGCGGCCTCCCGAGGAAAGGGCTCTTACATAGGCGGGGCTCTTCGCCAAGCAAGCTTAACCGGCCTCTCGTAGCGCGGAGCTTTAGCCCGCAGCCGCAGAGAATAGGATCTTGTCTTCGCGGACGCGGGCTAAAGCTCCGCGCTACTCGGCCAGCAGGCGTTTGAATTTCAGGGCGTGCAGGAAGCGTTGCTCCAGCTCCTGATAGCTTGCCCGCGTAATCGGGGCCCGCAGCGAGACGACAATGTCGCAGCGTGGGTTGATCTCGTGCTGGTTCAGGCGGAAAAGTTCGCGAATGCGGCGCTTGGCCAGGTTGCGGGCGACCGAGTTGCCCACGCGTCGCGAGGCGGAAACGCCGATGCGCGGACATGAAACATCCGCGTCGCTAGCGGCGCGGATGCGGGAAAAAAGGGCGAAGTACGGACAGCGGTAGGGCTTGCCCAGATTGCGGATTTCGAGGAAGTCGGCGTTGCGACGCAGGCGGCTCGCGGGACGGAGGGTGAATTTCCCAGCCATCGGTAAGCCGTAGGTCGGCCTTTCCTCGTCTAGGCGACGGAGAGACGGGCGCGGCCTTTTTTGCGACGAGCGTTGATGACGGCGCGGCCGCCGCGTGTTGCCATGCGGGCTCGGAAGCCGATCTTGCGGACTCTTTTGAGGCGGTGTGGTCTGAATGTAGGTCTCATGACTGGAAAATTGGAAAAAGAGCGAGAAGATGCCGAGACCCTCGCCAGCCTGTCAAGCTGCAATCCCATCACTTTCAATCCGCCCTCGCGAGATCTTTGAACATGCTTGCGAGCCTCGCCACATACTTTGATTGATCAAAGTATGAATTGACAGGCATTCAAAAGACGACTTTCTGGTTTGGGTCATGAAACCGATTCGACGTCATTTGCGGGCGCTTTTGGTAGGCGCGCTCCTCTTTCTAGCTCCTAGCCTGAGCTTTGCCGCTTTGCGAGTGGTGGCGAGTACCGCCCAGATCGCGGACATCGTGTCCCATGTGGGCGGCGACCGAGTGGAGCTGAAGGTTCTGATGGGTCCGGGCGTCGATCCCCACCTTTACAAAGCGACAGCCCGCGACGTCATCGATCTGCAGCGAGCGGACCTTATACTGTACAACGGCCTCCACTTGGAAGGACGCCTAGCGGAGGCGTTTGCTCGAGTGGACAAGCCGGGCCGTCCGGTCATTGCGGTTGCGGAGAGCATACCTGAAGAGCGATTGCTTGCTTCGAGCGACTACGACGATTCCTACGATCCGCATGTTTGGTTCGATCCAGCGCTTTGGGTCCTGGTGGTCGATGCGACTGCAGAAGCCATGGCTCAAGCGGATCCAGAGAACGCGACCTTCTTCCGCGAAAACGGAGCGAGTTACCGGGCTGAAGTCGAGGCCTTGCAGGAGTGGGCTGAACGGCGTATCGAAATGATTCCCGCTGAGCATCGAGTGCTGGTGACCAGCCATGATGCCTACAATTACTTCGGTCGGGCCTTTGGCATCGAGGTAGTTGGCGTGCAAGGGGTCTCGACGGCGACCGAGGCGGGAATGGCCGACATCACCGCGACTGCCGATCTCATCAAACGCCAGGGTATTCCCGCCATTTTCATCGAGAGCAGCGTCTCGCCTGACACGATCCGGCGCATCAGCGCGGACTCTGGAGCAGTTGTGGGAGGCGAGCTTTTTTCGGACGCCTTGGGCAGTCCAGGCGATTTACGCGAGGGAATCGGGGGCGGGACCTATGACGTGGGGACCTACATTGGCGTGTTTAAATACAATGTAGATGTCATCGCTCGCGCCTTGAAATAGCGGAGCTAGGACGATCACGTAATCTTTTTGCGGTCTCGTATTCTTCCGTCTGGCCTCGCTTCAAGATCGGGCGAGCTTTCACGCATTGCTGTCGACTAGGCCTTATCGTTTGACCATGGTCCCCGTCAATCGAGGATTATGGATACGATGTTGATAGCTCCGTCGCTTGCTCAAGAACTGGCCGAGATACCCGCTTGGGACAATAGCGCCGTGTATGGTTTGGCGATTTCCCTGACGCTTGTAGCCGCTTTCGTAGCGCTGTTTCGGATACGGGTATCGATCCTCAAGAAGCAGCGTCGCACCTTGGAGCAGCGTGTACGCGAGCGTACGCTCGAGATCGAAGAGGCGAATCGCCTTCTGGCGGAAAAGCAAAAGGAGATCTCAGCTCAGAACGAGGAGTTGCGACGCCATAGGGAACACCTCGAGCAGATGATCGAAGAGCGTACTCGCGAATTGATGCAGGCCAAGCTGCGGGCGGAGGAGTCGGACCGCTTGAAGTCGTCGTTCATCGACAATATGAGCCACGAGATTCGCACGCCGATGAACGCGATCATCGGATTTTCCGCATTGCTGGGAGACGCCAATATTTCCGATGAGGAGCGCGACGAATTCGTTGGCGTGATCAGCAGCAATGGTCGCGCCTTGCTCGCCCTGATCGACGACATTCTTGACGTTTCGAAAATCCAGTCGGACGACGTCGAACTCCTTCCCGAACGTATCCAGGTTAGAGATACGCTATCGGAATTGAGGGACTTGTATTGCGAGGCCGCGAACCCTGGGGTGAGCATCGAGTTGGTCGACGAAGAGAAGATGGGTGACGTAGTCCTCTTTGCCGATCTGGAGAGCCTTCGCCAGGCTTTGAGCCACTTGCTCGGCAACGCCTGCAAATATACGGAGAGAGGCAGTATCCGGATCGCATGTCGATCTGGCGAGGACGAAGCGGTATTCGAGGTGGCGGATACGGGAATCGGTATCGCCCGATCCGAGCAAGGACGAATATTCGAGCATTTCTACAAGGTGGAAGGCGAGGGTTTGCGTCGCTTCTCGGGCATTGGGGTGGGGTTGTCCATCTGCCGTCGGCTTGCCCAAATGATGGGCGGCCGAGTTTGGGTGGAATCCCAGCTTGGCGAGGGCTCTCGCTTTTTTCTCGCGGTGCCGCTTGGCGTGGATCCGGCTTCGGATTCCACTGGGGCCTGTCTTTCCGGGCAGTCGGTTGGCAGCGGCTGTGCGGCACTGGGCGTATTGCCGAATCTAGAGGCAACCGATTGAAGTCGTTTTCGCTTTGGGAACGTTGGATGTATGCGGGTGCGAAACTGTTTCGTATTCGCAATCCAAAAACTGAATACGGATGACTATGAAAGCGAAAAAAACGGCTAGAAAAGCGAAGCGAACGACAACGACTGATGCCTTGCGGCAGGCTTTGGCAGACAGCTATGCCTTGCTGGCTCAGACGCATATCTGCCATTGGAATGTAAGGGGTCCGGGGTTTTTCGCCCTGCATGCCGCTTTCGAGGAGCAGTACACCGAGCTTTTCACGGCGATCGACGAAATTGCCGAACGGATCCGGGCTCTTGGCGAACTCGCGCCAGGAGGACTTGGCAATTTGGCCAAGATGGCTGGTATTGCCGAGATTGCGGAAGACAGCAACGCGGAGGAGATGGTGGCCCATCTGGTGGAGGTGAACCAGAAGCTGGTCAAGAGCTTGGTCGCCGTTCGCGATCTTGCGGGAGCCTCGGGGGATTCCCAGACCGAGGACCTCATGATCGCTCGCCTCCAGACGCACGAAAAGACGATCTGGATGCTCAAGAGCTTCTTGGATTGAGGGGCGTTTCGGTCTAGTACGCCAAACTCGCTCGCGCATTCTAGATTGACAAATGCAGAGGGTTGTCGTGCGGAAGCAGAGTCTTGATCTGGCTAGATTTCCTCCGAGCTGCACGGGAGCAGTATCTTGAGCTTTGGAATTTCGTCGGCAGGGAGAACAGTGATCCTTTTGTCCAGCGGGTAGCGTTGCGAGCCAGGGTAGACGATCCAGAGATGCTCTAGCGATAGGTCGTTTAGGGCCGTTCGCATGGAGCGAGTTGCGCTGGGCGCGTCGGCATGCTTGAATTCGAAGCCATGGCGTCTGCCGCGTATGGTGAGCATCAAGTCAAGCTCGGCTCCAGCGTGCGTGCCCCAGAAACATGCGGAATGGGCGGAAAATTGGGCGAGGATCTGCTCGAGGGCGAAGCCTTCCCAGGAAGCTCCGAGTTTGGGGTGGCCGAGCAAATCCTGATGGGTTTCCAACTCGAGGAGGGCGTGGAGGAGGCCGGAGTCGCGAACGTAGATCTTGGGTGACTTGAGTTGTCGTTTCTTCAGGTTTTCGTGCCAGGGGGGCAGGATGCGAGCGACGTAGCTGCCGGCCAGGATGTCGAGATACCGTCGAGCGGTCGGTTCGCTGGTTCCGAGAGAGCGGGCGAATTCGGCGCCATTCCATACTTGGCCGTGATAGTGGGCGATCATGGTCCAGAATCTGCGAAGCCTCTCTGCGGGGATCGCGATGCCGAACTGCGGTAGATCTCTTTCGAGGAACGTGCGAATGAAGCTCTGGCGCCAGGCGTGGGAAGCGGCGTTGCTCGTCGAGAGAAAGGAACGGGGAAAGCCGCCGCGGAGCCAAAGCTTTGACAGGTTCTCTGGCTCCGCTTCGCCCAGATCGAAGCCTGCGAGATCGATGAGAGCCACTCTGCCGGCGAGCGACTCCGAAACGCCTCGGATGAGATCCGGCGAGGCGCTGCCCAGGAGAAGAAATCGAGCGGGCTGTTTCGGGCGGTCGAGCAGGACCCGAAGCGTCTCGAAGAGGGCGGGCATGCGCTGGATTTCGTCTATAACCACGAGTCCTTCGAGCGAGCCAAGCGTTTGTTCCGGGGACTCGAGACGTCGTCGATCCACGGCGCTTTCGAGGTCGAAAAAGATGCCGTCCTTCTCTTGCTGCCCGAAAAGTCGGGCGAGGGTGGTCTTGCCGCATTGTCTCGGACCAGAGAGAGCGACTGCGGGGTGGTTTTCGAAGCCGTCGGCGATCGCTTTGACGTATCTGGGGCGCGAGATCATTTCCTTGAAAAACTAAAGTTAAATTTTAGATTTTCAAGGAAAACATGAACCTGCCATAGCTTTTGAAAAAGGCGATGTCGGAATGATTGGGAGGAGGAGGGAGCAAGGCGGGATCGTGCCGGTCGCGTATTGGCCGCGAGTCGTCTTCGGAGAAGCCGACCCACCTTGAATTTGTCTTGGGTGGCTAACCTGCGGTTGCGACGAGCTTGCTGTAGACTTCAAGGTAGCGTGATTGGGCTTTGGATACGATTTCCTCTGGGAGTTGCGGGCCGGGGGCTGCTTTGTTCCAGCCGTCTACGGTTTCGAGGTAGTCGCGGATGATCTGCTTGTCGTAGCTGGCTGGGCTGGCGCCGACCCGGTACTCGGCGGCGTCCCAGTAGCGGGAGGAGTCGGGCGTGAGGACTTCGTCGATGAGATAGAGTTGGCCGTTCTCGTCTTGGCCGAATTCGAACTTCGTATCCGCTAGGATGATACCGGCTTTCTTGGCGAGTTCGCTGCCGAAGCGGTAGAGCTCCAAACTAATGCGCTTTACCTCGTCGAATACATCCTGACCGACGATTGCGGTGGCTTCGGCGGGGGTTACGGGCATGTCGTGGCCCTCCGCTGCTTTGGTGGTGGGGGTGAAGATGGGCTCGGGGAGCTGGGATGCTTGCTGGAGTCCAGTGGGCAGGGCGATGCCGCAGACGCTGCGGTCCTGCTGGTAGGAGCTCCAGCCAGAGCCGGTCAGATAGCCGCGAACGACGCATTCGATGGCCAGGGGCTTGAGCTTGCGTACGGCCATGCTGCGCAACTGGCTGTCGCGGCCGAGAGAGAGAGTCTGGGAGAGGATCTTCTGCTCGTCGGGCAGGATGTGGTTGGGAGCTATGCGTTTGGTCTGCTCGAACCAGAAGTGGCTGAGCTGGGTAAGGATGATGCCGCGGCCAGGTATTCCGCCGGGCAGGACGACGTCGAAGGCGGAGATGCGGTCGGTGGCCACGAGCAGGACGTTTTCGCCGAGGTCGTAGATTTCGCGTACCTTGCCGGATGCGATCTTCCGAGCGGGGATGGTTTCGGCCAGCTCGCGGGCTGGCGTTTTGGGCAATGCCTTCTGAAGTTCTTCGCCGGTTAGCATGCGGGCACCTTACCGCCCGGCCTTGTCTTGGGAAGCGTTTTTCGCGCTTTGGAAAATGGGGGGCAGCAGGTTGGCGTAGGGCGGCTGGCTGAGCTTGAGTCCGCTGGCGAATTCGGACTTCTGCACGAGGTCTCCGGGGCTGCCGCCTTCGAGCTCGTAGCGCAGGATGGGGGCGAAGGGGAGCAGATTGCGGGGATCGCCCAGCGGCTCGATGTTTCCGCTGAGGGCGTTTAGCGACCAGAGAGGCTCGTCGCGTCGGACGTCGCGCATCAGATCGACTTGCTGGTCGGCGAGCACGGAACCGGCTAGAGTGAATCGCCCGCTGAGAGCGGTTTCGTAGAAAGCGCTGAGGGCGTTGGCCTCGCGCAGGGCGAGCTCGCCGACGTGGTTTTCCTCGAGGATGCGGTAGTCGGGCGAGGGTACGGTTTGCTCGATGATGGAGAGCCAGACGCGTTCGTTCATCTCGCCATTGGAGAGCTTGGCCAACTCGCTGGCGCGGGCTTGCAGCGTGGGGCTGAGGGCGAGGCCCCACTTCCAGGGGTTGAGCTGCATGAAGCCTATGAGGCGTTGCTGCCAGAAGATCTTGAAGGCGGGAGCGAGACTGTGTTCGTTTTCCAGATCGACGATTTGCTGGATGAGGGTGAAGCGATCGGCTCCGGCGGCCATCTGGGCGAGAGTGTTGCGGATGGGACCGATATAGTATTCGGATTCTGGTGACAATGTGGAGGGCTTGTAGAAGAAACCCCAGAACGAGCCGTCTCCTCGGCTGATGAACTGGATGTCGCGAGGGTCTTTCTCGGGGTTGCCGAATTCGTCGAAGCCGCGGACCTTGAAGCTGAAGCTGACGTGCGAGACGCTAGGGGTCGTGTCGCTTTTGGCTATGGGTTCGACGAGGTAGATCTTGTATTCGCTTTGAGGGGTGGAGCTGCCTTCGAAGTACTGGACAGTGGATTGGTAGACGTTTTCGAAGGCGTCGATCTCGCCGAGTCGCTCGAGATAGGCGCGCTCTGCGGGGCTGAGCTCGGGCTGGCTGGCGTATCGTTGGGCGGCTGGCTTCTCGCCTGCGAGCACGATCTCGCTTTTGAGGCTGGCGATACGCGGTTCGAGGCGAAGGGTTTGGGCGATGGCTGATTCTTGCTCGGGCGGGAGAATATCGAAACTGTGGATACGTTTGAGGGAGTCGAAATAGCTGGCTAGATTGTCGGCCTTTTGCAGTTCCCGCCATTCGGTCTCGAAAGCTCCCCATTTGGTTTCGAGCTCAATGAGCTGGCGCTCCGTCGTGGAGGTGAGGGCCTTGAGTCGGGTGACGCGGCTGAGGTTTCGGTCGCTGGGCAGCAGGACGTTGATCGCCCGTATCTGCTGATGGGCGTCTGCGCTGAGCTGCTGGAAGGCGGATCCGGTTTTCGCTTGGTTTGCGTTGCGGGAGGCGAGCTCGAGCTGCTTTTCGAGTCGGGCTAGATCGGCGTCGAGCTTTTGCTGGGAGGCTTTGGCGGTCCGAGTCCAATTGTCGAGCAGCTGCTTCTTCGCAAGGTCTTCGGGCTGACCGAGATCGATGGCGAGAGCGTCGCGCGTGGCTTGCAGTTGGGTGGCGAGCTCCTGGACTCGGTCTCGCTCCTGGAGTGGCTTGGCGGAGCCGACGAGTTCCTCCAGGGCTTCGAGCTGCTGTTTGTACTGGGTTTGGAGAGTATTTTGATCGGCGAGCCACTGCTCGACGACAGCAGCTTGCTCGACAAGCGGGGAATCGGCGGGGGAGTTCTCGATGACGCCGCTCCAGGTATAGAGAGCCTGGGTGGCGACTCGGGTTTGCTTGGAGAGCTCGGCGTGGTGTAGGGCTACTAAGGCGTCGTTGCGGTTTTGGGCCTCCAGGGCCTGGGCTCGTTGGATGTTGAGCTGCCAGACGATCGCGATGACGGCAGCGAGGCCGGTGGCCCCTAGGGTGGCGAAGAGGGGCATTCGTCTTCTCCAGGCGTAGGCGTAGGCGGCTTTGATCTCCTTTTGCAGATCGGCGGGGAGTTGTCCGGCGGTGGTGAGAGCTTGGCGTTCGAGCGAACGGAGCTTTTCCAGCCGATCCGCAAGCTTGGGGGATTTCTTCCCGGGCGTCTTTTTCGATCTGGTAGATTGTCGAAGGTCCGCTATGGCAAGTCGTATCGAGATTATGGATTCGTAATTGCTCCTGCGACGGGAGAGCTTGGTGGCGACGTTTTCAAAGCGGGTACGCAGGTCGTCGTCTATGCGGCCGCGAGCTCCGGTGATGGCCAGGTCGTAGTCGCAGGCTAGATACGGCTTTTCCAGCTCCTGCCAGGAGTTTTCGTCGAGCTGCTCTGCTCCATCGACGACTTCGGCTACGCGAGCGGAGACCTTGGCGTCGTGCTGGGCGAGGTAGGCCTCGAGGGCTTCGGCGAGTTTGGGTTGAGCGGCTTCGGAGAGGGGCAGACCGATGGCGAGGTAGGGAGCTAGGTCGTCGGGGTGGCCTGCTTCGCTGGCGGCTTTTTCGAGGAGCTGCTGGCTTAGGCGGCTGGTCTCCTGCTTGGCTCCGAGGTCATCGGGGTGGCGCTGAGAGATGGCTCGGATGATGCGGTAGGCGAGCATTTGGTCGCTTTCGCGCACGGCTGCTCGATACTCGTGGTAGAGCCATTCCTTGAGTTCGCCTTGGGCGGCGAGGCTGGCTTCGAGCTTCGCGATCGCATCGTGGTCGATGGAATCGGGAACGCGCCAGCCGTAGATGCCGCAGCGTTTGGTCCAGGTCTTGGCGTGGGGATGCTCGAGAGCCTTGGCGGTTTCGATGAGGCGGGGGTGAGCGCTTTCTACCAGAGCGGCAAGCAGCGGCTGGTTTGCTTCGATATGGGCGTTGGCGGTTTGCAGGTCGGCGTTGGCGCGGGCGACTGCCTCCGCTTGCTGCCAGGCGAGTTTCGCGGTTTCCAGTCCTATGGATTCACCTGTGGTCGCCGCCTTGATTCGGTAGGCGAGGCGATTTGCTTCTGGGTGTGAGGCGAGGTTCATGGATGGGGACGGGGCAAGAAGTTGCTGGGTTACTTCATGATTACAATCCATTCCTGGTTGGATATGAGACCTTTCACGTACTTGACTAGCTCTGAAACTGCGCTCTCGAGGTCTCTCAGCCTTTTGGCTTCCAGGATGTCTCGGGATGTTGTCTGGGCCTGGAGGGTCTGGAGTTCGATTTTCGCCTTTTCCATGGCTTCGAGCGTGAAGCCGACGATGGCTTGCTCCATGAGATCGTCGCGCAGGAAGGTGGCTTGCCAGGCGCTTTGGATTTTCCGCCACTTGGCTTGGTCCTCGGGAGCGCTTGGCTCGACGAGGCCGATGGCTTGATGGATGAATTCAGCGCGTTGGTAGGCGGTTATGGGTTCTTGGGAACGAACTCTCTGAAGGGCGGCGAGAAAGGCGGTGGAGCTGCCGGTGGAGCTGCGGTGGGCGAAGGCGTAGCTAGCGAAGAAGCTCGAGAGATAGCGAGAGTAGCTGGTTTCGCCGCTTGAGATGAGTAGGCTTTGCGGGTCGAAGGCGATGAAGGCGCTGGCTGGCTCCTTTCCAAAGGCTTGGGGGAGGGAGAGGAAGGGGCGGAAGTTTGGGTTGCTTTCGATCTCGGATTTCTTGGCGAAGTAGGCGTCGAGGGCCGGACGTGCTGGAGGTTGGAAAGCGTAGTCGGCTTGCTTTAGGATGGCCTCGAGCGCCGCCTGGAAGCTGGCGAGAGAGAATTGGGCTGCGGGAAGCGAGTCGAGGGGATCGCTGGGAGCTAGTCCGCTGTTGGCGAGTTCCTGTAGGGGAGATAGAAGATCGCGGGGGAGAAGGGCGGCTTGAGTTAGGGCGGGATAGTCGCTGGGCGCTAGCGAGAGGTGTGTGGAGTTGGCTTCGTTGCGTATCAGGGTACTGGGTACGGAGAGCGGGTTGGGGTTGGGTTCGGTGGCGAGGGCTTGCAGTCGACTCAGGAAGTCGTGTTCGGCTAGGGGCGTTGGGTTGCCGGCTTTGGCGAGGGTCTTGGCGACGGGCGCCAGCAGGGGTAGCTGTGAACTGGGATAGCCGGCTTGGCGAAAGGATAGCCATTGGCGGGCGGGTGTGTCGTTGGTCTTGGCTGTTTCGCTGGGACTGTCGGCGGCGTTTTTGATTGGCGAGCTTTGCAGACGGGTTTTGTAGAGCCAGACGAGAAGCAGGACGCAGACTACAGCCGCGGCTGCGATAGCGAGATTGATGTAGAGGGAGAGCTCGCGCTTGCCGAGTTTGCGTGGCGGGCGTTTGCGTTGCTTGCGGTCGTATTCCTCGGGGATTTCGACCACGGGGGCTGCGGGGGCGCTGGTCTTGGGGGAGCTGGATCCTGGCTTCCGGGTTTTCGAGCTTGGGATTTGGGATTTAGGATTTGGGTTGGTTCGGGTGTCGTCGGGGGTGACGATGGAGAGCTTTTGGCGCGGCGGGGGTTCGAGGGGACGTGGGTCGAGGTCGAGCTCGTAGGGCAGGTCTTCGCGTTTGGCGGCTCCGCACCAGACGTAGTCCTGGGGTTGGTCGGTAGGCAGAAGGCGACTGGTGAAGCTGTAGCGCCAATGGTTCTTCGTGGGCAGTTCGTTGAGGGAGCTGCGCAGGTGCTCGATGAGATAGCGCTCTTCGTTGCGTTCGATGGGGAAGACGCGGGAGCAGAGCTGGCCCTTTTCGTAGATGGAGGGAAATTCGGTAGAGCCTAGCCTTTCCTTTACCTTGGTATCCATATCCTGGATTCCGAAGGCTTCGTGGGGGGAGAAGGTGCGTGGCGGCTCTTCCCATCGGCTACGCCAGCCTTTCCAGTTGAGAAGAATGGAGGCGGGATTGGGCAGTCCGCGGACTTCGCTGGCCTCGAACACGAGGTGGTGGGCGAGGTGGTTGTTGCGTTTCGAGTAGTCCGTGCCGGAATCCTGGATACGGCTCAGGATGTGATAGACTCCGCTGCGCAGGGAGGAGATGCGATGTCGGAGGACGTAGGGCGCGTTTTTGCTGGAAGTAGCGTGGTAGCGGCTCTGGCTTTCCAGCTCCTGGATGAGGTCCGGGGAGATCTCGCGGTCGCGAGCCACGCAACAGAAGCCGGACTTGCCGGGCTCCAAGCCTCGTTTGGCACTGGTGTGGATGTATTGGAGGCTCACTGGATTTTAAGTGAAGAGCGAAGAATTAAGAGTGAAGAGTTGGGGGCTGACGGCGCGTTTTGTCGCGCTCTTCGTTCCTGGTTTTTCGCCTAGCAGCTCGGGGAGAATTGCGGCGCCGCCGTTGGGCGATTGCTGGTCTGCTTTGTCCGCTCTTCACTCTTAACTTTTCGTTCTTCACTCTTCATTCAGCAGCTCTTCAGCTTGCTGGCGGAGGATCCAGAGGGCGGGGGTGGTGACGAGTAGCGGCTTCAGGCGTCGTGGGTTTGGGGCGAGCCGTCCGGCGAGCGGGCCTTCTTCGATAAGGCGTGGGGAATGGCCGAGGGGGGAGACCGGGAAGTAGCGCACGACGCTGGAAAGGGCCTCGGCGTTGGCGACTATGGTAGGGCAGAGCTGGGCTAGCAGTTGACGGACTTGGGAGGAGTTGGCGTCGAGTTGCTCGGGTGTCAGGGGGGCTGTTTCCGGAAGGTGGAGAGCGTCTTCTGGCAGGAGAGAGCGCCAGAGGTCGAACTTGCCGACCATGATCGCTAGCGGCGTATCCGTTTTTTGGTGGCTTTCGATGCCGCGCATCTTCTTCACGCGGACGCCGAGCTCGGCCAGGATAGTGTCTTGTTCGTCGGTGGCGTGGGTGCGGAGTTGAGGGTCGCGCTTGCGGCGCAGAAGCTTGCGGAAGGCGGGGTGCGTGGTGGGGTCGAAGAGAAAGAGCAGTCCGGCGGAGGCGGCGACGTGGAGGGCTCCGGGGGAGTCGTCGAGGGCGACGCCCGGTTTGAAGTGCTCGCCTGCATTGTCATAGAAGACCAGCGAGGCTCGGGTGTCGGGCTGCTTGAGCCTCTGGAGGTAGTAGACGAAGGGTCGTGGCAGTGGCGCGAGTTGGCCGTCCCGGTAGAGGCGTTCATACATGACGCCTTCGAAGTCGGTCTTGGAGATGAAGGCGTCTTCGGGCGAGGTGGCGGAGAAGAGGCGGTTTTTCATCTCGTTTAGCTGGGCGTTTCCGCTGGGGTCGCCGTCCTGGAGGTTGGCTCCGAATTGGCGGATCAGCTCCTCGGGGAGCTGGCGCAGGAGGACGGAGAGGTAGTAGGACTTGCCGCTGCTGGGGGCTCCGACGAGGGAGAGGATGAGCTGGCGGTGGCTGAAGAAGGAGGGCGGGAGACGACCGCGGCAGTGCGGGCAGGCGAGGTCGATGGAGACCGTTCCTTCGGCATCGAGGGCTTGGCCGAGGTGGTTGAAGCGTTCGGCGGCGAAGCGGAGCTTGGCGTGTTGACCGAGGATGGGGTCGCCGGTGAGTGAGGCGTGGGCGGCGATGTTCAGAGCGTCGCCAAGGGCGAATTTCTTCCAGCAGTAGGGACAAGTCTGGGCATCTTTTTGGGTTCTGGGTTCTGGGTTTTGGGTGGCGGGGGGCGTGTTCTGGGGGTTGGGTTCTGGGTTTTGGGTGGCGTCTTGCTCGAGGGTGTCGACAAGGTCGGCTAGAGTGAAGCAAGCATCGGTGTTCGAGGGGAAAGCGAGGTAGTTTTGCAGGTCGGGATAGCGGGCTTTCAGAGTTTGGCGGTCGAGTTCGTGATCGAGGACGGTCTCCCGATCTTCGGGTTTGGCGGCCTCTGCGATGTCCCAGCTCGGCTCTTCGAAGTTTTGGTCTAGTGGCTCCTCCTGTCGGCTGATGCGGATGACGATGAGACGGTTTGACAAGCTGAGCCCGTAGGGCCTATCCAGCTCGATGGAGGTGGTTCCGTCTAGGATTCGACCGTCGAGGCGAACGGGTTTGTCTCGGTCGAGCAATTCTATCGAGAAGGTCCCATCGTCCTGGCGAATGCGGCAGATCCGAGTCTTGCGACCGAAATGGCTTCGGCCGCTGAGGTTTACCGGAAAGCTCTCCGTGCAAGAGGTCGTTCGGGATGCGCAGTCTCCGATGGCGAGTCTTGGCTTTGGACGGATAAATTCGAGCAGGCCCATGGCGTAGTTGGGTGGCAACAGAGAGCGGAAGTCTCTGAGTTTTAGGTCGTAGCGCTGTCTTGGCAAGAGTGGGAAGGCGATGGAGTCGACCCTCCGGCGAAACAGCGGGGTCCCGCCGAGCCGCTCCAAGCGATTGTCTCCCTGTCGCCTGCGCAAACAAAACTTCAACGTTGAAGTTTTGTTTGCGCAGGCGAGCGAGGTTTCGCTCTGCGGCTTGCCTGCCATTTTGTAGCTCTCAAGGGTGGCGAGCGGTCGAATTGCTTTGCGGGACCCGTTTTGAGCGGACGGTTTTCCGACTTTTCGGAATCCCTGGCGGGCCATGTTTGGAAACGTGATTGAAAGGCGATGTTTGTCCAAAAAAAGCCTTGCATGAGTAAAACGCGCTTCTAGGTTCTGCGGCTCTTGCAGACGCCCCGTTCGTCTAGCCAGGCCTAGGACACAAGGTTTTCATCCTTGCGACAGGGGTTCGAATCCCCTACGGGGTGCCACTTTCCTAAAACCGCCACTTATAGCGAGTGGCGGTTTTTTGGTGAGTAGCGTGATCCGTAGGGGGATGAGAAACCTAGGGTTCGACGTAGCGAGCCTTGGCGAGCGGAGATGGGTTCCGCGAACGCGGGAGGGCGCAGCCCTGAGCGCAGCGAACCAATCCCCTGCGGGGTGCCACTTTCCTTAAAACCGTCACTCGCTTCTAGTGGCAGTTTTCTTTTGGTGGATTTTTGGATGAAAAAGGATGTCAGTTTGACGGTACGGATTGATGAGGAAATGTACGCGGCGGTCAAAAAACTCGCGGCGAAAGACGAACGCACCGTGCGATGGATGTTCCGCAAACTGGCGGAAGAGGCTTTGGTTGCCCGCAAGGCGCTCAGGAAGAGAAAGCCTGAAATTTAAGCAAAGCGAGTTCTCCTATTTGCCCAGATCTCCGAGATGCCTGGAAAGATCCATGCCTTGATGAAGGATACGCTCAAGGATGACGGTTTGATCGGAAATCCAGTAGAGCAGGTAGTGCTTCCCAACTGGGTAGAGGCGAGCCCCGTCATGCAGGTCATCGCGTGCTTTGCTCGTGATGATGAAGGGATCTTTTCCAATTGTGGTAATCGCGTCGCGTAACATGCCGCGATATTTGGTGCGCTGATCGATGCCCCATTTGCGTTTGGTTTCGCGGAGTATGTCTTTGTAGTCCGTGTCCGCAAGGTGTGTGCGCCTGAGCCTATAGGCCATCTTCGTCTTCGAGTTCCCGATCAAGCTCATCGAGGCCTTTGGTTGAAAACTCGCCATTCAGGGCCTGCTCATGTCCGAGCAGAGCTTGACGCCTAAATTCAGCATAGGCGGCTTTTTCTGCCTCCTCTTGTCTGAGCATGATCCGCAGGGCTTCTCGGACAACTTCGCTCGCGTTATTGTAAAGACCGCTTGCGACCTTGTCTCTGACGATGGTTTCGAGGTTTTGCGTTAATGAAATGTGCATGGTTTCTCCTTTTGCGGTGACATGTTTATGATACATGCATTGTCAATCCTTGTAGAAAGTCTTCAAAAAAGTTCTGGTTCAGACCGTCTCCAAGATCGCCATGACCGCTCGTATGTGAGGGGTTTCCAATTCGGAATAAATCAGGATTCTCCCGAGCCAGAATTTTGTGAGTCTATTTGTGTGCACTGCGTTTCCTCTTCGGAGTTGCCGAACCCCTGCCATTCCAGACCCTCCACCGTTGCAAAGGTCGGAAGTTGAGAAGTGTCGGTGTAGATTTGGGCGGTCAGCCTTGGGTCGCTGCGCCGCATCAGCTCTTGGGCAAGACGTTGCGAAACGCCTGCTCGGGCGAGCTTGGTCGCGAAGGTATATCCCAGAGCATGGAAATCGACCTTGCGGCCTAGCGTATCGAACTTGGGGATACCTGCCCGCTTGAAGTCCCAGTTGATGGTTTCGTTGGGCCGTTTGGGCATGTCGAAAATCGCCTCTTCCGGTTGCTTGCCGATTACGAGCTCCCTCAGGTCATTGAGCAGACCGGGATGTATGGGCACGATAGCTTCCATCTTGTTCTTGGTCGTGGACGAGCGGACCCTGAAATGCGGGTTCGCGTCGTCGAGATGAGCGTCCGGGACCATGAGCTGCCTGATCTCGTTCACCCGAAGTCCGGTGTAGGCAGCGGTCAGATACAAAAGGCGTCGCACCGGAGCGGCCGCGACGAGGCGGCTTAACTCGTCCTCGGTCAGGGCTCTTCGCTTTTGCTGCTTCCCGCGTATTTCGACCTTGGTCACAGTGACGAAGGGATTGCTTGGCGTTCGTCCGTTCCGAATGCACCAGTTCACCAGACCGCTGATCGCGTCGAGGTAATCGTTCAACGTCTTGGCTACAGTATCCTTTTGGGCGGACCGCCAAGAGACGAAGCTATCGGCGTTCAGGTCTTTGAGATATTTCCACCTGCAGGCTTCGAACAGCCGCCGATTACGGGACCCTATCCGACTTCGGTAGTCGTCGCTTCGCCCTTAGGTTTTCAAGTCGGCGATGAAGTCGGCAAGGTGTTCTTCCAATCGTTTTTGAGCGGCAGTGCGTTGAGCTTTCGGGGCAATGATGCCCGCCCGCTCCCGTTCCTTTTCCGCGATGATCTGGGCCAGCTTCTTCTCGGCAACCTGCTTATCGTCCGTGCCGAGTGGAATTTCAATTGTCGCGAAGTCGCCATCGAGCCGATAGCGTCCGCGGTAAAGGCGGGCTGATACCGTCTTGCCCGCCTTGTTCTTTCTCTTGGGTTTGTAGACGTGTGAAATCATGACCGTTAGGACTCAGTTTGATTTCCGGCCCTCGCGGATTCGACTCAAATACGCGTCCACGTCGCTGTCGTAGAACTTGCTCGACCCACCAACCTTCACGGGCGGAGGAAATTCTTGCCGGGCGATCAAGCGATAGACGCCCCTTACCGAAGTATCGAGGCGTTTCGAAACGTGCTTAATCGAAACCAGACTGTCTTGTTCAACTGCGTTCATTCGTATCCTTTCTTTAACTACTAGCGTTTTGCTGTCCCCGCCTGAACAAGGTGGTCAGCAAGAGAAGATACGTGGCATCAGCACATCTTATCCGGTGGAATTCGGCGAAGGACTGGCACACAAAGGGCTGATGAAAGGAGACCTTGACAAGCCTGAACCATACATGGTACATTGAACTACAGAAGGTACAGTATGGTTCTCAAGAAACTCCCAGCGGTATTTTACGCAACGCCAAGCGAAAAGGAACCCGTCAGAGAATGGCTGAAGGATTTAAATGAGAAGGATAGACGGATGATAGGACAGGATATTGCTACGGCTGAGTATGGCTGGCCGGTTGGCATGCCGCTATGCCGTTCGCTCGGCAAGGGATTGTTCGAGATCCGCTCGAACATCAGCTCAGGGCGGATTGCTCGGGTGGTTTTCGCTGTGCTCGATGAGCAAATGGTTTTGCTCCACGCGTTCGTTAAGAAGACGCAGAAGACACCGAAGGCCGATTTGGAGCTGGCTTTAAAACGATTGAAGGAGATTGCATCATGACAGACAAAAAGGGACGCATAGGCTCATCGTTCGATGACTACCTGAAAGAGGAAGGCACCTATGAGGAAACCAATGCCGTAGCGGTTAAGCGCGTGCTGGCCTGGCAGCTTGAGCAGGCCATGGAAGAGAAGCGTCTGAGCAAAAACCAGATGGCCAAACAAATGCAGACCAGCCGCTCTCAGCTTGACCGCATTCTTGATCCTGAGAACGACCGCATCCAACTCGATACGGTAATCAAGGCGGCCAAAGTGCTCGGCCATGGCCTGCGCATTGAACTGGTTTGAGGGAATCGCGATGACAAAAGAAAACCTGGTTTGGCCCGAGACCAAAGAGACGGCCCAAAAACGCATCGAGCAAGCCAAAGCTTTGCGAGAACAGGCGAAGGCTGGTGGGCTGAAGCTTGAAGTATATCTCACGCCCCGGATCGCGGAATGGATTTTGGATATAGTCGAAAAGGGCGACTACATCGATCCAGCCGATGCTGTTTATCACTTGATGGATCAAGCCAGAGAACTTGATCCGCATCACGATTTGAGGCGCGAACTTTTAAAGCGAAGCATCGAAAAAGGAATGGAAGGTCCCTTTTACAGCCACGAGGAAGTCTTTGCAGAGCTAGAGAAAGAGATGAAAACACACATCGAGCCTGCCCGTTGGGAAAAAATCGCTCAGAATTATAGCGATGTGTAGTTTCAATATGGTGTATCACAAGGAGCGAAACCGCAAGACACTCGAACCGTGAGCAATCGCGCACGAAAGACCAGCAATTTAGAAAGATCGGTCACATTTACCATCGAGATACCGGATTCCGCCGGGGCTTCTGCAAAGCTTATGGAAGCTCTATATCAAGCCCTCGCTGAAGCCCAACTGCTCGAAAGGGCGCTCAAGGAGGCAATTTTAAAAGATGTTGCCGAATACGGTGCGGAGGCCGATCAGGCTCCTTTTCTGGACACGCTCAAAGTAGCGTCGCTTGGGCAATTGGAAGCCATCGCCACAGGCAAAGGAAAACGCGATTACCAAAAGCTCATATCCGCATGCGTCGGATTCTTTGATCTGGTCAAGATGTACTGGAATTCCCTTGGGCGAACGGAAATCTCACTCAAAGATGAATTGAGCGTCGCCGTAAAAACCCGAAACCGCCTAGCGCACAGCTTCATCGCTGAGATTGTCTCGGAGCCTCTTAAGGAGAGTGACGCTCTGGTATTTTTAAGTGAAGCAAGCAGGTGCTTTTCTGAATTAAGGCAAACCGTGGCCTGTGCCGATTTCATGAGCTCAAAACTGGGCGGCATTGCTGAAGACGGTTCTTCGAAAACCCGCTTTAAGGTCACGAAGAAAACGACTGCCTAGAAGGCTCTCAGTCACCCCTCCTCAGATCGGCTTTTAGTCGTTAGACGGTTCGTACTATTAGGTGCAATCGTGAAGGTTTTCGCGCATTTGCTCCTTGTCGGAAACTAAGCACCTTCTCCGCATAGAACAGTATCCGGTATTCTGTTTCAGTCCGAAATCTAGCAAAAGATCACGCAGTCAACTAACAACCGTGTTGGTGTGGTCCCTTTCGATGAAGAGGTACACTCTGGCCGCCCATTTCGCCACTCAAAGTCACAAAGCCGTATCCATACAGCGGATAGGGATTTTCGCTTGACTGGTCTCGATTACGGGGAGGGTTCCTATCAGAAAAGGGTTTAGTATGGATGAAGAAAACTTATAGTTTTCCTGTTTTGCTCGATGCGGGGCTTATGGCTCGTTTGGTTGGGGACGCCTTTTTTCCAACTAAAACGCTCTACCACGTATTGCCATGGACGCGTTCGTCCTTTCACGCATTCAGTTTGCGGCTAACATCACTTTTCACATCCTCTTCCCCTCGATCACGATCGGGCTGGGGTGGCTGCTGCTCTACTTCAAGTTTCGCTTCCAGCGCAGTGGCGACGAGAAGTGGATGGAGCTCTATTTTCTGTTCACCAAGATCTTCGCTCTGAGCTTCAGCTTGGGAGTGGTGAGTGGGGTGACGATGTCGTTCCAGTTCGGTACGAATTGGCCGGGATACATGAATACGGTGGGCAATATCGCGGGTCCGTTGCTGGCCTACGAGGTGCTGACGGCGTTCTTTCTGGAGGCGAGCATGCTGGGGGTGATGCTTTTCGGATTTCGGCGGGTGAAGCCTTGGGTGCACAACTTGGCTACCTTGTTGGTGGCGGTGGGCACGACCTTATCCGCTTTTTGGATACTGGCTTTGAATAGCTGGATGCATACGCCGAGCGGGTTCGAGATGATCGACGGGGTGGCCCATGCGACGAGTTGGCGGGAGATCGTTTTCAATCCTTCGATGCCGTACCGCTTTGCTCACGTCATGCTGGCATCGGGCTTGACAGTGGCCTTTCTGGGGGCGGGTTTGCTGGCCTACCGGCAATTGCGAGGGGATCGGGGGGCGGCTTCGCGGGCCGGGCTGCGGTCCTGCCTGTGGTTGGCGGCGATTCTGGCGCCTTTGCAGTTAGTGGTGGGGGATCTTCATGGCACGAATACGAGGGACTATCAGCCGCAGAAGCTGGCGGCGATGGAGGGGCTTTGGGAGAGTGGCGAGGGGGTGCCGTTTACGCTGTTCGCTTTGCCTGACGAGGAGGCTCGGGAAAACCGTTTCGAGATCGGAGTGCCGCGACTGGGGAGCCTGATCATAACGCGCGATCCGAATGGCTACGTGCAGGGACTGAACGAATTCGCGGGCGAGCATCCGCCGGTGGCGCCGGTTTTCTGGTCTTTCCGTATCATGGTGGGAACGGGGATGCTGATGATATTCGCGGGGCTTTACGGGGCCTGGCTCATCGCGCGAAAGCGGGAGATGCCGCGCCGCTTTTTGCAGCTGCTGTACGCGATGACCTTTGCGGGCTGGGTGGCTACGGTGGCGGGCTGGTACGTGACGGAGATCGGACGGCAGCCTTGGCTGGTGCAAGGGGTGCTGAAGGCGAAGGATGCGGTGGCGGACATCGCGCCGGCGGATGTGGGCGTCACGCTGATCGCCTACTTGGCGAGCTACGCGTTTCTCTTGGCGGCCTATGTGGCGGCTGTTTTCTATCTCGCCCGTAATGCGAAGCGGGTGGGCGACGTTGACCGCAAACCGAATCCGCTATGAATGTCTTGATGCAAGAGGGGGCTTGGCTGCCCTTCGCGTTCGCGTTTCTGATCGGACTTTCGATGTTGCTGTACGCGGTGCTCGATGGCTACGATCTTGGGGTTGGGCTGCTTTCGCGTTTCGTGCAGCGCCCGCTGCGGGATCGCATGGTGGGATCGATTGGCCCGTTTTGGGATGCCAATGAGACTTGGCTGGTGCTCGGGGTGGGGTTGCTGTTGGTCGCCTTTCCGGCGGCGCATGGAGTGGTGCTTGGCGAGCTTTACATCCCAGTGGCATTGATGCTGATCGGCCTGATCTTTCGCGGGGTGTCATTCGATTTTCGCAAGAAGGTGGCGCCGGAGAAGCAGGAGCAGTGGGACTTCTCGTTTTTCTTCGGATCGCTGGTGGTGGCTTTGAGCCAAGGCTACATGGTTGGACGTTTCGTAGTCGGGTTTCAACCGGGACTGGTGAGCGAGCTTTTTTCCGTCTGCTTCGGGTTCCTGGTAGTGGCGGGGTATGCTTTGATGGGATCGGCTTGGCTGATCCTGAAGACGGAAGGAGCGTTGCAGCGCTTTGCCGTGCGGTGGGCTCGTCGGGCGATTTGGGCGATGGTGGCTGGAGCTCTTCTCAGCAGCGCTGCGGCTCCATTTGTGGATACGCGAATCTATGACCGGATGTTCGCCTTTCCAGAGGCGACTTTGTTGATCGCCATGCCGCTGGTCTCCATGCTGCTGACGGTGATCATGCACTTTTTGCTAGGCGCTTTGCCGATGCCGGGCGATCGTTTGGCGGCTATGCCGTTTACGCTCTCGGTGTCTATATTCGTGCTGGGTTTTGTAGGTCTGGTATATAGTTTCTATCCTTACATAGTACCGGGTCGGCTGCTCATTGTCGAAGCTGCTGCGGCTCCGGAATCGCTTATGGTGATTCTGGTCGGTACCTTGGTGGTGTTTCCCTTTTTGATCGGCTACACGGTCTTCGCGTATCGCGTTTTTCGAGGCAAGGCAACTGACTTGAGCTACGACTGATGGATTTGGCGAAGCCAAGTAGGCTGAAGACTGAAGGCTGAGGGCCGAAGGCCACTGAGTTAACCTTCAGCCTTCAGTCCAAACCCCTTCAGCCTTCTTCAGGCAGCTAGAAAAGCAGCCAGCCGGCTAGGGCGCTGATTGCCACCAGGAGCCATGGGGGGAGCAGCGAGAAACGCAGGATGGCAAATGCGATCAGGGCGAAGGCGAAATGGATTGGGCCGATGACGGCGGCAGTCCAGATCGGATCGTAGAAAGCGGCCAGCAGCAGGCCGACGACGACGGCGTTCGCTCCCATGAGGGCCGCTTGGGCGGCGCGGTGCTGGCGAAGTCGTTCCCAGTAGGGCATGGCGCCGAGGATCAGGAGCCATGAGGGGAGGTAGGTGGCGATCAGGGCTAGGATGCCTCCAGCGATGTGGCCGGGGCCGACGTTGATGCTGGCGCCGAGGAAGCTGGAGAAGGCGAAGAGCGGTCCGGGCAGGGCTTGGGCGGCGCCATAGCCGGCGAGAAAGACGTCCTCGTCGGTCCAGTCTTGGCCGACGGTGAAGGAGTCCAGAAGGGGGAGCACCACGTGTCCGCCGCCGAAAACCAGCGAGCCTGCCCGATAGAATCCTTCGCTCACTCGAAGCCAGCCGGAAGGGTAGAGCTGGCTGGCGATGGGCAGGCCGATGAGGAGAATGCCGAAGATCAAGAGCAGTGGCCAACCGGCGCGAGTCCTCGCAGAGCTAGCTTGTAGTGAGTCCGTCGATACGCGTTCGCGAAAAACCCCGAACCCGATGGCGGCTCCGACGATGATGACGCCGACTTGCCAGATCGGATTTGCGGCGACGAGCAGCAAGGCGGCTGCGGCGATGGCGAGCAAAGCCCGGTCGCGATCCGGGCAGAGCTTGGCTGCCATGCCCCAGATGGCGTTGGCCACTACGGCGACGGCTGCCAGCTTCAATCCCGCGATCCAGCCGGCCTGCTGAATGTCGCCGATGGCGGCGAGTCCTAGAGCGAAGCCGATCATCAGGATGGCGGAGGGCAGGGTGAAGCCTAGCCAGGCGGCAAAGGCCCCGGCGATGCCGGCTCGCCTCAGTCCGATGGCGAAGCCGACCTGGCTGCTCGCGGGGCCGGGCAGAAACTGGCAGAGAGCGACGAGGTCGGCGTACTCGGAGTCGCTCAGCCACTTGCGCCGCCGAGCGAATTCCTGCTGGAAGTAACCGATGTGGGCGACTGGCCCGCCGAAGGCGAGGCAGCCCCACTTGAGAAAGACGAGAAATACTTCGCCGATGGATGAGGGTCTGGACGGCATGAACCGAAACTCATCGGTTCAACCACGAAAGTCACGAAAGATGCGAAAGGAGATGGCGCGGTCTGCTCGGCGAGCTGACCCTACCTCTTGTCGGTAAACCCTTTTCGGGCTATGAAGAGGCTGCCAAGACTGACGAGGGCCAGAAGCCCGGTCATGCCGGCATCCGGTATAGGGCGCGTTGAGGGGACTTTGGCTTGGATGGCCACGTCGAAGAACAGGATGCCGTCTGTCGAAACCAGCTCCTCAACTGGCTCGATCAGGCCTAGATCGATCGAGCCGAAGGGAACCCCGAGGTCGGCGGCGTATAGAATGCTGTCGGAAGAAACGGTCGTTTCGAAAGGCCAGACGAATCCGGTACCTGCAGCTGCGTTGATGCTGGCGATCAGCTCTGCGAGAGACCCTGCTTCGGGGAGGGTGGAAATCACGGCGAATATTTCCAGTGGGCTCGCTCCCAGGAGGCTTTCCGTGAGTTCGGCAACTGAAGCGGTGAACTCGAAGTCGAAACTGTCTCCGCCTGCATTGAGCACGGGAGGGAGAGGCGTCGTTCCTGGTCCGGCGAACTGGTATGCGTAGTCGTACTCGAAGGATCCTTGGATGCACCAATCGTAGACCGTGTCTAGAGCGAAGCTAGGAGACACAGCAAGGTTCAGGACTTCGTAGAGCAGGACGCCAAGGCCATAGACCGGCGTGTCGTCTGCCAGCGGGTCGAGCAAGGGATCGGGGCCTGCTGTCCTTAGGTCGGCTGCGGTGCCGAGGCCGTCTCGAGAGTATTCCCAGAAGGCTGCTCCGTCCGCTTGAAAGTCGAATGCGGTCGCTGCGAAAGAAAGGTGGGAGATAAGGATAGCGGCGATGCCGCAGGAGATTTTCTTGAGCTCGTTCATATCGTTGTAGGTCTGGTCGTTGCGGCTTTTGGATTCCGTTTGGGAGATGATTGTGAGTTGCCAAGCCTATTTGCATGCCTTGCCAGAGGTCAATCCAGCCGATGGCGACGTTTGCGTTTCGGGTCTTGGGGGTGTCACGCAAGGGATGTGGCAATCCGTAGCGCGGAGCTTTAGCCCGCGTCCACGAATAATGGAACCCGCAATGCCCTTCGAAAAACTCAGCGTTTCTGACGGACGCGGGCTGAAGCTCCGCGCTACGTTGTGAGCTCCGAATATGGCAGCGTCCTATTTCTCGGCTCGCAGTTCGTGGAGATTGGAGCAGCGTAGGTAGCGCTTCGGCTTTCGAGGGAGATGCGGATAGTCGATGTAGAAAAGGAACGTTCCCTCGTCGTTGTCTCGTTCGCAGATGGATTTGCATAGCCTTTCTATGATTCGCCATTCGGTGACGAATGGGACATTGAGTTCGCTGCGGGACCATCTGGAAAGGGAAATCGCGTTGTATCCGTCTTCGGTTCGCGTATCCAGAATATGAGGTTTCCATGCTTCTGGCAGCGCGTTGGCGGATTGATCGTCCATGATCAGGAAAAGTCGCTTCTGTCTGCCTGAATATAGATTGAAGGAAAGGTAGCGATCCCATTTCCCAAAATAGAAGAGTATTGGAGCCGCTAGCATGAGGGTTGCGATAATATAGGCGGGTGGCTTGAGGGCCTTCGTTTGAAAGGCTTGCCAGGGCAGTGTATCGTTCTTGTAGAAGACGCAGAAAGTGGAGGCCGCCATGGCTAGGTTCCAAGGCCATACGACGCTGTTCGATATATAGCCTTTGACGGGACCGAGCAAGATGAGTATCAGGATATGCGTGAATATGGCTGCTGCGATCGAATAGGCTCGAGTTTTGGGAAAGATCAAACCGATGCCGATAAGGGTTTCGATTGGCGGTATGGCGTAGCCCGAGGCTTTGACGAGCGTCTGCAGACTTTCGTTTTCGACCGCTTGAAGTATGGGCGCGACGAGGCTGTTTTCGTAGACGCTTATGAAGCCGGCGTGGCATTTGTGTATGCCTCCCCAGACGTATATGGAGATGGCGATGATTTGCTGTATGGCGAGTAGCGACCTTCTTTCTTCTTTTCTGTCCCAGTGGAGGAAGGCGAAGGGGAAGAGCATGAGCATATATTGATATGCCCAGGGCTGCCATCGCATCTGGTCTTGCAAAGCGAGAAGCGCGGCTAAGGCAATTGCGGGGATGATATAGAATCGTCTCGGCTTGCATGCCGAGGTGGCGAGAAGCGCTAGAAAGATGCCGAGGGCGATCTTGTCTATGGGGTGCGGGAAAGGTGGTATTGCGTTGAAAACGGGAAAGTGGGGGAAGGCTCTGGCGCCCGTCCAAAGATGCCAGGAGAGGATGATGCCTGTTGCCGCTCCGCCACACGTCAAAGCGAGAAGCCAGCGAAGGCGGCGGACGTCGTGGTCTGGAGCGATGGGGATCACTGGCTTCGCATTTCTTCCAGTAGCCGAACTCGACAGAGTTTGGTACTCAGTGCCCAATCCAAACTCTTTCGAGTTCGGCTACTGGAAGAGATCATGAGCTACTAGATCGCGCTGAGGCGCATCCAGTGGTGGAGCTGTTCTATGCGGCCAGGCGTTATTTGCCCCAGGTTTCTTCGAGCAATGCGTCTAGAGCTTCGAAGGATCGCTTGTCGCTGGAGGCGTGGTAGCGGGCGCCGTCGGATGCGGCTTGCGGGTTGGTGAAGCTGTGAACGGCGCCGCCGTATTGGACTAGCTGCCAGTCGACCGAGGTATTCTGCATGACGGCGAGGAAGGTGGCGACGTCCGACTGCGGTACGTAGGGATCGTCGGCGCCGTGCAGTACAAGCACTTTGGCCTTGGTGTTGCCGGCATCCGCTTCGAGGGTGGGAGAGATAAGGTCGCCGTGAAAGGAGGCGATGACGTCTACATCGGCTCCAGAGCGTCCGAGTTCGAGTACAGTGCCGCCTCCGAAGCAGAAGCCGATTGCGGCGATATGGTCCGGATCGAGCCCTAGTTTCGCGCCTTCCGAGCGAAAGGCTTCGAGAGCCTTGCTTGCTCGGGCTCGCATCAGGTCGCGATCGTTGCGCACGAAGGTGGCAGCAGCGGCAGCCTCGTCCGCGTTGGCGGGCCGGGTTTCGGTGCCGTACATGTCGACCATCATGACGAGATAGTCGTCGCCAGCGATCTGTTTGGCTCTTTCCAGGGATGCGGCGGTTGGTCCCATCCAATTTGGCACCATGAGGATTCCAGGTTTTTTCTCGTCGGCGCCGTCGGCACTAACGATCGCGCTTTCGAAGGAAACGCCGTCCAGGTCGTAGCTGACGGTCTGGACGAGATGATGCTCGGGTTTGGCGAAGCCTGTGGTGGCGAAGGTGGCAAGGATCAGTGTGGCGGTGAGTATGTTCTTCATAGCGGTTGGATGGTTAGCGTCGTGGGGCGTATCGAGAGAGTCCGTTGCTGTCCTGATTGAGCAGTTCGAAAGCGACCTGTTCAACATGCTCTAGGCGGACTGTGTAAGCTTTTCGATGATTCGGTCCATTACGTCAAAACCGTTTGCTCGCGTCCGTCATCAAGATTCCCCAACTCGCAGGCAGCCAGTCCCGCTTGCGGCTTGTGGCGAAGCCATTCGGATCCTCACTCGTCCCTTGACCCACTTGGGTCTCCTGGCTTGTAAGGTCTTGATGTTCTCGTTCTTGTCTCGCTTCTTTCGTCGCCCCGAGCCCGAAACGGCTGCCATTGGCCGACGAGGCGAGCGCGAGGCGGAAAAGCTCCTCAAGAAGAAGGGCTACCTGATCCTGGCTCGCAACTGGCGCAGTGGTCGGGACGAGATCGATCTCATCTGCCTGCACGGCAAGACAGTCGTCTTCGTCGAAGCCCGCACTCGAGCGGAGGGCGCCTTGGTCAGCGGCTACGATTCCATCGACCAGCGTAAGCGCGATGCCCTGCGGCGCGTCTGTCGAGCTTACTTCGCCAAGATGCGTCCCAAGCCGCTCACCCTACGTTTCGACGTGGTCGAGATCGAGCATCGGGAAGGGACCGTTCTCGCCTGCCGCCACTACGAAAACGTTCCCCTTTTCAGCAAGCCCGTCAATCGAGGGTAGCCGAAAGTGGTAGCCGAACTCGATAGAGTTTGGACAGTGCAGGAGGCCAAACTCTATCGAGCTCGGCTACGCGGCAAGCCGTTTGCTTCCGCCGCATGAGCCTGCCTGCGGTTTCGCTTGAAATCGTTTCATGCCCGGTCGCGTTGCGTTTTCGCTTAAGCCCTTTACATGAAACATGCAGGCGACAACCTCTCGCCTGCCATTCCAACTGGTCGACCTACTATGCCAAACGATTCCCGACATCCTTTTCTGCAAGGCTTGAGCAAGCATCGTGGCGCTCAGCCTACGATCATAACCATCTTCGGAGCTTCGGGCGATCTCTGCGCCCGCAAGCTGGTCCCGGCGATCTACAATCTCGCAGTGGATAACCTGCTGCCGGCCGACTTCTACCTGATCGGCTTCGGGCGCAAGCCCATCCCAGACGAGGAGTTTCGCTCCCTGGCTTCCGAGGCGATCTCCAAGTTCTCCCGTCGCGAGCTCAATCGCGACATCTGGGACCGAATCGAGAAGAATGCCTTCTATTGTTCCGGCGGCTACGACGAGGTCGAGGCCTTCCAGAAGCTCCGCGACAAGGTCGACTCTATCGAGAAGGACCTTGGTCGGGAGATACAGAGCGTCTTCTACGTCTCGACCCCGCCGTCGGTCTTCGAGCCGATCATCAAGAATCTCGGCGAGGTCGGTCTCGCCAAGCGCCACCAGGACGGCGACCGCCATACGAAGGTTGTGATCGAAAAGCCTTTCGGCAAGGACCTCGAGTCTGCCCGTCACCTGAACCGCGTGATTTCCGGCGTTTTCCAGGAGCGCCAGGTGTATCGGATCGACCACTACCTCGGCAAGGAGACGGTGCAGGATTTGCTTGTGCAGCGCTTCGCCAACACCATTTTCGAGCCGTTGTGGAATCGCAACTACGTGGACAATGTGCAGATCACGGTGGCCGAATCTCTCGGCGTCGGCACCCGCGGCGGTTACTACGAGCAGAGCGGTGCCACCCGCGACATGATTCAGAATCATACGATGCAGCTGCTGGCTCTGACAGCTATGGAGCCGCCCGCATCTCTCGATGCCGAGGCGATTCGCGACGAGAAGGTCAAGCTCCTCAAAGCCATCAAGCCTTTGCGTCTCGGCTACAGCAACAGCGATGTGGTGCGGGCCCAGTATGCCGAAGGTCTCATCGACGGCCAGAAGGTCGATGGCTACCGGGAAGAGGAGGGCGTATCCGAGGAATCGAATACGGAAACCTACGCCGCTCTTCGTCTCGCCATAAACAACTGGCGTTGGGAGGGCGTTCCCTTCTACCTGCGCTCCGGCAAGCGCATGGCCCGCCGTGTCACCGAAATCGCGATACAGTTCAAGCGTCCGCCGTCTTCGCTCTTCAGCGAAAACGAGATGATCAATCTCGCCAGCAATTCGCTGGTCTTCCAGATCCAGCCCGACGAGGGCTCGACCATTCTTCTCAACGGCAAGATCCCCGGCCTGCAGACCCGCACCCAGCCGGTGAAGATGCACTTTCGCTACTCCACCACCTTCGGCTCGAATACTCCGGAAGCCTACGAGCGACTGGTGCTCGACGCTATGATCGGCGACGGTACGCTCTTCATTCGCGGCGACGAGACGGAGGCGTCTTGGGGCTTGATCACGCCGCTGCACGAGTTTTGGCAGAGTGAAGGCCAGCGCGGCATGGAGAGCTACGCTGCTGGTTCCTGGGGACCGAACGCATCGGACCGCATGCTCTGGCAAGGCGAGCACGAATGGAGGCGTCCTTGATCTTCGGATACGAAAGGGATATTCGATCATGACGGCTACCAGCACTGTATACGAGACGCTTCCCGGTCTCTCCGTCCCTCTCGGCGATGCCTTGCATCAGCTTGCCGACATGTGGTCGCCCGAGGACGAGACCGGCAGGAAGAAGGAATCCGAGACGCGGGCCTCGCGCATGAACCTCGTCGTGCACATCGGCTTCGAGGCCTCGCCGGAGGAGGCGAAGGAGCTGTTTCAGATGGTGATAGGCTTTTCCCATCGCTATCCCTGCCGCATGATCCTCCTCTGCCCGCAGCCCGACTCCTGGGATTCGAAGGACCGAATGGGCTGCAAGATCTTTTCCGAGTGCGTCATCAATCACGGCAGCGGTTCGATGAGCTGCTGCGAGGCATTGATTCTTGGATACACGCTCAGCGATCGCCGCTTTCTGGAGAATCAGGTATCCATTTTCCTAGAGGCGGATTTGCCGACCTACTACTGGCCGACGCGCTTCGGCTCGGCTGGATTGCTCAGCGACTACAAGTTCTTCTTCAAGCAGGCCGAGCGCATCATCTTCGATTCCGCCCGCGAGTGCTTCTTGATCGACCAGGTCGACGTGCCGCAGCCTGCGAAGGTGCACGATCTTTCCTTCTCCCGCCTGCTTTCCATCCGCCAAAGCGTGGGCCAGTTTCTCAGCGCCTATCCCCCGGAGGCGATTGTCGATGGCCTGCAGGAGGTGACGTTGAGCGCCAACGCCAGCTTCAAGTGCGAGGGCAGAGCATTGATGAGCTGGGTGGCCTCGGCTCTCAAGGCCTGCTACGCCGATTCGGATAAGGGAGTCGGTCGGCTGAACTTCGATCAGCAGGAGGCGGCTAGCGAGGATGCCGTGCCGCGCATGAGCTTCATCTATTCCAACGACCGTTACCTGGCTTTCGACATAGATCTGGAGAAAGGCGAAGCCAGGGTGGAAGCCGACCTTGGCAGCGGTCGCCAGGATATGGTGACTGGCGTGCGCCTGCTCGACGCGGAGACAGCCCTGGCCGAGGCGCTGTTCTTCGACTGAGCTTGCCAATCGGTAGCGCGGATCCCCGCAGAGCGGGACCGCGTCCGAGGAGAATGGATCTTGCACTGCGATCGCGGTCCCGCTCTGCGCATAAGCGTCAACTTAACATAAGAAGCATCCTTTGGAGGGCAACGCTCCGTCGTTGCCGCACCGGTTGTTCCCTGTGTAGGCTCCGCGGTCCCGCAGTCGCGGGAGAGCATTGCTCCTGC
>JANQRJ010000081.1 GCA_028284635.1 Pelagicoccus sp.
GTAAGAAGCATCATTAGGAGGGCAACGCTTCGTCGTTGCCGCACCGGTTATTCCTCCTGTAGGCTCCGCGGTCCCGCAGTCGCGGGAGAGCATTGCCCTCCAGCGCAACGCGTTTAGGCTTAAGTTGACGCCTATGCGCAGTTGCGGGATTATGAGCCTGTTGGTCTTTCAAGCCCTGTGAGATTGTAGAACCCTTGTCCTCCTTTTTGTCGCTTCAGGAGGTATTTGAGCTTTTTCGCTTCCGCGACGGACATCGCTTGGCTGATCCATGCGAGAGTCCAAAGTCCCTTGTTTTTCGTCCATTTGGACTCGCCTCGGTTGTGCTGTTCGAGCCGGTTTTCGACATCTTCAGACATGCCGATCCCTTGCGACGCGTGAAGGGCTGGCCCCTTAGCTTGGGGAAGACTTTTCCTACGCGACTGTCTAGGCTCGTCGAGCAGGCGAATCTGGGCAGGTCATTTGCTTCTCCACTTTCTCAGTCTACTCTGGCACTCGTTCATCGGGTAGTGGCTATCTTGTTCGATCAAGTGATCGAGTTTCGCAGCAGCGGTCGGTTTGTTTAACAGCTTGGCTGTCACAAGTTGATCGAGGATCCAGAGGGTACCATGGGTTTCTACTTGGCGCTTCGTCGCTACTTTGCGAAGCGGTTTGTCTCCAGTGAGTAGCATGGCATCTAGGTCGATTGCTAGGAGGAGTACGCTGCAGTCCGCGATGTCCGGGCCGGATCCGATTTGCGTCATTAACTCAAAGGCTCGGGTCAAGAACTCGCCAGAGCATTTGTGGACCTCGATGTTTCGGTTGGAAACGTGGCTGAGCGCTTCCCTATGTCTCCCGGTTTTTAGCTGCCCGATTACCAGGTCGGTTGTGATGGTTTGGTGGCCTAGCTGGAACCACAGGTCGAGGAGGCCTGCGATCTCTAGATCGATCAATACGTTGGCATCCTTGACTGCGACCTTCATTGAAACACTGCGTATTCCTTTCGTATTACATCGATGGATACGGCGAGAAGTTCGGCTGCTTTGGAGCGAGTGATGTCGCCTTCAGCGAGTGCCCGGTAAACTAGCTGTTTGAATCGGGTCGAGGTTTCGTCGCCCCTATACTGGTCATCGCCTGGCTCTTTCGCTTTCCAGTTCTCCTCCTTGTAGGTTTTCCAGAAGCGATTGTACATTGATTCGCTGATGCAATCGAGTTGTCGGGCTCGGACCATGATCGATGCGATGGAAATTCCGTATTTGATTTTTACGTCTATGAGTTCGGTAAGCGATAGGGAAGTACGGTTCTTTCCAAATTCCTTGTGGAAGGAATCCGCGGGCAAGATGGCAGCTCCCGCAAAACGCGGCACGAATTTCTTTTCTTCAAGGTCTTCAGTGACGTCTTCGCCTAGCCTTCCTTTGAAGAGGAGGTGTGCCAACTCATGGAGCAAAGTGTGGCGCTTTCGGGTTAGGCATTGCTTGTTGAGATGCTTGGCGACGCCGATGACTGGATGCCCGTCGATCCAACCGGAGAACCCGTCGTCGGTTAGTTCCGCATCCGCTTCGAAGACTTTGACGCCATTGGCCTCCAGCATTTGGTGGACATTGGCGAGAGGCTCCAAACCAACCTCCCATTTCTCGCGGAGCAATTCGGCGGCTTTCTCGGCGTCCTCGGGGGTTCGAATCTCCCTCCGTCCGAGGGGATTCCTGAAGGGGGCGTCAATGCCCAGGATCGATAGAATCTCGAAGTACCGTTCGAAAAATTCAGTCGCCTTCTGCTGGATGGCGTCGGAGTCCTTCTTGCCGGATTTGGTCAGTTGTCGTCTGAATTTGATCTCCCTTATTTCCGAAGTCTTTTCACGAAAGAAGAAGCCATAGCTCTGGCCAGTTGCTTCCGATACTGCCATGAGCACGTCGCTGCTAGGCATCATTTCGCCCTTTTCGTACTTGCTAAGCGCATTGTAGGAAACGACGCCGCCAATGGCTTGCTCCAGCTTGCGCAGGGAGAGACCCGACATGGCGCGGGCCTGCTTGAGGCGTTTGGCAAAGATCGATTTGGGATCGTTTTTGCTCATGTTGACAAAATAAGTGTTGAAAAGTAATTTTGTCAACATATGACTAAAGAAGCTGGGTCATGCCCAGCTACGCGAAAGCCCCGGCGAATGCCGAGGCTTTGCGGATAGGTTCTTGTTCGAATCGCTCCTGCAAGGACCGCTTCGAATTCGAAGCCACTATCGGATGTGGAAGTCGTGATCGTGGTTTCTTCGGGTTTGAGGTCAAGCGCAACGACGCGCGTTTGGAGCTACAAATCAGAATAATGTATCATGAAGAAGCACTACAATGTGACTCGCCGCTCCGATGGAAATTGGGCGGTTAAGCGTGATGGGGCCAAGCGAGCCTCATCTCTCCACGCGACTCAAGGTGGAGCAATCGGTGCAGCTAAGCCACTGGCTCAGTCTGCAAAATCTGAACTCAGAATCCAAGGTCGTGACGGCAAATTCCGCGAGGGGTACAGCTACGATAACGACCCGTATCCACCAAAGGGGTAGTCGAATGATCAAGGTAACAATAGGGGAGGCGGAGCGATATCTTGACGCTGCGACTCCATCCTGGATTCAGGATCAGTTGGGCAGTCGTCGAGATGCAGGAGTTAATGCCTGCGTAAAGGTGGTCATCCGCTATGGTGCGCTGAATATGGTTCTGAGTACGGCGAACTGTTCTTGTTCTGCGAGAAGCGGTCCGGGGCGTCGGCCCAATCCCCAAGAGCAAGAGATCTTCGATCTTTGGGAGAAAAGGGGACTCAACGAACCCTCTTTTCACGTGGGGCAATTGATCGCGTTTCTCAATCAGTTGCGTGGACTGATACCAAAGGCGGCGTGATCAGGAAAGCGAGTTAACGAGGGGCGGAAGTGGTCCAGGGCCATTTCCGTTTTCATAGAACCATACAAAATTTGAAGTAAATGAAACCAGTCAGTTCAAAGTATAAGCAGGTTTTCGAGCGTACGAACGGACGCTGCCATATCTGCGGGAAGACAGTGCACTTGAGTAAATACGGGAAGGAAGGCCGTGGCGCTTGGGAGATCGATCATTCAGTTCCTCGATCCAAGGGAGGTACTGACCGCCTCAACAATCTTTATCCCGCGTGTGTAAGCTGCAACCGTAAGAAGCAGGCGAACTCAACCCGAAGTGCTCGGCGAAAGAACGGTCTCAGTGTCGCTCCGCTTTCGAAAACGAAAGAGTTAGAACGAGAAAGCAATTGGCGTTGGGGATTGGGGGTAATTTTCGGAGCTGTCGGATGGGGAATTGGTGGACCGATTGGAGGAGGCATTGGAGCGTTTCTTGGTTCGGAGCTGGGGAAGAAGTGAATCGAATAGAGTTAAAGCGCAGGGGTATCGGATTGACTCCTTTGTGGTTCTTCAAGGCACCGGCCGATCGAGGTGTATGTTTATCCTCAAGGCTTTATCTACTTATTTGTCTTGTTTTCGGCTATTGAAGACGAACTCCACGGAACGATTCTCCAAGCTGAAGTGCAGCACTTCGTCGGTCGCCCATATCAACTAGCATATCGAGAATTCGAAGGAATTTTTGAGCAAGGCTTAGCGTTAAAGGAGCATCACGATACGCGAAGTGCTGAACTAATTCCGCTATGCGAGCCGGAATGAACGTGCCATGCCAACCCTTCAGACCGGTTAGACCTTCTCCCATCGCTACCAGTATTTGTTCGGCAAAAGCTTCTGATGGATAGTTGTTTTTCGCTCGTTCGCACAGAGTTAAATAATGCTCCATTACACATGCCGCCCATCCCCCAGCTCGGATGAAGCGATCAACTAGTGGTATAATAAATTCGATTTCAGACCAGTCGCCGTTGACGTATCTCTCCGCGAGTGCGGCATGTTCGATGTTAACGAACATTAGTGAGCGAACGAGCTTAGGCTGATCAAATCCTGATAACTCGCCGCTACGGTAAGAGCCGCGCTTGAAGGTTGAGGATTCTAGGAGCTTGTCGAGACAGAGGTCTAGTAGCGCAATGGTGTCAGCGGGAATCTTATGAGCATCGTATATGTAGAAGCAAATGTAGGTGCTAGTAAATGGAGAGAGTAGTGCCCAGCAACTATCACTCTCAAGCTCTAGAATTGGTTGGAGAAAGCGTTCCTTGAAATCGTTGAAATCTAGGAGCCCGGCAGCTTGGCCGAGTTCCGATCCGAGCGTGCGAGTCCATTCCATTATTCGAGTTGCTGGACGATCACGACGCCCGAGCTTAACCCAAGGTGGAGAGTTTTTCTCAATCGTATAGTTTAGGGCTCCTTCTAGAAAATCGAGATATGCGCTTTTGGCAGTGCTGTTCAGAATTCCCTCTGTAGGAAGGCGTTTGAGTATTTCAGCTGCGTGCTTTGATTCCCAAAACCCTTTTGGCTCACCCCAAGATTCGGACTCATCGTCAGCGTCTGCCTTGTCATATTCATCATAGGCTAGTGAGAGGTGTGAGTCTTTTCTCGACTCAACCTTTATCCATGCAGGCGGTGGAAGCGAAAGGGCAGGCCAGCTGCTTCCATTCTCGTAGAACGCTAAAGCTGAATCGATCGTCTTTTGCACTTCGCAACGCGTCTTGTGTGTCTCATCATGCTTATCGAGCGACTCGCTGGGTGGAGGCGGCTCGTGGCAGAGTTTAAATGCTACCATTAATCCAGCCCATGTGAGCTTGGAGTCTATTGGCCAAAGATTGCACGCTTCTTCGATTGCGGCCAATGAAACTGTTTCTAGAGGATGAGCAATCAATTCAAGGAGCTCGCGAATCGCACTCTTCTGGGATGTGCCTTCACGGATATCAGCTGCTAGGCCTCTTGCAACGTAGATGGATTGATGCCATGGGATGTGAGCCCCGTGTACCCACAGAGGGTTTGGCTTTTCTTTAAGTTGCGAAGCTCGCGACAGAATTTCACGTGCCCACTTAAGGTCTGCTTGCGTACGTCCATCTCGGTAGTGCAGAACGAGGGCCGCGGTAGCGGAGACTGCACCTCTACGCATTCCTAGTTGTTCTTCTTGGTCCACGTCACTCGATGTCACGAATAGATCTTTGGAGTCCGAATCCTTAGCTAGTGTGAGGGCTTCCACTATCGTAAAGGTGTCACCGATTTTCTTTTTATCGAAGCTGTCTGAGGCCCAAATCCAAAGACTGTATAGTCGGAGGCGCTTGGTTGCTTCTTCGGCTTTCGCTACGTTTTGGGGCTGGGATGCAGAGGGACTGACATGGCAAATCGCAATCTCATTCGAATCCTCGCTCGTTCGGTAGGCCTGATAGGTTTTTAAGTCGATTAGCTCTTCATATTTGAGAGCCTGACTCTTGAGGTGTTTTTGTGCTTCAGGAATCTCGCGATGCTCTTTGTATTGATAAGGAAGATTGTCCTTGAAATTCAGAATAGCTGAGCGAGTTCGTTCGCGGATTGACTCTTCCGCAAACACAAATCTTTGCACGAGCCAGCTTAGCTGCAGTTTTCGGACGGGGCGACTATTTGATGCTCGGATTGCGTCGATATGAGGTTTGTCGATCTGGCCATTGAATCCAATTAGGTTAGCGGTCGAAGAGTGTTCTTTCACCATCCGGTTGAAGTCTGCAGCTAGTAAGCGTTGGGAAGTAACGAGTGGGAGAATGACTGCCGATACTTTTTCCGATTGGAGGGCGAGTATTGCTGCGATGCCTAGTGTCGCAATGCATTCGTTTCCATCGACGATTCTCTGTATCAACTCGTCGACGTCACGACCTTGTTCAAGTTCTTCGAAGCACCACTTTTCAAGTGCCATAAAACCACTACCGATGGCTTTTGGGGCCCATGTTGAGCGATACCAAAGGTACTCTCGATCGGAGCCCCAGAATAATTGCGTGCCCCACGGAAATGAGAGTTCAAGTGGTAGAGGAGTTCCTGGGCTTTCTTTAGAGTGACGATGCAACTGTCGCCATGAAGTCATTGCATGGTTACAGAGTTCCCGAAGAAGTAGCAGTGCTTCGTCTGGCGAAGAATGGAATAGTGAGTGAAAGGGCTCTCGAAGCGGTGATGGCGGCTGGAAGTTACGGTAGTCGTCGTGGATCGATAGATTTTCCCAAGCTCGGTAGGTGAAATCGTCGAATCCACGATGAAACAACAAAGAAGTACTTGCCATCTTTTCACCATGTGAACGCTCGGCTTCTGGTTTGGCGAGAATGGCTTTCCGCCGCTCGGCTCTGACTCGTCGTTCTTCTCTTTCTCGGACTAGTTGCTCCTCGGGGAGCTCCTTTTTCAAGAAAGCCAGCGTAAGCCTTACCAATATTGTGGGCAGCGACTGAGCGAGAATAGATGAAGATGGAATAACGTTATGAAAGGCATCATCGCGAATTCGCTTAGAATTTATTACCCGCTCTAAATACTCGTCCGTAAATGATGGATAGGCTCTAGACGCATTCAACATCAACTGACTCAGCGATTTTCGAAAATCTTTCAGGGCAGGTACCGTTGCCCAAAAATCGGTGTTGTCATTGGGAGTTTCTGCAATGCGATACTCGTCGAGGGCAGCTAGCCAAGTTGCGCATTGTTGTAAAAGAAGCTCAGATGTGGGTGTGCGAATACTGGCCAATGCGTTTTGCCAGACTTCGAAGATTGAGACGATTTCCGGATAGAGTCTCTGCGGGATTTCAACAATGTGTTGAAGGAGGAAATTGATGAGTCGTCGCCAAGCTGGAAAATCAGAAGGCCAAGCTAGAAGATCGGCATACCGCTGGCGTTTTTCCTGTGGTAGCTCGCTTGAAAGGATGTTTGAATTAGGTGTAGTCTTTTCAGCCTGAAACCAGACGAGCACTTTCCTGATAAGGCGAAAGTCGTCGGCGAAGACGACTTTCCTAAACTGCGTTTCGTCACTTTCGAAATATGCATTTCCAAGAGGGGCGACTAGCCAAGCCCGTAGCCATTGTGATCTAAGATCTGAGCGTTCGGCTTTTACGAGGTAAGTCGACCAGTTCTCACCGTGAACGTACTCCCACTGAGATGTGAGTTCCACTACGCGTGCTACCGCTGGAGGCTCGCCGCAGCTTCTGATGACTTCTATCCATTTTTCTCCTTCTTCTGCTAGTATGTGGAAGAAAGCCCATTCAAAAAAGATATCGTGTGCGAATTGAATGGATACACCTTCTCGAGCATTTTGGAGGATTCCATCTGAAATTAGGTCATCGATATGTTTGGCAGAAGGGAGTTGGCTAAGACCTATTGGTTTGCTAAGTTGGGAGGCGCGAATACGTGCTAATGTAAGTAATGTAATCTGACGCTCAGTTGCACTCTGGCCCGCCTCATTGTAGCCACCTCGCCGCCACCAATTTTCGATTAGGTCTACTTCAGAACGAGGTGCAAATGTAGTGGCGGCGGAGTCTGCAACGTATGCTTGGTTCAGTACCTTTGCGAAGAAAGGGCGTCTGACTATTTCCCTAACTTGTGTCGATCCAAATAAAAGTGGACTTAAGTGTGGCTTAGCTTCTGCAAGACTTTCGGCCTCCTCGTCGCTCATTTGGTCAACAACAATGGTCTGGACTTTCAGTATATCGAGAAAGTCTCCTAGCCAATTGCGAAGCACCTCAATACCCGTGTCACGCAGAGACACTACGATGCTCCAGTTTTCGAGAAGGGGCGACTCTGTGATCGTTCGAATTAGGTCTAGAACAATGGGTTGATGTTGTCGATGGACCCGATCGATCGCATCAATAAATAGTATGGGAGTCCCGACGGCTCCGATCTCCACAAGAAAATACTCTAGGGAAGCTCCCGAAAGGCCCTGTAATTGAGCGTAGCTGTTCCAACTAGTGCCCTCTATTTGTTCGGCTTTGAGAAAAAGTGTTGGTCCGCGCTGAAGAGCTCGTAGAACCGATTGCTTTATCACTACTGATTTTCCGCTTCCCGGTAGACCTCGCACTTGGACAAAGCACGAATTGGTTAGTTTGGCGTCAAGGTCTCGGAGTCGTGAGCTCCGGTCTAGCTTTGTCCCTCCAATATCATCTGGAATAAGGTTTGTATAGCTAGTTGAGATCTCAGAGATTTTGGCTAGATCGAATCGAAGGGAGGTTGCTCCGCGAAGTCGAACTATAGGCGAAATAAAATGTACAAGTCGTTTGCGATCAAACTGGCCCGACTTGCCGGTCGATGATCGGGAGAGATGAACCATTCGAGACCATAGTAATGGTGCCTTGCTTACCTCGTCGAGAGCAATGCAATCTCGAAGGCGATTGATTGCATCTGAAGGATCGGTGGATCCCTCACGAAGGAAATCGAATTTAACCAATACGAAGTGAGCCAAGAATTTATGCACTTCTTCAATGGTGCAAGAATCTCCCTTTGCCTCCTTGAGAAGGCTAGCGATATCATCCTTAACAGATTTGATAGTGACGCTGGCGCTGCCAGCATCTGCAAAACGTGCTTCGAAGTGTTCAGCTGTTAGACTTTCACGAGCCCAATCGCATAGGGTCTTGAGTACTCGATCCTTGGTAGGATTGATCGTGCCCACTGCTGCACCGTACCGATCAACGTTTACGCGGAAATTGGCTTTTTGGAGGGTATTCCAACTGTCGTGGATTATTTCACGAAAGTCGGAATTTGTTTTCGCCTTGCTTATAGTGAGTGAACGCTTCACTTGAAGGCTCAGTCGAGCGGGGCCTTTGCTAACGTCTTCAAAATCGACGATTACATCATCAAGTGGTTCGCCGAGATCTCGTTGCTGAACAGAGACGGAAGTAACGATTCGGTCGTCAATGCCAGGTGCATATGCCTCGGCTAGTAACGAGGTTAGGTAAAATGCTGCGGCATCGCCTTCGAATGTAAATCCCTCGCCTCCCGCTAGTTCAGGTGATTGTGGCATCTATTTAGATGTTATTTGTAGCTAGTTTAGCAAAAGTTGTGAGGCCAAACCGGCGTTGCCGTTTATTTGTAACTATATCGCAGCCACCAATGCTGTATTCAAAATTCCAGGTTGGATTAGGTAGCCGAGGGGGAAGGGGTCGTCGGTTTTGCCGCCGCTTTTCTTTTCCCAGCGTTCGGCGATTTCTTTGAGGTCGGCAGCTTTGATTAGGGTGACGGGCGTTCCGCTCTCGACGGTGAGCTGCATGGCTTGGGCGATGGACTCGGGAGTGAAATCGGGACCGATGACCCAGAAGCCGGCGACGGGGCGTTCCGACGTTTGGATGTAGCCTTGGAACTGCTTGAGGTGGTCCTTGAGGTGAACGGGGTTTTCCTTCGACTTGTTATCCCAGAGGATGACCTTGTCTTGGTAGGAGAGAATTCCGTCGGCGTGGGAAGAGCCGATGAGCTTCAGCGGCTTGTGGTGGAGACGGCGCTGGAAGAGGTAGTTGGTGGCCTCCTCGAACTTGCGTTCGCAATCGATATCCTTGTCGATGAGCTGCTGGCCGCGGCAGAAGGCGAGGTCCCGGGTAGCGAATCGTTCGTAGTGTTGGTACAGGAGTTCTCGGGGGTCTGCTACGTCCTCGGACTTCTCGAAAAGATTGTCGTAGAAGGTCGTGATGCGTTCGATATAGTCGGACTTCGTTCCGGAGACGGGCAGTTTCAGGTCTTCGCACCATTTGCGGAACGTAGCCATCTCGACTCCGTCGCGTGGCGTAAGTCCGCCAAGGAATTTCGATGGCTGTAGTTGTTCGATGATTACGGTCTGCAGCTCCTCGACGGTCATGCGTTTGTCGGCCGCGATCTCGCACTTTCCAAGAATGTCTAGGTAGTAGGCCTTGGATCGGACGCACTTGTGGGCGAGTAGTTCGCGGTAGCCGTGACGCTTGATTTCGATGCCGAGAACGCGGCGAATGGACAGGGCAACCTCTTCGGGAATGACGTCGAAGTCCGTTCCGTCGTCGTTGCGGATGGAAAAGAGCAGTCCAGCTGCTTGGAGGGCGCGGCGGGCATCTTCTATCTCGCCGCGCGTATTGAGCTCGTTTCCGGCCTTGGGGTAGCGGCCGAGCTTGGCTTCGATGATGCCGAACTCCGTCTCGGTGATCTTCATTCGCTCGCGGACTTTTTCGATGAGCCTTTGTTCGTCGACGGAAAGCAGGTCGTCGTTTTCCCAAGCGGTCTCCACGAGGAAATGGAAAAGCTCGAGGTCCGTGCATCTGGGGTTATTCTTCTGGAATAGGTCTAGGTTCGAGCGGTCGATGATGGATTGCTGATACTCGATAACTTCGTCCTCCGTTTCCTTCTTTGGCTGGAGGTAGTTGTCCTGATTCAGCAATACCTCCTTGATCAGAATTCTCGAAAGGACGCGCAGGCTGCGATCCGAATGCATGAAGAGGCCCTGCAGGGCCTTTTGGACATTTGCGTCGTAGTAGTATTGAGGCGCCGTCTTGAGCAGGGCCTTGCGGATTTCCGCTTCGTCGAGATTCTTGTAGTCGATAACGTAGGCGCTAGCGATACGCTTGAGTTCGAGTTGTGTGGGAATGTTGGATACCGTTTTTGATAGCTTCATGGATAGAGGGTGTAAGTTTAAGATTTGGGGGCGTTTTCTTTTTCCAGTTCCTCCCGAGCTTGGGATAGCGCGTTGGCCATGATGCCGGAGGGGACTGCGACGGCAGCGAGCCCGACCGCGAGAATTGTGAAGGTGAAGAGTTTTCCTCCTACGGTGACGGGATAGGCATCGCCATAGCCAACGGTGGTGAGGGTCGTAGTGGCCCACCAAAGGCATTTGGGGACTGAGTCGAAGAGTTCCGGTTGCACTTTTCCTTCGAAATAGTGGATGCCGACTGCAGCGATATAGATTATAATCAAGGCGGTTGCTCCAAAGAGGAGGAGCTCTTCGCGAGCGTTGCGGAAGGCGATGTGGTAGCGGCGGATAGCTGTGCTGTAGCGGGCTAGCTTGAAGAGGCGAAATAGCCTTAGGAGCCGGAAGGCGCGTATCCCTCGTAGATCGATCCCAAGGGCTAGGTAGAATGGGAGGATCGCGAGGATGTCGATCAATCCGAAGAAGGTGAATGCGTAGCGCACGCCTTTCTTCGAAAAGCAGATCCGCAGCAGGAATTCCAGAGTGAAGATCGCGATGGAGATGACTTCAAAAGCCCAGAGCGCTGAGCGAAGCTCGGGCGAAATGCTTGGCATCGTTTCTATCGTGAAGTCGAAGATCGAAATCACAATGACGACCTGGATGAACCAAGCGAAGATGCGTCCGGGACCGCGGTCGGGGTCGTCCACCAACTGCTGTAGGGATTTGAACAACATAAAGAGAAGGAGTGTTCTCTTTGTCCCTTTTTGCTAACTTCTGCGAGCTAAAAGTAAAAACCCGTACGTGAGTGGTGCCGAGCCCTCCTCGTCGCTGAGGAGAGTAGCGGATAATCCTTCGCAGTGACCTGATTGTCTTTCTGCGTAGTCGTTATACGCCAGGAACTGTGACGTCTGGAAACTAGCCAGTCGCGGTTCTGAGAGCTTGGCGACGTGCCCGTAGATTTTTTGGAGGACGGGAAGCGCTGGCGGGACCGTCTATCCAACGTGGCTTTAATCACCTTCGCCACGAAGCGTTCGGTGATCAGTTTTTGAATCGCAGCGGGTACATTCCCCGCCGCTTGGAGTGTGTTGAAAAAGTCGATCGAACCCTGGCGATATCGTAGCCGCGTTCGTGAGAACGCGGATCTCCCGAACCGATCCCGCGTTCTCACGAACGCGGCTACACTAGAAAGCCAGACTTTTTCAACACACTCCTTGCGGCGTTGGTGACTTCTGCGATGAACGTGTCGCTTCGCTCGAAACATCGAGCCCCGAAGCCCGAAGGGTCAAATTGCCGTGATGCCCCGTCGCGGCTTGTCCGCGATCGATCCCGCTAAGCGGGAAGGGCTCGCCCCGGGGAGGCAATTTGAGGGCGAAGATATTCACTGGCACGTTCTTCGGCTTTTCTGGCTTCTTTTTCGATGAGCGGTATCGAGGATTCGATAACCGCTTTGAGAAGGGCAGGTGGAAGCTTGTCCAGGTCGTGGCCTTTTCCGATTTGTTGGAGACGAACGATTATCTTTTCCTTCATGCGGAGATGCTAGCCTGAGCTCGCCGCTCGAAATAGGGGAATGCGGAGCCGTTGAAGGCTCCTATTCAAAAACTGGCTCTCCTGCTAATTTGGGTAGCTACTCAAGCTTATCAACGTCTAGAAGGGTGGTGTCAGTTTTACCTCTCGACACCAGTTCTTGATGCTATTCCGGCATTCGGTCACGATCGACCTGTGATTCTCGCTGCGAACTAGATTATTCTTTTCGAATGGGTCGTCAAAAATATGGTAGAGCGCATCGTCGCCGATGCTACTGGCTATCAGCTTCCATCCATCGGGTCGGATAATCGTAACGATTTCCTCGTTTTCTATTTTCTCGATGTCTTTTTCATCAACGCCGTAGCGCTCTATTGCCACATTTCTGCGTCCAGCGCTTGAAAGCGCGCAGCGCGCCCCGCAGGGCCAGGTTATGAAGACGTCTCGGGAGGCGTGCGGGTTGTCTTCCTTAAGCATGGGAAGGAGCGATTGCCCATGCAGCCCATTGGGGATGGGCTCGTTGACCAGTTCCAATAGCGTTGGCGCTAAGTCTATCTGACTGACCGGCCCGCTTACTCGCTTCTGTTTCGATTGTCCAGGCAGGTGGAGCAGGAACGGCACGCGAATAGATTCCTCGTACATCACTTCCTTCATGGTCAATTGATGGGCTCCTATCATGTCGCCGTGGTCGGAAGTGAAAACGACCGCAGTATTGTCCATCAGGCCATTTTCCTCAAGCGCGTCCAGAATGACGCCGACATGAGTGTCAACCAAGCTGCATAGCCCCCAGTATCTCGCAATGAGGTCACGCCATTCGGCTTCGTTGGAATGCGGTTCATTGACGATGCCTTCATCAACCAGGTGAAATATCCGCGATTTTAGGGGGTGCCTGTCATCCGGAACATCATGAAAGTTCTCAGGCAATGGTATATCTTCCCTCTTGTACTGATTGTCACGTTGGCTTGTGAAGGGATTATGCGGCTCGAAGAAACCGGAATATAGAACAAAGTTGTTGTCTTTATTCTCCTCGATGAACCGCTTGCCTTCGATGCCAAGGAATGCCGCCTTGCTCAATTCTTCCGGCACCTCGATGGTCTCCATCATGGAGAAATACTTGCCGTTGGCAGGGCGTTGTCCGTTCGCGATCAGGAAGTCGTGGTAAGCTGACTTTGCATCCTGCTGTCGTCCTGGGCTGTAGTGCTGCCGATGGATGTCCAAGGTGGCCTTCCACTCGGAAAAACCATGCTGCGCAAAGACTTCGTCACCGAGATGCCATTTCCCATGATGAGCCGTTGCGAATCGCCCGGGCGTCAGCATTTCAGCCAGGCTCTTCGTTTCCGGCTTGAGCGGAATGTCATTGAGCACGCAGCCGGTGGCATGAGGATAAAGTCCGCTTACGATGGATGAGCGCGAGGGCGTGCAAACTGGCTGGGTTACGTAGGCGTTTTCAAAGACCACGCTACGTTCCGCCAGACGGTTCAGGTTTGGCATGCGAATCAGGTCGTTGCCGTAACAGCCGAGCGTGCGGTAAGTCTGCTGGTCGGTGTAGATAAAAACGATATTCGGTGTCATGTTTTTCGCTTGGATGAAAACCGGAGGCAAAGGAAGACGATGTTCGCGCCGCTCATGGCTGAAAACATGGGCTGGCGCTGCCTCCGGCAGAAATGGGAATCGCTGGCATTAAGCAGCGATTTTGCTTGAAACGTAAATATTTGCATTATTTCTTTCGCGGCATTGCAAGGTAAATTCAATCCCAAACTGTTTTGAAACCAACAAAGACTCATGCCCTTCCTGCTTTGACCGCCGACCATGACTGGTTTAACCAAGCCCGTTTTGGCATGTTTATCCATTGGGGGGCCTACTCGGTCGGTGCTCGAGGCGAATGGATGGCTAACCGGCAAAGAATCCCCTTCGACGAATATCGCCAGAAATACGCCGAAAACTTCCATGCGGAAAACTATGACCCGGTTCGGTGGGCTGAACTCGCGGTCGCCGCAGGAATGCGTTATGCGGTACTCACTGCGAGGCACCATGACGGGTTTGCCCTTTGGCCAACGGAGACCTCGGAGTTCCATGCCGGGGCAATCGGCCCCAAGCGCGATCTCGTCGAACCTTATGTGGAAGCCTTTCGCTCCGCCGGCCTGAAAGTCGGCCTGTATTTTTCGCCTGCTGACTGGTATCATCCTGACTACCCGGGCGCGTATTTCCGGGACTGGCCGGCTCCCGGCGACTGGAAGGATGCCGAAGCGCGGGAACGCTTTATCGCTTACTATCGCGCCCAGCTACGCGAACTGCTGACAGGCTATGGAAAGATTGACTACCTCTGGTATGATGGGTGCATTCCGAACGATCTCCAATGCCCGGAGGCGAATGAGGAAGCCCTCCGCTTGCAGCCTCAGCTTCTGATAAACGAGCGCAACGGCGCGCCCTCGCATGTGCATATCTCCGAGCAGGCGATACGTGCTGCAGATTCCGGTCAGCTCTGGGAAGCTTGCATGACGCTCAACGACAACTGGGGCTACCACAGCGGTGACGCCAATTGGAAGAATCCCCGTCAGGTTGCGCAGATGCTCACTGAAACCGCCGCAAGCGAAGGCAATTTGCTGCTCAATATCGGACCTCGCGCTGACGGCGCGATTCCCAGCGCATCGGAAGAGATCCTGCATGCCGTTGGGGATTGGCTCAAGCGCAACGGTGAATCCATCTACGGTTCAGAACGCTCCGGCCTCAGTTGGATTAACTCTGGACGCGCCACGGTCAAGGGCAACCATGTCTATCTCCATCTGTGGAATGACACCGGAGGGGAATTCTGCTACGCGGAGATCAAGAACCGCGCGCTCTCCGCCAAACTATTGGATGGAGGCATGCCTGTTGATTTCGAACAAATTGGCGAACGCCTTTTCCTGCGCAATTTACCCAATCCGCAGCGCGACCCCATTGCGACCACCGTGGCGATCGAAGTGGAGGGAACCCCCGAGCCCATTACGGCACAGACGACTTTCTGGATTCCCGGCGAACATGCCGACTAGTGTGGTGCAAGCGAAGTTCGCTGCATAAATTGGGGAGCGCCCGCGTCTCGCGGGCTGCTTGAGGCGTCTCGCCTCAAGCGACTCAACCAGAAGG
>JANQRJ010000093.1 GCA_028284635.1 Pelagicoccus sp.
GGTGGGTCGGTCCCGATCTGAATCGGGAACAACCGATTTGCGTTCCACTGTGCACGCGTATGCGGCTTCGGAGAAGCCGCACCACCCTCTGAAAATGCGGCTGAACAAACGAAAAATGCACTAAAGGTGCGCTCCCCAAGAATCTCATCATTCAAAATGCGGTAGGGTCGGCGCTTGTCGCCGTACCGCGCGGAATGAGATCGAACTGATGCGGTGCGGCGACAAGCGCCGACCCTACTGGGAACAAGAGCTGGATGCGCTTTTAGGTGTCGTCTTTCAATTTGCGTCGCTCCTCCAAACTCTTTCGAGTTCGGCTACCATGACGGTGCTAAACTTACCTTCAGTAGCCGAACTCGAAAGAGTTTGGAGCGCTCAGGCGACAGTTTGAAACACGCCCACTAGAGCTAAGCGGTTTTCGCGCGGCTACAACGCCGGCTTTTTCGCCTTCTTGATCGCTGGGGAGATGGCTTGGATGACTGTATCGAGGACTTGGATGCGCGCCCGCATCTTGCACTTCGAGGGAACGATGTTCCAGGGGGCGTAGGGCGTATTGGTTTTCTCGATCATTTCGTTGACGGACTCTTCGTAGCGGTCCCACTTCTCGCGATTGCGCCAGTCTTCTTCGGTGATTTTCCACTGCTTGAGCGGGTTTTCCTGCCGGGCCTTGAAGCGCTCGAGTTGGGTGTCCTTGTCGATGTGCAGCCAGAATTTTATGAGAACGGTGCCGAAGCGGTGGAGATGGGTTTCCATCTCGTTGATTTCCTGGTAGGCGCGCTGCCACTCCTCGTTTTCGCAGAGTCCCTCGACGCGTTCCACCAGGACGCGGCCATACCAGGATCGGTCGAAGATGGTGATTTTGCCTTGGGGGGGCATTTCCTTCCAGAAGCGCCAGAGGTAGTGGTGGCTGAGCTCGAGTTTTGTGGGGGCGGCGATAGGCACGACGTCGTAGCCGCGCGGGTCGATGCTCTGCACTAGGCGCTTGATGCAGCCCCCTTTGCCGGCGGCGTCCCAACCGCAGAATACGGCGATGACGGGGACTTCTCGGGAGTGAATCTGGTGGGCGAGCTCGTGGATGGTTTCCTGGCGTTCCTTTAGGGTGCGCTTGTAGGTGGCTCTTTCCATAGGCTTTGGAAACCGGACTTCGCTAAGGTAGTTGCGGCCTTTGTAGGGTATCCAGGGCTTGGATTCGCCTGTCCGTTTGGCGGAGGCCTTCTTTTCCTTGGCGGCTTTCACGGCGTTCTCGAGCTTGTCGATTATGCGGTGGTAGACTTCTATGAGGGCGGTTTTGAAGTCCTCGGTATCGATCTCGTGCCAGGTGGCGTGGGGCTGGTCGGTGGCGTCCATCATCCGCCTGGCCGCTTCGAGAAAGGGGCGGTACTGGCGGTGGCGCCGCCAGTCCTTTGGAGTCACGCGCCATGAGGTGGCGGGGTTGCTCTCGAGTTTCTTGAGACGCTTGGCCTGCTCCTTTTTCGGGACGGTGAGGAAGATCTTCACGATCTGCACGCCGCTGTCGCTGAGCTGCCGTTCGAAGTTGATGATGTCTTCCCAATAGCGTCCGAGCTTGTCCTCGTGCAGCTTGCCTTCGGCCCAGGTGTCGAGCACGAGGTAGTAGGGCCCGCGATCGTAGAACTGGATATGGCCTTTCAGCGGGGTGTGGTTCCAGAAGCGGTGAAGCAGGGGGTAGCGGCGGGGCTCCGTATGGGAAGCGTGGGTGGAGTAGACTTTGAAGGAGCGACTGTCTATTTCGAGTAGCACTTGGTTGAGGAGCCGCCCTTTTTCCGTGGCGTCCATCGCTCCGATGATGACGAGGACGGGGATGTCGAACTTCTTGGCTTCGCGTTGCGTGACGCCGAGCTTGATCGCGAGTTCCTTGAGAAGGCTTTTGCCTGACTTCTCTTCCGGCTGGGGATCGGAGGTTTCCTTCATTTTGGGGCGGGAGGCTAGTTAGCGAGAGTGTGGATTGCCAAGTCTGGGATGGGCAAGCCTCGCTCAATGGCAATCTTCTGTTTCAGGGGGGAGGTTGGGCTGCGATTGAAAGTGTCTCCTAATCTGGCAGAGCCAGAGGCAAATAGACTGAGGGCTGAAGGCCGAAGGCCGCTGAATCCACTTTCAGCCTTTGATTCGGCATGCCAGATGGCCGTTGATTTTGTGAGGCGATACCCCTTAGATCCTCCTTCTATGATCGTCAGGATGCACATGTCTACTGGGGTGGCGACTGTCGATCCCGGCGCGACGCCGCAGGAAGCGGCCAAGCTTATGAGGAGCCGGAGGGTTCGGCGCTTGGTGGTAACCCAGGCGGAGGAAGTTGTGGGCATACTTTGCCAGCGGGATCTGACGCGGGCTGCGGAGCGGCAGGGCACGAACAAGCATGTGGACAAGGTGCGGCAGATCATGAAGTCTCCCGTGATATCTGTCGGGCAGGACGATCCGATCGAAAAGGCGGCGCGCCTGATGATGCGCCATCACATTGGTAGCTTGGTGGTGTTGAGCGGCGGCAAGTTGGCGGGGATCATCACGGAGTCCGACATCTTTCGTTCGCTGGTTTCCCTGCTGGCCGGGCATGGCAATTCGGTGCGTATCACCTTCGACATTACGGAAGGGGACGAGCCGCTCGACTATCTGATGACGAAGACCAAGGAGATGGATCTCAAGGTACGCAGCTTTCTCACCTTCGAGGATGGGAATCGCATGATGGCGGTGGCTCGAGTGCGGGGCGAGCGGATGAAGGAAATGGTGGACGAGCTTTGGGAGTCGGGGCTTGTCGTGGTGAATGTGATTTACTTGGCTTGAGTGGTCCGCGTTCTTACGAACGCGGCTACTTTGGAGAGGCGGGTTGCAGCCGCATTGCAGGAGGAAATCAGGCCGATGCGGCCGGCCCGGCGGTCCAGCCCTACCTCTTTTCGTAGCCGAAGAGCTGGTTGTTCTTGATGAATTCGGCGGCGGCTTGCGGTATCATGGTTTCCCAGACGGGATCGTTTTCCGCGATGGCCGCAAGGATGTCGCGAGAGAAGATCTCGAGGAGGCTTTCGTCGATGCCGCGGATGTGCTCTATGTATCCGTTTTCCAGTAGATGGAGGTAGAGGTTGGAGATCCTGCCGTCGACCCGCAGGTTGTTGCAGGTGATGAGCATCTCGTCGGCTATGCCGCCGCTGATGGCTTGGCTTTGCTCTGCCTCGGCGTCGGATGTCAGCTGGAGATAGCGTTGGTAGGCGCGTTGCTTCATGGGGTAGATGTAGAGCTTGACGGAGTTGCGGAAGAGTCGACCGAAGCTCTCGAGGATCCCGCCTTCGAGGTGGGTGTAGTACTTTTCGTTGAAGACCTCGAGCAGATTGTTGATGCCCATGGCGACGCCGATCATTTCGCCGGTGTATCGACGAAAGTATGACGTGAGGCGGTAGAATTCGAAGTAGTTCGAGATGAGGGTGTAGTTGCCGGTGGCTCCGATGGTGTCGATGCGGGCGAGGAAGTCCTCGTAGTCGAGCTTTCCGGAGGCGAGCAGGTTGTTCATGGTGATTTCGGCCAAGACAAGCATGTCCTTGCCTTTGGCGGAGGGCTCTTGGATGAACTGCGCTCCGGAGCAGCGAAGCATGTCGATATTCACCCGGGTGATGGGGCGAAAGCTGCCGCGCTCGACGAGGATGGCTTTCTTGTAGAGGGCTTCGGAGGGTTGGGTGACTTCGCCTGCAGGCGAGAAGAGCACGGCGTTGGTGAGGCCTCGGCGTACGAGATGGAGGTTTGCGATGCGGTTGTCTATGCCTTCGAAGGCGGGGCCTGAGAAATGGATGAGGTCGACTTCGATGCGCTCGGAGCCGACGTTGTCGACCAGGGATTCGATGAACTTCTCCGTGTTGTCGTGGAGGTAGTGGGCGGCGTAGATGAGATTGGTGCCCAGGATGCCGACGGCGACCTGCTGCTGCACGTTCTCGGGATCCCACATGCGGGCGTGCACGATGACCTCGGAGGCTTCCGATCCTGGGGCGAGCTGGAAGCGGATGCCCATCCATCCGTGGGTGTCGTCGCCGCCGCGGTAGCTTTTGGCTTTCATGGAATTGGCGTAGGCGAAGAAGGTCTTCTCCTGTCCGAAGGTCTCTTTGAGGCGCTCCTCTAGGAGACTGTACTCGTGGTCGAGCATCTTGATGACGCGCTCGCGCGAGACGTAGCGCCCGGCTTTGCCGTAGATCGAGTCGCTGAAGGTCATGTCGTAGGCGGAGATGGTCTTGGCGATGGTGCCTGCGGCGCCGCCGGCTTGGAAGAAGTTGCGACAGGTTTCCTGCCCGGCGCCGATTTCGGCGAAGGTGCCGTACTTGGCTGGATCGAGGTTTACGGTGAGGGCCTTGCGGTTGGTGGTGAGGAATTCTTGTGGAGAGGGATTGGAGGTCATCTTGTTGCAGGCGTTGTTGGCAGTGGTGTGCAGCAAGGGTCAAGCCAGGTCAAATGGGTATATGTTACGAACCGCCGCCTGTGATTATCTTCATTTCCAATCTTCATCTGCTTCTACTTCTTCATCTTCATCTGAAAAAATCTCAAACGGGATGAAGCAGAAGTAGAAGCAGAAGCAGATGAAGAAGTAGAAGAAGAAGATGATGAAGATTGGGGCGTCTCGAAAAGGGTTGCTTCGGGCGGGGCGGTTGCGTTCGAATTCGTTTTCTCGTCTCAGCGCCTCTAGTCCTCGTTATGCAGACTCTTCTAATCGCAGTTGGCGTCGGGGTTTTGTACCTCGTGGCCTACAATACGTACGGCAGGTACCTTGCTCGCCGCATCTTCAAACTGCGTGGCGATGTGGTGGCTCCGAGCGTCGCTCTGAAGGACGACCGTGATTTCGTTCCGTCCGACAAGCTGGTGGTCTTCGGGCACCATTTTACCTCGATCGCGGGTACGGGTCCGATCGTGGGACCTGCGATCGCGGTGATTTGGGGTTGGGTGCCGGCTTTGCTTTGGGTGCTGTTCGGCTCGATCTTCATGGGAGCGGTGCACGATTTCGGGGCCTTGGTGGTATCGATGCGAAATCGAGGCCAGACGGTGGGCGAGATTTCGGGCAGGGTATTGAATCCACGGATACGCGTGCTTTTTCTGATAATCCTCTTCATGGCCTTGACCATCGTGCTGGCGATTTTCGGTCTGGTGATCGCGTTGGTTTTCCGGGCGTATCCGGCAGCGATCTTCCCTTGTCTGGTTCAGATCCCCTTGGCGGTGGGAATCGGGATCTGGTTGCACCGCAGGGGCGTGGGACTGATGATTCCCTCGCTGCTCGCCTTGGCGCTGATGTACCTGTCGGTGGTTTTTGGAGACGAGGCCGGGTTTATCCATTCTTTCAATACGGCGTTGGCGGCCTGGCCTTTGGCTGCTTGGGTAGCCGTCTTGCTTGTCTATTCCTACGTGGCGTCGGTACTGCCGGTCTGGTTGCTGCTCCAGCCGCGAGACTTTATCAATAGCCTGCAACTGCTGACGGCTCTTGGGCTCGTTGTGTTGGGGCTCTTGGCGGCGGCGTTTTTTGGCGGAGCTCCAGTGGAGCCTTCCGGGGCGCGTCCAGCTCTCGAAATAGCGGCTCCGGCGTTTCAGTCGGCGGATATCGGAATTCCGCTGATGTTTCCCTTTCTGTTTATAACGATCGCTTGCGGGGCGATCAGCGGATTTCATTGCCTGGTTTCCAGCGGTACGTCCAGCAAGCAGCTGCGCTGCGAAACGGATGCTCAGTTTGTGGGTTTCGGGGCGATGCTTTTGGAGGGTTTTCTAGCGACCTTGGTGATTCTCGCCTGCACGGCTGGCTTGGGGCTTGGCATTATGGGCAAGGACGGGGTGGCGCTGCTTGGGGAGGCGGCCTTTGCGGATCGCTATTCCTCCTGGGCGGCTTTGGGTGGCCTGGGAGCGAAGGTGAGCGCGTTCGTGGACGGCGCGGCGAATTTTCTCAAGGCCATTGGCCTGCCGCCTGGTTTCGCCCAGGCGTTGATGGGCGTGCTGGTGGCTTCGTTTGCGGCGACTACCTTGGACACGGCTTGTCGACTGCAGCGCTACGTGGTCCAGGAGCTTGCTGGAACGTTCGTCAGACCTGCGGAGAACGGAGCGACTTGGACGGCCAATCCGTTTTCATGGCTGACAAACAAGCATGGGGCGACGCTTTTGGCCATTGGAATAGCTTTCTTCATGGCGGCGGTCCCGCCGTCTGGGCAGCCTTGGGGATGGAGCAACGTGGGCATGGGAGGCATGATTCTCTGGCCGATGTTCGGGGCGACGAACCAGTTGCTCGGGGGTTTGGCCTTTCTGGTGATCGCCTTTTGGATGTGGCGTCGGCGTTTGCCTGTCTGGTTTATCATTCTTCCCGCGACCTTCATGCTGGTCATGCCTGCATGGGCGATGGGGTACCAGCTTTTCAATGGGACTTCGGGCTGGGTGTTTGCCGAATCGAAGAACTACCCGCTCATCCTCATCGCCGTGGCGACGTTGCTGGTCGAGGCCTGGATGGTGGTCGAGGCGGCGCTTGCCTGGCCCAAAGTGAAAGGCGTATTGGAGGAAACCTTGGAACCCCTCGGCGCCATTGCCTCTGAGGCGAAAAGCTCCCGCTGAGGAGATGGGCATTGAGTCGCGCTCGAGTCAGGGGGCGAAATTTGTTTGCCGCGCTGCCGGTTTGGCTGTGACTAGGGGAGAGTCTCCGAACTCCATTGTATAATGAAGCAATTCTTTAAGATGTTTCTCGCGTCGCTGCTGGCGATGCTTTTCGCCGCAGCGAGCTTGTTCATTTTCGGTATCGTGTTTTTCGCTGCGCTAGCTGGGTTGAGCCAACCGCAAGCGACGGTGGAGACGGGCAGCGTGCTGGTGTTCGACATGTCGGTCAATGTGCAGGATCGCCCTGTCAGCACGACCGGACAGGAGTTCGTTGACGCCGCGATGGGTAAGAGGGGCGTGCAAGACGTCTCTCTGCTTTCATTGACCAGGGCTTTGCGGACCGCTGCTCAGGACGACGCGATAAAGGGGCTTTTGTTGACCGGTTCCTTTCGCAGCGACGGCTACGGATCGGGGTTTGCCGCCTTGCGGGAGGTAAAGGAAGCGGTTGAGGAATTCGCCGCCTCGGGCAAGCCTGTCTGGGGCTACGCGGTGTATCCACGCGCTAGAGACATGTATGTGCTCTCTGCCGCGAGGAAGATCTTCCTGAATCCGGAAGGGGTGATCAACGACACGGGAATGTCGTTGAGCTCCCCGTTCCTTGGCGGTTTCATGAAGAAGTACGGTATCGGCGTGCAAGTCACGCGGGCGGGCGAGTTCAAGGCGGCTGCCGAGCCCTTGGTGCTCGAACGGATGAGCGAGCCTGCGCGAGAAGCGAACCAGGCGGTACTGGATGACTTCTGGGCCGAGTACCTCGATGCGATCGCCAAGGGAGCGGGCATCGAGCCGCAGCAGTATGCCGACCGACTTGACGAAGTCGCCATGCTCATGGCTGACGACGCCTTGGAGCTAGGCTTGGTGGATCAGCTGGCGTTTTCCCACACGTTCGTGGAAGAGCTGCAGGATGTGGTCGGCAAGGACGAAGAGGGCATCACCTTCAAGCAAACCAGCATGAGCAACTACATCGCTGCCAAGATCAAACCTGAGTATTCGAAAGAAGGATACGTGGCTGTGATCTATGCGGAAGGGCCGATCGTGGGAGGCGAAGGACAGGAAGACGAGGTAGGCAGTCGCCGTTTCTTGCGCGAGATCCGCCAAGCTCGTCTCGACGACACGGTCAAGGCTCTCGTGTTGAGAGTGAACTCTCCAGGCGGCAGCGCTCTGGCTAGCGAGGTTATCCAGCAGGAGCTAAGGCTGGCCCAAGAGAAGATGCCGGTCGTGGTTTCGATGGGCACTTTGGCCGCTTCCGGTGGGTATTGGATTTCCACCTACGCGGATCGCATTTTCGCCCAGCCAAACACCTTGACCGGATCGATCGGCGTGATTGGCATCTTTTTCAACTTCGAAGAACTGGCTCGAAACCATGGCGTCAATTTCGATTCGGTGAAGACGACGCGCCATGCCGAGATCATGAGCCCCTTCCGTGTGAAGACTGAGGAGGAGATGGCTCTGGTGCAGCGGCAGGTGGATGCGATTTACGGTTCTTTTCTCGGCAAGGTTTCCGAGAGCCGTAAGCTCCCGTTTGAGGAGGTCGAGCGTATTGCCCAAGGCCGCATTTGGTCAGGCTCCGATGCGCTCGAGCTGGGTCTTGTCGACCAACTTGGCGGCTTGGGAGACGCCATTGCCTATGTCGGCAACGAAGTCGGCCTTGGCGATCGTCCGGCCGTTAAGGAACTGCCCGAGCCTGTGGACTTCTTCGAGGAATTGCAGAAGATGCTCTACGAGCAGAGCGCCAGCGTGGGAAACCCCGTTCTCGGACCTTTGGCCGATGCCTACGAAGAGCTCGCCCAGGGGCTCTCGATCTACAACGACCCTAAAGGCGTTTATGCCATCATGCCATACCGTGTGAACATCGACTAGGAGTATTCGATTTATGGAGACGACTCTCGTACGAAACTGCAGTGCAACGGCGATCCCCTCAGGCGAGGCCGTGACGCTCGAAAAGGGAGCTTCGGTCCTGGTAACGCAGACCCTCGGCGGCAACGTGACGGTGCGAACCGCTCAAGGTCTTTTTCGCATTGCCAGCTTGGATGTGGATGCTTTGGAGGAAGTGGATTTGGGCGAAACGAGCTCGGGAGCGGCCTCGTCTGAAGGATCTGTCGAGGAGCAGGTCTGGGGAGCGTTGCGCCAGTGCTTCGATCCGGAGATCCCAATCAACATCGTGGATCTAGGATTGATCTACGATCTGGACATCCAGCCAACCCCGGCTGGCCGCAACCGCGTGGCGGTGAAGATGACGCTTACCGCTCAAGGCTGCGGCATGGGTCCGGTAATCGCCGACGACGCGAAGACTCGTATCCAAAGCCTGGATGCGGTTGAGGAAGCTGCGGTCGATATCGTTTGGGATCCAGTCTGGAACCCGCAGATGATCTCCGAAGAGGGCCGCAAGATCCTGGGAATCGAGTAGCGGCCAGAGATTGAAAGCCGCCGACCAGGTCGAGACATGGATTTTGTAACGTTGCAAATCCCATGTCTCGATCCTTGTGGGGCGAAGGGTTTCGATCAGGTGTTCGTCAAGCGTGCAGTTGCCATGTCTGCTACGCTTCTAGAGGGTAACTTCATGCATGAGATGTTGCTGTACGTAGCGCGGAGCTTTAGCCCGCGCCCTTCGAAGATCTTGAGCTTACCGAAAGGCGGAGAATAGAGCATTGCAATGCGGACGCGGGCTGAAGCTCCGCGCTACGTTTCCAGAAGGAAGCTGTTTTTTACTCGTGCCTGTTTCCCGACTTTTTGGGAGGATGCAGTTGCGTTGGGGCGGGATTTGCAGAGGATCTGGACCGAAGTGGTAGAGGGCCCTTAGCTTTTATATATACTGTATGACTATGAAGGAAAAACGAATTGGCGTAGTAGGGTTGGGAAGAATGGGCGGCAATATGGCCCGTTGCCTGAAGGACAAGGGATATAAGGTATCGAGTGTGTTCGATATCCGGGCAGAGGTCGCCACGGATCTGGCGAGCGAGCTTGGGGCTACGGCGTATTCGAGCTTGGCGGAGATCACCGCGAATTCGGATATCGTGCTGACGATCGTCACCAATGACGAGGCGATGGATGCGATCTTCTTTGGGGAGGACAGTCTTCTGCAGGGGGCCGAGGGGCGCGTGTTCATCAACTGCGCTACCCTGAGCCCGGAAGTCCACCGCAAGCTGGAGACCGCGGCGGCAGCGGCTGGCGCTCAGACGCTGGAGGCCTGCATGGCGTCGAGCATCCCGCAGGCTCGAAATGGGGAGCTGTATCTGATGATCGGCGGACAGGAGAGCGTCTTCGAGGCGGTCAAGCCGCTGCTGGACGATCTGAGCAAGGCGCTGCGCTACGTCGGTGGGGCGGGCAAGGCTTCGGAGGTAAAGGCTTTGGTCAATATGGTAATGAATATCAACACGGCGGCCTTGGCCGAGGGTCTTGGCTTGGGAGAGGCGCTTGGGCTTGATCTCGAGATGCTTTGCGAGGTGTTCAGCCAGACGGGAGCGAATTCCCGAGTGCTGGAAACGGACGCTGCGGATATGATAGAGAGGGATCACGACTGCTATTTCTCGGCGGCTCATGCAGCGAAGGACAGCGGTATCGCCAATGCTCTGGGAGCGGAGGCGGGCGTGGCGATGCCCCTTTCCGAGGCGACGGAGGCTCAGTACCGAAAGCTGGTGGCAGCGGGGAAGGGAGAGCTCGACAAGTCCGCAGTTGCGGAGCTGACCTTTCGGGGTCGCTCTTAGCTTTCGATCAAGGTCGCGATTCTCTTCGTGTAGGAATTATCTTCGAAATGGACGTATCCAATATTCGGAACAGGAAGGGCTTGCGCATCGATGCGGCCTATCATGCGGCGGATGGTAGCGATTGGCTGGCGATACTAGGGCATGGCGTGACGGGAAATAAGGACCGTCCGTTGCTGGTAGGCTTGGCTGAGGGGTTGGCTGCGTTGGGCGTGCCGTGCTTGCGGGTTTCGTTCGCGGGCAATGGGGACTCGGAGGGTCGTTTCGAGGACGTCACGGTGACTTCCGAGGCAGAGGACCTGGTCGACTTGCTCGATCTGCGTTCCTCGGGCCGCAAGATCGTCTACATCGGCCACAGTATGGGTGGAGCGGTGGGGACGCTGGTGGCCGCGAAGGAACAGAGTCGTATCCAATTTTTGGTGTCACTTGCGGGCATGGTGGAGGTGGCGGACTTTTTTCAGCGGGAGTTTGGCGAAGAGGAGCCGGGGCGCGGCTTGATGTGGGACGAACCGGATTGCCCGTTGTCTCAGGTGGCGATGGATGATGCGGCGGCGGTCGGCAGTACGCTGGCTGCTGCTGCCGAGGTCACGCAGCCGTGGCTGCTGATCCATGGGACGGCGGACGACGTGGTTCCGGTGGAGGATAGCCGGGCTGCTGTTGAGGCTGCCGCGACGCGGACGAGACTGGTGGAGCTGCCGGGCGAGGGCCACATGTTTTCCGAGGGCGTCTATGGGAGGATCGCCCGGGAGATCGTGGATTGGATCGAGGCTAGGTAGAGCGTAGCGCGGAGCTTCAGCCCGCGTCCGCAATTCGCCCTCATTACTCCCTTTCCTCATCTTCATCCTCATCCCAGGATAAAGAAGAGGATGATGATAAGAAACTACACGGACGCGGGCTGAAGCTCCGCGCTACGTTGCAAGCCTGCTATGACGCTAGCTTAAAGCGCGGGCTGTGCCATTGTCCGTGGGATCATCCTTTGCTGTCCCTTTGTCTTCGACTTTCGTTTCTACGGGCAGCTTGCGCCAGTCGCGGTCCACTTCCTGGCGGAGTTCGACGAGCTTCGAGTCGGAAAGGCCGTGGGAGACGGCGTATCCAAGTTCTTGGGTCAGGAAGTCCTCGAACTTGATCCATTTGCCGTTGGTCTTGACCTTTCGGGTCCAGGCGCAGACGACGAGCATGTCGCGCATTGTGTTGGACTTGGAGAGGTAGTACCAGGTGATCCAGACGCTTGCCGCGCCTACGATGCCGATGAGGCAGGCGGCGGTGCGGGCGGCTTGCATGGACATGGGGAGAGGCGAGGCGCTGAGGGCTCCGATCAGTCCATACTCGTGGTTCGCGAATATGAAGGTGATGATGAGCAGGAAGGACAGGATCTGGCCTAGGATTATGGCCATGTGGAGGCGTTTCATTTGCTTTTTTCTGGGCGAGTTGGGTTCAGGCAATACGGCTTGGAATGGGCCGTTTTTTCGAGAAACGCTGCAACTTGTCTGAATTCGAGGTCCCCTCATGAAATTAGTCTAAAGCCTCTATTGGGATATGCTGTTTTGCGGATATTGCATTGCCGAGCTTGAAGCTTCCTCCGCTTTGGCCCTAGGGGGTTGCTGGCCTGTTTTCCGAGGTCTTTGGCGAGCGGCGTTCGCCTCCTTCCGCTTGGCATTGAAGGCTCTGCATGGCCGACATGCCGACGGCGAGGGTTTTTAGGGCTCTGGCGGCTGGATAGCTTCCGGTGGCGACTGCCTTGGCTAGGGAGTGGTAGGAGCAGGCTTCATTCATCCAGAGGTGGAGGAGCTCGGTGCAGTCCTGGAGTTGGGATTCGAGCGTTGCGATTCGTCTTTGAAGCTTGGCTGTTTCCGGGCTCGAATGGGTGCCGTCTCTTTCTCCGGGCTTGAGGAAATGGCCAGAGGCGAGCTCGGAAGGGGAGTTCATTTGCAGGGCTTCGTTTTAGGAGATGGGGTCCTGGCGGTTTCTTTTTCTCAGGGCTTCGTCTAGTATGGAGACGATGTACAGGCCGGCGTTTCTGGCGTCTTCCATGGCTTTCCTTTCCGAGTCTCTGCCTTGCCCCTCGATCACTCCTCGCGCTTCCAGATCGGCCCGCGCGAGGGTCTGGAAGTATCTCGATCTCGTCTGGCCGTGCTCGAGGTGCTTGTCGACTGCGCCGATCAGTTGGCTCGGGAATGACAGGGATACCTTGGCTGTGTTTTCCGAAGTCATTGCTGCGTTTTGGTAGTAAAGTTACTACCTGTGTCAAGCGTTTCTGGTGGCACTGGTGGCATTTTTCTAGGATGAGCTAGTCCGTCTTGAAGAAGAAACCGGCAGAGAAGGCTTTGAAGAAATCGATATCCTTTCTTCCCAGCCATTTGAAGAAGGTGGAGGGCAAGGTGGAGCATCGTTTTGGCGGCAATCTTTCCAAGTACATGCAGAGCTTGGTGGAGGCTGACATTGCGGGCGGTTCCGTGCCTCGGGCGGACAATCTGGATTGCTTGGTGACGCTTGCCGAAGGCTTTGCTCCGACTTACGTCGAAGAGATGCGGAAGCAGTGCGAGGGCGTGGACCAGGCGAAGGCTTTGGAGCTGCTGCTCAAGCTGGTGGCCTTGGGCAAGCTGGATATTTCGCGCGAGTTCATGATGGCCGCGGAGGAGATGGCCAGCTACGGCAAGAAGAAGAGCTGAAGCCTGCTCTCGCTCCTCGAGGAGCTACTGCTCGTTCAAGTCCCAGTCGTAGCTGAGGTGCCTGATTTTCCAGCTCGAGGGGTTGGCTCGCATGGACTTGGCGACGTCCTCTGGAACGTATTGGGCGATGTACAGAATTCGTTTTTTGCGGTTTTTTCCGAAGTGCTTCTTGTACCAATTGAATATCTGGGAAAGGGACGCCTTGCGGGCTTCGACATCGTAGCTGTTTTTGGCGGCGTTGCCTAGGAACAGGCGCGCTTGGTCGTCCAGCTGCTGATCTAGCTTGTACCCTTCGTAGGCCTCGCGTCGCAGCTTCGGGCACGACTTGGCGGCGCATACCAAGGCGAAGTGGGCCCGCGCGTCGCCAAAGGCGTCCCATATCTCGCGTTTCTCGATATCGAATAGGCTCATGGTCTTTCCGTTGATCGTAACGAGATCGGCATCCCATATGGACTTGCCTCCCACTACCGCGAGTTTCCAGGAGATGGACTTGTGGAGCTCGTGTATCGATTTCAGTGGGTAATGGTCGGCGATCAGCTGCAAGGTGAAGGCGTTGTAGGCATTGTACCAAAACGCTTGGCGGTCGTCGCTGGAGAGAGCGCTGGGATCGGTTTGCTCGAGCTGCTGCAGATAGGCTGGCAGGCGCTCGTCTTCGGCAAGCTTCCGGTAGTTGACGAGTCCTGCGTCGTCGACGTATTCGCGCAGCAGTTCGGTGTAGAGCCTGTGCTGGCCTTCGTCTGCCGCCAGCGTACTGGCGAAAAGCATTTGCAATCCGAGCAGGGGAGCGAGGTATCTTTTGCAGACGAGAGTTTGGTTGCGCATTATATAGATAGAGTGGGGGAGGCGTTCGAATATTCCCGATCGATTTTCTTGCGACTTTTTGGACTATTCCAGAACGCGATTTTGGGATTTGTAAAAAACAGTTTGCTAATAGGGCGAATGGAGTTCAAAACGGAGTTAACGTTTATGGCTGCCCTGTTTCTCTCTTAACGCTCAAAGGCGTTTGGCGGCTGTGTAAACCTTCACCCCCCCTCTTTACCGCCTATGTCTGGAAAACCGTCGCTGCTCATCGGCCTGCTTTTTGCCAAGGCGGCTGCTTTTCTGTTCGCCGGGTTTCTTCCGGTCCTTCAGCTGGAAGCGCAGTCCGATCCTTTCTCGAGTATCGAGGACAATACTGACAGGTGGATAGAGCTTGAGGCGAAGATCGCGGTGTCCAAAGGCGAATGGCGTAGCGAAAAGGCCTTGCTGGAAAGCCGGATCGCTCTTCTAGAGACGGAAGCGAAGACGCTGGACGAGACCCTCGCTTCGAACGAGAAGGCTGCGGAGCTCTTCCTGTCGAACCGCGACAAGCTCGCTCGAGAGCTGGCGGACGCTCAGGCTGGGTTGGATTTTCTCGAAGCGCCTTTCAGTCGACTGTTTGCTCGGCTGGACGCGCTGGTTCCAAGTCTGCCCGATCCACTGCAAGACGAGGTGAGAGGCCATTTCACGAAGCTTTCCGGCGATTCATCGGCCTCTGCCCGGACTCAGAGCCTTGTCGCGGCTCTCAGCGCGATCGATCGTTTCAACAATTCTCTGACGCTCGCCCGCGAGACCAAGCCAGCTCCGGATGGCGGCGAAATCAGCGCAAAGACGCTGTACTGGGGACTGACCGTGGCCTATGCGATCGACGAGGTAGCCGAGCGGGCTTGGATTGTCGAGCCGAGTCCTGGCGGTTGGCGGTGGACGCAACGCGACGAAATATATGAAAAGGCAGCTTCCTTGATCGCGGCCTACGAAGACGAATCCGAAGATCCGAGGATGCTCCTGCTCCCCGTAACTCTCCGCTAGAGCCAATCGATATTCAGAAAATGGATACAAGACGTCGCCCTTTCCCATTCGCTCCGGTTTCGCTTTCGCTCTTGCTGCTTTCCGTTTGGCCGGCTGCGCCTTCCGATGCCAAGAATCCAGCTGAACTCGATGTCGAGATGAAGGAGCTCGTGGAGGCCAGCCTGCAGCGCTACCGGGAAATCGAGACTGAGATCGCGGAGGAGAAGGCCCCGCTGGTCGCTCGGCTAAACGAGCTGGAAAGCGCCAACCTGGAAAAGCGGGCAGTTGTCGAAAGCTATCGATTTCAAGCGGATCAGACCCAGATCGAGATAGAGTCGCTCGGCAAGGACCTCGTCGCGGCCCGAGCCAAGCGCGACTATATAGAGACTGCTTTCGACGGTTTCCTGGCGAAGTTCGACAGTCGCATCAATATGGCGGAGAGCCAACGCTATCTGGATCCGCTTACCGTTTTGCGCGACATCGCCAACTCGGACGGCAGCTCGACTCTGGACAAGTACAAGGCCTACACCGACTCGATGTCCCTGTCCCTCGACCGAATCGAGGCGGTTATCGGTGGCGATACCTTCGTCGGCAAAGCTATTGACGAGAAGGGGCGTATTCACGAAGGGAAGATTCTGGTGGCGGGTCCGTCGGGATTCTTTCTTTCCGATACGGAAGAGATTGCTGGGGTGACCAAGTTCGGCGCGGGCACGGTGGAGCCAGGCGTCACATTTCTATCGGGCGCCAACAAGTCTGCCGTGCAGGACTTCTTCAGCGGTTCGGAGGGATTTGTCCCCCTAGACGCGACTCTCGGCGAAGCCCTCACGATCGAGGCGTCCCGCGGCAGTATCGTCAGCCATGTCCAACAGGGCGGCTACGTTGGCTACTTCATCCTGCTGCTCGGCATGATTGCTCTGGTGGTCAGCATCGTGAAGGTCGCGGACCTGCGGAATTTCGTCATCGCCTCGCCCTCGAAGTTGGCGGAGCTCGCTCGCGTCGCTAGGGAAGGGGATAGCGAGGCGGCTCTGTCCGAGGCGAAGAAAGTGCCAGGCGTATCGGGCGAGATGCTCGCTACTGGTATCCAGAATATCAAGACGAATGCCCTGCTGCTCGAAGAGACCATGCTCAGCGTGGTCCTGCGCAACAAGCCGAAGATGGAGCGCTTTCTTCCCTACCTGGCCATTACGGCTGCCGCTTCGCCTTTGCTCGGCCTGCTTGGCACGGTGGTCGGGCTGATCAAGACCTTCGCGCTCATCACGCTTTACGGGGCGGGCGCTCCAAAGGCGCTGTCTTCCGGCATTTCCGAGGCGCTCGTTACCACTGAACTCGGACTGGCGGTTGCGATTCCGACTCTCATACTGCACGGCCTGTTCAGCCGCGTCGTCAAGACGCGCATCGGGGCTCTGGAACAGTCCGCCTTCGATTTCGTCAAGGCCGCAAGCCTGGAACCCGTCAACCGCTCGAATCGATAGTGGAAACCGTTTCGAGCATAGTCGAGTCGATCAAGGCTGGCGGCGCTGTCATGTACGTGCTGGCGATTCTGTCCTACTATCTATACTGGCAAATCATATCCCTGCTCATCTATGTCACCAGAATTAGACTACACGAGCAGATCGATACGAGCCGCTTGGAAAGCCGGGTGGCAAACGAGGACGTCAATTCAGCCGAATTTCGCATGGAGCTCACCTTGATAAGCTACGAGGACGTGCTTTGGCAGTTTAGAGAGTTCATCCGAAATCGGCTGCGTTTCGCTGGCGTGCTGCTGGTCGCGGCGCCGCTTCTCGGTCTGCTGGGCACGGTGCTTGGCATGCTCGACATGTTTCACGGCCTTTCCCTGCGGGCTGGGCATCAGACCACGATCCTGGTGGCGGAGGGAGTTAAGCAGTCGCTCATCACGACGCAGACAGGGCTGACCATCGCGATTCCCGCGATCTTCTTCATCTACTGGATACGGCGGGTTTCCAACAGCCGGGAACTTGAACTGCTTGAACGCAGAGTCCTCTCCGCGGAGAGCCAACTGGGCCAAGAGAATGCTTAGGGAACTGATCAGAGGCAGCAGCGAGGAGAGGGTGGACATCAATCTGTCGCCCATGATCGACTGCGTATTCATCCTCCTCATCTTCTTCATTCTCACCACGGTTTTCGTGCAGGAGACGGGGATTGACGTGGACCGCCCGGAGGCCGCCGGCGCCGTGCCGCTCGAGCAGGATAGCATCCTGATCGGCATCGGGGCCGACGAGCGCATCTATCACGGCGGCAGGGAAATCAGCTTGTCTGCGGTGCGGCCTCTCGTCTACCGAGCGCTCGCCGCTCGCCAGGCTTCGGTCATCATCCAGGCCGACAAGCATATCGATCTGGACGTATTCGCGAAAGTGTACGGCGAGGCGAAAAGCGCCGGGGCGGAAGTGTTCTTCTCGGTGGACGAGATCATCAGCTATCAGCAATGAGACCATGGTTTCGATCGATATAAAATACAGGAACGCGCGAAATGGCATCCGTCCGCACATCGGAGCTTTGCTCGCCACGCTCGTCCTCTTTGTAGCCATCGCCAGTACTGGCAGAAGCGTGGGCAAACTGAAATCGGAGGCCCAGGCCGACAAGCCAGTGTACTATCTCGCGCCGCCGAAGGAGCTTTCCGAAGCTCGATCCGTTACGCCGAAGACGACTCGGACTGTGGAGACCTTTCCAGTGGAGATACCGAGCGAGCGCGAGGCCATCGAGATAGAACTCGATCAGCTGGATGTCTCTCTGAAGGCTACCGTATCTTCCGATCTTTCCTTGTCTTTCGATATCGAGCGGACGTTTCAGGCGAGCGCTCCGGATCTCGGCGGGTTGGACGACTTCCAGATTTTCGAAAAAAGCGAGGTCGATGAGAAGCCGGTCATCAGGTTCGCCCGAGAGCCTGAAGTCCCTTACCGTCTGCGTGGCAAGAAGGTCAGCGTCACCGTTTTCTACTACGTCACGGCTAAAGGCGAGACGGATACTCTCAGTATTCTCGACTCCTCTTCGCCAAATCCTGAGTATGCGGAGGCCGCTCGCGAGGCGATTGCCGACTGGCGCTTTCGCCCTGCGCGCAAGGATGGCAGGCCAGTGGCATGCTGGGTCCAGCAAACTATCATCTTCAACCGCGGCTCCACTAGCCCGTTCTCTATATAGAGCGCCATGAAGCAACTCATTATAGTCATCCTTTCCCTCTCTTTGCTTGCCAGCGTCTTTTCTCAACAGAAAGTCAAGCGCCCGCGTCTGGATAGCGAAACGGAGCGACAGCGCCATCGCGAAAGCTACGATCCGGTCAATCCGCCCGAGCCTCAGATATCCTCGATCGAACGCGAGGTCCTCGAGAAGGTGGGCAGCATGGTCGATACCGCTCCCCAGGATGCCTATGCGATCCTCACCGATATGCTCGATTCCGGGACGCCCTTGTCTCCGGCCTTCAACCATTTCCTGGCCAATCTCTTCTACGGCAATGCGAACTACTTCCAGGCGGAAACCCAGTTTCAAGCGGCGATCGAGAAGTATCCAACTTTTCGACGCGCCTGGAACGGGCTTGGCTTAGCGCAGTATAAGCAGAGCAACTACGAGGATGCTGCCGCTTCGCTTACCCGCAGCGTCGAACTCGGCGCGAGCGATTCGACCACCTACGGCGTTCTCGGCTACTGTCTCCTGCAGCTCGGTCGCCTCCGCTCCGCAGAAACGGCCTACAACTACGCGATCCTCTTCGAGCCGGACCAGACTGACTGGGCGGAAGGCATCGCCCAGATATACTCCGAAACGGGTCGGCACGAAGAAGCGATTGGCGTATTCGACGATCTGATACGAAAGAACCCGGATCGTTTCGATTTTTGGCTGCTCAAGGCGAACGCCTGGCTGGAGTTGGACGAGCCGCTTAAGACCGCTCGCTGTCTGGAAATCGCCCGTCGGCTAGGGGAGCTTGACGCGGAGTCCTACTATCTGCTCGGAAACATCTACCTTAAACGAGGCCTATTCGATCGCGCTCGCGAGGTGTTTCTCGCTTCGGCGCGAGTTGGCGGAGCGATGGACTCTTTCGAAGTCCTGCAGGCCGCTCGCTATCTCGTGCTCAACGATCAGTTCGAATTCGCTAGAGAGATATTCGATCTGATTGGGGAAGAGAGCGAAGCTTGGGCAGCCAGGGAGAAAGAGGTCTATCGTTTCCTCAAAGGAGATTTCGCCTACGCGGAAGGCGACTTTGTCGCTGCGGAGCAGTCCTTTCTCAAAGCCTTGGAGTTGGATCCGTTTAACGGATACATGCTTCTCAAGTTGGCCGATATCGAGAGGCAGGCAGGGAGTCTCGACGAGGCGATCGTCTACTACGACCGTGCCGCTGTCGATCCCGCTACCAAGTTCGACGCTCGACTGTCCAAGGTCATGGCCTTGATCGAAGGCGAACGCTACGCTTACGCTCTCAGGACGGTGGAAGAGGCCTTGGTCATCAAGGATGATCCGCGTCTCAAGCGCCTTGGCGCCCAGCTTGAGAGAATCGTCGAGCCGAGTGAGCGGTAGGACCGTAGCCGCGTTCGTGAGAACGCGGAAACCATATCGCGATCACGATCCCGCTCGGTGGGATCCGACTTCCCCTTTTGGCGGGACGCATTGTCATGCGTGAAACGTAGCGCGGAGCTTTAGCCCGCGACCGCATCGTTTCTTATCCTCATCCTCTTCTTCATCCTCATCTTTATCCTGGGATGAGGATGAAGATGAGGAGGGGGATGATGAGGGCGAATCGCGGTCGCGAGCTTGCTAAAGCTCCGCGCTACTCTTTGCCACACTGCATCAATGATACCAGACTAGCGAATCTACCCCTACTTTGTTAGATTATCATTTGTAGGGCCGGCGCTCGTCGCCGTGCCGTCGCGGACCTTGAGCTTGTCGAAAGGCAGAGCATAGATCGAACCTACGCGGTACGTCGCTCCATCCGTCGCTCTTTCGAGCTATGGAGGACTGGCGAAGCGACGACCCTACATTCGAGATGCTTCCAGAAATTTAACAAAGTAAGACCTATCAGGCTTTCTTGAAGCCGGCATTAGAGTCACTCCTGCGAAATTGCCTGGCGCCTAAGGTTTTCCCCCAGAGTTCTATCATTTGCTGATCTGTTGACTATTCTATTCTAATAGCGGATCTTTCCTACCCTTATAGGTTTTTTACGAACTGGAACCTACTAACAACTGAACCCCTGACTCTATGTTGAAAATAAGACACCTCATCGGAGGCGTAGCGGCCCTTGCCGTTGTTTCCTCTTCCTTCGCTGCAGACGTCGTTGTCGATTTCGAAGTTGGTGCCGATCTCGGTTTCCTCTACGATGACGCTGGTTTCGATGCCTTTGACGTATTTGGTGGCGGTCGTACTCTCGACGAGTTTTCCGACATCAACCCCGCTTTTGGTGGCGGCGACACTGATGTCTTTGGCTTCGCCGAACTCGTCTATTCGGTAGGCAAGCTTGCCGTCTCGCCTTCGTTCGCCCTCGATGAAGTCTACGACTGGTGCATCCACGGCTACGGAGGATATGAATACGGTTACGAGTTCGCCGGCAGTCTTGGCTCTGGCGGCAGAAGCGACGATGGCCCCTTCGAGTTGAGCTTCACCGCTTCTCTCTCCGAGCTGACCGACTTCCTCTTCGGAGCGAGCCCTCTCGAGATCTTCGGCGTTATCTCCACGCTCCCTGGCGATGGTTCCCTCGCTGATTTGATCGCCGCGATCAACTCGGCAGCGGGCACTAGTTTTGATTGGCCTTTCGAGTCGCTCCTTTCCTCGGACGACATCCTTTACGGCACTGATTTCTCCCTGCCATCCGGTCATGTTACCTTGGCGGCTGTTGAGCCTGCTACGGCTTCAGGCCTCTTGCATGCTGGCGGCGGAGGGCACATGCGCCTCCACGTGAAGGCCAAGCGCCGCCCTGTTTCAGACTCGGGTTCGACGAGCCTGCTTGCTCTTGCTGGCTTTGGAGTTCTGCTGATCGCTCGTCGTCGCTTCGTGCGATAGGGGCGAATCGCTTCGTCCGTTCAAGATTCTCAATACAAGAGGCCCCTGGCGAAAGCCGGGGGCCTTTCGCTTGTGTTCGAGCGAAGCGTTCTCGTATCCAGAAACCTGACTCGAAGCCTTTGCTTTCACTAGCCGGACCTGGTGCGCATGCGATTGGCGTAACGTTTGGAGAGTTGTTCAAGGGCGTGTTTCAAAGCGTGGCCTGGGCACTCCAAACTCTTTCGAGTTCGGCTACCGCGACTGTGCTGAACTTACCTTCAGTAGCCGAACTCGAAAGAGTTTGGAGCAGTGACACCCGTTGTTGGAAACGGTTTTAGCCTGGGTTCCTGGGAGAACTTCTATTCGATGAAGGTTGTGTTCGACGCTAGGCGCATCTCTTCTATCGTTTTTCCAATTTTTCGATGAAGTTACCTTTTGCTGGTTCAGACCTTCGTGCGCTTCCCACGCGCTTGCGCGAGTACGTCGCGTCTGACGCCCGGCAGGATGCGACGGCGGGTTTGACGGTGGCGGTCATGGGCGTGCCGCAAGCGATGGCCTACGCTTTGATTGCCGGCCTGCCTCCAGTCTGGGGATTGTATACGGCGATGGTCACCTGCGCGATGGCTGCGGTGTTCGGCAGCTCGAACCATCTGGTGACCGGCCCGACCAACGCCATCTGTATGGTTATTCTGAGCCTCACGGCCCACCTGCCTGCGAAGTATGACGTCAGTCTTCTCGAAATCGTGCTTCTGCTCACCTTTCTGACAGGTCTTATCCAGTTTCTCTTTGGGATCCTGCGTTTGGGTGGAATCATCCGCTATGTTTCGCATTCGGTGGTGATCGGCTTCACGGCTGGCGCGGGTATTCTGATAGCGGTCAATCAGCTCAAGAACATTCTCGGTTTCCAGCTGGACGACCATCCGGAGCGTTTTGCCGAAGTGCTCTTCGATACGATAGTGGCGCTCCCTCAGACGAACTTCTATGCGCTCGCTCTCGGCCTTATCACTGCCTTCAGCGTGATATTTCTGCCGCGAATAGACAAGCGGATACCGGCTGCCCTGGTGGGCATAGCTATATCGGGAGGGCTGGCATTCGTCTTTGGTTGGCATGAGCCTGAGATGGGAGCGGGACGCATAGAAATCGTGCGGGACATCGAGCCCATCTCCGCTACCTTGAATCTCTTTCATTTTCCCGAGCTCCTTGTTCCGCCTCCCTACGAGCTGACGCGCGAGCTGGGGATTGGGGCTGTGGCCTTGGCTATACTGGGCTTGATCGAGGCGGCTTCCATCGCCCGAGCGGTGGCTTCGCAGTCGGGCCAGCGTCTGGACTTCAATCGCGAGTTTGTCGGCCAAGGTGTCGGCAATATAGTGGGGTCCTTCTTCTCCTGCTTCGCCGGTTCGGGATCCTTCACCCGCACGGCGGTTTGCTACAAGTCGGGCGGTCGCACCCGTATGGCTGCGATATTCTCCGCCTTCTGGACAATGTTGACCATCCTGCTATTCGCCTCGGTGGCCAATTATATTCCCAAAGCGAGTCTGGCTGGGCTGCTCATCGTCATCGCCTACACGATGATCGACAAGCATCACTTCGTCATAACGTGGAACTCGGGCAAGTACTCGCGCCTGGTGCTGTTTGGGACTATGGGGTCCACGCTGGTGCTGCCTCTGGAGTATGCTATCTTCGTCGGCGTTTTTCTCTCTATCGTTTTGCTGCTCCGGGCCACCGGCCACGCCGATCTCACCCAGCTTGTGCCGCGCTCGGACAGCGGTTTTGACGAGCTGCCTTTTCGCCGCGCTCCTGCTTCGGAAGTGGTGACGGTCAATATGGAGGGCGATCTCTATTTCGCGGCAGCCGAGGATCTCGACTACGAGTTGTTCGAATGCCTCACGCCCAAGACGCGCGTGGTCATTCTGCGCATGAAACGTCTCCGAGCGGTCGGCAGCACGGCTATGGCGATTCTGGAGCGTTTCGAGACCCTTCTCAGAAAACGCAATATACACTTGGTTGTTTGCGGCATAGAAGACCGCTTGAAGAAAGTGATGACCGGCTCCGGCCTGCGCCAGCGCATTGGCGAGCAGAATATATTCTATGCGGACAACAAGCTCTTCCAATCGACGGAGCTCTCCTTGGCTCGCGCTTGGAGTATCGTGGAGATGGAGCGTCGCCGGGCAGAGGCCACCCAGAAGAGCGATAGAAAATTGGATACAAGCACGCGAGCTGGCACGATCATGTCGCCCCGCATCCTGCGTTTCGGCAACCAGCATCAGATTCGCGAAGCGACTTGGCTGATCTTCGAGATGATGAAGCATATCGAGCAGAAGACCAGCCAGCCGCTCTTTTTGCAGGACGCGGAAGGGCGGCTCGATGCGGAACTGACCTTGGCCAGCATTCTCAAGACCCTGGGACAGGACTTGAAGGAGGAAGATGATGGCCTCGAATCCGAAGAACTTGGGGAAAAGCTGCGCGAGCATTTCAGCGTGAGCATCGGCTCCATCGCCCGTCGAGACCTGCCTCGCACGCAGGTCACTGCCAGCCTGGCCCAGCTTCTCTGGCTTTCCCGAACCGACGACCTGAAGACGATTCCGATCTGCGACGAGGAAGGTCGTCTTAGCGGCTTAGTGGGGCCGCTGGACATGTTGAAGGGCGTTGGCAAAGCCCTCGATTTCGATCCGGAGCGCGAGTTGCCCAAAGTCTAGAAGACCATCCCTTCATATGCCTTCCCAGCCTACAGCCGAATCCTTGATGACGAAACTCTTTCTGCGTATCAGTTCTGCGCATACGCTGAGGGAGACGATGGGCGTCATTCTTTATGGCGAGCAACGCAAGCACGACACGGGAGCGATTGTGGTGGTCGATGAGAAGGGCGACTTTGCCGGAGTACTGACGCCGCATCATGTCGTTCTTGGTTTGCTCAACGAGCATGATCCGTCCGAGGCAGGCGCGACAGAGGAGGTGTTTCTTCATTCCGTTGAAGACCATCTTGGCAATACGGTTCTTGATGTTCTTCCTGCGACTCAGCCCACCGTTTCTCCCTCCGCTCCTCTTGCTCAGCTCATTCGTCTTGCTGCCGAGGGGAGTTACGAGTGCATACCTGTCATAGAGGAAGGCCGTGTCGAGGGGCTGGTCTACATAACGGACATCTTCAAGGCTGCCGCCAGCATTGCTCTCAACCCGGAGACCGACGGCATATTGCTGGAAGACGAGTAGTGCTATTGTCGCGCTAATCCGTAGCGCGGAGCTTCAGCCCGCGACCACAGATTCGCCCTCATCATCCCCCTTCCTCATCCTCATCTTCATCCCAGGATAAGGATAAGGATGAGGATGAAGAAGAGGATGAGGATAAAAAACGATACGGACGCGGGCTGAAGCTCCGCGCTACGCCAGAGACGCTGACTTGGCGAGACTTGCAGCGGCATTCGCCCGAGGCGTCGGATCGTTCCCCTCTACCATGAAGAATCTCGTTTCGTTTGCCTCGCTCTTCTCTCTCTCCTTTGCGGTGTCCTCTTGCGCTCAGCCTGTCCAGTCGGATCTGCAGGCTGCGGTTGAAAACGCGGAGCCGGTGCAAGCCGAGGCGCCTCCCGGCAAGGCGAAGGCCTACTTCGCGGCTGGCTGCTTCTGGTGTGTGGAAGCGATATTCGAGAGCGTTCGAGGCGTCGACGAGTCGATCTCGGGCTACTCGGGCGGACATACGGAGAACCCCACCTACCAGTCGAGCAACACGGGGCGTACCGGACATGCCGAAGCGGTCGAAGTGATATACGATCCGCAGGTGGTCAGTTTCTCCCAGTTGGTAGACGTCTTTTTCGGTTCGCAGGACCCGACGCAGGTAAACGGCCAGGGTCCTGATCGAGGTTCGCAGTACAGATCGATTGCCTTCTACCAAAACGAGGAGGAGAAGAGTATCATCACGGAAAAGATCCGGGTCCTGAACGAAACGGTTTACGATGGGAAGATAGCCACTCAGGTCCTGCCCTTCCAGAAGTTCTGGATCGGCGAAGATTATCACCAGGACTACGAGAAAAGGAATCCGAATAATGGATACATAAGAAATGTTTCCATCCCTCGATTGAACCGCTTCAAAGCGAAGTTCCCGGAACTGCTGAAAGACGCCGCGTCGCATTGACGGGCCAGAGGCTCGTGCAGCGAGTGTCAACTACCAGTTTCATAATTCGTCGCATCTAGTTTTGTAATCATTTTAATATCAGTTACTTGCGCAACCAGAGACCAAATTCGATATCCTCACATTTAGTTAGGATTGGAAAACGGAGAACTTTTAACCGCGAATGGACGCGAATACACACGAATCAAAGCTTCAAATGAGAAATCATTCGTGTTTATTAGCGTCCATTAGCGGTTACTTTTACTCTTGTTTTTGAAACATTAGGGTTAACCTTTCCTTAAGTTGTCGCCTTCCGAGTCGCGACGCTGTCCAAATGGCTTCGCTGTCGCCCTTTGGGCTTCGGCACTCTCGAGTTCGGCTACTGAAGCACGCTTACAGTTCCTGTCGTGGGAGCTACGGACTAAATAGCTACAGACTTAATAGCTACCCGAGCGCCAAGCCCTTGTCAGCTCCACGGGTTCGAGAGGGCGAAGCACTTGGCGTCGCTCAGCAGGGCATACACGAGATCCAGACGGGTAGGGATTTCTATAACGCCGTCTTCATGATCATACTTTCGCTCCAGAAAGCGGCGGGGTTGTTTGGGCAAGTCGTAGAGATCCACTAGCCGCATGCTCCAGCTGTCGTAGGATGGGGTTTGGATTGCTTCGTACGACAGTAGCTGCACGTCTCGGTGTCGGTTGTCGGCGACGATCCGAGCATAGCAATGATTGAGGGCGGCAATCTCTCCTTCGATCACTTGCAGAAAGCGTTCCCCGGAGAGGATCAGCATGCCGGTGAGGCCGTACTCGAGGTTCTTTTCCACGCATTTGGCCTCTAGCTCGGCGAGAGCCTGATTTCCGAGAACGTCTTCTTCGGCATGGCTGCGGTAGATGAGGCGGTACTTGGTCATCAGTTTTGAGGACGAGTGAATTGGTTCAACTATTGAACTTGTTCGAAACGATATTGCAAGATTCCGAAGCGCTTCAATCAGGGCTCTCAGTTTGGTTTTTCTCCAATTGCGTGAAGGCAAGGGTGGCGCTTTCGCGTTTTCCGAACCATGAATCAAAGCATGTCGAAATCCGTGCCCACCTGTAGCGAGATGGAGGGATCCGCCTCTTTTGCTGGAGATATTGTTCGCGCCGCCTTTGCCGCAGACTCGTTCTGCTTAGCGCCGCACTGGATCTACGATACGGACGAACTCGACAGGCTTTATCCGCAAGGAATTTCCGGACTAGGCGCGCCTCGCTCTTCTTATCATGGAGGCAAGGGCGAGGGGGATCTCACGCACTATGGCGATCAGATGTTGGTCCTGCTTGAATCGCTAGCTGCTCGTCGGGAGTGGTCGTCTGCCGGTTGGCTGGATGACTGGGCGGCTTTCTGGAACGCGAATCCGCGGAGCTATCTCGATGGAGCGACGCGAGAGACCTTGGAAAATTTGCGGAAGGGCGCGCCCAAGCCGTCAACGAGCCATGACCTTTCGGCGGTTTCCCGCATGGCGCCTTTGTTGGCAAGCTTGAGAGACAGGCCGCTAATGGAGGTGGCGCTCGCGGCCCGAGAGCAAGCGGGTATCACGCATGCGACTACGCTGGTGCTGGATGCTGCGGAATTCTTTGCTCGCGCGGTGGCGGCGGTCCGCAAGGGATCGACTTTTGCCGAAGCATTCGAAAAGGCCTTGGCCGGAGGCGACTACGCAGGTGCCGTGGCGGCCCATCTCGAATCGGTCCAAGCGGCGGCGGGCTTGGATGTTCGCTCGGCAGCCAAGCGATTTGGCCAGAGCTGCGATGCGTCGAAGGGTTTTCCGCTTACGCTTTGGTTCGCTCTGAGATTCGAGGGCGACCCTGTGGAGATGCTTGCGGCAAACGCTCTGGCAGGAGGGGACAGTTCGGCTCGCGGCATGATCTTGGCGATGTTGCTGGCGGCGCAGGGCAGCTATGGCCAATTGCCGTCCGAGTGGACCAGCGGCATTCGCGAAATCGATCGCATCGACCGAGCCTTGGCCGAGCTTTTGGAGCGCGCTGAATAGATGACGTTCCCCAGCGTAGCCGCGTTCGTGAGAACGCGCCTAGTGTGTTGTCAGCTAAGTTCACTGTGCAAACATGGGGAGTGCCTGCGTCCCGCCTCAAGCGATAGGGTGGCACGGTCCCGACTAAAGCATTTTTCAGATGTTTAGTCGCAAAATCCGATTTGGAGAACGGCTACTCTAGGTGGAGTGGTCCCGACCGAAGTCGGGAACGCTTATAGCGTTAGCCTTGCAGAGAGTCGTCTTCGGTACCGAGCGAGAGCGACAAAGCAAAGCGCCCAAAGCCGACCCACCTATGTGCGACTGAACAAACGAAAAATGCTTCAGCTAGCGGGGGTTGCGCGGAAAGCGGAGCTGATGATTTGGCCGCCCGGTTTGCGAGGGTTCGAGTGGGGGGAGATCGTCGATGAGCAGGCGCTGATCGTCCGTTTGGAGGATCGCTCGAGCGGCTCTCTGGAGCTCGGTCCAGCGTTGCCAGTCTAGCTCTGGAGCGTGGGCAATATGGCGCAGCAGGCTGAGCCATTCGAGCTTCGCCCGCTGCACGTCGCCGAAGCGCAGGTTTTCGCCGAGCGTCCTTCTCCCTTGCGCGGCTCCTTGTATCCACTCTGCGATTACCTCCGCGGCGCCTTCTCCGTATTGGGGTGGCCGCCCGTGCTTCAGATAGCCCTCGTAGCTGCGGTCGGCGTAGGCGACGCGGCAGGCGCGAGCCAGGCGGTGGCTGTATTCGCTGTATTCGTCGAAGCGATGCCCGGCTCGCAGGTTGGCGATGTCGTGGGCGATGGCATCGACGCTGTAGCTGCGATCCTCCAAAGCCGCTGCTATGGCGAGGCCCTCGCCGCCTTGGAAGAACGAGAAGAGCTGGCCGCGGCGGGTGGGTTTTCCCTTTCGGTCTATGAGCCCGAGCTGTCGCCATGCGAGGGCAGGGGAGCGCTTCTTGCTGAGATCGTTTTCGCAGGTGGCGTGTTGCGGGCATTCTTGGCACTCTAGCGGGTAGGCTTTGCGGGTTTGGGGGTTTACGAGCGGCTTGCCAAACACGTCGATATCGAGTTCGCGTATCAGGGAGCTTGGGTCGAAAATGCCGACGATGCGGTTTCCGACCTGTCGCGTATCCACCAAAGCGCCACAACCGAGCAGCTCTGCGATATTCGTCTGGGGCAGGGCTGCAATCTCGATGAGCTTGGGCAGCGGCTGGCCATTTTCTTCGGCGATCTTGCCCAGCCAAGCCGCCCTTCGAAAGTTGCCTTGCCGCTTGCGGTCGACGAAGCCGAGCGTTCGCTTGAGGCCGAAGCGCCAGGTTTGGTCCGTTTCGCGGATCTTCGTCGGACGACCCTCTCCGAGCGTCTTTACGAAGTCCGGGTCTTGCAAGGCGGGCTTCAATTTGTCGCCTTTCTTCAGCCAGGCTTCGCTGAGCGCGGTTTTTCGGGCTGCTTGCCTGGGTTCCCAAGCTCCTTGGGAGTTCAGGATCTCCACGCTCTCCGGCTGGGCGTAGTGGGCTCGCTCCGCGTCGATCATCAGGTCGCAGGGCGCGTTTGGGTTTTGGATACAATGCTCGACCCCTAGGGTTACGGGAGTTTCGTTGAAGAGTCTGGAGCAGGCTTCGACTGCTAGGCTGAAGGTTTCCTCGTCTCGTTCGCTGGCGATCTGCAGGAGGCCGAGCAGGCTCGGCCAGTCCAGGGTTTTAGGTCTTCGCACGGGCCGCGGCCTGCCTTCTCTCAGTCGGGGTCGGTCGGGCGCGGTCAGGGCGTAGCCTACTGTATCCAATCCTCGGCGACCGGCTCTTCCGAACATTTGCAGCAGTTCGTCGGGTCGGATGAGTTGCTGGATGTGTCCGAGCGTGAACTGGGATTCGGTTACAAGAACGGAACGCATGGAGAAATTCACGCCTGCGGCGAGGCCTGTAGTGGCCACTACGATACGGAGCTGTCCCGCTTTGGCGAGTGGCTCGACCAGTCCAGCTCGCTGCTGGTAGCTCAATCCGCTGTGGTGGAAGGCGACGCGCTTGCTCAGCAGTTTTTCCAGAACGCTTCCTGCCAGCCGCTTCTGGGCTGGACTGAGGGCGAGGGGGTGTTCGACGGGCAGGGCTGCGGCGAGTTGTCGAGCCATCGTCTCGGCAGTCTTGCGTTGCGGGGCGAATACGAGGATCGGGCCGAGATCTGCCATCAGGGCTTTAGCGACTAGGCGCGGCCAGAATCCGGTGACGGTTTTGGGTGGCCGTTCGGATAGGGCGTCGAGGTGAATCTCCTCCAGTGGGACGGGTCGCTTGTCGAGGCTGACGAGAGTCGCGTCTCGTCCAAGACGTTGCAGCCATGAAACGATGTCTTGCGGGTTGGATACGCTGCCGCTGAGCAGCAGGAGTTGCGTTTCGGGTGGGGCGAGGGCGATGCTGAGCTCGTAGTTCACGCCGCGTTGCTCGTCGCTGATCATCTGGTATTCGTCTACCACGAAGAGGCTTGGGCCGATGCCTTGGATCAGGCGCGGCCTTTGCGTTTCCAAAGTGGCGACAACGAGCGGGGCTTCCGGGTCGATGGCGACGTCGCCGGTCACGATGCCGACTCGCCAGCCTTTGCTGCGGAACTCTCGCAGCTTGTCGTTGGCCAAGGCCCGGGTTGGCACGGCGAGCACGATCTGCCCCTGCCGTCGAGACTCGGCGATCAGCTCGACGAGATAGGTTTTGCCAGCTCCGGTGGGCGCGCTGACGACGACGTCGCGACCGTCACGGATCCCACGCAAGGCCTCCTGCTGCCACAGATCGGGGATCTTCAGGTGGATGTCGAGTTCGCCGAAGGAGTTCACGGAAGGAAGACGCTTTTGCGCCGCAGACGAGTCCAAGGTTTCTGGGAAGGAGGAGGCTTTGTTCGAGCCTAGTAGCCGCGTTCGTGAGGACGCGGATTTCCC
>JANQRJ010000004.1 GCA_028284635.1 Pelagicoccus sp.
GGCTTCTGCGGGATGCCGTCCTGCGAGGCGGCGAGGGCGGCGAAGGCGATGGTGAGCGAGGCGATGGCGATGTGGAGCTTGCGCATGGCGATAGGGGAACGGGTTAGGAGTTGGAGAAATGGGCGGAGGGGATCTCCGCGGCGAAGCGGCGGCTTCGAATGGGGAAACGCGTAGGTAGCGGGGAGGTGGCTCGGGGCATGGGAAGGGCTTGGGCTTCACTCTATACGAACCTTGGCCAGCTGGTTTCCATTAGGTTTTTTTATGATTTTCTTTCAAAGCATAAGCTGAATAGCTTTATTCCTTTGTCAGAGAAAGCCTTATGCCCTGCGCGTTTTTGGGCGCGCGGATGCAGCGAACGCTGCCTTGCGAATAAGAGCAGTCTCGAGGGAGGGAAGGAACTTGCGCTCGTCTTTCGGCGCGGTCTTGCGTCTGTGTTGGCCCGGCAAAACCTGTCGGCGCCAGTCATCTGCTTCTGCTTCTTCTCATCCCATCAGATCGCTCGTGGAAAGAAGAAGATGAAGAAGTAGAAGCAGATGAAGATGAGCTGGACTCCGTCCTGCTTGCGCCACTGTGTGTGGCAGTTCCGCTCCCACGGAACGATGAGTTTAGGCCATATCGATGTCGATCGGGTGGTCGAAGCCGTCGTCCTGGCCTTCCTTTTGGTTCTCCGGCTGCAGGTCTTCTGCATCGTCTTCGGTTAGCTGGTAGCCGTGCTTGCGCAGCAGATCTGCGGATTCCTGGTGCCCGGCTCGGGCCGCAGCTCGCAGCAGGGCGACTGCTTGAAGTTCGTCTATCCGATCGAGTTGCTGGCTGAAGTAATGGGAGCCGACGAAGTGCTGGGCGGCTGGAAGATTGCCGGAGCTTCGCATGATCCAGTCCCAGCCGACATCGGAGTCCTGAGTCGTGTAGTTGCCGGCTAGATACAGTTTTCCGAGTTCGAGCTGGGCAGCAGCGTGGCCCTTTTCGGCGGCGATGCGCAGCCAGGGCAGTCCGTCCGCGGGTTGGACCTTCTTTATCTGGCTGGCGAAGATGAGCTGCGAGATGCGGTAGCAGGAGTCGATGGCGGCGGAGCGCTTGTGGTCGACGCCGTTTCCGAAGGGCGGGTTCGCTTTGGAGAGCTCCGTTTCCTGGCTATAGCGTTGTTCGAATTGCTCTCCCAATCCTTCCCGCAGCTCTTCGCCTAGAAGGGTTGCGGTGGCGAGGAGTTTCCTGAAGGCCTTTCTGGGGTTGGCTTTCAGGCCGATGCCGTCGAGATTCATGAGAGCCAGCTGGTAGCGGGCGAGGGGGTGGGTGCCGCCGAACTCTTGGACGCGGAGCTGGTTGAGGGCCTTCTGCGGATCGTAGTTGGGGTTGTCTTCGATGAGCAGCAGAGAGTTGAGGCGGTAGGTGGCTTCGGCGTCTCCGTAGTAGTAGAGGTTGTTGGCTGCCTGGTAGTTGCTGGCGGCGAGGGTGAAGTTCTGCTTCACCCCTAGGCCATCGCGGTAGCAATCTCCGAGGCGGAGGAAGGCTTCTTTCATTCTGTCGCCGGCCGCTTCCTGCCAGTGAGGGATGGCTTCTTCCCAAGCGGGTTCGCCGAGCTGGCCGCTGGCGAGCAGGTTGCCGAGGGCGACAGGGCCGTAGTAGGCCCCTTTCCTGGTGGCTTCCTCGTAGCATTCGTATGCCTTTTTGGGATCAGCTTGGGTGCCTTCTCCTTTTTCGTAGGCGAAGCCGAGATTGAGAAACCCGATGGCGTCGCCTGCTCGAGCGGCTTGCTGGAAATGCTCGAAGGCGGTTTCGAGATTCTTCTCCACGGCCTTTCCTGCTCTATAGAAGGTACCGATCTTGTTGATCGAGCTGGCGTGGCCCATCGCGGCGGCTCGACGATAGGCTTCCAGGGCTTGGTCCTTCTTTCCGGCGGCCTCGAGGTTCGTGCCGAGGTGATGGATGGCAGGCGGATGGTTTGCCTCGGCCGCTTCCTGGATGGCTTTGTCCTCTTCGCTTTTGCCGAAAAAGCTCACGTCATTGGCCATATACACGCCGTAGAAGTAGCGGGCGGGAGCGTTGCCGAGCTCGCCTGCCTGCAGGATGAGGCTTCTGGCCTTTTCGAAGTCCCGATCTACGGCTATGCCAAAGGTGTAGCGTCGGCCAAGACAGTAGACGGCTTGCGGGTTGTTCTTATTGGCTTCGGCCTCTACGAGCTTCAGGGCCTCGGCGCTGGTCAGGAAGACTGGATTGCCTAGTCCGGCGAGGTAGTGGTGGGCTGGATACCAGCTTTCGATGCTGGCCTTTTCCATGAGGGCCTTGCCGCGTTGAGGCTCTACCGGGCCGCCTTCGCCTTCGAGCAGCATGACGGCGAGGTTGTAGCGGGCCATGCTATAGGTCTTGGCTCCAAGCTCGAGGATCTCGCGGGCCTTGGCCTTGTCCTGCGCGACGCCTTCTCCTCGGTAGTAGAGTCGGGCGAGTCGGATGCACGCTCCAGGATGGTCCTCTGTAGCGATGGGCTTGAGCCAGACGTAAGCTTGTTCGGGCGAGTAGATCTCCTCCTCGTCGAGCAAGGAGACGGCTAGCGAGAACTGCATCTGTACGACGCGTTTGGACATTTCATCCTCGTAGCTTTGCACCATGGAGTTGACGACTTCCTGGATTTCGTCGCGGTCCATGCCTTGGAAGTAGGCTTGACTGTAGGAGTTGTGCAGGTGGTTGAGCGATGCCGTCTTGTAGCGTTCCAGGAAGTGGCTGGATTTTTCCTGGTCTTGTTCGGCTCCATCTCCGCGAGCGTAGCGGAAAGCGAGAAACATGGATGCCGTGGGGTGGCCGAGCTCGTCGGCGGCGTGGAACATGCGGGTGGCCTTTTCCTGGTCCTGCCTGGCTTCGTCCTCATCGGCGTAGATGACGCCGAGCAGGAAGTTCGAGGAGGCGCGAGCGTGTCGGGCGGCTCCGAAGCTTTCCGGACTGATCTGCCAGGCGGCATCGGGGTCGATGATAGAGAGAAATCGGTCTTCGGCGGCTTGGATGTCCTTCTTGGTTCCTCGACCTGCGAAGTAGGAGTAGGCGGCGTTGTATTGGCCGATGGGATCACCGAGTTGGGCTGCTTGCTCGAAATGGGAGAGAGCTTTTCTGGGACTGGGAAACAGGCCGTTTCTCTCGAGGTAGAGCGATCCGAGGAGGTTGTGGGCGGGAGCGTAGTCGGCCTTGGCGGCTTTCTTGAGCCGGTAGATCGCATTCGCTCGGTTCCTATGCTTCCCTTCGATTCCGTAGAGGTAGGCTAGGGCCTCTTCGTAGAGTTCTGGAGGACTTAGCTCGATTTCACCGTAGTCCGGAGCCGTTGGAGCGGCGGTTGCGGCCCAGTTGCAGAGCAACATGGCGGCGAGTGGAATTCTGTATTTGGTAGCGAACACCTTGCTTGTGGTACGTATTTCCTTCCCGCTCTCAAGTCCTAGCTTTCGAAAGTCGCTGTTGGGCGAAAGCGTTTTCGCTATCCCCCTCTTCGCCTGCGCAATTAAGACTTCAACGTTGAAGTTCTAATTGCGCAGCGAGGCTGGGCGCGTCGCTTTTGTTCGCGGACCGAGGGGCCGTCGGTCCAGGTGGCTCCGATGAGGATGGATCGAGGGGAGGCGGGCACGCCGGTTTCGCCGTTGTGCAGCTGGTTGACGACCATGTCGACGGCGGCTTCCCCGGCGATGTCGTTGCGCTGACGCATGCCGGCGATGTGGGGGTGGGTGTCGCGCCACTCTAGCTGTATTACGCCGATGTCCTTGGGGATTCGATAGCCGAGCTTTTCCAGCCAGCGCAATACGGAGTTGTAGAGAATGAATATCAGGTCTGGCCGCGCTTGTTCGAGCCAGCGCTGGAAGTCGCCGATTTTGTATTTGGCGGTCGTGAAGAGGGGAGGCAGGCGGGATGGGGGGGCGAAAGCCTGCTGGCCGATGAGGTAGCCCGCCGAGAACCTCCTTTCCACAAGCCTGTCGATCACATCGTCGATGACCAAGGCGGGGCGTTTGTATCCAAGTTTCAATGCGCGTTGGCAGGCTTGCACGACGAGGTCGTGATGGTCGGCGCAGCTGTATGGCAGGGTGGGACCGCTGGTGCGTACGCCGGTTGCGGCGCAGGCCAGGGACGGCCAGACTGTCTGAAATCTCCGGGGAAGCTTGCTGCGGTCCATGAGCCCTACGAGGACGAGCCCTCGTATGCCGCGCGTCTTGAGGATGCGCGTCCAGCTTCTGGAGGACAGCTTGGGATCGTGCAGCCAGAATTCGTCGAACTCGTAGCCAAGCTGGCGAGCTCGTCGCCGACATCCGGATACGTAGCTGGGGATGGTGGGGTGGTTGTGAAAGGCCCGGGGGTCTTGGTGGGCGTTCACGAGGGCGAGCTTCGCTTGAAATCCCGGGGTTTGACTGGCTCGCAGCTGGGCCATCAGGTGAGAGACTATGGGGTTGGCCTGGTAGTCCATAGCTTCGGCTGTCTTCTTGATCCTGGCTCGAGTGGCTTCGGGGATTTGCGGGTCGTTTCGCAGGGCCAGGGAAATGGTGTTCTTCGAGTAGCCTAGCTTCGTGGCGATGTCCTGTAGCGTGGTGCGTCGGGCCATGATTCTGCGAGCGACCCATGCGTTTGCATTACTGTCAAGTAAATGCGATCTTTTGCCTTTTTGATCCTCTGCTAAAAATTGGCAGAACCTCAACTACCTCATCTATGGCTTACACGATCGGATTAGACTACGGTACGAATTCGGTACGCAGCATCGTCGTTCGTTGCTCGGATGGAAGGGAGCTCGCGACCTCGGTTTTCGACTACCCTTCGGGCGAGGCGGGCATCCTGCTCGACCCGACCGACCACAATCTGGCTCGACAGCATCCAGGCGACTACATTCAGGGTTTGGAGGCCACGGTGACGGAGGCGCTTTCCTTGGCGCGTTCTGCAGACGCGGATTTCTCTGCGGACAAGGTTATCGGTATCGGAGTGGACACTACGGGATCGAGTCCTATCCCCGTCGACGAGAACAACGTCGCCTTGGCCACGCAGCCTGCCTGGAGGGAAATCTTGGCGGCTCAGTGCTGGCTTTGGAAGGACCATACGAGCGCCGAGGAGGCGGCGGCGATTACGGAGCTGGCTCGTCGTCATCGGCCGCAGTATCTGGCCAAGTGTGGGGGCACTTACTCTTCCGAGTGGTTTTGGTCGAAGATCTGGCATTGCCTGAAGGTGGCTCCGGAGGTGTTTTCCGCGGCCTTCAGTTGGGTGGAGCTGTGCGACTGGATTCCTTCTCTGCTTGCTGGGGTAGACGACCCGAGGCAGGTCAAGCGAGGGGTTTGCGCGGCCGGTCACAAGGCTTTTTACGCAGAAGACTGGGGCGGTCTTCCGGATGCGGATTTTCTTTCCTTGCTCGACCCTGGCTTGGCGGATTTGGCTGGGCGCTTGTATCGAGAAGCTCATGACGCAAGCGAAAAGGCGGGCGAGCTTTGCGCGGAGTGGGCCAAGCGATTGGGCCTGCCGGCGGGGATCGCTATCGCTATTGGAGAGTTCGATGTCCACTACGGAGCGATCGGAGCCTGCGTGGAGGAAGGGACTCTAGTAAAGGTGATCGGCACTTCGACCTGCGACTGTGGCGTGGTCAAGGCGGATAAGGAAGTTGCGGATATTCCCGGTATTTGCGGCATCGTAAAGGGAGCTATCCTGCCCGGCTACTACGGTATCGAGGCGGGGCAATCTGCGGTGGGCGATATCTTCGCCTGGTTTGTGAACCGGGTTTGCAAGGGAAATGCGGATACGCACGCGGCTTTAACTGCGGAAGCGGGAAGTCTGAAGCCGGGGGAAAGCGGTTTGCTGGCCTTGGACTGGAATAATGGCAATCGAACGATTCTGGTCGATCCACTGCTTTCCGGCTTGCTGCTCGGGCAGACGCTTCACACTTCGCAAGCGGAGATCTATCGAGCTTTGATCGAGGCCACGGCGTTTGGGGCTCGCATGATACTGGAGCGCATCGAGGAGTATGGGGTCCCGGTCAGGCGCGTTGTTTGCGCCGGGGGCATTGCGGAGAAGAATCCTATGCTCATGCAGATCTATGCCGATGTGACGGGCCGCGAGATGAGGCTCTCGGCGAGTTCGCAGACCTGCGCCTTGGGTTCGGCGGTTTCGGCTGCGGTCGCTGCGGGTTCGGATAAAGGTGGCTACGACGATTTCCTTTCCGCTCAGAAGGCCATGACTCGTTTGAAGGACGTGAGCTACAAGCCCGAACCGGGCTCGCGGGCCGTATATGACGAACTGTTTTCCCTGTATCGAAAAGTTCATGACGCTTTTGGCGGAATAGGCTCTGAAGAGCTTGGGCACGTGATGAAGGACCTTCTGCGGATCAAGACATCCGCCCGCGACATTCTCTAACTCCTAAATCGACCTATGAATACTCTATCGCACTTGGAACTTTGGTTCGTTACAGGCAGCCAGCATCTCTATGGGCCGACGGCTTTGGAAAAAGTGGCTCGAAACTCCCGAGAGGTGGCCGAAGCGTTGGGCGCTTCGGACAGGATACCCACCGATGTGGTCTTCAAGACGGTGGGCGAGACGCCTGAGGAGATTCGCAAGATCTGTCTGGAGGCGAATGCCGCGCCGACCTGCGTCGGCTTGATCATCTGGTGCCACACTTTCTCTCCGGGGAAGATGTGGATCGGCGGGTTGGGGGCTTTGCGCAAGCCGTTTCTGCACTTGCACACGCAGTTCCACAGGGATCTGCCGTGGAGCGAGATCGATATGGATTACATGAACCTGCATCAAGCAGCTCATGGCGACCGCGAGTTCGGCTTCATTTGCACGCGCATGCGCATCGAACGCAAGGTGGTTGCCGGCCACTGGCAGGACCCTGAGGTGCAGGAGCGTATTGGAATGTGGGCCCGAGCGGCGTGCGGCTTCTTTACGATGCAGGGGGCGAAAATTTGCCGTATTGGCGACAACATGCGCGAGGTCTCCGTGACGGAGGGCGACAAGGTGGCTGCGGAAGCCTGCTTTGGGTATTCGGTGAACGGATACGGTGTTGGGGATCTCGTCGAGTTCGTGGATGGAGCTAGCGAATCGGAAGTGGATGTCCTTTGCGCGGTCTACCAGGAGGAGTATGCGGTCGCTCCCGATTTGCTCCCTGGTGGAGAGCGTCACAGTTCGTTGCGCGACGGCGCCCGCATCGAGTTGGGCCTGCGGGCCTTTTTGGAGGACAAGGGCGCCGCCGGCTTCACTACGACCTTCGAGGACCTGCATGGGCTGAAGCAGCTCCCTGGTCTGGCGGTTCAGCGGCTTATGAACGAAGGCTACGGCTTTGGAGCGGAAGGGGATTGGAAGTCCGCCGCTTTGCTGCGCGCCATGAAGGTCATGGCGCTTGGCCTGGACGACGGTACTTCCTTTATGGAGGACTACACTTACCACCTCCATCCTGAGGGGGTTAAGACGTTGGGAGCTCATATGCTGGAGATCTGTCCTAGCATAGCGGCGGGGAAACCTTCCTTGGAGGTCCATCCGCTGGGTATTGGCGGCAAGGAAGATCCAGCGCGTTTGGTTTTCGACGTTGCGGCGGGGCCGGCGATCAACGCTACGGTAGTGGATCTGGGCAATCGCTTTCGTCTGATCGTCAATGATGTCGATGTAGTCGCCCCAGATGAGCCGCTGCCAAAGCTGCCGGTAGCGAGAGCGGTTTGGAAGCCGCGGCCTGATTTCAAGACCTCTGCGGTCTCCTGGATACAGGCTGGCGGCTCGCATCATCCGATATTCAGCAAGGCTTTGACGGCTGAAATTCTCGAGGATTTCGCGACCATAGCCGGGATCGAAATGCTGCACATCGACGGCGCTTCGACGGTGAGCGCCATTCGCAAGGAACTGCGCAGCAACGAAGTCTACTACCAGGATCGTGGAGGAGCATCTTCGGGACGATGAGCCGATTCGATGAGCTTAAGGAAGAGTGCTGCGTGGCGAACAAGCGCCTGCCGGAGCTTGGCATTGTCGATCTGACTTTCGGCAACGTATCCGTGGTGGATCGCGAGCGGGGAGCTCTGGCAATCAAGCCGAGTGGCGTGCCCTACGCTGATCTGAGTCCTGACGACATAGTCGTGTTGAGAATCGATGTGTCTCCGAACAGCGGATACAAAATGGATTTGGAAGCCGCGAAGATCGAAGGTGACCTAAGGCCCTCGTCCGACACGCCCACGCACATCCGCTTGTATCAGGCTTTCACTAACATCAAGGCGGTAGTCCACACGCACTCGCGCAATGCGACGGCCTTTGCTCAAGCTGGTCTTCCGATTCCTTGTCTGGGCACCACGCATGCCGATTACTTTTACGGGGAGGTCCCGGTCACCAGGCCGATAAGCCCGGAGGAGATCGCCCGGCATTACGAATGGGAGACTGGCAATGTGATTGTGGAGACTTTCCAGAATCTGGACCCCGATCAAGTGGGAGCGGCGCTTTTCCATGGCCACGCGCCCTTCGTCTGGGGTAGCAGCGGGGAGAAGGCTGTGGAGATGGCTTTCGCTTTGGAAATCATAGCCGAGATGGCCATGAAGACTCAGCTCTTGCGTCCCGAGGCCGCGCCGCTCAGCCAAGCCCAGCTCGACAAGCACTACCTGCGCAAGCACGGCTCGAGTTCGTACTACGGGCAGAAGTAGAGGGGTCCCTGTTCGTAGCGCGGCGCTACGGATTGGAACTGGGGTCGTGTCGGTTTTTCAGGCGCAAAAAACGCCCGGCTCGTTCGAGTCGGGCGTTCGCTTTGAAAGACTGTATTGAAATACTGGTTACTTCTTTTTGGCTTCCTCGCGTTCGAGGGCGGCCTTGATGACTTCCTCGGAAACGTTTTTCGGACATGCGGCATAGTGGGAGAACTCCATGGAGAACTGGCCGCGACCGGAGGTCATGGTGCGCAGGGAGCCGATGTATCCAAACATCTCTGACAGGGGAGCGTCGGCCTTGATCTGCACGCCGGTGGGCGTGGGATCCTGGGACTTGATCATGCCGCGTCGGCGGTTGAGGTCGCCGATGACGTCGCCGATGCTCTCCTCGGCCACGAAGACGTCGATCTTCATGATGGGCTCGAGGATCTGCGGCTTGGCCTTGGGCATGGACTGGCGGTAGGCGGCCTTGGCCGCTATCTCGAAGGCCACGGCGGAGGAGTCGACGGGGTGGAAGCCGCCGTCCTGCAGGTCGACTGTGACGTCCACGACAGGGTAGCCGGCGAGCGGGCCTTTTTCGACCGAGTTCTTGAAGCCTTTTTCGATGGCTGGCCAGTATTCCTTGGGCACGTTGCCGCCGACGACGCTGGAGGTGAACTGGAAGCCGGAGCCGGGTTCGCCTGGCGAGATGGTGTAGTCGATCTTGCCGTACTGGCCGGATCCGCCGGACTGCTTCTTGTGGGTGTAGCTGTCGGTGATCGGCATGGTAATGGACTCGCGGTAGGCGACCTGGGGTTTGCCTACCTCGACCTCGGCGCCGTAGGTGCGCTTGAGGATGTCGACTTTGATGTCGAGGTGAAGCTCGCCCATGCCTTTGAGGATGGTTTCGCCGGAGTCTTCGTCGGTTTCTACGCGGAAGGACGGGTCTTCGGCGATCATCTTGCCGAGGGCGACGCCGAGCTTCTCGGCGTTTGCCTTGTCCTTGGGGGAGATGGCGATCGAGATGACGGGGTCCGGAAAGACCATGGGCTCGAGCGTGGCGGGATCGTTTTCGTCGGCCAGGGTGTGGCCGGTCTGCACGGTCTTCATGCCGAGGAAGGCGACGATGTCGCCGGCCTGGCAGCTGTCGATTTCGTTGCGGTTGTCGGCGTGCATTTCGATGATGCGGCCGATGCGTTCGGTCTTGCCGGTGAAGGTGTTGAGCAGAGACGTGCCCTTGTCGATGGTGCCGGAGTAGATGCGCATGAAGGTGAGGGCTCCGTACTTGTCGTCCATGATCTTGAAGGCGAGGGCGCGGACGGGCTTCGAGGGGTCGACAATGGCGAAGTTGCCGGTCTCGTTGCCTTCGGCGTCGACTTCGGGCTGGGGCTTGACCTCGGTGGGAGACGGCAGGTAGTCGACGACTGCGTCGAGCACGTTTTGCACGCCCTTGTTCTTGAATGAGGAGCCGCAGTAGGTGGGGAAGAAGTCGAGGGCGATAGTGCCCTTGCGGACGCACTTCTTGACGTCCTCGATGGAGGGTTCTTCGCCTTCGAGGTACTTTTCCATGAGGTCGTCGTCTTGCTCGACGGCGGTCTCGATGAGCTTTTCGCGCCATTCTTCGACGGCGTCCTTCATATCCTCGGGCACGTCGGTGATCTCATAGTTGAGCGGATCTCCGGATTCGTCCCATACCCATGCCTTGCGGGTGAGTAGGTCGACGACGCCCTTGAGTTCGCTTTCGCGACCGATGGGCAGGACCATGACGAGGGGTCGGGCTCCGAGGCGGTCTTCGACTTGCTTGACGACGCGGAAGAAGTCGGCGCCGATGCGGTCGAGCTTGTTGACGTAGATGATTCGGGCGACTTCGGAGTCGTTGGCGTAGCGCCAGTTGGTTTCGGACTGGGGTTCGACGCCGCCGGATCCGCAGAAGACGCCGATGCCGCCGTCGAGGACCTTGAGGGAGCGGTAGACTTCGATGGTGAAGTCGACGTGGCCTGGGGTGTCGATGATGTTGAAGCG
>JANQRJ010000006.1 GCA_028284635.1 Pelagicoccus sp.
GTTTCATTCGGTTGGCGCGGCAATGACGGAGCATTGCCCTCCAGTGCAACGCCTTTAGGCTTAAGTTGACGCATATGCGCCCAGCGGGATCCGCGCTACTCAATGCAGCTGAGTGTCGAGCATGGCGAAGAGTTCGGCTTCGTCGATGCGGGTCTGCTCGGTGGTGTCGCGGTCGCGCAGGGTGAACTTGCCGTCCTTTTCGATGGTGTCGAAGTCGATAGTCACGCACCAGGGGGTGCCGATCTCGTCTTGGCGGCGGTAGCGGCGGCCGATGGCGCCGGACTGGTCCCAGAAGACGTTGTACTTGCGCTGGAGCTTCTTGTAGAGGGCTTGGGCGAATTCGACGAGCTCGGGCTTGTTCTTCACCAGCGGCAGCACGGCGACCTTGTAGGGGGCGACGCGGGGGTGGAACTTGAGCAGAGAGCGCTTCTCGCCGCCGATCTCGTCCTCGGCGTAGGCGGCGGTAAGGATGGCGAGCAGCAGGCGGTCCACGCCGAGTGAGGGTTCGACGACGTGGGGAACGAACTTCGATTTAGAGGCCTCGTCGAAGATTTCCATGGACTTGCCGGAATGCTCCTGGTGCTGGGTGAGGTCGAAGTTGCCGCGGCAGGCGATGCCCCAGAGCTCTTGTTCGCCGAAGGGGAATTGGAAGGTGATGTCGGTAGTGCCGCGGGAGTAGTGGGAGAGCTTTTCCTGGGGGTGCACGTCTTCGCCGAGCATTTCGGTGGGGAGGCCGATGGAGACGAGCCATTCGAGGCAGCGGTCGATCCACTCGCGGTGACAGCCTTGCCAGTCGGCGTCGGGAGCGATGAAGTATTCGATCTCCATCTGTTCGAACTCGCGTGAGCGGAAGATGAAGTTGCGGGGGGTAATCTCGTTGCGAAAGGCTTTGCCGATCTGGGCTATGCCGAAAGGGATCTTCACTCGGCCGGTGTCGACGACGTTCTTGTAGTTGGCGAAGATGCCCTGGGCGGTCTCGGGGCGCAGGTAGGCGGTGGCGGAGTTGTCGCTCAGGGCGCCGACCTTGGTTTCGAACATCAGGTTGAAGTCGCGCGGCGCGGTGAGGGAGCCGGGCTCGCCAGTGGCGGGCGAGGGGATGAGAGGGTACTCGCTGGGATCGGCTTCGGTGTAGTCCTTGAGGACGATGGGCTCGAGCTCGCCTTGGGCGCCGGCTTTGCGTTTGAGTTTGTCGGCCTTTTGTTCTGCTTGGGCCTGCATGTCGGCGTCCTCGAGAGTGGAGACGTAGCCGATGGTCTCGCCGGCCACGACGACGGGCGCGAAGAAGAGCTGGTCGGCGCGGTAGCGCATCTTGGATGCCTTGCAGTCGACCATGGGGTCGGAGAAGCCGCCGACGTGGCCGGAGGCGACCCAGATCTTGGGCGACATTATTATAGAAGAGTCGAGGCCTTCGATGTCGTCGCGGCGGTGGACCATGTCCTTCCACCAGGCGTCCTTGAGGTTTTTCTTGAGCTCGGCGCCGAGCGGGCCGAAGTCGAAGAATCCGTTGTAGCCGCCGTAGATCTCGGAGGATTGGAAGATGAAGCCTCTGCGTTTGCATAGGGCGACGATCGGATCCATGGGATTGCTCGAGGATGCTTTGTCTTTGGCCATAGGGCGTATGTGAATGATCAGGGGGAGCCGGTGGGTCAAGGATTCAGGCTTCGATGCGTTCGCGTGTTTTGCGGAAACGCAGCGTCGCGCTTCGAAAGCGCGCCGAGAGGGCTGGGCGAAGGCTGGAAGGGGAGTTGAACGGCCGTTTTTGGCGGGTCATGGTTTCGATCCAAATAGAAGGTTGCCAAGCGTAGAGCGATGTCCTTTCTCTTGCTCCTTACAAAGCTCTGAACACCACTTTTAGAAATGTCCGAACTTGAAGGAAATTGCCTCGTCTGCCAATCTGGCGGACCTACCGCAGTCATTAACTCTAGCCTCGCTGGCGTCATCGAAGAAGCGCTCAATCACGAGTGTATCGAGGAAATTTACGGTGGTCTTAATGGCGCGTTAGGCGTTTTGAACGAAGACTTTATCGATCTCGCGGACGAGTCTCAGCAAACGATCCGCCTGCTCAAGACCTCTCCGGGCGCGGCACTGGGCACCTGCCGTTTCCAGTTCAAGAAGCAGGAGGACCTGGAGCGGACCTTGGATGTGTTCAAGGCCCACAACATTCGCTACTTTTTCTACATCGGCGACAGCGAATGCATGGCCATGCTGGATCGGCTCGATGCTTTGGCGAAGTCTCAGGGGTTTGAGATGCGTGTTATCGGAATTCCGAAGACGATTAACAACGACGTTCCGGGAACCGATCATTGTCCGGGCTACGGCAGCGTCATCAAGCATGTGGCGACCACGGTGCGCGAGTTGGCTCGCGACAACGAGGCGATCGGCAAGGGCGACTACGTTTCCATCCTCGAAACGCAGGGGCGCAATGCCGGTTGGATTGCGGCTGGAGCTGCTCTCGCAAAGCGCCGAGACCACCCTCACGATCCGCCACACATTATTATGCTGCCGGAAGTGGCCTTCGAGCCGGAGAAGTTTCTCGCGGACGTGCAGAAGGTCCTGGCCAAGGAGAAGTTCTGTCTCATCGTGGCTGGCGAGGGTTTGGTCGACATGGATGGCAACTACGTGGCGGTCAGCTCGACTACGACGGATGCCTTCGGCCATGTTCGTCTCGGTGGCACCGGCGAGTACTTGCGTTCTTTGGTGGAAACTCGTCTTGGCGTCAGCGCTCGCTCCTGCAAGCTAGGCATCGCGGCTCGCGCTGCCGCCCACTGCGCGTCCGTCACGGATGCCGACGAGGCTTATCTTGCTGGTTCTGCGGCGGTGACGCAAGCAGTTGAGCATGGCAAGAGCGGCAAGATGATAACGCTTCAGCGGGCGGAAGCTGATACCTACAAGTGCGAAGCGGGTTGGGTGGATTTGTCTGAGGTCGCCTCCGGCATCAAGCAACTGCCCGCCGAGTGGATCAACGATGACGGAGTGAGCATGAATTTTCCGTTCGTGAAGTACGCCACTCCTCTCATCCAAGGCGAAGTCCAGTTAGCTTGGGAGGGCGGTTTGCCCGTGTTCGCCAAGTTCCGCGGCGCTCGGGTCGACAAGCTGCTTCCCGCTTACGAATTTTAGGGGAACGCGTTCTCGGAAAGACACGGCTGTAATCGCATGCCCCTCTCGCTTGGGCGTGTTTCAAAGTGTCGCCTGGGCTTGCCAAATGGCTTCGCTGTCGCCCTTTGGGCTTCGGTACTCTTGAGTTCGGCTTCCTCGACGGCGCAGCGCTTGTTTCAGTACAGCGTTGCGACTTGGAGGGCGATACTTTGACCCCCCTCGCTTCTCTGAGCGGGCTTTTTCGTTGCGCGGTTCTGGTTCGCGATGTCTGCTTTTCGGTCTTGGTCCGTTCCGAATCCCAGCATTCCTCTTCGAAACCGCTGCCGCCTTGGAAACGGCCAGAGCGTTGGCTCGCCTTTGTCCTGACTTTCTTTGGCGTGTGTTCGTTTCTGGCTATCGTGCCAGTCAACCGCGACGCTGCGGCTCTGGACGAGGTGGCTGCGGCGGTCTCGCTGAGCTCGGATGATATTTCCTTCATGGACTACCTGCGGGCGGGCGCTCGCGAAGTGCAGGTGGTGGGGCACTGGACGAGCCTTTTGCCGCCGCTTATAGCGGTGTTGGTGGCAGCGTTTTTCCGCACGATGGTCGGGGCTCTAGTCTCTGCGTTCACCGTCGGATCGTTTCTTTCCTACGGCTTGAATCCCCTGGCGACGGGCGTGCTTGGAGTGAACGATTTTCTTGTGCAACCAGTGTTGTCGCAGTTCAGCATCTTCATCATTCTCTTCTTGTTGGCCCTCGTCGGCATGGCTCACGTCATGGCCCGTAGCGGCGGACTGTCTGGGCTGGTCGATGTCGTGAGTCGCGTCGCCAAGACGCGCGATCGCGCCAAGGTCTCCGTTGGCCTTGGAGGGCTGCTTATCTTTTTCGACGACTACTCGAATACCATGGTGCTTGGCACGACTATGCGTCGACTTGCGGATCGCTGGCGCATTTCGCGCGAGAAGCTGGCTTATCTCGTAGACTCGACGGCGGCCCCGGTTGCAGGGCTGGCATTGCTTTCAACCTGGGTGGCTTTCGAGGTTCAGTTGCTTGGCGATACTTCGACTTCGTTGGGTGTAGGGGTTTCTGGATACGGATTGCTTGTCGATATGCTGCCGCTGCGGTTTTACTGCATAGGCGCTTTGGTGTTCGTCTTTTTCTCTTCCGCTCTTGGTAGGGATTTCGGCCCGATGCTCAAAGCCGAGCAACGAGCTTTTGACGAAGGATCCCAGCCGAAAGAAGGTTCTGGAATCCAGTGTATACAGTCGTTGGATACGATGGAGGAAGACTCGGACTCTCCCCGACGCTGGTACAACGCGTTGGTCCCGATAGGCGCGGTTATGGCGAGCACCGTCGTCGGCATCCTCGTGTTGGGAGCTTCTCGTCTGAGGGCTTCGGGAGAGGGTTTTTCCTTTCTCAGTTTCGCCGATTGGCGTTCGGCGTTCGGGTTGGCAGTCTACGATCCGAAAACCGAAAGCGACGTTGGAGTAGTTGCCGTCCTGCTTGTTGCGGCGATCGTTGGGGGGATTCTCGCTGTGGCTATGCCGGTTGCTCAAGGAGTCCTGAGACTCAAGCCGGCTCTCGGCAGCTACGCCAAAGGCCTGCCTGCAATGTGGATGACGATCTTCATCCTCGCCATGGCCTGGTCGATGCAGGAGGTCTGCGCCAACCTTGGCACTGCTCAATACCTGGTTGCCATGCTGGGTGGCGGCATGCCGCTTTGGCTGCTTCCGCTGCTGACCTTTCTCGTCGCTGCGGGCATGTCTTTCGCCACGGGCACAAGTTGGGGGACGATGGGGATTCTCATCCCGATCCTGCTCCCGCTCGCCGCCGAACTTGGGGCGCTCGAGCCGGACAACTTCGCCATCTACCTGCTGACGGCGGCAGCGATCTTGGACGGAGCTATTTTTGGAGACCATTGTAGTCCCATAAGCGATACGACCGTATTGTCGTCAGCTTCGACGGGCTGCGATCACATTGCCCACGTGGGCACTCAGCTTTCCTATGCCTTGGTTGCTATGGTTCTCTCCTGCGTTTTTGGCTACTTGTCCGTGGCGAGAGGCCTGCCTCTTTGGTCCTTTTACATTTTGTACCCCTTCGTCGTTTATCTTTTCCTTCTAACGTTTGGAAAGCGGTTGCGTTCCACCTAAGCGCTTGTTGGTGGGGAGTTTGTCGCTGGGGGCCCGAACTGATTGAGGCCTTTGCCTCGGGGTCGTTACATTAGTTGAAAACCTGGTTGATGATAGCTATCGACAGAACGGCCAGTTTGACTATGATAATTTTTTAGAAAATTTTTTTAACGGAAACAGCGGCATTGGGGTTTGTTTGTAGTAAGTACCCTTATGATCTCAGTGCCCGAAGATTCCCCATCGCTACCCAGGCATGCACTTATCAAACCGAGCCATTTGGCGGGCGCTAGCGTTAGCTGTGGCCGCTCTGGTTTTGTTAACCGCCATGACGTCAGCTGAATACGCGCAGCGTTTCGACGTCGAGGCTGGTGAGGCTGCTAAGACGCTCAAGAGGTTCGCCAAGCAGGCGAAGCTCAGCATCGTCTACGATTCGGAAGCGGTTAAAGATACGCGGACCAATGAGATTGGCGGGACGTTGAAACCAAGCGTCGCTCTAGAGCGGATGCTTGAAGGCACGCAACTGGCCTTCGTCGTCGACGAAGCGACAGGCGCGTTTGCCGTCAAGCGATCGGAACCTCCGGTCGCTGAAGCAACTAGCAACCCCCACGTATCAATGAATACAACTGATTCAAACGACAAAGAAAAAGACCCTAGGAAATGGAGGATGAGCAAGCTGATGTCGGGCGCGCTCGCGGTCGCCATTTCAGCCACCCAGGCCAGTGCCCAGGACGATGCTACGGAAGACGACGTCTTCTCGCTAAGTCCGTTCATCGTCGAAGCCGCCGAAGACGAAGGCTGGCGCTCGAACAACACCCTCGCTGGAACCCGCTTCAAGACGGACCTCAAAGACGTGGCAGCTGCCATCGACGTCTTTACGAAGGAGTTTCTCGATGACAACGCGATTGACAACCTTTCCGAAGCCGCTCTTTACGCGAGCAATTCCGAGGGTTCGTTGGAGTACACTGATTCGGCTGATGGGATCGACTTCGACAATGAGGGTCAACTCACTAAGCCAGGGAGTCAGACTCGCGTTCGCGGATTACGGGCTCCCGACAGGACACGTAACTTCTTCACGGTCGTTTCTCCGATAGACACCTACAATGTAGGGCGTGTGACTTTCAATCGCGGTCCAAACGCCATTTTGTTCGGTTTGGGCAGTCCAACTGGAGTTATAGAGTCTGGCCCCTTCCGTGCGAACTATGAAGACGGCGGAACGCTTCAGCTCAAAGCCGATGACTTGGGAAGCAATCGCGTTGCTCTCACTTACAACAAAGTGTTGATCGATGAGAAGCTGGCCTTTGGTTTTGCTGCTTTGCGTGATAGCGAGGAGACCATATTCCATCCGACTTATGACCGCGATGAAAGGCTCTACGGTACGCTTGGATTCGATCCCTTCGAGGGCACGCGAATCGATATTTCCTACGAGAGAATAACAGTGGACGCTTCTCGTTCCCGCAACTGGTATATCCCCGATCAGCTCACAGGCTGGGTTGCAGCGGGTAGGCCTTCCTACAACCCGCTCACTAGAGAGTACAAGGTTAACGGAGTAGTTACGCCGGAAGCAGGAGTCGGAACGATAGGCATTGGGATCGACGAGATGGTCATAGCTACAAATGCAGACGGAAGCCTTGCCTCGCCTGTGGCCTTTCTCAGAAATGGTGGCCTGACTAACGAAGGTAGATCGACGGGACAGACTGCTCAGGTGCGTCGCAGCGGTGGCATACTCGAGAACTCAGGAGGGCTTGGATTCGGGGCCAACCAGAAGACTAGCCTTCTCGATAATTCGTTGTTTCCCGTTTTCTACAATACGCAAAATAGCATTTTTTCGGATGATGATGCCGACATCCTCGATATTTCGCTCAACCAGCGTATCTTGGAAAACCTACACGTCGAATTTGCCTATCATAGGGAATCCTACGAGCAGCTTTTCCTCTCCCAAGGTCGTGGCGATGGCGCGGCGCCCTTCATTGATATCAATGAGGTGCTCCTTAATGGCGACCCCAATCCGAACTTTGGGCGCCTAGCCATCAGGTCGGAACCGTTTGGCCAGCGTGAAGCGGTCGATACTGAGGTTCTACGAGGCACTGGATCCTACACGCTCGATTTCACGAAACAGGACGATGGTTGGGCTCGTTGGTTAGGTCGTCACCAAGTGGCGGTCATGCTCGAAAGCAACGATACGGAAACGCGCAGAGTGCGCCTTCGTGAGAGAGTTATCAGCGATCCTTCCGTGGGAGGAGATCCCATCTACAATACTGGTACGCTTCTATCGCATGGCGGTCGTCGTGTTCAACGCATCATCTACATCGACGACCCCGCTCGACCAGGGGATCTGTCCGGTTTGCGTGAGCAGGCTAAAGCGACTCTAGATTCTTTCACATGGAATGGTCTTCTCGCTCCTGCCAGCACGGGCGTATGGGCTCCCGTCGAGGGAGAAGTGGTGACTCAGTTCGTTTTTGACGACAGCCCCACCGCTCAGTTGAGGACGCTGGATTCCAGCCTTGGTGTTATACAAAGCTCTTTTCTCGATGGCCACGTCGTAGCATCAGTGGGATACAGAGAGGACGATACGACTCGTTTCTCCAACGATTGGGAGGTAGGACCGGACGGATTGCGGATTTTCCCTGACTCCGTCACTTCTGGAGAAGAGTTCGAAGATTACAGCTTCACGACGAACACTCGAACAAGAGGTGTTGTCGTTCATGGAGCTGGACCGCTTAGCTTCCTATCTGCGCATTATCAGGAGTCGGACAACTTCAATCCGGAACCTCTCCGCACCATTACAGGAGAAACTATCGATGCTCAGGTTGGTACTGGTAAGGACTACGGTTTTTCCATGAACCTCCTGGAGAACAAGTTGAACGTGAAGGTTAATTGGTATGAAAATAACCTGGAGAACGTAAACAACATCGCAGTTTCTTTTATCGCTCGTTGGAGAATCAACGGCTTTGAAAGCAATATTGCTTCGTTCTTCAATTCAGCTCTCGTCACTGGAACCGAATGGCGAAGAGATATCGTCGAAGAAAATGGTCTCACTTACAGATTCCCGACCACTTTTACTGGCAATATCGGCAATCGTTGGAATGCCGAAGAAATGCTGCCTGCGAGGGGTACGGAAGCCGATCCCGATCGAAACGTCGCGTTCCTTGAAGCAATTGGCTACACTGGTCCTACAGCGGAATTCGCTAAAAGCCTGAGTGGCGATACTCGAGCGTTTACCGATCTTTCATCTGAGGGCGTCGAGATAGATGTTTCCTACCAAATCACTGACAATTGGTTTATAAAGGCTAACGCATCTCAAACCGAGTCGATCAACAGCAACGTCGGAACGGGTGTACTCGACTATATCGATACGCGTATGGAAGAGCTCTGGGGCTCGATGTTCCCTCACACTCAACGCCTAAGCGATGGAAGGACATACGAGGAGTACTTCGCCAATCGTCTCATTCTGGAACGAGCTGAATTGGCCAGAGATCTGGAAGGTCTGCCGAATCCGCAGATCCGAGAGTATCGCGTCAATATGAATACGCGTTACCAGTTTTCGGAAGGTCGCTTCAAAGGACTGACAGTAGGAGGCGCTGCTCGCTGGCGTTCCGCTGCCTCCGTTGGCTTCTTCAAGGCTCTCAACCCGGTAACAGGAAATCCTAAGTTCGATGCGACGCGGCCAATTGAGGGCGATGACACTCTAGAGTTCGATGGTTTTGCTAGCTATAAGTTCAAAGAGCTTTTTGGAGAGAATATTGATATGACCTTGCAGCTTAATATCCGCAATCTATTCGATGACACTGATCCTATTGCCCAACAGGCTGTAGACGTCTTGCCAAACGAGGACGTAGGTACGGCTGAAGGAATACCTGTCACTACCCGCTACAATCCAAAATTCCCGCGCAAGTTTATTCTTTCCGCGAAATTTGACTTCTAGAATTCGGGTGACACGGAAACTGCCCTTTCGTTTAGACATAAACTAAACAATCTGGGACATTTTCGAATATTATAGCAATCAGGAGCGGCAGTCTTTGACTGCCGCTTCTTTTCGAATTGCCTTTAAATTGAAGCTACGGCTTTACCATTTCTTCATGGAATTGCTTAAAGCGATTCTCGATAAGCATAGCTGCGGAGATCGTGGCGGAGCTTGGCGTCCAGTTGGATGGCGGTCAGGGTCAGCGAAAGGTCAGCCCGCCCCTCTAACCTGGATTTTTCATGAAAAATCCAGGTTAGAGCGCGGGATCTAGGCCTTTCCATTGTCTAGGTATTCAAATGAAACTATCCAAACTTCTATTCGTCCCTTGTTTTCTACTGTCATTCAGCTGCGTTGTAGCGGGATCCGAGCCGAGTGGCGCGGGCGCTGCGGACGGCGTCGTTTGGCGGCCTCTCATGGAGCCAGGGGTGGGCGGTCAGATGACCGATTTGGCGGTCAGCCCGCACGACCCGAGCCGGGTGCTGGTCAGCGGAGACATGCTGGGCGTGGCCTTGAGTCTCGATGGCGGCGATACATGGGCTCCTACTTTCGGTTTCAAGAGTTGGGAGATCGCGGCGATAACTTGGCATCCGACGGATCCGAACATCGTCTGGGCGGGGACGATGAGCGGTCCCTACCTCAGCTTGGATGGTGGATTGCATTGGCAGGAGATGCGAGAGGGCTTTGTCGAGATCAGCGACACGGGTTATTCCGCTCCGATCGAGCGCGTCTTGTTTACTCCGGGCAATGAGGATCGTTTGCTCGCCTTCGGCGGATCGATGCGAAACTGGAGCGGGAGACACAATCCTCCTTGGGGCGACATATGGTTGAGCGAAGATGCTGGGCAGACTTGGTCTTGGCTGGTTGCTCTCACCGCCGAAGGGGCCACAGACTATCGCTCCCTCAAAGGCGTGAACATCGCGGCGGCCGCGTATGCGGCTGGTTCTGACTCGCGTATCTATGCGGGCACGCGTGGCGGTGGGGTTATGGTCAGCGAAGATGGCGGCGTTTCATGGGCGGTTCGCAGCGAGGGCTTGCCGACTCCCAACGTACGGAACCTCGTGGTTCATCCGACGGATCCGGATACCGTCTGGGTAACTGTGTATAGGAAGAAGGGCGTGGCTGGTGGCGTGTACCGCTCGGAAGACGCTGGCGTCACTTGGACAGACGTCTCCAATGGCTTGGACCAGAACCCGAAGGCTAGGTATCGCGCTTTGATTGTCTGTCCGCAGGAGCCGGATCGGCTATATACTGCTTGCTGGAGAGGAACCGATTTGGATTGGGCTATCTTTCGCAGCGACGATGGCGGGGATAACTGGAGATTCACGATTGAGCACGAGATTCCCACGCCGTATCCACCAGATGGGTTCAAGCAGCTAGCCGTAGACCCGAACGACAGCGAACGGATTTTCGCCGTGGGCAATACTTCGATACTGCGAACTCTGGACGGCGGCGAAACTTGGAAGCTGCTAAATGCAGAGCAAGTGGGCGACGCGTGGCGCGGGACGGGATACAGTGGTTTGGTTTCGACTCGCTTCACCTTCGATCCTCATCGTCAAGGCCATGCTATTCTGCAAGCGATGGATATGGGTCGCGTCTGGCGAACTACTGATGGTGGTAGAACTTGGATGTATCATGCATCCGGAGCCCCTTATAACAAGACGGTTTGGTATGGAGGCAGGGATGCTTCATTTGCTGGAGATAGGCGGATATACGCCTCTTTCGGTCAGCATGGCTATTTCAGCGGATTGGGAAGATCAGTCGATGGCGGTGAAACTTGGAGTGGCATGGCTGGCATTGACTTCGGGCTGCCTGAAATCGGCGAAGCGTCGCACTCCAATGGCATCTATGCGAGACCTGACGAACCGCTGCATGTTTGGGCCATCATTGGCGGCTTGCTGTACAGTTCCTCTGATGGAGGGGACTCTTGGACGCAGCTGCCGGATTTCGAAGGGGCGATGTGGATCGCTGGCGACCCGAATCGGCCCGAGAGGTTCTTCGTATCGGGTCGGAATAATCTTTGGTTGAGCGAAGATGGGGGCGAGTCCTTCGCTTCTCTTGCTGCTCCAGTCGTCTCGGGCCGCATGACTGTCGATACGCTGAGCAGGCTTTACATAGCAGGTTGGCGTCATCATAGGTGGCCGGAAGCCGAACGGGGCCTTTGGCGCTTCGATGGCGAGGATTGGACTTGTCTGAAGGAGGATCCTTTTATTGCGGATGTTGCGGTCGATCCTACGGATCCGCAGCGCGTTGCGATCGCCACGAACGACCATCCCTACCACGATCATTCGAGAGACTCGGGCGTTTGGCTCTCGGCGGATGGCGGCGAAACCTGGCGGCAGGCGAATCGCGGTTTGCCGATGACGCGCGGGGAGGTTATCGCTATCGATCCGCATGACCCGCAGCGTTTGGTATTCGGTTCGTTTGGAGCGGGCTTTTTCGAAGCGCGCTGGCCATGAGATCGACAGTGTAGACGTATTTGTTATTATGGTTACTCAAGCAGGGATTGATTTGCCGAAATTCGTTTCGGCTTTGGTAGGGACCGACCGCCGGGCGGTCCGCATTGCAGGGTTGCTGTTCTGCATGCTTCTTGCGCGGACCGCTCGGCCCTTCGGCTCTGCTCAGGGCGGTGAGCCTGTCGAACCGCGATCGGTCCCTACCTTGAATGCCTCGCAGGTCGTTGCGAGGACTCTTGCCGTAAAACGTCTGTTTTCGTATTTCGCTGCTTGCGGGATGGTCTTGCTCTTCGCGGGCTGCGCGAAAAAGGCGCCGGTTCCGGATTTGATATTGTTCGACGGGGATCGGCTGGCGGAGCTGAGAGATGCCTACCAGGCTGGCGAGGCTCCTGAGGTAACTGTAGCAGCATTGGATCGTTTGATCGCTTTGGCAGAGGAGGCTCTAGAGGAGCCTATCGTTTCGGTAGTGGACAAGCCAGCGCCGCCGCCGAGCGGCGACATGCATGACTATACGAGCATGGCCCGGTACTGGTGGCCGAATCCGGATACGGAGGATGGCCTGCCCTACGTCGGCAGGGATGGTCAGACCAATCCGGAGATCTTCGAGTACGATCGCCCGCGATTGCAGAGTTTGGTGGATTGCGTGAACAGCCTTTCGCTCGCCTATTTCTATACGGGCGACGAGCGGTACGCTCGCAACGCGGCAAAGCGCTTGCGCGTTTGGTTTCTGGACGATGAGACGAGGATGAATCCCCATCTGCGTCACGCCCAGTTCGTGCCGGGCGTCGCGGATGGACGCAAGCAAGGCATCGTCGACACGGCCTCGATGCGTTGGCTGCCCGACTCGATTCGCATCTTGGAGGGATCGACGGCGCTCTCAGCGGAGGATGTGCAGGGGCTGGAGGACTGGTTCGACAGGTTTCGCATGTGGCTGCTGGCGAGCGAGTTTGGTCGAGAGGAGCTTGCCATGCAGAACAATCATGGCGCTTGGTGCGCGATGCAGCTTGCGCTGTACTCCTTGTTTGTGGGCGACGAGGCGACGGCTGCCGAGATTCTCAAGTTTGCGCAGTCTCGCATCGCGGGGCATTTCGAGCCGGATGGCAGCCAGCCGCGCGAGCTGAGACGAACCCGTTCGATGATGTACAGCCAATACAATCTGCGAGCCCATGTGTTTCTCGCGGAGATGGGAGAAAGGGTTGGAGTCGACCTTTGGCGCTACGAGACGGAGGATGGTCGCGGCATTCGGCGTGGTTTGGAGTTTTTGGTCCCCTACTTGGTGGGTGGGGAGGAGTGGCCCTACCAGGAGCTTTCCCCTCCAGCTCTGCATGGCTCGGCGCCTCTCTTTCGGCGGGCGGCCATCAGTCTGAACGAACCGCGATACGAGGAGATCGTGTCTGAGCTGACGGCGGAGAGCCCGACCTCGGTCGTCTTGGAACTGAGAGTCCCGCTTCCGGCGGACTTCCCATCGGTAGCGAAGTCTGCCGAATGAGGAGGTTGGGGCTTTTTGCGTTGAATAAACCCGGCAGTGTAGCCGCGTTCGTGAGAACGCGGATCTCCTCGGGCAGATTCCGCGTTCTCACGAACGCGGCTACAAAATCGCGAGGTTCGATCAGACTTATTCAACACGCTACCTTAGGGCTTCGAGCTTGTTGTGGCGCACGAAGTAGAGGGCGGCGATGTTCATGAGGAGGAGGATGGCGATCTGGCTGACTTTGTCTCCGTTGCCAAGCAGCATCTGGCCGTAGGCGAGCGAGACGAGGGTGAGAGCGTAGACGGCCAATACGTGTTTGGTCCTTATGCCGAGCAAGAGGAGCGCTCCGAGCGCGATCTTGAGGTAGCCGATGGTCCAGGCGTAGGGGGCGACGAGGAAAGTGGGCAGGTGGGTGTTTTCGGCGAAGGTGGAGATCATCCAGCTGGCGAGGCCGTCGTAGTATTGACTAAAGCTATAGCCGCCGTCGCCTCCGAACTTTCCGAGTCCGCCGACGAGGAATTGGAGGCCGAGGAAAAGGCGTAGGGAGAGGAAGGCCCAGGTCTCTGCGGACCAGGAGAGAGGAGAACTGCTGCGTGGGGCATTTCTGCGGGAGCGCCTGCGGTGGGGATTCGATTGATTTTCGGGCATGTCTTTCGGTTTTGGTAGGAGGTGGCTTAGGGCTTCAGCCAGTCTGGGGTGAAGAGCTGGCTTTTCACTTCTTCGTTTTCGTCGTGGAACCACTCTTGTCGCGAAACTTTGCGCATGAAGTAGGTTACGAGCGTGGAGGTGTTCACGATGAAGAAGGAGTAGAGGAGCGCGGGCCAGAGGATGGAGTTGGCCTGAGCCTTGTCGGGGAAGCTGAGGAGAATGATGGCGAAGGCGAGAGGGCCGTTTTGGATCCCGGTCTCCAGAGCTACGGTGCGGGAGCTGCGTCGGTTCATGCGCAGGGCTCGGCTGACGTAGTAGCCGAAGAGAAAGCCGCCAAGGCCAAGGGTGATACTGGTGACGAGGATGGAGCTGTCCGTGCTCAGCATCTTGTCGAAGTTGCGTGGCAGCCAACTGATGATGAGGAAGAGGATGACGATGATGCCGAGGGCGGCTCCGGTTTCCTCCATGTTTTTGGCCCAGTGTTCGCTGCGGTGGCGCAGATAGATGCCTCCGGCTACGGGCACAAGGCATGCTACTAGCGATAGGATGACTGCCTTGATGTCTATCTGGAGGCTTTCCGAGGTGAAGGGCTGGGAGTAGAGGGCCAGGAGCAGTGGCATGGCGACCAGGGCGGCGCCGGTAGTGATCGAGCTCAGCGAAATGCTTAGAGCGAGATTCCCTTTTGCGAAGTAGTTGAAGAGGCTGGAAGTGGTTCCAGACGGGCAACACGCTACGATGATGAGGCCTACGGCCCAGGTGTCTGGCATGTCGTAGAAGGTAACCATGCCGAAGGCGAGACCGGGCATGATGAGGTATTGTGAGAGGAAGCCGACGATGACAGCTTTCGGGCTCTTTAGGGCTTCCTTGAAGTCCTTGAGGGAGAGGGAACAGCCCAGTCCGAACATGATGACCAGGATCATCGCTTTGAGCAGGCTTTCTTCCAGAGGGGTGATCATGGGTGGATTTACGCTAGTTTGGCGGATCGCCGTTTCGAGAAAAAAGTGGGTGTTGCCGGAATGCTCTTACTCCATAGGCGGGTCCCATGCTTTGCGACGGATAAAACGGTCGCCGAATATGTTGGCGAACTTCTGGCGTTCGGCGTCTTGGGCAACCTTTTTGTCGAGCTTGCGGGAAAGCTCTCGTGGCGCCTGGGATGCTAAACATCGGAAGCGATTGGACGATTAGGTTTTGATGAGCCGCTTTCTCATAGCTTACCTGGCCCTGGCCGGAGCTTGCCTTGGCAAGGAATTCGAGCCGAGCCAGGTCGAGATCGCCCTGCACAGGCGGGAAGTCTATCAGCTGGCTCGCGACTACATTTTCGAGACTTTCAATTTGGAGGCGATCGAGGAGGGTTCCTTCAATCCGGTGCGCTTCGACTCCTATGGGGTTTGGGGCTCCTTTGATGTGAGACTGAAGGAGTTGGGCGACGACCGGTTCGAGGTCCAGGGCTGGCTGAATGCGGTCGGTCACCGCAAGGCCCGGGTGGGCTGGGCGGTCCATCTGCGTTACAAGATGGAAGACCCGCTGGGCTGGCGCTATCGTCGCGTCGACGAGGTTCACTCGAACGAACCGGAGTTTCTCGGCTGGAAGTTTGGCGATTACTACAGCCTGGGCTATTCGGCGGAATACGATCCGACCTATATCGCCGCCCATTTTGGGGAGGAATAGCGCGGATCCCGCAGCGGGACTGCGTCTGTCTCCGCCTGTACGAAGTCGAAAGACTTTGGTTGAGGAGTTCCAAAGTCTTTCGACTTCGGCTACAAACAGATGCGATCGCGGCCCCGTTTGGCGGGATCCACGTTGCGGAATACCGGTTTACTCCTCCAGCGCCTTGCGAAACGCTTTTGTCGGGAAGTTCTTTCCGGGACAGAGGGTGTGCTTGGGATGGATCAACGTGTGTGTGGTGACGCGACTGACTGGGATATTGGTTCGCTTCATGAGGTATTTGACGAGCGCTTCCAACTGCTTCATCTGCCGGGTCGTGGGCTTGGTCTTCTGGAAGTCGCCGACGAGGCAGATACCGATGCTGATCTGGTTGAGGGCGTAGCTGGTGAGGTGCCCTCCTTCGATTTGCTTTTTCCAGCGGTTGCCGATTTGGATTTCGCCGTCTTCCATGCCGCGGCCGTTGCCGATGACGAAGTGGTAGGCAAGACCGTTTGGCATGCGGCGTTCTTCGCGGTGAAAGCGGTCGAAGGATTTTGCCGAGCCGCTGGCCGAGGCGCTGTGGTGGATGACGATGTGCCTCCACTGAGTGGACTTGGTCTTGATGGATGAGAGGGTCTTGACGAGTTCAGCGGGCAGTTGGGGGCCGCTTTGCGTGGCGTTGGCGCCTCCCGGGACAGGAATTCGGATGACTTGTCCGACTCGTATGCGATTGGCGTTGCGGATGTTGTTGAAGCTGGCGAGCTGGCGGAGGGTGATGCCGTGCTTCTTGGCGATGTCGGAGAGGGCGTCGCCTCGACGGATCTTGTATTCGATGAACTCGATCTCGTCGGCGGGGATTACCAAGGTCTGGCCAACTCTGATCTTATTGGCGTCGCTGATGCCGTTGGCGGTCTTGATGGCCTGCAGGGAGATTTTGTAGGCTTGGGCGATCTCCGTGAGGGTCTCGCCTCTTCGTACCTTGTGCTTGATCTCGGCATGGACGCTGGCGCCTAGCAGAGCGAGGCTGAGCAGGGCGTATGCGAGAATGCGTTGCATGGGGCGACTTCAGGCGGATCGTTTGCTTGCGCGTTTGAGGAGCTTCTTGAGCTTGCCCCAGTCCTCGCGGCGCACGATGTAGCCGACGCAGTTTTTCGATCCGCATCGACATGGGTGGTCTTCCCAATGTTCCAGAGCGTAGCCGTAGTCGAAAGTGAGTTCTTCGCCGGCTTCGATGTCGCGCAGGGCGACGAGCCAGATTTCGCCATCCACGTTTTGGGCCTCGAGATTGGGGGAGCAGGAGTGGTTGGCTAGGCGCGCGATGTTCCAGTCGAAGTTGCCGTCGATGTCTCGCTTCTCGTCGAGTTCGAAGACGTAGACGGCTCCGGCGCCTTCTTGCTGAGAGATGTCGTGTTGGGAGATGCCTCGGCGGTTGGACTCCTTTTTGGATATCAATTCGCCAAGGTACTGGATGACGTATTCTTCTTCCGGGATTGGTTCGGCAGCGAAAAGGCCTTGGTTGTGGATGGCGGAATCTGCAGCCTGGACATAGGGAAATTCCGGCGGGTTGCCATTTTCGTCGAGGCCGACGTAGATGGGCTTCTTTTTCTTTTTCGCCTTTTTGCCTTTAGCGTTTTTGCCCATGGGTATCGCTGGGGATTAAGAGTTTGGATACGAGTCGCCATTGGCTAGCGGAGAGGCCCTCGAAGGCAATAACTTTCTGGCGGCTGGACTGTCCGAGGAGGATCGTTATTCGATTTTTGGATACGCCTAGCCGTTTGGCGAGAAAGTCTATCAGGGTTTTGTTCGCCTTGCCGTCCTGCGCTGGGGACCGGACGCGGATCTTGAGGGTTTCGTCGTCCAGCCAACCGACGATCTCGTTTCGGTCGGCGTTGGGCTGGACTTTGATTGAGAGGGTTTGCCGTCCGTCTTGGGAACTTGGCGTGGAGAGGGGAGTCGAATCGGATCGCGCGTTGGGCTCTTGCATTATCGCGGCTTTCGGTTTCTTAGAGTTTCGCAGTTTCTCAAGCTATGTTGAATCGGCCGGAAAGGGAGCAGAATTTTATCGAGAGGCGTCGCCAATGGAAGGCGAAGGCGGACAAGCCGCTTGGACGCAACACTCTGCTGATGATCCTGCCGGCGATCGTGCTTTGCGTCTTCGCCTTGATGGCGGCTCCGTACTTGAAGCTGCTGATGAATCAATTCGCCAGGGGCGGGGACGAGCTGAAGATCTCGATTCCGCTGAATCTCGAGGACGAGCCGGAAAAGGTCGAGGCGGTAGGTCCGCCGCCAAGTCCTGAGCAGGTGGCTTTGGAAGCGTATCGCGCTAGGCTGGAGCGCGAAGGATTCGACTGGCGGGCTAAACCGGAACTGGAAATGCCCGAGAAACTGGGCTTCGCAAGGGATCGCGAGGTCGTGATCGAGCCGCTTTCCGTGGAGCTGCCGACCACGGTGCCGAGATCCGGTTCCGAATCGGATTTGGAGCAGTGACTTGCTAGTGTCTAGTCAGGCGCTACTCTTTGCGACATTGCATCCGTGACACGACGCTAGCGACTGGGGCAGTTCCCCTGCACGACGGCGTCTGCTTGGTGCAGGCTGTCGCTTACGTCGGTTACCAGGTTCCAGAGGGTTTGCTCGCCCTCGCCGAGGAGGTTGAGGATAAGCACGTCGGGCCCGGCGGCTTGTTCCGGGAGTTCGTCGACTTCGCGTACCACGCCGGTGATCCATTTGGAGAGATTGAGCAGGCAGGCCATTTTGCCTGTAGTCTGGCAGTCCAGAGGGTTGTACTGGAAGCGTACGGGATCGGTGATTGCGACGGGCAGGCTCCAGTTGCGCATCATCGCTTCGGTGAGTTCGGCTGCTTCCTGGCTGTCGAGCTGGAAGTCGCGTGGGTGGCTTTGGTTGGCCTCGAAAATGGCTGCGGCTAGCGAATGGGTAAGGCCGATGGCGTAGGCGGTCTGACGTTTCAGGCGGTGCTTGTCGGCGAGATTTTCCATGCATACGGCGCAGGTAATCGCTCGCTTCCACATGTCGGTGGAGTAGGTCGGATCGTCGGCATCGCTCCCGTGGGAATAGAGACCGAGCAGGTCGTACATGCGCTTGAAGCCGATTGCGGTGACCGACTCTTCGATGCTGCAGTAGCCTTCGTTCGGAGCGGTGGCGAGCTGATTGGCTTCGCGCAGGATGCGTGTGGCGAGCAGGGGCTCGAGCCTGATCAGGGAGATAATCTCGTCTGGATTGACGTTTCCTTCGGCTACGAGGGATCGAAGGCTCTTAGAGATGCGGGAAGCGGGCGCCGTTATTTCGAATTGCCTGTCAAGGTCTTCGATTGTGGGGTTGAGCGGGTCCATGCCCCTCGTTTCGCCCGCCAGTGTGAAGGATTGAGTCCTGTCGGAGAGAAGGGGTAATCGAGCCTAGCGAGGCGGCTGCCCATCTGGTTGCGGCAGCTCCTCGTGGCTGCGATTTCAACTCAGTGTGGAGGGTAGCGGCGCTCAGCGCCTTTTTTGCGCCGCTAAGCTTCTACTATCTCCTTCTTGCCGAGCATCAACTGCGCTTTGGCGAGGTCTTCGCGCATCTGGCGCAGGCGGCGTAAGTCGCCGTTTTCCAAAACGATACTGCGGTCTCCCGAAACGGTTCCGACGATGATGGAGAAGAGAGCCTGCTCGAGCTTGACGGGAAGGATGATGAAGGAGCTGATCTCCCCTGCCGCTTGGATCCACTCCGGAATGATTGAGGCGATCTTCCCCGCCTTGCTGTCTTGGATGAGGATGTCTTCCTTGCGGGCCAGGCAGATACTGAAGATGTCCTTCTTCCGGGGCGAAATGATGGGTCGATTTTTTACTCTTTCGAATAGGGGGCCCGAGCCGTAGCGGGCGGACAGGCTGTCTGGATCGAATTCCTCCCGCGTGGTGACGAGGCAGCTTTCGAGGTCGAGGCCCTCTGAAATGCTCTGGGCGACGGTTTCGTAGAGCTCGGTGAGGTCGACGCTGTTTCCCGGGATAAGCATCGTGGAGATCTTGGTCTTGGCCTTTCGGAAGGAGTTTTCCGCGAAGGCTTCGCGTTCTTCCGGGCTCATCTGCTGGGCAGTCTTGGGTTTCCTGATTCTCTTTCTTGGCGCGATGCGAGATTGGGGCGGCGGTTCGGGCAGGAATTCGCCGTCGATCCTGGCCCTTAGCTTGGCGTTGAAGATGGAGGCTTCTTCCGGCAGCTTCAGCGCTCGGTTCAATTGGGCGAGACTGGTTTCGACGGAGACGAAGCTTTGATTGACGGTCTCTAGACTCAATGGATAGCTCACCTGGTACTTGGTCAGTATTTCGGAGATCGCGTCCTCGAAGTCTTCGGGACCGATGGTCTCGTCGAACGCGGTGGAGCTGAGTTGTCCTGCCATTTCCGAGAGAATGACGATCTCCTCCTGGGCGCTGGTAGCGACCCGTTTGAGGTTGTCTTCGGTTACGTTGCGAAACGAGCCCATGATGCTCCGGGGCAGAGTCGAGTTTAGCAGCAGGGTGCGGCCGAGAGAAAGGGGAGTGAGTCCGAATACCTCCTTGAAAGCCTCGTCTGGATTCTTGTCTAGAGACAGGATTTTGGCCTTGCGGTAGTCGACGACCATGAAGGAGGCCATGACCAGCTTGCCGTAGTTGCGCAGCGAGGCGCAGACGAAGAGTTGTTCGGGATCGCACAGTCCGTCGTTTTGCTCGGCTATTTGCTGGGCAAGCAGACCGCTGCAGACGGCGAGGGCGGCGGTGTCGCGTTGCTCGTATATGGAGAGGCTGCTTCCGGCGCCTTCCGCAAGCATGAGGGATATGGCCAGATTGCGGATCTTCTCGAAGCCCACGACATGGATGGCTTCGGCGATCGTATTGATTGGAGCGCCGGAAGGATTGAATCCGAGGGTATTGGCGGCGCTGATGACGCGTTCGGTGATCTCGGGATCCCTCCCGATAAGCTGGGACAGCTCGCTCACGGAAATACTGAATGCCATGGAAGCGAGCTTCTGGATGATCAGGATGATTTCGCTTATCGCGCAGCTCTTTTCCTCCTCGAGAGCGGCGTTAATGGTGGCAAGGGTCTTTTTGGCGAGAGACTTGGGCATTGGGCGAGTCGATCGTGGGCGAAGTAAACGCAATTGGCTTCACCTTGCGAACGGAGTCGCAAGGCTCTAATCAATACCGTGGCGATTATCTTTCGAGCCTACGGCATAGATTTACAACTGCTTATCAACGAGCGCCCAAGGTTGGCGGAAAGGTTTCTCGCTCTTTCTTCGCTTGTTGTTGCATTATTTTAGCGTTCTTTTTGAAACTTTCCCGATCTTGGGCTATGACCCCTACGTTAGCCCCTTTTTTTGATAATGGATGGCCCTTACTGGATTTTTATAGCCGAGCTGCTCCTCGCGTTCGGTGTAGCCTATCTTGTCTTCTTCTGGACGCTGCGCGGAGCGAAGCGCCGAATCAGAGAGGAAGGGAGAGAGATTCTGGAGATCTCTCGGCGAAAGGCAGAGGTCGAGGCGATGGAGATCCGCTCCAAGACCCAGGCGGAGATCGAGGGACTGCGCAGCGATTTCGAGCGAGCGGAACAGCGTTCCGAGCTTGAGATCGAGATGAAGCTCAAGGAGATCCGTTCCCATGAAGAGTCGCTCGGTCTGCTCGACCACCAGCTGCAGCTCCGGCAGAGACAGATCGAGAAGGAGCTCGACGAAGTGGCGACCAGTCGAAGGAATCTTTCGGACCTCAACAAGAACCTTCAGCGTACCATGGCAAACCTCGCCTCTATGGACGTGGAGGAAATCAAGCAGGCCTTGCGGGAGCAGGTTCGGCTCGACTGCGAGGACGAGCTTCGAAAGCAGCGTCGCGAGATCATGGAGCGCTCGGAATCCGAGGTTCATCTCGAGGCCAAACGTACCGTGCTTGCGGCCATGCAGCGCATTGCGAGCAAGCCGAATAACGATATCACCGCGACAGTGGTGCAACTGCCCAACGACGATATGAAGGGCCGGATCATTGGCCGCGAGGGCCGCAACATCAAGTGCTTCGAGATGGCCACCGGCACTACGTTGCTCATCGACGAATCGCCCAGCATGGTTCTGGTGTCCTCTTTCGACCCCGTCCGTCGGGAAATCGCCAAGACTGCGCTGGAGCGTCTTGTGGCGGACGGCCGCATCCATCCTGCGACCATCGAAGAGTTCGTGAACGAGGCGAGCGTCGACATGAAGCAGATACTGGAGGATGCTGGCGAGGCTGCAGTGCGACAGCTTAAGATTTCCCGCCTGCATCCGGAGATAATCTCCCTTCTGGGCAAGCTGAAGTTTCGCACCTCCTATTCGCAAAACGTTCTCGAACACTCCGTCGAGTGCGGCTTCCTGGCCTCGATCATCGCTTCCGAGCTCGGGCTCGATCCCAACATAGCCAAGCGGGCAGCTCTCCTGCACGATATCGGCAAGGCTATCGACGGCGAAAACGAAGGGAGCCATGCCTTGGTAGGCGCCCAGTTTGTGGAGAAGCTTGGCGAAGACCAGATCGTGGTCAACGCAGTGGCCGCCCACCACGAGGAAGTCCCTCCCGAGTCGCTGTACGCGGGGGTTGTGATTCTCGCGGACACCATCTCTGCGGTTCGCCCAGGGGCTCGCATGGAGTCGATGACTGCCTACATCGATCGACTCAAGGAACTCGAGGAGGTTGCCTGCTCCTTCGATGGAGTGAGCGCCGCCTACGCCATCCAGGCTGGGCGCGAAGTGCGTGTCATCGTCGATCCCAACGTAGCCGACGATCAGCAAGCCCGCGAGTTGGCTACTCTCGTTAGACGCAAGATCCAGTCCACTCTTGAGTTCCCCAGCTCCATTCGTGTCACCGTGATCCGCGAGCAGCGCTTTGTGGAAACCGCGAAGTGAGGCGCAGGCACCGGTGACGGCGCCAAGGTGGATAGGTGTTAGGAGTTTTAGGTTGTAAGTAGTTTGCGAATACGTCTGCCTGAATCCCTATCCGCAGGATCCTGCGACGCTCGCAGAGCGAAGCGCGGACAGCCTAACCACCTTTCTTGACGGCGGCCGCTACTGCAGTCGCCAGCTCTCTGCCTCGCAGCCCGGTCGCGATCACTTTTCCTTCGCGATCGATCAGGAAGGTCGCAGGGAGGGATCGGATGCCGTATCTACTGCTCAGCTCGTTGTCCCAGCCCTTGCCGTCGAAAAACTGCCGCCAGGGCAGCCTTTGCCTGCCGACCAGTCCATCCAAGGCCGCTCGTGACTTGTCCAAACTAATCCCGACCACCTCGAAACCCTCAGCATGGTGCCTTTCGTAAATAGCCTGGAGATTCGGCAACTCCTGCAAACAAGGCCCGCACCAAGTGGCCCAAAAGTCGATCAGCACCACCTTGCCTCGATACTGCCCGAGCGACAGCGGCTCGCCATCGGTCGCTACCACCGAGAAATCCGGGAAGATTTCGCCCTCCACCACCTTTGTCGAACCCATCGCTCCCGGTTCGATGCGTCCAGTTCCTACCGCGAACAGGAGGTAGCCGACCACCCCGATAGCGATCAGCTTGAAGACGACACTCGCTTTCATGGAGTCGCAGCGATGCGCGCAATCAAGTCGCTAATCGCCGGTCCCAGTTTCGCGCCTAGGACCGCGTTTCCATCATGCCCTGCCTCATGAAGCTGCCGAGCCAAGCTGCGCAGCGTTGCCGTGGAGCGGCGGCGAGGATCGTCTTTCGGCATCAGCGGCTCAAGCCTCTCCAATGTCGCGGTGATGGCGATCTCCAGGTGGTGGAATTCGACAAATTGGTCGTTGGAAGTGGCTTCCGTCACCGCTTCTCCCAACCTTCGGAGATGTGCTAGCAGTTCGCTCTCGCCCATGCCGTCGAGCGAGATCGTGTCGTAGAACTTCGTCTCCCTCGGCATATCATGCACGTCTTTCTCCGGTTGCCCGCAGCCCGCCAGCGCGATTGCCAGCCCAACTAGGCCACAAGTATGTTTAAGTTCGCTCGGAATTTTCATAACGTATCCAGATTTTCCATTTTCAGTTCTCGATCTTCGATCGCGTCGACGCGCTATCAAGCGTTCAGAATCCTCATAACTGACTCGTGAAGGTCCGCGTTGGTTGCGATGCATGACTCGCCCTTGGCCGGGTTTGCTCCCTGCCAATCCGTAATGACCGCCCCCGCCCCACGCAGGATCGGCACCAGAGCCATGATATCCCAAGGATTCAGGATCGGATCCAGCATGATGTCCGCCTTGCCCGTGGCCACCAGGTAGTAGCCGAAACAGTCTCCCCACGTGCGACAGAATCTAGTTTTGGCGAGGAGCTCGTCGAAGTTCTGGCCGTTCTGATACTTCGCCACGTTCTGCAGATCCGTGGTGAGCACGATAGCGTCCTCCAGTGGTCTTCCGCTTCGAGCCGAGATCGGTTTCCCCTCCCGGTATGCAGACTGGTTGTCGCCCGACAGCCTGTGACCGATCGCAGGATAGTTGATGCAGCCATAGAGCGGTTCTCCGTCCTTAAGCAGGGCGATCATCGTGCCAAACAGCGGGCTGCCTGCGGCGAAGCTCTTGGTGCCGTCGATCGGATCAACCACCCACTGGTAATCGGCGGCCTGATTGCTGACGCCATATTCCTCTCCCGAAATGCCATGCTCCGGGTAGAGAGTCTCGATCGCATCTCGGATCATGCGTTCCGCTGCCCGGTCTGCTTCGGTGACCGGCGTGTCGTCGCTCTTGGCAATCACTTCCAGTTCCGGGTCCTCGAAATAGGGTAGGATAGCCCGCTCCGTCTCCTTGCAAAGCTTCTGGGTGAAAGCGTCGAACTCTTCGAATCTCATAACTCTCCAAAAAGATGCCTCGATCCCCCAAACGGGCAAACCACAAAACGTTTCCTCCCCTCGCACGGGCGTGTTTCAAGGTGTCGCCTTCCGAGTCGCGCCGGCTGTACCAAACTCTTGCGAGTTCGGCTACTGAACTCGCCGCAGCAAGGTCCACACTCCCCTGGATGCCGCTTTCGAATCGGCCGATCAGGGTTTATCTGTTTGTTCGCAAAGTTGTTCGCAGCTTGTTCTTCGAGTTGTTCACAATCGGGATTTGAGATTGTCAGCGAACTGAGGGCTCCTTCACTTTTGGCTCTTTATGTACCTGAGCGCCCTGAAAGTTAACGGCTTCAAGAGCTTCGCCGATCCCACCCACTTGCGATTCGAACGAGGCGTCACCGCAGTCGTCGGCCCAAACGGTTGCGGTAAGAGCAACATCGCCGATGCCATCCGTTGGGTGCTGGGCGAGCAGAGCGCTAAGGCGTTGCGTGGCGGCAAGATGCAGGACGTCATTTTCGAGGGCACCGACAAGCGCAAGCCGCTCAACCTCTGCGAGGTCGCCATCACTCTCACCGACTGCGAGAAGGAGCTCGGCAGCGATTTTCACGAGGTAGAGATCTCCCGTCGCGTGCATCGCGAAGGGGGCAGCAACTACTACATCAACGGCAAAACCTGTCGCCTGAAGGATATCCAGCGTCTGTTCATGGATACCGGTGTCGGCCGCACCTCCTACTCCATCATGGCCCAAGGGCAGATCGACCAGATCCTCTCCTCCAAGCCCGAAGAGCGTCGCGCCGTCTTCGAGGAGGCCGCTGGCATCTCCAAGTACAAGGCCCAGCGTCGGGAGACCATGAACAAGCTTGCTCACGTCGAAACCAATCTCGATCGCGTGACCGACGTCGTCAGCGAGATCGGCCGTCAGATCGGCAGCCTCAAGCGCCAGGCCTCCAAGGCCATCCGCTACAAGAAGGCCAGCCACAAGCTCCGCCACCTCGACATCGGTTACAGCGCCTACCAGTACCAGACGCTCAGCTCTTCGCTCCAGTTCATCGACAAGTCTTCCGGCTCCCTCCAAGGCGAGGTCGACGAGCTCTCTGCCGACCTCGAATCCAAGCAAGGCAGCCTCATCGTCTACAAGGAGGAACGCCAAGCCCTTACCCAGCGTGTTCAGGAAGCCCAGCAGTCCGTCTTCGATCTGCGTAGCATGAAGGAGCAGGCTGGCAATGCGGTCGAGATGGCCCGCATCAAGATCGCTTCCCTCGGCGAACGCGCCGAACAAGCCCGCCAGGAAATTGCCTCCTACGAATCTCAGCTTGGCGACATCGCCGCCAAGCTCGACGAGCGTAGCGCCGACAAGCAGATGCACCTCGACGTGCTCGGCAACTCCGACGAGATCTTTCAGGAGCGAAACCGCGAACTAGCCGAGATCGAGGAACGCCTACGCGCCGCTGAAACCCAAATACAGTCGCTCAAAGCCCAGGCTGTCGCCGCCGAGCGTTCCGCGGCCCGCCAACGCGAAGCCCTTTCCAGCCTCGAAGTCGAGGCCGGCACTAGCCGGAATCGCCTCAGTCGTCTGCGTGAGGAGCTCGCCGAGCACGGCGAAAGCCAAGCTGCCGCCGCTCAGTCGCTAGCCGATTTCCAGCAACGGGCCGAAGCCGCTAGAAATGCTCAGGAGGAGCTGCAAGCCGCCCTTGAACAGGCGCGAGATTCCGTCTCCGCCACCCGAGACGAATTCAAGTCCGCCCAGATCCGTATCCAGGAAGTGGATCGCTCCGTCGCCCAGAAGACTGCTCGCGTGAAGCTCCTCCAGCAACTTCAGGAAAAGCTCGAAGGCTATGGCGAAGGAGCTAAAGCCCTGCTCAAAGGCAAGCTCATGGGCCCCCTTGAAGGCAAGACCTTCAGCCCGCTCGCTTCCGAACTGTCTGTGAAGGACGGATACACCCAAGCGGTCGAAGCCCTGCTCGGCTCTGCCGTCGAAGCCGTTGCGGTCGGAGACGCCGCCACCGTTGTCGAGGTGTTCCAGCAGCTCGAGGCCCGCAAGATCGGCCGCGTGCAAGCCCAGCTCCAGACGCTCGGCGCTCTCGACCTCGCCGCGCCCTCCGATCTACCCGATTGGCTCAGGCCTGCCACTGACTTCGTCAGTCTGCAGGACGACGCTGGCCACGATCCGTTGCGGGCCGCGTTCGCCTCCAGCTACATCGTCGAGGACCTTCCCGCTTTCCTCCGTTGGCGCGAAGAAAACGCTGACTTCCGCTTCCTCCAAGTCGCCTCCCGCAAAGGCGAGACCGTCGATGCCCGAGGCCTTGTCACCGGCGGCTACAAGAAAGGCAAGAACAGCAGCATCCTCCAGCGCGAGGTCGAGCTGAAGCAGACCCAGAAGGAACTCCAAGCCGACCAAAAGGCTCTCGAAAACGCCCGAGCCGAGGCCGAAAAGATCAATCGACGCCTCGAAGCGGCCGAGGAAACCGTCGAAACCAAGCGCCAGGAGATCGGCGAAAACAATCGCGAGCTCTCCGCTCTGCAAGCCGAAGAACGCAACGCCCAGAAGCTCATCCACGAGCAGCAGGCTCGCGGCGAACGCCTCCAGCAAGAGCAAGCCACGCTCGAAGCGGCTCAGGCCGAATCCAGCGAGAAACTCGAAGCCGCCAAAACCCTCCTCGGCGAGGAAAGCGAAAAGCTCTCCGTCGCTCGCCAGCAACTCGAAGAGCTCGAGCAAGGCATGGGCGACATCCGGGCTGACCGCGACGAAAGGCGCGAAGACCTCGCTCAAGCCCGTTTCGATTTCCAGGAAAAGAAGCAGCGGCTCGACCTCCTAAACCAAGGCCTTGTCGAGATGGAGCAGCGCCGTAGCGAACTCGCCCGCTTGACCGAGTCCAAGACCCGCGACATCGCCAACTGGGAAGAACAGACCGAGGCGCTGCAAGAAGAGATCGCCAATGCCGACGAACGTAGCGCCGAAGTGGATACGGAGCTCGAAGCTGCCAAGGACCTGGTTGAAACCACCCGCCAGTCCCTGGTCGCTACCGAGGAGAAGATAGGCGTTTTCGAGCAGGAGCAAAACGCTCTGCGGACCAAAGTCGACGAGTTGAAGAACAATCTGAGCGATCAGCAGGTTCAAATTGCCGAAAAGCGCTCCCGTCTCGAATTCATCCAAGAGGAGATCACCCGCGAGTACGGCGTCGACCTTAGCGGCGTCGACTGGCAGGCCGAACTCTGGCTTGCCCGCCAGCCCGTCCAAGACCTCCCCAAGCTCGATGCCGAAGACGAGGTCTCCGAAGAAGAACAATCTTCATCTGCTTCTACTTCTTCATCTTCTTCCGAAACGGAGGAAGTAGTAGAAACAGATGAAGAAGCAGAAGCAGATGAAGATTCCGATTCTACCGAACCGCTCTCCAAGCCGACAGGTCCCACCGAAGAGGAACGTCTCGAACTCGAAGCTGTAAACTGGAAGACTCTCAAACGCGAGATCGACAATCTCCGTAAACGTATCCAAGGAATGGGTACAGTAAATACCGACGCGATAGCCGAGTACGGCGAGCTGCGCGAGCGGCACGATTTCCTGAAAGGCCAGTACGACGATCTCGTCGCTTCAAAGGAGAAACTCGTGGCCGCGATCGACGAGATCAACGTCAAGTCCCGCGAGCAGTTTTCCGCGACCTTCGACCAGATCCGCGAGAACTTCAAACACACCTTCTCCACTCTGTTTCACGGCGGCAAGGCTGACCTGCAGCTCATCGAGACCGAAGACGTCTTGGAGAGCGGTATCGAGATCGTGGCCCAACCGCCGGGCACCAAGCTCAAAGGCGTCAGCCTGCTTTCCGGCGGCCAGAAGACCATGACGGCGGTAGGCCTGCTCTTCGCCATCTACATGGTCAAGCCCTCGCCGTTCTGTCTGCTTGACGAACTCGACGCCCCGCTCGACGAATCGAACATCGGTCGCTTCACCACCCTGCTCAAGCAGTTCACCGCGCAGTCGCAGTTCATCATCATCACCCACAACAAGCGCACCATCGCTGCTGCCCAAGCCATCTATGGCGTTACGATGGAAGAAAAGGGCGTCTCGAAGGTCGTCAGCATGAAGTTCCACAGCGAGCACGAGGATCAGGATATCGTGGCCCTCGGGATCGAGGAGCCCGTTCCAGCGTAGCGAAGAGTATCGATTTCATCATCTTCATCTTCTTCTGCTTCTTCATCTTCTTCTAAAATACAGGAGGAAGCAGAGGCAGAAGCAGAAGCAGATGAAGATGATGGTTAGCCCGAATGGGGCGAATCCCTTTCCGGGCAGACGTCCTGCCGAGGAGGCGTCAGTCCACGATCTGGTCGTTTTCGTAGACGAGTTTACCGGCTACGAGAGTGGCTTTGACCTTGCCCTTGAGAGGGTGGCCGATCCAGGGAGAGTTGGCCGACTTGCTGTGGAAGGCGTCGGCTTGGGGCGTCCAGGATTCGTCCGGATCGAAGAGGGCTATATCGGCGTCGGCTCCCTCGGCTAACGTGCCTTTGGGCAGCTGTAGGACTTCGGCAGGGCGTTGGGTCAGTAGCGAGAGGGTGCCAAGGAGGGAAAGGCGCTTGCTGTGGTAGAGCTGGTCGAGGGAGACGCTGAGTGCGGTCTCGAGGCCGATGACACCGAAGGGGGCATAGTCGAACTCGACATCCTTCTCATAGTCGGTGTGCGGGGCGTGGCCGGTGGCGATGCAGTCGATAGTGCCGTCTTCGAGACCGGCAAGGAGCGCGAGCCGGTCCTCCTCCTCGCGTAGGGGCGGATTCATCTTGAAGTTGGTGTCGTAGCCTTCGACCTGCTGATCGGTGAAATGAATGTGGTGGGGCGTGGCCTCAGCGGTGACGTTGATACCCCGGGCCTTGGCGCGGCGGATGATGTCGACCGCGTTTCTCGAGCTGACGTGCTGGAGATGGATATGGGCGCCGGTATGGGTGGAAAGGATGACGTCGCGGGCGACAATAGCCTCTTCGGCAGCCTTGGTGTTGCTGCGCAGTCCCAGTTTCGTGGATACGTAGCCTTCGTTCATGACGCCTTCGTTGCTGAGGCTGTAGTCCTCGCAGTGGTCGATGACCGGTATGCCGAACATGTGGGCGTATTGCACGGCGCGGCGCATGAGGCCTGCGTCCTGCACGCATTTGCCGCCGTCCGAGATGGCGACAATGCCGGAACGACTGAGCGAGCCGGTGGGCGCGAGGGCCTTTCCTTCGCGACCAACGGTGATGGCTCCGGTGGGAAACACGTTGACGAGCGCTTCGCGTGAGACGACGTCCTTGATAAGCTGCACGGTGCCGACGGTATCGACGGCGGGGTTGGTGTTGGGCATGCAGACGACGCTGGTGAATCCGCCTGCTGCGGCCGCGCTGGTGCCGGAGCGGATGGTCTCCTTGTGGGTCTGGCCGGGCACGCGGAAGTGGACGTGCAGGTCGATGAGTCCGGGGGAGACAACGAGTCCGCTGGCGTCGACAATGTGGGCCGTATCCAGATTTTCCCGACTCGGTCGTGCTGCGATCCTGCCATCGACGATGTAGAGGTCGCCGACTTCGTCGCGTCCGCTTGCTGGGTCGATGACGCGGCCGTTTTTGATCCAAGTTGTCATGAAGCGAAGAGTGAAGAGTTAAGAGTGAAAAGTTGGGAGAGGCGGGTGCGGAGAGAATGATGGTGGCTTTTTTCCATTCTTAACTCTTCGTTCTTAGTTCTTCGCTTCAGGAGGCCACCGCCTCCGCCGAGCCTCCGTGGCAGAGGTAGAGGGCTGCCATGCGCACGGCGAGGCCGTTGGTGACTTGCTCGAGGATGACGGATTGGGGGGAGTCGGCGAGTTCGGAGTCGATCTCGACGCCGCGGTTGATGGGGCCTGGGTGCATGATGACGGCGTCTTTCTTGAGCCAGGAGAGGCGCTCCTTGTTGAGGCCGAACATGCTGGTGTATTCGTTGATGGATGGGAAGGCGGAAGCGTTTTGGCGTTCGTGCTGTATCCGCAGGAGCATGACGGCGTCCTGGTCGGCGAGCGCGGACTTGAGGTCGTGGGAGACGGTGACCCCCATTTTCTCGAATTCGCGGGGCACGAGGGTGGCAGGACCGACGAGGGTGACTTGGGCGCCGAGCTTGTTCATGGCCCAGATGTTCGAGCGGGCCACGCGGCTGTAGAGGATGTCGCCGAGGATGGCGATCTTGCGGCCCTCTAGGCTGCCGAACTTCTCGCGGAGAGTGAAGCAGTCGAGCAGGGCTTGAGTGGGGTGTTCGTGGGCTCCGTCGCCGGCGTTGAGCACGGGTATGTCCAGGATCTTGGCGATGTAGCCTGCTGAGCCGGGCGCGGAGTGACGGATGACGATGATGTCGGCGGCGAGGGCGCGGATGTTTTCGACGGTGTCGCGAAGTGTTTCGCCTTTGGTGGCGCTGGAGGTCTTCATGTCGAGCGAGGTGACGTCTGCGGAGAGGCGCTTGGCTGCCATCTCGAAGGCGACGCGGGTGCGGGTGCTGGGCTCGAAGAAGAGGTTGACGACGTGTTTGCCGCGCAGGGCGGGGGTCTTTGCGGTCTTGCGCCCGAGGACCTTTTTCAGGGCGTCGGCGGCTTCGAAGAGGGTGTTGATTTCCTCTGGGTCGAGCTCCTCGATGGCGATGAGGTCTTGGCGGTTCCAGGGCATGGGGTGAAGTGAGGAGTGAAGAGTGAAGAACGAAGAGTTAAGAGTTTGGAGGGAGAGCTATGGACTAAATGACTACAGACTATTGGGCTTTCTCCGCGAGGATCTGGATGCGGGAGTTTTCGGGGTTGGTGGGGTCGAGGGTGACCTTGACTTGCTCGTCGGGGGTGGTTTCGACGACGATGCCGGTGTAGTTGGCGGCGATGGGCAGGCGGCGGTTGCCGCGGTCGACCAGGGTGGCGAGCTCGATCTTGTAGGGGCGACCGATGGTGAGGACTTCGGCGATGGCGGCTCGGACAGTGCGGCCGGACTCCAAGACGTCGTCGACAAGTATGATGGTGGCGTCCTCGGGGTCGGAGGCCATTTGGGTGGCTTCGACTTCCTTGGTGATGGGCTTCTGGCCGATGTCGTCTCGATGGAAGGAGATGTCGATGATGGACTTTGAGATGCTGCGGCCGAGGCGTTTCGCGAGCGCGGCTTCCAGCATGGAACAGAGGGGGATGCCGCCGTTTGCGATGCCGGCTAGCACGAGCTTGTCGGCCTGATGGTGAGCGGCGTCGATTTGCTCGGCGATTTTTTCGATGGCTTCGGCGATTTGCTGGGAATCGAATGTCTTCCTGTCAAACACGCTTCGAGATAGAGCGAGACCGCGATGCGGGTAAAGTGGAAACTCGGCTCTGGGGGCTAGATGGGTGCGATTGCGGGAATGGCGGCTCTTCGGGCTATTCGGCACGGACGATTGCAGCGGGCTCGAGGACTGGGATTCGCGAATGCTTGTAGTCCTTGATGTTTCTCGTGGCGATGGCGTCGACTTTGCTGGCTAGGGATACCGCTTCGATGACGGCGTCCTCGAAGTCCTTTACTTCGCTGGAAAGGGCCTCTTTGAAGATCTTCGAAGACAGCTTTCCGATCTTGCAGATCGAGAGCAGGCTTTCGAGTAGCTCTCGGGTATTCCGTTCGCCCAGGGTTTTTCTGCCGAGGTAGTGGAGTGTAGTGATGGTAGTAGGACAGATGTAGCCTTCGGCTTTGTTGGTTTCGAGCTTGGCGAGCAGTCTTGCTGAATCCTGCCAGAAGGGTTCTCGCGCCAGCCAGACGTCGAGAATGACGTTGGTGTCCACCATCAGCTTCATAGATACTTTTCTTCGAGCCGCTTTTTGTAGGCGTATTCGTCGATGTCGGCTGCGTCGCGTTTGATCGCTCCGATCATGGAGGCGGTGATTGGCGGGTACTCGTCAGTGGGGAGGTCTTCTGTCTGGCGCGAGATGAATTCGCCGAAAATTCGGGATACCGATGTGCCTTTCTTTCTTGCCAGTCGCTTGGCTTTGCGAACCAGGGCTTCCTCCATTCTGAGGGTCAGTTTCGTTTGCATGACGTACTGAAAATAAAATTGTACGTCATTGTCAAGGCTCATGGGAGTGGCTGTTGGAGCCAGTTTTGCAGGTCTTCGTCGGAATGGATGTATGTCTTGCTTCGATACAGGGGGTCGAGGAGGCGTTTGGTTTTCGGGTCGGCGAAGCGCTGGCAATGGAGCAGGGCTTTGACTCGGTGTCCGGGGGCGCGGACGAGGCGGCCAAGGGCTTGATTGACTTTCTGGATACCGGGCTGGAGGTAGGCGCGTTCGAAGCCGTTGCGTCCGAGCTGGTCGTGGCGTTGGCGTTTGGCTTCCTGGATGAGGTTCATTTCGGGCAGGGCGGGGCTGACGACTATGGTGCAGCTAGCCTTGCCGCCGAGAGTGTCGACGCCTTCGGCGTAGCTGGAGCCGAGGATGAGGAATAGAGCGTCGTGAAAGGCGAGGGCCTCCTCTAGAAATGCGGTTCTTTCGGCGAGAGTCCCCCCGGCGCGTGGCTGCAGAATGGCGCGGACGATGGGGTGGTGGAATTGGAGCTGCTCGAGGGCGCTTTGAGCGTAGGCGTAGCTGGGGAAGAAGATGATGGCGGGAGCGAAGCTTTGCCCGGCTGCGGCTATGGTTGCGGCAGTGGTCTGGAGGTGGGCCTGGCGGGTCTTGAGTCGGGTATCGACGCGAAGGTCGATGGCGACGTCGTAGGCGTTTTCGCGCCATGGGGCGGAGGGAGTTAAGTGAAGAGTTAAGAGCGAAGAGTTAAGAATGGAGGGAGGGGCTGGTTTTTTCTTCTCCGGTTTTTCGCTCTTAACTCTTAACTCTTCGCTTAAACCTATCTCCTCGAGATAGGACTCGAAGGGGCTGAGCGTGGCGGAAAGGAAGAGGGCTCCGTTGTATTGGGAAAGCTGCGACGCGATGAGTCGGGAGGCGTCGATACATTCGAGACGAGCGACGCCTTTTTCGGAGGACCAGAGCAGATGTTGGAGTTCGCCGCGTCTCTGACTGGAGCGGGCGGCTGCGAGTTGGAAAAGAAGTTCGTTGGTTTCGGGGGAGAGGTCTTCGTAGGGTAGTAGCTCGTCGCCGAGAGTCTCGGCTATCATGGCTAGGTGATCGTCAAAGTCTTCCTGAAAGTGGATGGGGATGGCTGTTTCGTCTGACCGACCTCGGCGTTTGGCGACGGGCAGATGGGTGATGACATGAGCGAGCCCTTTCAGGAGATTTTGGATACGGCGTGATGCGCGAGCTTCGCTTAAGTCGTCGACGGATGCGTAGACCTGATGGACGGAGATTTCATAGGTGAAAGCGGAGGCGACTCGGCTTGGCAGGTTGTGGGCCTCGTCGATGATGAGAAAGGTGCGGCCGGGATCGAAATCGCTTTGCTCGGCGAGCAGGCGGGCGCTGTGAGGCGAGAAGAGGTAATTGTAGTCGCCTATCCAGATATCGCGATGGCTGAGCCCTGCTCTCATGATTTCGTAGGGGCAGATGCCGGCGGCTCGGCCTTCGCTCTTCAGGACGTCGATGGAAATTTCGTCGTGGGAAAGCGAATACAGGCGTTGGAGGCCGGAGCGTTTCCACTTTTCGTGCAGGTCGGTTAGGTAGGGGCAGGTTTGCGGCGAGCAGCGGAATTCGGTGTGGATGCAGTGCTCCTGCTTGTTGCGGATGTGCCAGAAGCTCGCCGTTGGCGAGGAGTTAAGAGTTAAGAGCGAAGAGTTAAGAGCGGGGGAAGCCATGGTATTCTCCAACTCTTCGCTCTTCGTTCTTCGCTCTTCACTTAGAAGTCGGCGCAGCCGACTGACGGCTTCCGTCTGGCCGGTGGTCTTGGAAGTGAGGTAGAGGATGCGGTCGACTTGACCAGCGGCGAGACGGCGGGCCGCGTGTTCCCAGGCGACGCCGGTTTTGCCGTAGCCGGTGGGAGCTTCGAGGAAAACGAAGGGGGCTTGGCTGGCGGCGGCTGCGAGGTCTTGCTGGATGGTTTCCTGGCCGGGGCGGGGGCTCGGGTATGCGGAGCGGACGCTTAGGGTGCGGAGTCTGGCGAGGCGTTCCTGCTTGGCCTCGAGGTGGTCGACAAGGGTGTCGAGCTGCTCGGCGAGCAGGGCGTCGTAGTCTGTGTCAAGCGAGATGGACTGGGTGAGTCCGGTGGCCACCTCGACGAATAGGAGCTCGAGGTGGAATTGTGAATGGTGTTCCGAGCGAAGCGACATCCGAGAAGCGAAGCGACGAGGCATGGCGAATGGTGAATTGAGAGAGGCTCCTTTCTTCGGTTCTTCACTCTTCGTTCTTAATTCTTCGTTTAGCAGAAGCTCGCGATAGGCGAGCAGCTGCACTGGGTAGCTCGGATAGCGTTGGAGCAGGGTTTTGTAAGTGATGGGAAGGCGTTGCTGAACGGTCTTGATTTCGCGTAGATGGACGTGGTCGGGTTCGCGCTTGAGCTGATCGATGCGGCCGGAGAGGTGAAGGGTCCAGCTTCGCCAGTGGAGTGCGCCGGCTATGGGGACTTCGTTTTCCATGCCGTCTCCTGCAGTCTGGGATTCGGCTTGGATGCGCTGGTGCCACTGAGTGCCGAGCTGGGCTCGCCATATGCCTGCGGCTCCCCCGAAGCTGGGAGAGGGGTAGGGCGTGAAGCTGGCGAACTCGCCTACGCTGAGAGTCGCTTCGCGGTTAGGGGCGTCGATTTGCATTGGGAGAAGGTTGCTAGGCTGTCCGTGCTTCGCTCTGCGAGCTTCGCAGGATCCTTCGGATAGGGATTTAGGCTGTAGGCGGAAGCTTAACCGAGGCGCTGGGAGGCAAATCTGCAATCTTCAATCCGCAATCTTCAATTCGTCGCTTGCGACGATGCCATGTTAGGCCGATTAGTTTTAGCATGAAGAAGTTGGCGATCTTGGTTTTGCTCCAACTGTCCGGTTTGCTTGCCATGGCAGGCAACTACGGCGAGAGCGTGTTGGTCAATCTGCAGGGTGTGGGCTTGGAGATAAGGCCGCTCAACGTGCAGTCCGAAAAATTCGACCTATCGTACGAGGATGTGGAGGCTCATGCTTTGCGGAGCTTGGAAGATCTGGGTGTGCGCCTTTTGTCTTCGATCGAATTGGAGGTGATGCCTGGGCAGCCATTTCTGGAGATTGCCATAGACGTCGCCCATGCTCAGGGACCAAGCCACCTGTACGTGGTAAAGCTCGAGCTGCGCGAGATGGCCCAGCTGGAACGCCCTAAGGATCGCGTGGTTTCCATCTCGGTGGCGACTTGGGAGAGAAAGATGATGGGAGTAGCCAACCGTCCTGAGGCGATCGTCGAGAAGTTGGACAGCCTGTTGCGGCTTTTTGCCGACGAGTATCACATGATGAATCTGCCGGAGTAGCACGGCGCCGCTGCGCGGTGCGAGGTTGTTTAGGCGGTAGGGCTGCGGGCGTATTTTAGGAGGGCGGTGTTCTGTCCGAGCTTTGTCATGCTCTCGAGCATGAACTGGCGGTCGATAGGACTGGCAACGATTGGCGTGCCGGTGCCGAATAGTTTTGGCTCTAGAGTGAGCCAGAGTTCATCGACGAGGTCCGCCTCGAGAAAGCGCGTGTAGATCTCGCCGCCGCCGAGCAGGGCGCAACGAGAGCGGCCGCGAGCCTCGAGATCTTCGAGGATTCCGCTTGGCGCGGCGTCGGTGAATTCGATGAGGCCTTCGCGGGAGAGGTGAGCGAAGTCGGCGGGTTTGCGGGTGCAGATCTTGCGCAGGTAGCGGGTGGTGTGGGAGGCCACGATACGATCCCGCAGAGTTTCGAAGGTCTTGCGGCCCATGATCATAGAGTCGAACTCCTTCAGGGTGGCTGAGAGAAATTGGGCGTCTTCCGACCCGCAGAAATCTGTCCCAGGCTCGTCGTGGCGCGTAATGAAGCCGTCGAGCGATTGGGCGGCGATCAAGGTGAGGGTCGGCATGGGGAAAGAACGGTGAATGATGAATAGTGAATGGTGAAGGCTGGAATCGTGAGGGATTTTCGCGAAAACGACCCCGTTCGACTAAGGTCTGGCGCCTATTGGCCGGTAAGTAGGATACGCCGTGTCGCGTTCGATGGCGGCGGTTGGATCCAAACCAGTTGAATTTTGAAAATCGCGTTAAATCCCCGCTTTGGCAAAGCGCTTCCAGCCATTCTCTTTCTGGCGCTGGCGGCGCTGCTTTTTTCTCGCATGGGCGACTACGGCTTAAGCTGGGACGAGCCGACGCGTTGGAGGTCGGGCGATACGAAGCTCGACTATTACCAGGATCTGTTGGCCGCTCCCAATAAATGGGAGGCGATGCAGAAGGCGCCGCAGGATGTATATCCTGGGCTCTACGACATACCGCTCGCGATCGCTCGGCGATCGCTCGACGTTGATCCGATCTTGCTGAGTCGGATCTGGAACGTGTGTTTCGGCCTGCTCTGCGTTTGGGGCACGTTCGTTTTGGCTCGCTTGACGGGCTCGAATTCCGGCGATGCGAATGCTGGAGACGAAAGTCGCTTCGACCTCGTCCGTATCGCGCCACTTCTCGCCGTCGCGTTTCTTCTCTCGGTTCCGAGTTTCTATGGACACATCTCGATAAATCCGAAAGACGTTCCCTTTGCAGCGACTTATGTGTGGGCTCTGGTGGCTTTGGTCGCGTTAGCGAAGCAGATGCCGAAGCCGAGTTGGGGGAGAGTTGTTGCCTTCGGTGTAGCCATGGGGGTTTGCATGGCGACGCGCCCGCCTGGAGTTGTGTTCATCGGATACTTCGGGCTGTTTGGGCTGCTTTCCATAGCGCTATTCGCCGAGCGCGAATCTTGGTTTCGAAGTTTGAGTTCCCTGGTTCTGAGAGGCTTAGCGGCTTTTGGGATCGCGGTTTGCGTATTGCTGCCCTGGTGGCCAGCCGCTCATCGCAATCCCTTTGGAAGCTCCGCCCAAGCGGTTGAAAAGCTGCAGACGTTCTCCTCGACGATCCCAGTTCTATTCGCTGGACAAATGTACGATGCCGGCAGTTCTCCATGGTACTACGCTCTTTGGATGCTGCTTATCAAGCTGCCGTTGTGGATGCCGTTGGCAATGGTAGCCGGAACGGTTCTCCTGCTGTTCGATCTCCGGAAAGGCAATATAAAGCTGGATCGCGACGTGTTCGTTCGCGCTCTTGTCGTCTTCGCGGCGCTTTTTCCCTTGGCCTACGTTCTTGTCCGCCAGCCCGCGATTCATAATGGAATCCGTCATCTGCTCTATCTCCTGCCGCCGCTGATGGCAGCGCTTTCATGGGGCTGGCAAAGAGCTTTCGCTCGTCGCGGTGGAGCGTTCGCAGTAGCTGCTGTCGTTGCGATCCTTCTTGCCTCAAGCCTCGCGACGAATGTTCGCCTGCACCCCTATCAATATATCTATTATAACCAGCTCGCAGGTGGACCGGCTGGAGCCTTGAATCGATACGAGACCGAGTACTGGTACACGAGTGGAAAGGAAGCGGTTGACCTGCTGGGTTCCCATATGCGGAGTTCCGGTGAGGATTCCGTCCGACTAATGGTCTCCGGCCCCTGGCAGGTTATCGAGCCTTACCTTCCGGCGGGGGTCACCCTCGTCGGAAATGCGGCCGAGGCGCAATACTACATTGGCAACACCCAGATGCGTATGGATGCGATTGTCGAAGGCGAGGAGATCGACAGCATACGAAAAGGCGGATTGCCTGTGGTTGTGCTGAAAGCCGTCTCGCCTTGATTCGTCGCCAGTCGTGATGAAAATCCTGATAGAAGCTCATCATCCCGCCGATATCCATTTCTGGAGAAGTCCGATAGCGCTTCTTGCGGAACGGGGTCACGATGTCCTTATGCTTTCTCGAGACCGAGATGTGATGCGAGAGCTTCACGGAGCGTATCCGGAAATTGAATATTCGATTATATCTCGAACGGGAAAATCGAACCGGTTCCCTGTTGCCGAATTTCTGCAACGCCAGGTCGAGGTCGTGCGGGCGATCTTGCGATTCAAGCCGGATTTGGTAGCGAGCTGTATGGGAAGCTACACTCAATCGGCTTGGATTTTCGGAAAGCCGAATGTCATTTTCACAGATAGCGAGTTTCAGCATTTCAATCACAGCATTGCCCATCCGTTTGCCACGTCGATTCATACTCCGGAGTGTTTCGAGAAGCCGCTTGGCCGGAAGCAGAAAAAATACAGAGGTTTTCATGAGCTTACCTCGCTTTCGGCTGATCACTTCCGTGGGGACTCTGAAAGGGTTGCGTCACTGGATCCCGACGGTCGTGGATACGCGATCGTTCGCCTGTCGGCTTGGAACACCTTGCACGACATCGGAATGGAAGGGGTGTCTGGCAACCTGCCGCATCTGCTGCGTCGAATAGAGTCGGTATGCAACGTTTGGATTTCGGCCGAAGAAGGGCGGCTCAGCGAAGAGTTCGACAAGTATTTGCTAAGGATTCCTGCAGTAGACTACCACCAAGCTTTGGCCTTTGCGAAAATCATTGTGACGGAAGGCGCGACGACTGCTAGCGAAGCTGCGGTCCTAGGAACGCCAGTCTTGTACGTCAATCCGTCGACACGCGGGTACCTCGACTACCTCGAATCCAAGTATTCGCTTGTGCGTCAGTCCAGATCGGCTGCCGAGACGCTCGAGGAGCTGGAATCGATGTTGCAATCCGAATCCCTGGCTGATGATTGTCGATGTAACTCTCGACGATTGGCACGGGATCATGTCGACGTTTCGCGCTACGTAGCGGATGTTTTGGAAGCGGAAGCAGAAGGGACTTAGATGAGCGAATTGCGAGCAAGTATCATTGTGTGCACCCGCAATCGCTCTCATTTTCTGGAGGACTGCGTTGCGGCCGTTTGCGCTCAAAGTATAAAGCCCGAATCGTTCGAACTGCTGCTGGTCGACAATGGAAGCGAGGACGACACTGCAGAGGTTTGCGCGAAGATAATTTCCCATAGGCACGCTTTCAATATTAGGTACCTGCGAGAAGAAACGCCTGGCTTGTCGGCTGCCCGCAATGCTGGGTGGAGGGCTGCTCGGGCGGACTTGGTCTCCTTTATCGACGACGATGCATTGGTAGATCCTGCCTTCCTGCAGGAGCTTGTTTCCGCGTTCGATCGAAGCACCAATGCGGCCTCGATTGGTGGGAGAATACTTCCAGTCTTTCAGGGAGAGTTGCCTGGCTGGTTCTCTCCGTTGCTCAAGGGATACTTGAGCCTGCAGGATCTTGGCGGTGACGAGAGGGCCTATCGACCTCACGAATTCGCATATGGATGTAATATGGCCTTTCGAAAGTCCTGGCTTGAGAAGGTTGGCGGCTTCGATCCGGAAATGAAACATGCGGAAGATAAGGACATTGCATGGAAGCTGAATAGCGAAGGCGCTCTCAGAGAATATCATCCTAAGGTTGTGGTTCGACATTGCGTGCCGGAAAGTCGATTGACGTTGTCTGCCTTGGATGGAATTGCGAAGCGGACGGGCGAATGGGAGTTGAAAAGAGTTCGACGCCTGGGAAGGGGTTCGATACTTATGAAGCGAATCGAGTACTATGCGAAGCTGTGCTTCGCGATCGGCGCTTCGATTGCGTACGCCTGTCTTGGAAGGATTTCGAAGGGCAGGGCTTTGGTGCGATATCGCCTAGCTCTTCTAGCCGGTTTTCGTCACGGCCTTTCTTAAAGCGAGGTATCCCCTCTCTAGGGTTTTGCATATATAGAGCTTCGCTAGCAAGAGCCGCAGCCAGAAGCGGTGAATTCCGGGAAAGGCCTCGAGGCAAGTGGCGGCAGGCCAAGGCCAATGAGCGGTCGAGCGCCTGGGTGACAAGCAAAGCTTGATGATCTCTTTGCGCGCGAGTTTCGGAATGAGAGAGTATTCCGCCTGTTCATCGCGGGCGAAGGTCGAGAATGAGAACTTTCGAAAGCAGCGACGTTCATCGGTGTTCGGAAAAAGAAGCAGTCTAAGGTAGCCCCGAATAGGGGCGCTTTGCTCATATAGATCACGCTGAAGAGCCGATTCGAAAAAGGCCTTGGCTCCCGCTTGCATTGCTTCGATTATAGATAGAGGAGCTATTGTCTTCGGACTTGCAATAGGTTCTGCGCCGAGACCTCCGTCTGTGGAATCTCGATAGCCTAATATTTGTCCATGGTCGGCGGGGAGAAGCATTTCCATGACGGAAGTGTGCAGCGTTTCTCGGCTGGGCAGCCAGTGTGGCTTTTCGAGGTATGCTTCGCGCTGATCCTCTATCGAATGGACCTCGAGGGAGTAGTTCAGTCCGATGACCGACGGGGTTGGCCGGTTAGGTTGCAGGTCTTTCAGTAGGGTGCGCATCCAGCTCTGCATAGTGCCTTTCCATCCTATGTCGACGAGGCCTATTCGTCGCGCTTTCCAGATGCCTTCTTGCTCGAAGTAGGTTTTGATCAACTCCATTCGATTTGCTGCGGCTGTCCTGAATTCGCTGGAAGTCAATAGCTCGCGCAAGGTCGATTCCCTTGCTGCCTCGACTCCAAGGCTTGAGAAGAATTGCTCGAAATCCTCGCCTATATGTTTCTCGGCGATTCTTCCGGAATCTTCGTGGTCGGAATTCAGTATGCATGGCAACCAGGCGAGCCGCGATGCAGCCAGATAGGTAGCTGGGGGAAGGTCCGGTTTGCTTCGAGCAAGCCGTTGGTAGGCTTGATGTAGAAGTTGGCCGTCTCGAGCGAGAAAGACTACCTGATCCAGATCGAGGGCTTTGGCCTTCTCTGCTATCCACAGCGCGTACTGCCAGGCCATTGGACCGCTATGGTTAGCGCCTATCGTCCATGCATCTATATTGCTGGAATTAGGGCAGAGAAGCCTGGCTTCTCGCATTGCGCTGGCGTAGCTATGTCCTTGGGAATGGTCCCGCTCGACCCTTTTTTCGTCCTCGTTTGGATGTGAGATCCTGGTCCAGGAAGTTTTGATGCCCCTGGCTTCCGCATTATCGATATCGGATCGCCTATTGTCGCCGATGTGAGTCCAGTCGATTGCTCCGTCCAGATATCTGTCGTAGAGAGTGCCTGCGCTTTTCGAAGCGGACTCTTCTGACGATATAACGAGCTTGTCGACAAGTGGAAGGATCTCGAATTTCTCGAGCAGATCGGTCAGAAAAGACCTGGGCAGATACATGTCTGTGATTATCCAGACTTGATCAGCCTCCTCTCGGGATCGTTCGATCAGCTTTCGCTGCGCTTCAATCAAGTAGGAATTCTCTCTTTCCTTTTCGAGTTCGGCCTGTTGTAGGCGAGACATCGTTCCAAGGTCTGTTCTTAGAAGCGTGGCAAGTTCCTTATATATATCATCGAAACTGCATTCGCCGCTTTCGTTATTGCGTCTCGCGATTTTTTCCGCCTTTACTCGCCTTTTTCGGAAGGCTTCAGGAGACAGTCCGATGTTTGGCGCATCGAGTGCCGTTTCCTCGAATATCCGATGGGGATCGCTCACCCGACGGGTGATGATCGTGTCGTAGAGGTCGAATGAGATGCGCTTCACCGATTCAGCTTTTCGTTGTTTTCGCATCGAGCATCTCCTCATAGGCTGAGCGATGCTGCTCGGCGTAGCGAAGGAGGCTATGTTGTTCGGCCATCCTCTTGGCGGAGCGGAAACCCATGTCTCGGAGAGGCTCTTCGTCTTTGAGAAGTCGTTCGAGTTCGCTTGCCAGAAGTTCCGGGGACTCCTCTTCCAGGTAGATGCCTTCTCTTTGGTCTACGAACATTTCCGCTATGCCAGCGCGGCGCAATGCGACAACTGGAGTGCCACATGCTAGGGATTCCAATACTGCGAGGGGGTAGTTGTCGGTGCGCGACGGGAAGAGGAAGACGTCAGCTGCCGCATAGGCGTTGGCGATATCGTAGTCGTTGCTGAGAAATCCAATGCTGCGCGCTGGGATTTGGAGCTGTCCAGCGATGGCTTCCGGATCTTTTCCCATCAACAAGACCTTGAATGAGGGGCTTGTCTCTTGAGCCTGCTCAGCGTAACGATTCACCGCGTCGATCGCTAGATCGATTCCCTTTCGTCGGTCCTTCAGATCGTGAGCGGAAATAAGAACATAGAGTCCTTCGGGTTGAAGGTCGAATTTCTGGCGAGCTTGAGGTTTGGATATCGGCTTGAATATCGACGTATCAATCGCGTTGGGGATCACCCTGGGGTGTCGTCCAAAGATGGCGGAGTTGGCGCAAAGTCCGGCGATCCAACGTGACGGAGCCAGGAGCGAGATTTCCCGGTCGGCGTATGCGGAACGTCGGACGTCTAACGAGAAACGGGAAAAGTCGCCGAAGCGGAATATCGATTCCTTCTGCGGACAGTTTCCGCAGTTCGTCTGGAATCGATCACACTCGGAAGGGTACATGCAACCTCCGGTGAACTCGTGACAATCCTGAAGAGTTAACGCGGTTGGAATTCCTTTGGCGCAGCTGGATACGGTTTTGGGCGAAGTGGTCCACCATGTATCGTAAAAATGCGCTATATCGAAATCCGAAAGGCGTCTGAGCAATGCCTGCCGCTCCAGGGGTAGAAATTCAGTGCCGATGATGCTTCGTTCGGCTTTGCGCAGCTTGAGAAACGCTCGCTGGCTCAATCCTTTTACGACGGGGCTATGATACGCTTGTTGCGGCTTTGCAAGAGATTCGAACGTGAAGAGCGTCGCCTCTATGTCTACGAGCGGCAGCGCTTTCGCGAGGAGGTCGCCGCATTTGCTAGCCCCTCCCGTGGTTTGGGGGCCTCTCGATATGATTGCTACTCTCTTCCGACGCTGCGCCATTTCTGTTCGATATGACGGATTCAATCCTTTTTGAAGTGGTACGCGACGAATGATTTGAGCTCAGGAATGAACCCCATGTTGTTTCTAGCCTTGGGAAAGATCGAAGCTCTTCTGGTCGGTGGAGTCGCTTGCGCCGCTGCGAAGATCTTTTCGTACTCGGCGGCGCAATGTTCTATCGAGTAGGGGCCGTTGCGAATGTTTCGTCGCGCAGCTTGGCCGATTTCGATCGTCCTCTGCAGATCTGAGCTCAGGTCGTTGATGATTCGGGCGGCTTCTCCTATGTCGCCAATCGGAAAGCGAAAACCGTTGATTCCCTGCTCGACGATTTCGCCGGCGCCGCTTTTGAATTCGGATAGAACGGGAACGCAGCCGGCAGCCATGCCTTCGAGCAGCGAGAGCGGGAGCCCTTCATAGGCTGATGTCATTAGGAGCGCGTGGTTGCTCAAGCAGGCCTGTTCGGCCTCTTTGGGATCGACTCTGCCGAGCAGCCTGACCTTCCCGCGTTTTAGGTGGCGATCTAGGCCTTTGGTTAGCGTTTCTCGAAGTTCTCCGTCGCCGATTATCGTGAGTTCGAAAGCGGTTCCGGTCTCGTGTAGGGCATCGCACAGCGGGATGAGATCTTGAGTTCGCTTTTGGGTGGAATCCAGTCTCCCGTTGTAGAGGATCTTAAGGGGACCGACTGAATTCGCTTCGGTTTCGGTTTCGGGTATGCCGATCCCGTATGGGATCGTTTTGGCTAGTCGATCACGCTTTTCGTCGACCAGCTTTGCCGACTGTTCTTCGATAGTCCTCGATACGCATACCGTTGCGTCGAAGAGAGTTTTGAACTCCGCTTGGGTTTCGTAATAAAAGAGGTCATCGCTGTGCAAGACGTTAACGATTCTGATATCTTCCGATAATAGAGGCGCAGCTGCCATGTAGTCGTAGCAGTAGCCGGGCAGGATTATTGCGGGGCCGAGTTGATTGGCTTTTCTTGCAAAGCGGTAGCAACGGGCGAGCCAGGGACCTCTGTGTCTCCAGCTTTCGATGCGAATGCGTTTCAGGATCTCGGGTTTCCAAGGGTCCTTCTCAGGACGACTGGATAGCAGTATGATGCGGGCGTCATAGCCTTTGCGAGCGAGGTGTTCGCAGAGCCTAAGGTTGAAAGTGACCACGCCGCTCAGTTCCAGTCTCGAAAAGAGAAAAAGTATGGTTGGCTTATCGTTGTCCAAGTGGGGAAAGGGCTACTTCGAGGCAGCAATAACGGCTTCGAGGTTTTGCTTGGGAACGACGTTTAAAGCCGATTTTCTTGAGGCGTTTATCAGCTTTATTCCGTCTCGTCTTGTTTCTTCGTACGCGATCTTGAAAGCCTTCTCCTGAATCGCCATGTCTGGAGGAATCCACGGCACTCCCTCTTTGTAGTAGTCGGGAGAGAAATGATCGCAGCCTGACTTAGCCTCCTTCTTGTCGATATATTCAGTGTTGAACTTCACTGTTGTCGAGCTCGAGTAGCTGAAGTCCACGCCGAGCAAGACGATTGAGCTGAAGCCCATATGGTGGGCCATCTGGATCATGGAGAAGCATACAGTGCCTCCCCATTCCAGGCCCTCTATCGGATCTTTGGAATAGGGTACTTCCTTCGTTTGGTTGTAGTTGTAGAGCTGCTTGAATATCGTGAAATCCGTCGAGGAGAATCGGCCTTCGATATCCGGGGCGAATCGCTGGATCTCCTCGATGCCCAGAATCTTGCCTTTCTCCTGTTCCCAGACCAATTGGTCTTCCACGAAATAGTAAGTCGGCCTCCAGTTCGTACGCTCGAATATCAGGAATATCTTGTTGCAGGCGAATGTCGGATAGTCGGCTATCTTCTCCAGGTCGGAGGCGTTCAGGCTTGGGCCGTTGCCGATGATAAAGCAGCTCTCTCCTTTATGCCGGTTCCGAAGCCTACGGAGTCGATTTCGATCCCCCAGCTGTCGCCACCCTTCGCGGGTTAGATATTGGCGTTGTTTTCGCTTATAGTAAGCTGCGGTTAGGAATCTCGACGGATTTTGCATATGGGCTTGTGATTTGCCTAGTCGGAGAAGTCCATGAAATCGACTGCTTGAATCGCACTGAGGTACCAGGAGCTTGCACTGACATCTATCCAACTGTGGATATCTCGCCCGGTTACCCAGGGTCTGACGATCGTCTTGCATTTCTCTCCGAGCCAGACCCATGGGGGCGGTCCTTTTTGTTCAATGGCGCAGCGGGCTTTGAACGCCCATATGCCTTGGTCGTAGAAGACCGCTTTGGGGTAGGCCTGTCTATTGGATCCGGCATCGATGCCCAGGTAGGATTCCACGTATCCGTTTTCGCCTATCTTGAGGGCCCTGAGCGGATGGTCGTCTTGAGCTTCCCAGACGGAGATAACGGAATCCGTTTCCGGCTGATCGAGCATTTCGAGGGCCTTGTCGATAAGACCGCTTGTGACCATGACCGTGTTTCCGAGCAGAACCACGATGTTTTCGATTTCGGGATCGCGTTCGAGAAAACGCTCTACTTCGAATTTGATCACGTCCTTGTGGAGGCTTTTCGCATCGCATAGATGGTCTGGCCTTTTTACTACTTCGATGCCCTCGGTTTCCGCAATGCGCGAAATTCTTGGACATTCGGTCGAGAGCGCCACGTGTTCGGCTAGCAAGCTTGATTTCGCAGACCTTATGGGATACGCGACCACAGGGCTTCCTTGTATAGGAATGATATTCTTATTCTGGACGGTTTGGTTCCCGCCTTTGGCGGTAATGAGTACGAGATTCTTCATATGAATTCGGTTGATTAGTTGCTTGCGAAGGCGTCGGCGAGGATTCGGTTGGCGCTGCCTTCGGTCGATTCAAGGTATCGCTGCGTCGCGAGTTCTGGAATTGGCTCATCGAGCTCGCGGACGAATCTTTGGAAATCGGTCTCCGAATTTATGGAGCTGCAAAGTCCGTTTTCCAGAAAGTCGGTTCCGTGACCGTAGGAATCCGGAAAGAGCATGCCGCATCGCCTTCCGCATAGCGCTGCCTCGAGAGCTACGCTTGAATTGTATATCAAGGAACCTTCACAGGCCTTTATTCCTTCTTCCAGCTTCACGCTTTCGTTGTAGAAAAGGCCTTCCGACTCTTCGATTTTCGTTCGCAATCCCCATTTTTCGAAATGCTCCACATCGACGTAGTGAGGCTTTACGAGTATGGCTACACCCTGGCTTCTCGCCCAGTCGAACAGCATCATGGTTTTCCGAATGAACTCCTCCTGGGGGAATGGACGCTTTAGCATCATTCCATAGACGGGATTGCTGGCGAGAAGAAGGGTGATGCTATTCTTCGGAATGCCTAGCTTGTGTTTCAGATTCCGGATCTCGGGTAAGGTCGAAATGCTTTTCACATAGCTGTCGACGCGAGGGTTTCCTGTCGGGATTATGGTATCGGGAGTTCGACCTATTTTCAGGTAGTAATCTACGCTTGTCCTGCCCCATGCGTAGATTCGATCGCAGCCTCCGGCTCCGTTTGCGCTGAATCCGTCGTCTTGCTGCATGGCTTCGTCGCGCCGTATGCTTTCCTGCAGCAAGTATACTCTCGATCCACCGGTTTTCGCTTTTCGAATCCACTTTCTTTCCGAGGGACTGCGATCGTTTCCTGCGAAGACGTGCGCGGGAAAGTTCGCGAGACTATCGAGGGGGGCTTGGGATTGTTCTAGAGCGGTTTTCAGTTTTCGTTTTATCTTCTCGGGAAGGAATTTGCTGTAGGCTGCCTTCTCGACCATTTTTCGCAGGAAAGATGCTTGGGCGTATGGCTGAACGATTGTCGGTTTTCCAAAGGGTCGCAAGTCACGCTTTCCGGTGGCGGGAGCAGGGTTTCTGAGATCTATAATTAGGGTAGTCTCGGCGCTTTTTCCTGCCACGGATATCTCCCTGGCCATTTCCAGCTGCGTCTCGCTTGCGAAGATAAACCCGAGAGTCGTTTGCTTTTGACTGGGCTTTTTACTCGGCTTCATGAGAGCTGGTAGTAAGTCGTCCTTGCGGGGTTTCCTAGTATGCTGACCGTTTGAGTGGATCTCTCGTGGTAGAGCAGTTTGGCGGAATCTTCGGGAGTGATCGACAGGTCTATATCATATTGCCCGGGAAGAAGGAAAAGCGGAAACTCGAGCTTCAGCGTATTCGCCCCTCGTTTGAGATCGAAATATCGGTCGTTGAGAATGCTGTTCCACTCGGCGGCGGTTTCGCCCGAGGAGGCTAGGAATTTCATTCTCAGCCTCGTGGTTTCGATATCCTGCTCGCTTTCCAACTCGAGGGTAAGCGAGCATGTGTTCCCGCGGCCTATTTCCAGGGGACTGATCCGACTCTCTCCGGATAGGATTGGATGGTCCTTTATTTTGAAGGGAGATTGGCTCTTGGTCGTTTGCTTGTAGATTCCTATGGCTTGTTCGAGGTTGCCAAGATGGGCTTGCATTCCTTTTTGGAGCACGAGCCCTTTGGTCGCTATGTTGCCTATCCCGTTGACGTCATGGCTCACCAGGATGAAGGCGCTCTTTTGCCTCAATTGATCTAGCTTTGCGTAGCATTTCGCTCGGAAGGCGGCGTCCCCTACGGCGAGTACTTCGTCTATCAGCAGTATGTCGGGCTCCAGGTGGGCGGCTATGGCGAAACCGAGGCGGACCTTCATGCCGCTGCTGTAGCTTTGCACGGGGGAATCTATGAATTCGCCGATGTCGGCGAAGGCGAGAATCTCGTCGAGCTTGTGGTCGACTTCGCGTTTGCCCATGCCGAGGACCGCGGCGTTTATATGGATGTTTTCGCGTCCAGTGAGAAGGGGATTGAAGCCGGCTCCGAGCTCGATGAGGGCTCCGACTCGGCCTTTGATTTCTATCTCTCCAGCGTCGGGCTTTATCAACCCGGCGATTTGCTTGAGCAGGGTGCTTTTTCCGGCTCCGTTGCCGCCGATGAGGCCGAGGCATTCGCCGCGCTTGAGTTCGAAGGAGATGTTGTCGTTAGCCCAGAATTCGCCTTTGCGCAGATCTTGGCGCGGCTTTGCCCCGAGGCAGTCGCGGGCAATGTCCTCGACGCCGTAGGCAAGCGATCGCTTCAGGTCGCGGCAGTAGCGTTTCTTGAGGCCTTTGACTGTGAGGAGGGTTTCGGACATGGCGGCTAGGAGCCTATGCGGGCGATGATGTGAGGCAGGGAGATGCGGAAAAGCAGCCAGGCCGCGACGCTGGCTGCTGTGGCGATCGCGATGATGGCGCCCCAGGTCGCGTACGACGGGTTTGGAAGCGAAAGCAGCAGGTTGCGGGGCACTTCGATGAGCGGGGTCATCGGATTGAGGGAATTGATCCGGGTGATGAGTCCGCTGACGTTGGATGCTGGATACGCTATTGGCGTCGCTATGAGCCAGAGGGAGAGAGCCAGCGGGAGGCCTTGGGAGAAGTCTTGAAAGAGCGTCCCAAGTGGGGTGACGAGCACGCCGATCGCGAGCCCGGCTACGAGCATGCCGATTACTGCGAGAGGGAGAAGGACGAGACCGGAGTGAAGCGGCAGACTGGTTTCGAAGTAGGCGAAGGTGGCGAGCAGCAGGATGAAGCGGATGGCGAAGGTGAACAGGGCGTCCATGGCGCCGGCCATGATGAGGGACTCGCGGGGGAAATTGATTTTGACCAGCATGCCCTTCGATTGGGAGACGATTTTGAGGGGCCCTTGCACGGCGTCGGCGAAAAGCTGCCAGAAGGTGGTGCCGGAGAGGACGTAGAGGGCGTAGGGCGCCGGCAGTTCGCCGACGTTCATGAGCTTGGCGTTTTGCAGCAGCATGAAGGTGGCGGTAACGACGAGCGGGGGAAGGACGACCCAGATATAGCCGAGGATGCTGGCTCGGTACTTGGCTTTGAGGTCCCGCAGAAAAAGTCGCCAGGCGAGTTCGCGAGCGGCTTTGAGGTCGCGAAGCATTGCCGCCGCAAATGCTACAGGGCGACGGATAGGGGGCTCGGAGTTGTATCGGATCGCGGCGTCCATCAGTTGTCGCTGTGGGCTTGTGGGGTTTGCTCGATCTCGCCGCTCGCCAGGGCGTCGGCCTTGTGCCTGAGGAGAAACTCGCCGATGAAGCCGGTGGTGATGAGCTGTCCTCCGAAGAGGGTCGCTAGGATTCCGAAGAAGAACAGGGGCCTGCTGTCGATGCCTTGGTCGAAGAAGATCTTCATGATCGAGAGGTAGCCGAGGATGCAGACTCCGAGGGATCCGCTCGCCAATCCGAGCGCTCCGAAGAAGTGGCCCGGGCGCTTGAGATAGCGGGTGAGCATGACGACCGTCACCAGGTCGAGGGCGCCTTTGGCGAAGCGCTTCCAGCCGTATTTCGACTGGCCGTGTCGGCGCGGGAAGTGGCGAACTGGCAGCTCGGTTACGCGGAAGCCTTCGGCTTGCACGAGGATGGGGATGAAGCGATGCAGCTCGCCGTAGAGGCGCAGATCTGCGATGGCCTCGCGTCGGTAGGCCTTGAGGCCGCAGTTGAAGTCGTGCAGCGGCAGGCCGGATGCGACTCGGGCCGCGAAGTTGAAGAGTCGGGAGGGGATGGTTTTGCTGAGCGGGTCCTTGCGGCTCTTTTTCCAACCGGAGACGAGGTCGTAGCCTTCGTCGAGTTTGGCGACAAGGGCGGGGATTTCGGCGGGATCGTCCTGCAGATCGGCGTCGATGGTGACGACTTTACGCCCGCAGGCTTGGGCGAAGCCGGTCGCCAGAGCCTCCGCTTTGCCGCGGTTTCGGCGATGCCGAAAGCCGCGAATGATGTTGGGCTGAACGGCGGCGAGGCGTTGTATGCGCTCCCAGGACTGATCGCGGCTGCCGTCGTCGACGAACACGATTTCGTGTGACGTTGAACCGAGAGCCTCCTGGATCTGCTTGGCCAGGGCCTCCAGGGTATCGGCTTCGTCGAACAGCGGCACGACCACGGAGACCGCGACCGTCTTCTCCGACAGGGAAGCGGCGAGGTCATCGGCAATGCGGCGCTTGGCGATGAAGGTTGGCTGGCTCACGATAGTCTCGATTGCCTACCGTTATCGGCTGAACCATAGAGAAATTTACTCATTGCGGACCGATTTTTGGAAATTCGCTTTCCGTGCCTTTTTTGCCTAAGCCTGCGCTTGATCTCCTGCCGTGGGCTTCGCAGTTTCGTCAGCCTATGATCAAGCCAGAGACCAAAGCCTTGCACGACGAGCTGGAGAAGAGAGCCGGATACCTGTGGAGGTATCTTTGACGTCGATAACAAGAAGCTGAAAATCGCCGAACTGGACGCCAAGATGCTGGAAGAGTCGTTTTGGAACGACCAGCAAGCCGCCCAGGCCACCATCGCCGAGGCGAACATCCTCAAGGGCGTGGTCAACGGCATGGCTGCCTTCAAGGCGAAGCTCGACGACGCCCGCGCCATGGAGGAGCTCTTGTTGGAGGAGGATCTCGACGAATCCGCTCCCGAGATCGCCGAGCTGCACGATGGCGCCGAGGCTCTCAAGCAGGAACTCGACGAGCTCGAAATCCAATGCTACCTCGACAAGCCTCATGACCGTTGCAACGCCCTCCTGAGCATCAATGCCGGGGCGGGCGGCACCGAGTCCTGCGATTGGGCGGATATGCTTCTCCGCATGTACACCCGTTGGGCCGAGCTCCGCGGCTTCAAGGTCGAGATCATTGACATGCTCCCTGGCGAGGAAGCCGGCATCGACAAGGCCACCCTCCGTATTGTCGGGCAAAACGCCTTTGGCTATGCCAATGCCGAGCGCGGTGTGCATCGCCTTGTCCGTATCAGCCCCTTCGATGCCAACAAGCGTCGCCACACTTCCTTTTGCGCGGTCGACGTGGTTGCGGAGATCGAGGACGACGTCGACATCGAGATCGACCCTGGCGACCTGCGCGAGGACACCTACCGCTCCAGCGGCAAGGGCGGCCAGCACGTCAATAAGACCGACTCTGCCGTCCGTCTCACTCACCTGCCGACCGGTATTGTAGTAGCCTGCCAAAACGACCGCTCCCAGCACAAGAACCGTTCCACGGCCATGAAGATGCTTAAGGCTCGACTCTACGAGCGGGCCGAGGACGAAAAGCGCAGCGCCATGGAGAAAATCTATGGCGAGAAGGGCGAAATCGGCTGGGGCAACCAGATCCGTAGCTACGTCTTCCAGCCCTACCAAATGGTCAAGGACCTGCGTACCGGCGTGGAGACGGGCAACATCCAAGCTGTGATGGACGGCGACATCGACCGCTTCGTAAATGGGTGGCTGCGTGCCGGCTCGCCCCGTTCCCGCAACAAGGATATCGTGATCGAGGATTAGCGGCGTGCCGCCGCGAGGGGTTTAGACTGTAGGAAGATAGGCTGTAGGTTCGTATCCTAAATCCGAGATCCTAAATCCATCACCTAGAACCCAATACCCAGGACCCGGAAAGACATGGAATTCGATACCCTCAAGACCGCTTTTGCCGAGCAGGAGCTGTTCGAAGGCAAGTCCTGGCGCATGTCGCCGGAAGCCTGGCGGCTGACCCACGAGATGGTGGCGGCTCTGGAGGAAATCGGCCAGGCCAGTCTCGAGTTCTACCAGGCCCTGGAAGCTCTCTACCTGCGTTCCGCTGAGGGCCGCAAGCTGCTGCGCAACAAGGAACTCTATGCCCCCTGGGTCGCCGACTACCTCGACCGCGGCAAGCCGCCCGCTCTCGTGGAGATCTGCCGAAGCAAGGCGAACAAAGGCAAGCTTCCCCCCGTCATCCGTCCCGACCTCCTTGTCACGCAGGACGGTTTCTCTCTCACCGAGTTGGATTCCGTGCCTGGCGGCATTGGACTTACCGCGTATTTGAATCTCCTATACCAGGGATCGGCGGGCGAGTCCTCGGACATCCTCGGCGCGAGGGCCGCCATAGAGGAAGCCTTCTACCGCGCGGTCGCCGGCGAGGCCGCCGAAAAGAAGAATCCCGTCATCGCCCTAGCCGTGAGCGAAGAATCCGCTACCTACAAGCCCGAGATGGACTGGCTCGCCGAGCGGTTGCAGCGCCGAGGATATCGCGTATACAGTCTTTGGGTACAAGACATCTTCCCTCTAGGTGGGGCCGTCTACTTCGACATAGCTGGCAGTCCGGAGAAGATCGACGTCGTCTACCGGTTCTTCGAGCTCTTCGACCTGCCGAACCTTCCCGCGGTCGAGTTCATCGTCGAGGCGGTCGAAAACGGCGAAGTAGCCCTCACGCCTCCGCTGCGTCCCTTCCTAGAGGAGAAGCTCGGCATGGCCCTCTTCCATCATCACCTGCTCGGAGAATTCTGGCGGGAGAACGTTTCCCGGAGATCGCTTCGTGTCCTTGAAAAGCTGATACCCAAGACCTGGGTCGTCGATCCGGCCCCGCTGCCGCCCGGCGCGGTTATCGACGGACCTCTCTCCCAAGGCCAGCAGCTGCACGACTGGATGGATCTCGCCGAAGCAAGCCAAAAGGAGCGCAGCCTCGTCCTCAAGATCTCCGGATTCCACGAGACCGCTTGGGGTTCCCGCAGCGTCGTCATCGGCAACGACCTCTCGCGCGAAGACTGGCGAAGCGCCTTGCAGGAAGCCGTCCAGATGGCTCACACCCATCCCCACGTGTTGCAGGAGTTTCGCAAGTCCGTGCGCCTCAAGCATCCGCTCTACGGCGACGACGGCCAGGTCTACGAGGCCAGCGGTCGCCTCCGTCTCAATCCCTACTTCTTCGCCTCCGGCGAAACAGTCTCCCTCGGCGGCGTTCTCGCCACCTTCTGCCCCCCCGACAAGAAGATCATCCACGGCATGGAAGACGCCGCGCTTCTCCCCAGCCGGGTGACTTCAGGCTAGAATCTATCCCAAAACTTGTCATGAACGCCGTCTCGCCCGAGCCGTTGATCGCATAGGCGGTTGCCAATTTTCGAAAATTCCGTTTGCTGCTCGGCCATGGATCCTTTCTGGGACGAACTTCCCATCCACGTCATCGACTTCGAAGGCGGGCCGCATTGCGGCATTGTGGAGTTTGGCGTGGTGACTTTGAAAGGCACTCGCATCGAGGGAACCGCTACTGGCATGTGCCGTCCGAAGGCTGCGATTTCCCGCAAGGAGCAGGCGACTCACGGCATTGGCAACGATATGGTAAGGGGCCAACCGCTTTTCGCCCAGGAGTGGGAGCGCTTTGCTCGCCTGCGTGAGACGGGTCCCTTGGCTGGTCATTTCGCTTCGGCTGAGAACACGATGCTGAAGTCCGTCTTCCCCTACGCCCGCCTTTCCAACACTTGGATGCAGGCGGACAAGAAGCACGCGGAGTGGGGTCCGTGGCTTGATACGGGCTATCTGTATCGAAACTATGGAGACGACGAATCGTCGCTCAAGCTGGAGGATCTGGTTCTGCGCTGGGAGCTGCAGGCGGAGCTCGACGAGTTGGCCGCGAAGCATTGCCCTGCAAAGCGGCGCCACTACCACTGCGCTCTCTACGATGCGCTCGCCAGCGCTTTGCTGCTGCTGCTCTACTGCGTGGAGTTGAGCGAACAGCGTCCCACGCTGCGTCAGCTTATCATCGAAAGCCAAGGCAGCGGCGCGAAGAAGCAGGCCTTCGAGCAACAGCAGCTGTTTTAGGCGGCTGCGCGGGCGACCCTGGTGTGTTTGATACGAAAGTGTCGCCTCGCCGAATATCTATCCCAGCTATGTAGCCGCGTTCTTGAGAACCGAGGCGGCAGCCGACAGCGGAGCGAAAAACACGCGGTTCCGCTGGTTGTGGCAGCCAAAGCCTCCACGTTCTCACGAACGCGGCTACATGCGCAGAGCGTTATCTGGAGTAGATCTGCGGTACTTTGCAACACCCCCGGAGTGAGCCTGGTTGGCCTTTTTCCTTTTCCCAGGTCCGTGGGTTCCCTATCCCTTGCGGATGGCTGTTGGAGAACACGAGCGGGTGAATCCGTTGACGGAAGAGAAGACGGAAGTTCGCGAGACGCCGTACTCGAAAGGCGAATGGAAGATAGTCGAATGCCTGTCCACCGGCATGGTTTTCCTTGCGAACCCTCCGGACTACTCGAAGCTGGTGGACGAGTTCGCTTGGGAGCGGGCCTATGAGGAGGAAAAGAAGCGTCGCAAGGAGAATGAGCCCTTCCTTTCCGCCGTGAGCGATGTCGTGAAACGGTTGCGGGCGAGATTCCGTAGGCAGGGAGCCGTTGGTCGGACCATAACGCGATTGCTGAAGAAAAGGGCCGCCGCAAAGCCATGTGAAGAGCCCTACAGCGTGCTCGATGTAGGTTGCGGTTCGGGCGATCATGGCGAGCGACTCGCCCGATGGCTGAAAGAGCGGGAGGGCATCGATATCCGACCGGTCGGAGTGGAGATCTCGCAAGTCCTAGGCGAGCAGGCCCACAAGAGGTTCAGCGCGTTTGGCGGTCATTGCGTGCAAGCGCCGGCGATCGAGGGGATCGCTTCCCTGCCGCCGGATTCCGTGGACATAGTCGCGCTCAGCTCCTATCTCGAGCACGAGGTGAATCCGCTAGGCGTGCTGCGGGCGGTGCGCGACGCCCTGAAGCCTGGGGGCTTGGGTGTTATCCGCGTACCCAACTACGCCTGCTGGAACCGTAGAGTGCGTCAGCGCAACTGGTGCGGCTTCCGCTATCCCGACCACGTAAACTACTTCACGCCCGACACGCTGCGGCGTATGGTCGAGAAGAGCGGTCTGAAAGTCTGGAGAATGAGCCTGCTCGATCGCCTGCCGACTGACGACAACGTGGCGATGATCTTCGTGAAGTAAGCGGGAAGCGCGAGAGGCTTCGCCTTCGCTATGACCGTCCCAGCGCGACTGGCGTCTGCTCGATCTTCATCCGCTTCCTGCGAGCGACTCCAGGGCTTGAAGCTTGGGGGCGGCACTAGAGCATTTTTCGTTTGTTCAGTCGCATTTTCGGAGGGTGGTGCGGCTTCTCCGAAGCCGCATACGCGTGCACAGTGGGACGCAAATCAGTCGTTCCCGATTCAGATCGGGACCGACCCACCTGTGTGCGACTAGACAAACGAAAAATGCACTAGCATAGGCTCGATGATTTATGCCGAGCGAGCCCGAACCCTCATAGGGCTTTGGGACATCTGGAGTTGGACTATTGCGCTCTTGCCGGCCGATTGCGCCATTTCGGGAAATTACTCATGTAATTGAACTATTCCGTTGACAGGGTTCATAGCTGGAGATTCTCACCCTATACGTGTTATCTCTTGGACTGTTATACGTGCTATTTTGAGAATCCATTAATTTAGGTATCCAAAGTTACGCATTGTTACATTCTGTCCGAGATACTCTTAAGTCATTTTTGAAGAGCAGGTTAAGGAGGCTTTGTCCTAGATTTTCCACTTCCTTGGCTTCCGTCTTCTTCCTGTAGAATCCCTGAATCATGTTCGCAAACGCCTCTTCTCGTGTCCTGAGCCTCGTTGTCTCGCTGTTGCTCTCTTCGATCCTATTGTCTGCCCAGAGTCGGGTTAGCGAGGATCTTGTCGTTCTCTACGAATTTGCCGAAGGGGCTGGTTCGACGGTTGCCGATACCTCTGGATTCGGCTCTCCCATGGATCTGGCGATTCAGGATCCCGATCGCGTTTCCTGGCTCCCCTGTGGCGGGCTCTCCGTCTTCGAGAGCACTTCGATTGCTACTGAGGGACCGGCAGGCAAGCTGGTCGATGCCGTCACCCAAAGTAATGAGATTACGATCGAGGCTTGGATCGAGCCGCAGAACGCAAGCCAGTCGGGGCCGGCTCGAATCGTGACGCTTTCCGACGGCGCCTACGATAGGAACTTCACTTTGGGGCAAAAGGGGTCCCGCTACGATGCGCGCTTCCGTACGACCTCCACCAGCGACAATGGCACGAATCCCTCTTTGACCTCCGCCAAGCATCTGGTGAAAACCCAGCTCCAGCATGTGGTCTACACGCGTGATGCATCAGGCAGCGCGAAGCTGTACGTCGACGGGACTTTGAAGAAATCCGCCAGCGTTTCCAGCTCCACCAGCAACTGGGGTTCGGATTTCCGGTTTGGACTGGCCAACGAGTTTGGAGCGGAACGCTCGTGGCTTGGGGTCTTTCGTCTGGTCGCGGTCTACAGCCGAGCTCTTCCTTCCGGCGAGGTCGCTCTTAATTTCGATGCAGGCCCTCCGGCTTCCGGCGGACTCGAAGCCGCGTTCGACGCGGTCCAGGAGCCTGGCTCCTTGACGGTGGATTTCGACGCGTCGATCACCCAGCTTTGCTCCGGCTCGATCGTTTCCTACGCCTGGGAATTCGGAGACGGCTTGCCGGGAGAGGTCAGCGCCTTGCCGACGGTTTCTCGCGACTATGCGGCGGCCGGCTCATATCAGGTCACACTCACGGTCACCGACGACCAGGGCGGCGAGTCCTCGATCTCCGGTCCCGTGGCTCTGCTGGAGCCGGGCGAGCGCGTTTCGGAAGGCCAGATTGCGCTCTACGTTTTCGACGAGGTCGAAGGGGAGGTCGTCTATGACAGATCCGGCTTCGGCGTTCCCCTCGATCTCCAGATTTCGGATACGGAAAAAGCGCGCTGGATTCCCTGCGGCGGCTTGGAAGTGCTGGACGACACGCTCATAGCTTCTCCTGGCCCGGCGACGAAGATCGTCGATGCGGTTAAGGTCTCCAATGCCCTTACTATCGAGGCCTGGATTACGCCGTCGTCGACCAATCAATCCGGTCCCGCTCGCATTGCGTCGCTGTCGGATGGAGCCTCGAATCGCAATGCGACGCTCGGCCAGCAGAATGCGGAGTACGATGCCCGTCTACGTACCACTTCCACAGGCAATAACGGCACGAGTCCCTCCACCCGCACGGCGAGCGCCCCCGTCGAGGCAGGAGTCCTGACCCATATCGTCTACACGCGGGATGCTTCCGGCGCTGCCAAGATCTTTGTCGACGGCGACCTCGTGCAAAGTCGCGATATCCCCGGTTCGCTTTCCAATTGGGCTGACAACTACCGTCTCGCTCTTGCCAACGAGATTGGAGCGGATCGGTCCTGGCTCGGCGAATACCATCTCGTGGCTTTCTACGATCGGGCTCTCGGCTCGGCGGAAGTCCGCAGCAATTTCCTCGCTGGGCTAGCTATCTCTGACGCTCCGCCTCAGGCAGCCTTCGCCCTGTCCAAATCCTCTGGTCTTGCCCCACTGGATGTCGAGTTCGATGCGGGCCTCTCCAGCGCATGCGACCGAGAGATCGTCAGCTATTCTTGGGACTTTGGCGACGGGACCTTTTCCTCCTCCTCTCTCGCCTCCCACACCTACACCGAAACGGGAGAGTATATCGTTTCGCTCACCATAAGTGACGAAGAAGGAAGGACTTCCACCATCTCGAAAACCGTGATGGTCTTCGAGCCTGGCGATCGCGTTTCCTCTGGATTGCTTTCGCTTTACACGTTTGACGAGGGGGAGGGCGACGTCGTTCGCGATTCCTCCGGAGTCGAACCCATCTTGGATCTGAGCATAGCGGATCCCAGTCGCGTCTCTTGGGGCACCTGTGGCGGGCTTGAAGTCGCCAGCCCGACCCTCATTGCGACCGATGGACCTGCCACCAAGCTCTCGGACGCGGTAAAGGCCTCTGGCGAGATCTCCATCGAGGCTTGGATTGTTCCGGCGGACGGCGGGCAGTCGGGTCCAGCTCGCATCGCCACGCTTTCGGATGGGGCTTATGCCCGCAATTTCACGCTGGGTCAGCAGAATGATGTGTATGACGTACGGCTGCGAACCGCAGTTAGCGGTCAGAATGGATCGAATCCATCGCTCTCTACGCCACCGGCTGCTGTCCAAACCTTGCTGACCCACGTGCTCTACACGCGGGATTCCGCTGGGTTGGCGAAGATCTACGTCGATGGAGTCCTTGCGGCGGAAGATACGATAGGCGGCTCGCTCGACGACTGGGAGGAAGACTTCCGTTTCGGGCTTGCCAACGAGTTTGGCGCTGAACGCGCCTGGCTGGGAACGTATCACCTAGTAGCCGTATATGATCGTCCGCTCGACGATTTCGAGGTGACCCGGAATTTCGAGGCAGGCCTTCCTTCCGCCTCGAGCAGCGATCCGCAAGCCGTCTTTTCGTATAGGCAGATCCTGGACGGCCTCACGGTCGCCTTCGACGCTTCCGTGGCCTACGATTGCGACGACTCGATCGTCGAATATCATTGGGACTATGGCGATGGCTCCGCTCCAGCATCGACTAGCTTGCCTCTTGTCGAGCATGTCTATTCTCTCCCCGGCTCCTACGAGGCGACGCTTACGGTCTTCGATGAAGAAGGTCATGCAAATTCGGATACGAAAACGGTGCTGGTACGAGAGCCGAGCGAACGCGTTGCGGACGGGCAAGTGGTTCTCTATACCTTCTACGAAGGCGTTGGCGACGTGGTTCACGACGTTTCAGGCTACGGAGCCCCGATAGATCTCACGATCAAGCATCCTGCTCAGGCCGCGTGGCTGCGCTGCGGAGGCATCTCGCTTTTCGAGGAGAATATAATCGAGTCTGCTGGCCCTGCCACCAAGGTGATCGATGCCGTCACTGCGAGTGGCTCCATCACCATCGAAGCCTGGATAAAACCGGAAAATCTGGAGCAAGGCCCCTCCAGTCCGGCCCGAATCGTAACTCTCTCCGAAACCCCCACGCGGCGAAATGTCACTCTCGGTCAAAAGGCAGGGGAATACGATACTCGTTTTCGCACGACGGACAACAGTCTCAACGGATCGAATCCCTCCACCACGACAAGTGGCGGATCCGTATCCACTAATCTGGCGCATGTCGTCTACACGCGGGATTCCGCCGGGACAGCTCAGCTTTTCATAGACGGGATTCTGCAGGTTTCCAAAACCATCCCAGGTTCTCTCTCGAATTGGGACCCGTCCTATAAGCTCGCCCTCGGCAACGAAATCAATCCCAACGAACGCTGCTGGCTTGGAGAGATGTATCTCGTGGCCATATACGATCGCGCTCTCGACCTGTCGGAGATCCAGCATAACTTCGGCGCTGGAATCGAGTCCGACGCGTTGATCGCCAGCTTCGTTGCGGATCCTCTGTCCGGCACCGCGCCGCTTGACGTGCAGTTCGACGCCTCCGCCTCCTCCCAATGTGGCGGCTCGATTCAGTCATACAGCTGGGATTTCGGCGACGGCGCCACCGCAACCGGCGTCTTGGCGAGCCACGCCTTTGCCAACGCCGGCTCCTATGAAGTTTCCCTGACAGTCGAAAGCTCCGATGGCTCGACCGCTACGGCGAATGTCGTGATCGAAGTTGAGGGAGGCGCCGCCAACACGCCCCCAGTGGCCGCAGACGAGAGTTTAGCCATGGCGGAAGATGACAGCCTGGCTATCGAACTCGTCGCCACGGACGCCGATCTCGACCTTCTTTCGTATACGATCGTTACCCCTCCCTCGCACGGTACGCTGGTAGCCGGTCCATCAGGTCCTGCAGCTTGGGTTTATACGCCTGGCGCCAATTTCAACGGCTCGGACGCATTCGTCTTCATAGCCAATGATGGGCTTGCGGATTCCAACGAGGCCACCGTCTCGATCGACATCGCTCCGGTAAACGACGACCCCACGGCGGATCCCGCCAGTTTCGATACCAGCGAAGACACGGAATTGTCAGGAGTGCTCGCAGCTGTCGATATTGACGGAGACGATCTCGTCTTCTCGCTCGAAACCGCTCCTCCGTTCGGCAGCGTTTCGGTCGATCCGAGCGGCAGCTTCGTCTATACTCCCAATCCCGACCACAACGGCTCCGATTCCTTTGAAGTTCGCGCCCAGGATCCAGCGGGAGCCTTTGCCATTTTGGCGGTGACGCTTGTCATCGAGCCCGTCAACGACGCGCCCATCATCGTTCCAGCCTCCTTTGTCGTCCCGGAAGACACGGTTTTTAGCGATACGATAGCTATTTCGGATGTCGACAGTCCTACGCTGACTGTAGCGGTTGTCACGAACCCGACTATCGGCTCTCTGGTCATCGATGAGACAGGCGCCTTCACCTACACGCCGCTGGCCAACGCCAGTGGTCCGGACAGCTTCGAAATATCGGTTTCCGACTCCGAGCTCTCGGCCTCCTCTACCTTCGAGATCCTGGTCAATCCGGTCAACGATGCCCCTGTCGCTTTGAGCGAGGCTGTATCGACTCTCGAGGACGAGTCGATCTCTGGCACCCTGGCCGCGACGGATGCGGATGGCGATGCTCTCACCTTCGCCCTGGAGACGCCAGCTGCCAACGGCGTCGTATCCATAAATTCTGACGGCAGCTTCAGCTATCAACCTGGTGCCGACTACAATGGGCCAGATAGTTTCACCTTCACCGTTTTCGACGGCGTCGAGCTTTCCGCTTCCGCTTCTGTCAGCATTGACGTCGTTCCAGTCAACGATGCTCCAACTGTGGCTCCTGCCTCGTTCATGACCGATGAAGACACGGCTTTAAGCCAGACGGTCGCGATAGCCGATATAGATAGCGCTGCATTGACCGTCACGATCACGGTGGACCCGACGCTTGGCGCCGTGTCGATAGATGATACCGGATCGTTTACCTATACGCCTTTTGCCGATGCGAATGGGGCCGACAGCTTTGAAGTTGCGGTTTCGGATTCGGAGCTCTCCGCATCCGCCGTGGTTAGCATAGAGGTGAACCCGATCAACGACGCTCCGGTGGCGACGGGCGAGAGCCTTTCGACTGTGGAAGACACTGAACTGGCGGGCGCACTTGCCGCGTCCGACGCCGATGGCGACGGCCTTGTCTTCGCCCTGGAGACGCCAGCTGCCAACGGCGTTGTATCCATAAATTCTGACGGCAGCTTCAGCTATCAACCTGGTGCCGACTACAATGGGCCAGATAGTTTTACCTTTACCGCGTTCGACGGCGTTGAGCTCTCCGCTCCTGCTTCTGTCAGCATTGACGTCGTTCCAGTCAACGATGCTCCGACTGTGGCTCCTGCCTCGTTTACGACCGATGAAGACACGGCTTTAAGCCAGACGGTCGCGATAGCCGATATAGATAGCGCTGCATTGACGGTCACCGTCACGGTGGATCCAACGCTCGGCGCCGTGTCGATAGATGATACGGGAGCGTTTACCTACACTCCTTTCGCCGATGCCAACGGGGCTGACAGTTTCGAAGTCACAGTTTCCGATTCGGAGCTCTCCGCATCCGCCGTGGTTAGCATAGAGGTGAACCCGCTAAACGACGCTCCGGTGGCGATCGGAGCGAGTTACCAGCTGCAAGAGGATATCCCGCTCGCTTTCGATCTGGCTGCAACGGACGAAGAAGGAGATCCCTTGTCGTTCGATATCGTTTCAGGACCGCAGCATGGAACGCTTGAGGGCGGCTTGCCTGACCTCCTTTATCGCCCGAACTCCGACTATTTCGGACCCGATCGAATCGTTTTTCAGGTCGGCGACGGATCGGCCCTGTCGAACGAGGCTGAGATTTTGCTGAACGTGTTGCCGGTGAACGATGCGCCGACAGCGTTTGGAGCCGAATATGCGATCAGTATAGACTCGACTTTGAATCGCGGATTGGTGGCCACCGATGCTGAAGATGACGACCTGGCCTATCAGACAGTGGATGGTCCAGCTCATGGCGCGCTTGTTCTGGATGGCGCGTCAGGCGACTTCGCGTTTACTCCCGATGCGGGTTATGTCGGAAGGGACAGTTTCACCGTTCGCGCATTTGATGGAGTTGCCTATTCCGAGGAGGCCGTCATCGGCGTCGAAGTGTCAAATATCAATACGGCTCCCGAGATTACTAGCGAGCCGGTCGTTCGATTCGATTTTCTTGGGGATGCTCTATTTCCACGTTCCGTTAGTCAGTGGACGCCACACCGTTTTTCGTGGTCGACGGCGGGGAATCACTTGCCTCCCGAGTGGGAAATATCGGATTTCGGCCTTTTTGCCAAGCAGCTGCACAACAACTTTGCTGGCGTATTGCTGAGCGATTTCGATTTTTCCGACAACCGAATAGAAGTCGATTTCATGATCGAGCCGAATTTCGACGACGACATGCTCGGTTTCGTTTGGGGATATCAGAACGAGAATCAGTTCTATCAGTTCCAGTGGATTAACAGAGGGTTTGGCGAGTCTTATATCTATGGTCTTGGTTCAGGGGCGAGGAGTTTCGATATCGGCAAGTGGAAGTATGATGTGGAATACAAGTTCATATTGGATTTCCGTATTGGAGGGTTCTCGGTTCAGGTCCTCGAAGGCGAAGAGACTCTTATCGATTTCGAGGTGGAGGACGATATATTCTCTGACGGAAAGTTCGGGTTTCAGACGGACTCTCAGGAGAAGGTCAAATTCGGCAATGTGAGATTGGGCAAGTCCGAGCATCAGACGTACGTCTATCATGTGGCTGCGATCGATGCCGAGGGTGATGAGCTGCAGTACGAGCTGCTCGATGCTCCGTCAGGCATGAGTATAGACAGCGCGACGGGAGTCGTGTCTTGGTCGCCCGCGATTGAAGTGAGCGGACAGTATCTAGTCCGGATACGAGTGAGCGATCCGGAAGGCCAGTTCGACGAGCAGGATTACTTGCTGGACGTCAGGCGCAACTCGGCTCCCGAGGTAGAGGTCGCGGAAAGAAATATAGTCGTTTCGCATGATCTGCCTGTATTAGTGGACTTGCGCGGAGCGGTGTCTGACGATGGGCTGCCAGTTTCGTCGAGTCTCGAGAGCGGGTGGAAATTGGTTACCGGACCTGGAGGCGTCTCTTTCTCCGATGCTGGAGCGGATGCTACCGAGGTAGAGATATCGACCGCTGGACAGTACGTGTTTGAATTGGAAGCGGACGATGGCTGGAGCTCGACGCGCGAGCGGGTTTACGTTCGCGTCAACTCCCTCGGAGCAGGCCCGTCTATTTGGGAGAAGGCGGTTTCTTTTTGGAGGTTCGATGACGGTTTGGAGGACAGCGTTGGCGAGTCAGATATGAGGGCCATTGCCTTCTTGGACTATGCGAATGGGTACGTCGGGCGGTGTATAAAGCAGTCGACGCCATTCGACGGTTACGAATCGGATCTGTCGGAAGTCGATTCTTCCAGATTCAGCGAAGGCTTGAGCTTCGATGTTTGGGTCAATTCTCCAGTTCAGTACCCTGAGCAAACGATCGCGCAGATCGCCTTCTCGAATGGGGATTCCGTGACGCTTCGAACCGGCGGCGTGTTTGGTTTTACGCGAGCCGCTCAGGTTGAGACCATATTCTCTGGGGTGTCCAGGCGTTTGTCTGTTGACCGGGCGTTTTGGCAGGATGCTTGGCTCCACTTCGTCTTCACTTTGGATTTCGAGAACGATCGCGTGAAGCTCTATCGGAACGGAGTTCAGATCGCGGATGGAGATGCGCCTGGCTTGTCGCTTTCCGATCTGGCGAGCATTCGCTTGGGAACGGATAGCGACCAGCGGAAGCCTTTTGAGGGCTGTTTGGATGAAGCCACGCTGTATAGCGGTGCGCTAAGTTCGTTCGAAGTGGCTGAGATTTATTCTCTCGCTTCGCAAGGAAAAGGTGTTCGCTTGGACAATCGACCACCCCTTGTTCACGCCGACGACATCGACGGCGCCCTCTTGGATACGCCGGTCGATTTGGTGGCCAGCGCTCTGGATGACGGGTTTCCGGTTTCTCCTCTCAATATTGTCTGGGAACAGGTCTTTGGCCCCGAGACCGCCGTCTTGACCGACAGCGACTTGCTGAACGCTCGGGCTATTTTTGCGGATCCTGGCTACTACGGCTATCAAGTCACCGTAGACGATGGCCATTACAGCGCTTCTAAAGTGATTGCGGTACGAGCTGGCGATACCTGCGTTTCGGAAGTGGATGATTCCGTCTTGGCCTGGTGGCGCTTGGATAGGAGCTTCTCCAATTCCGCCGGTTCGATTGAGCTTTCCACCGAGGGACGACCCACGTTTGCGCCTGGAAGGATTGGCATAGGACTGAAGCTGGATGGCGAGATAGATTGGCTGGAGTCCTCCCTCGCCGATTCGGGCGCCGTCTTTAGCGATGGCTTTTCCTTCGAGATGTGGACGCTCTTCGATGACAAACGCTATGTCGATATGGCGCTTTTCGATTTGATTCTGAAGAATGGCTCGAAGATCACCGTTCGTTCGGGGAACAATTTCGGCAAGACTCGGGGGCTCTCTGTAGAGGCTACCGATTCCTCCGGTAACCGAGTGGCATCTGTCGATCGCATGATTTGGGAGTATGGCGTCTTCCATATTGCTGTGGTGTTCGATAGGACCTCGGATTTGTTGAAACTCTACCGCAACGGGACAGTGATAGAGACGGTAGACGTCAGCGGTTTCGCATATGACGATATCGAGAGGATCTTGGTTGGAAATCGTCAGAATGGCGATCGGCCCTTCGACGGTACAGTCGATGATATACGTTTGTACAATAGCGCTTTGGATGACGGCTACCTGAGCCAGAACTATAACAGAGGGTCGGCTTCGCTGTGTTCCTACGACCGCAACGAAGGACCGTTTGTCGAGGCGGGGCCGGATTTCGCAGTCCAGATCTCGGATGGCGCGACGCTCAGCGGGGCTTGGCTTGACGACGGGTTGCCGACAGGAAATGCGGTATCGTTCCTCTGGCAGGCGCTTGGATCTGCTGAGGGCGTTGCTATATCGAGTCCAGCTTCGCTCGCAACGGGCGTCAGCTTTTCGCAGACTGGCGTATACGATTTTCGACTGACGGTTTCCGACGGTGAGTTTTCCTCATCCGATATGGTTACGGTGACGGCGCTTCCCCCGCCTAACGAAGCCCCGGTTGTCGATGCAGGTCCCGACGTTTTCGGACGAATCGGAGAGCCTATCGAGCTGCGGGGAACCGCAGTAGACGATGGCTTGCCCGCGGGAAGTTTCCTCCGGACCGATTGGGCGCTCTTGGGGGATACGGATAGAGGGGCGGAGTTTGCCGACCCCAGTGAGCTTGAGACGACCGTGACATTCTCGATGCCTGGCGCCCATCGGATCGGTTTGAATGCCTCGGACGGCTTCCTTTCCGATTTCGATTCGATCGATGTCCATGTCTTGCCGCTTCCCAGCGTCGAGTTCCGTAGGCCGTGGGAGGGAGCCCAGCTTAAGACCGGCGTCGCGGCCACTGTCGAAATCGAGGCTATCGACGAGTCTTCCGGAATAGCGGAAGTCGAAGTGTACCTGGACGGCCGGTCGATCGGGCTCGCAGCTCTGAGCCCCTCGGGAGTTTGGGAAAAGACCCTCCCCCTTGTAGAGGACGAAGGCCCGCGCATTATTGCTGCGATCGCGACGACTGTAGCTGGCGAGAAGGTCGAGAGCTCTGTGAGCGTCCGCTTCGAGACGGATCATGCTCCGCCGTCTGCCGAGATCTCGATGGAGGAAGGAGCATTGATCACGGCGCCAACGGATGTTCTCGGTTCCGCCTTGTCGGAGATTGTCGACAGATACGTTCTCGACTACCGCTTGATCGATTCCTCTGTCTGGACGGAGTTTGTCGTCGGAACTTCTTCGGTCGTCGAGGGCTCTCTTGGCGTCTTCGATCCGACGCAGCTAATCAATGGCATCTACGAGCTGCGTTTGACGGTGTTCGATCAGGAGGGACGGTTCGCTGCCGATACCATCTCTCTCGTCGTAGATTCCGATCTCAAGGTGGGCAATCTCTCGCTGGCCTTCGAGGACCTCAATCTTCCGGTATCCGGCGTCCCGATACAGATCGTGCGATCCTACGATAGTCGCGACGCTCGCCAGGGAGATTTCGGTATCGGCTGGCAGATGGCCCTCAACAACATGCGCATCCAGAAAAGCCGCCCGGTGGGCCAGAGCTGGGATGCCACCACCGAGGTGGTTGTCCGCCCCGTTCTCGGCGAGACCCTCAATTACAAGGTCGAGTCGGTCTGCAGCAATCTGGTGCTCCTGCGCCTGCCCGATGACAGCGTCGAAGTCTTCAAGGCCGTGGCCAGTCCGAGTTCCCAGATCGTCGCGCCGCTGCGCAATCCTCGTATCGTGTACGAACCGGTTGGCGACACCCTCGGCTCCCTTGAGATCGTGGGCGACAATGAGGTTTGGGTTGATAGCTTCAACGGCGAGACCGATCTCGAGTCGGAGGCCTTTGCCTTCGACGTTTTCGACCCCAAGCGTTTCAAGTACACGACGGAAGAGGGCGTCGAGTATGTCATCGACGAGGATCTCGGTCTCGTCTCCATGACCGATCGAAACGGCAACAGCCTTGTCATCGACGAGAACGGCGTCACGCACTCCAGCGGCCGCAGCGTCTCGTTCACTCGCGATGGGGCCGGCCGCATTACCCGCATTACCGATCCGGCGGACGAGCATCGAGACTACGCCTACGATGCCGAGGGCCGTCTTGAGGCCTTCACCAATGCTGCCCTGGAGACCTTCACCTTCAAGTATGAGAATCCCGCGTATCCAAACTATCTGACGGATATCCTCGACCCCGACGGAAACTCCGTCCTCTCCAGCTCTTTCGACTCGGAAGGTCGACTCGTTGGCCAGACGGATGCGAATGGCGACAGCTTCGGCTTCGTCCACGATATCGAGAGTTTCCAGGAAACCGTGATCGACCGGGTTGGCATCCGCACGGTGCACACCTACGATCTCAATGGAGACGTGACGCTCACGCAGGTCTTCAATACGGCCGACGAGCTCGTCCATACCACCGCCTACGAGTACGACTCCCGCGGAAACGAGACCAAGGTCACCGATTCCCTGGGCCACGTCACCACCCGCGCCTACGACTCGAAGGACAATCTCCTCTCCGAGACGCAGATGGTGACCGATCCCGTTACCGGGGATCCTGTCTCCTCTACGACCAGCTACACTTATGATGCCCAGAACAACCCTCTCACCATCACCGATGGTCTAGGCCAGGTCACCACCTTCGCCTACGACGCCAGAGGCAACCTGCTCACTCAGATCGATGCGGAAGGAAACGCCACCACCTTCGCCTACGATGCTCGCGGCAACCTCAAGAGCATCGTCGATCCGCTCGGCAACCGCAGCGTCTTCACCACGAATCTCGTCGGCGAGCAAAGCTCTTCCGCCGTCTACTCGCCGTCCGGCGAGCTCATGCAGTACCAGACCTTCGCCTACGATGCCAAGGGTCGCCAGATCCTCGTGGAAGACTACGATGTTCCCGCTGGCACGACATCCCTCTCGGAAGCCACCTTGTACCGCTATACCGAATACGACTACGATGGAGCCGATCGCCAAGTCGCGACCCGCGTCTACGATGCCGCCGACGCGCTGCTCACCAGCTCATCCTCGACCTACGATTCCCGCGGTCTCATGGACAGCCAGACCAATGCCCTCGGCCGCGTGACCGCCTTCGAGTACGACCTCAACGGCAACCGCACCCGGGTGACTCATCCCGACCTGAGCGTCGAGAGCTGGACCTACGATGCGGAGGGCCGCCAGAGCGCCTATGTCGACCGCCTCGAGCGGGTGACCGAGTACTACTACGACGCGCTCGGTCGCCAGATTGAGGTCCGCTTTATCGGTCTCGTCGACGAGTTTGGGGTCGATCTCGATCCTGCCGACAACGCCGTTACCATGACTGTCTACGACGAGATAGGCCGCGTAGAGTCCACTATCGATGCGCTCGGCAACGCCACGCTTTTCGAGTACGACGAAAACTGCGGCTGCTCTGGTCGCCGAGCGCGCGTGATCGATGCTCTTGGCAATGAGACCGACACGGTCTACGACCTCAACGGCAACCAGATCGCAGTTGTCGACGCCAATGGGAACGTCACCGAATTTGTTTATGATGCCCTAAACCGTCCTGTCGCCACGCATTCTTACGATTCTTCGCTCTTACTTCTTACCTCTTCATTCACAGAGTACGACGCCCTGGGTCGTCGCATCGCCACCATCGACCAGAACGGCAACCGCACCGACTACGCCTACGATGCCCTCGGCCGCTTGGTTGAGGTCCTGCAACCAGCCCCTTCAGCCCTCAGCCCTCGGCCTAAAACCCTCTATCGGTACGATAGCCGCGGGAATCAAATCGAACAAATCGACGCCGAAGGCCGAAGCACCCGGTATGAGTACGATGCCCTCGGCCGTCGCGTTAAGCGCATTCTTCCGGAAGGTCAGGAGGAAACGCTCCAGTACGACGCGCAAGGCAACCTCATTGCCAGGACGGACTTCAATGGCTATACTACCAGCTTCTCTTATGACGAAATGGATCGTCTGCTTGAAGAAACTGCCGATGTGGCGCATCCATCGCTTACCTTGCCAAACGCCCCCGCCAAGATCACGCACGCCTACGACCTAGCCGGCCAGCGCACGCTTTCCGAGCTGTTAGGCCAGGGGGATGCGGTGATTCACTCGGCGACTCTCGCTTACGACACTCGTGGCCGCCTGCGGAGTCGGGCGACACCCGAAGGCACGCTTAGCTACGCCTACGACGCTGCGGGCAACCTCGAGTCGACCACCTCCTTGAACGCCGACGGTATCCAGAATGCGTATGCCTACGACGACTTGAACCGCCTGGAGTCGGTGAATGACGAAAAGAGCTCGCCTGCCCTGAGCTCGGTCGAAGGGCTGACCAGCTACGCCTACGATTCAGTGGGCAACCTCGATACGGTGAGCTACGGCAACGGCCTGGATCACAGCTACGCCTACGACGCGCTAAACCGACTAGTCCTGAGCTCCGTCGAAGGATCGACCCTGGTTAGTCAATACCAGTACGCGCTCGACGCTGTGGGCAACCGCACCTCGGTGACCGAAGCCAACGGCCGCCAGCGCAGCTACACTTACGATGCTCTCTATCGCCTTACCGGCGAAAGCATCAGCTCCGCTCCCAGCGGCCTCAACGGCGCGCTGGCCTACAGCTACGACCTGGTAGGCAACCGCCTTTCCCGT
>JANQRJ010000036.1 GCA_028284635.1 Pelagicoccus sp.
GAAGGTCCCAAGGGTTCGGCTGTTCGCCGATTAAAGTGGTACGCGAGCTGGGTTCAGAACGTCGTGAGACAGTTCGGTCCTCTATCCGCTGTGGGCGCAGGAAAGTTGAGGGGTTCATTCTTTAGTACGAGAGGACCGAGAATGACGAACCGCTGGTGTTCCGGTTATTGCGTCAGCAGTAGCGCCGGGTAGCTAAGTTCGGACTAGATAAGCGCTGAAAGCATCTAAGCGCCAAGCTATTCCCAAGATAAACTTTCCCATGAACTTCGGTTCACAAAGGGTCCTGGTAGACCACCAGGTTGATAGGCTGGATGTGTAAGTGCGGCGACGCATTGAGCTAACCAGTACTAATTACCCAAGAGATTTAGTCGCTTCTGTTCTAGGCGCTTGTATTACCTTCTGATATCTTTGAGATCAGACTGATTATTTTAGTAGAGGCCCATTGCCCTTAATCTGGCGGCGATGGATTCACGCCTTTCGCACGCTTTTGGTGATCATAGACAAGGTGCCCCACCCGTTCCCATTCCGAACACGGCCGTGAAAGCCTTAGTCGCCGATGGTAGTTGGACGCAATGTCCCGCGAGAGTAGGTTGTTGCCAGATTATGGCCCGGCTTTCCGAAAGGAGAGCCGGGCTTCTTTGCGTCTGGTCTGGATGTCTCGGTCGACTCCCAAGTCAAAGGGAGGGGCTCGCTTAGCCAGCTCTTGGTAGCCGAACTCGAAAGAGTGTAGTCCTCTGCCCATTGTCCAAATGGCTTCGCTGTCGTCCTGTGGGTTCCGGTACTTTCGAGTTCCGCTACCTGGCGCAAGCAGCGCCCAACGTCCCAATTTGTCCCAACACTTTCAAGCTCGTCCGCCTCTATCGCTCTCGATCAATCCTCATGCGATCTGGACAGAAAGGTGGAATGCGAAGCCCAGAGATACTCTGTGGTTCGCAGTAGGACGAGCTTTGCGGGGTTGGCCAATTTGTTCCGTTTTTCGTTTCAGAAGCCCTCTGGAAAGACATTTGCTCGAAGATTTTGAACGGAAAAGCGTAAGATTTAGCGACGATAAGAAATTGTTATGTAAACTATTAAATATTAGTGCTTTATGAGATTTTCTGTGTGCCCGATTGGCTTTGTGTCAGGTTACATTACAGAAAAATTGGCCCCAAAGACCATTTTAATCTTTATTTTACTGGGAAGTCAGTCTTAAGACAGGGGCATACTAGCGAAATGAATTGTCGTAAGTACTGATTTTTTGAAAGTGCAAGTACTCTCAGCAAGGAGTCGGCTAGTAAATTCAACCTCCAAAGTTGTCGCGTTTCCACAATGCGACTTCCCACGTTCCCACCCTCTATTAATCCAACAACATAAAGCAATGAATAGACTCAAATCTCTCGCTCTGTCCCTCGGCGCGGTGCTGAGCATCCCCGCCTCTTCGATCTTGGCAGATAGCATTTCTCCAAGTTCCTTTTCCACCACCCTCGACGTAGGGGAAAGCGTAACCATCAAGAAGACCGTCACTGTCGATGAAGGCGCTCCGACCACCTCGAAAGTCGATGTCTTTTTCCTCGCCGACAACACGGGCAGCATGGGTAGCGCGATTAACAGCGTAAGGGCTGCGGCTTCCAGCATCCTATCCGCTGCCGCTGCTTTGGGCGATGTCCATTTTGGTGTGGGCCGCTACCTTGGTGAAGTTGGAAACAGTTCGTTTAGCTTGATAACTCAACTCACTGGCACTCAAGCCACAGCTCAAGCTGGTATCAACGCCTGGTTTGCCAGTGGCGGAGGCGATGGCCCTGAAGCGAATCTCTACGGACTGGAGCGCTCTGCGGTAGAGACCGCTTGGCGTACTGGTTCCGAGAGAATTCTCGTTTGGTTTGGCGACGCTCCTGGTCACGATCCATCTCCAGCAGGCTCGACGCCTACTTCTGGCAAGGTTACGGAAGCCGATGCCATAGCGGCTCTGCAGGCGAAAAGCATAAACGTTCAGGCTATTGATTTGGGCAGTTCTTCCTTTGGTTTGGACTCCATTGGAGATCAGGCGACGGACATCACGGCGGCAACCGGAGGAACTCTCTTTTCCGGAATCAATACCGCCTCGATCGTATCAACGATCAACGACGCCATTTCCACCTCTGTTAGCACCTACACTACTGTCGGTCTTGACTTGAGCGAAGCGCCGGCTGGCGTATCCGTTTCGGCGAATCCCGTTTCGCACGTCGGTGCTTTCGACCGGACGGTTACCCGCACCTTCGACTTCGACGTCACGTTTACGGGCGATTCGCCGGGCACTTACGACTTCGCGATTTACGGCACCGTCGACGGCGGTCGCGTCGCTACCGAGAAGGACCGCATTCGAGTCGTGAGTGGCGGTCCAACCAGAGTTCCAGACACTGGAGCCACTGCGTCGCTTCTCGCTTCTGCCATGCTCCTGATGTTTGTCGGTCGTTCTCGCTTGAGGAAAAGCTAGCCGTTTGCAAGGCAAACGATATTTTACGGAGGGACATGGTTGTTTCAACTGTGTCCCTCTTCTCGTTCAGCCTTCCCTCTTTTTGAACAAGTTACCAGGTACTTCGCCATGCGTCCGATCTCCTCGCTCCTCTTTCTATTTGTTTTAGTCAACTGCCCCTCCGCTTCTTCTTTGGATGAAGCAATTAGGTCCTCTGTAGATGAATCAATTCCTTCCGATGTCAGGCCCTCTCAGCATCTAGATGCGTCGACACTGCTTGATCGAGCCCTCGCATTTGTCCGAGAAGGCAGAATCGAGGAGGCGAGCAAAGCGATGGATCTCTACGAAGAGAGTCAGCCGCTTTCGGCGGCCAGCGAAGAGTTGCGCGGCGTTATCCTATCGCTGCAAGGTCGTGCGAAAGAAGGGCTCGCCCGTTTCGAGTCAGCCATAGAAATCGATCCTTGGCAGGCCACGGCCTACACGAAGGCAGGCGATGTCTACTTTGCGATGGGCGATATGAGCGCTGCCCAAGAGAAGTTTGAAAAGGCGATCGAATTGAACCCCAACGACCGGCTAGCCTATCAGAGGCTCGGACTGATCGCGGAAAGCAGAAACGATATAGCGAAAGCTATCGATTATTTCGAACGCGGCATCATCGGCGTTCCGGCCGGTTACGTCGGTATCAAAGTCAATCTGGCGCGTCTTTACAATGCGTCGGGCCAATATGCTAAAACGGACCTGCTCCTCTCTCCGCTGCTCAGGGACTCCGACGAAAATCCTACCGGTCTGCTCACTCTCGGAACTGCCTGGCTTTTTCTAGACAAGAGAGACCAAGCTCGCACGCTTTTCCAAAGAGTGGCTGAGATGCCCTCGCTCGATGGTGACTCAAGACTGAAGCTCGGACTGGCCTTTAAACATCTGGGCGATCTCGACCAGGCGTTGGAGAGCTTTCGAATTGCTAAAAGGCAACTTTCCGAAACCGCTTCCATCGATCAGGAGATAGCCGAGATACTTGCCGAAACGGATCGTGAAGACGAAGCCGTTTTCCTGTTGGAAACAACGGTAGAATCAGACTCTGCCAGGCCAGAGACCTTTGCTTCACTCGCTTCCCTATACCAAAGTCAGCTTCGCTTTGAGGAAGCCGAAGAGCTGTTGCTGCAAGGTCGAAAGCGATTTGAAGAATCCCACTTGATGGCACTGCGCCTAGGTCTGCACTATGCTATGACGCAACGGTACGGCGTCGCTGTCGAAGTCCTTGTCGCGGCTCTCGAGCGAAATCCAAGCGATCGAGCCACGATGAAAGCCCTCAGTCTTGCGGAACTGAGACTCGGCAATATAGACGCCGCTCTTCTCTACGCTCGGAGGCTTGTGAATTTGCATGAGGAAGATGTAGAGGCGCTTTTCTATCTCGCCACGATGCTGGAGGAAGCGGAGCGTGCCGACGAGGCGCGCCGCTGGTACAAGAAGGCAGTGGAAATCGATCCGAATCACGTTGCCTCGCTGAATAATCTTGCTAATAACTTGTTGGAAGAAAACGACTTGGAAGCAGCTAAGCGGTACGCTATCCGTGCTGTCGAGATAGCTCCAAGCAATCCCATCGTACTGGATTCGCTCGCTTGGATTGAGTTCAAATCAGGAGATCTAGAGGCGGCTCGCACCCATTTTGATCGAGCTTTAGCCGCGGATTCCGTCAGTCCGACGCATCGATTCCGCGCCGCTCAACTCTATATAGAGCTGGAGCAAAGCGAAGAGGCGACCCAGCAGCTTGCCTTGGCTTTGGCTGACGACGCTAGGTTTCCTGAGCGCCATGAAGCTGAGCGACTCTACAAGCATCTGACTGCCGCTAGTGACGTGCCGGGCCATAGTGCGGAGCTTTAGCTTGCTTCACTGGCTCTTCACAAAAGCCGTTACGCCGGATCCGTGCTACGCATTGCCACATTTTTCCAGAATTCCTATTCGAAACTGTCCAATAATTGTGGGAGGGGTGTGTTTCAAAGTGTCGCTCTTCGAGTAGTGCCACTGTACCAAACTCTTTCGAGTTCGGCTACCTCGCCTGTGCAAAACTTGCTTTGGTAGCCGAACTCGAAAGAGTTTGGTAAGCCCAGACGACACTTAAAAGTACGCTTCCACGTTCGAAAAGCCGCGATCTTTCGACTTATTGAACAGCCTATCGGATTCGCGGTTGGGTTAGTGACTTGAGCCTATTGACTATTGCGTTTTGCGGCGAGAGTCGCGATTAGTTTAGTTTATGTCTGGTTCCTCGTCGAAGACAGCAGACAGTTCCTCCCCGATCGTGATTCTCCCGAATCTCGGCCGCCGGTTTTCTGGAGTGACCTCGACGCTACTGCAGGTGCTCCCGCATCAACTCGAACGGATCCCGCTCGTGGTTTGGGGTGCAGCTCATGTTCGGGACAAATCGTCGGTAGTCGGCTTCAGGCGCTTGCTGGCTCTCACCAAGGCGCCTTTGCCGAATGGCGCCTGGAGGGTTTTCCATGCTCGACGCAATATCGAGATGCTTTGGGGCTTGATATTGAAGCATGGCTTTCGTCGCCGTTTGAAGCTCGTCTTCACCTCGACCGCGCAGCGCGAGCACAGCCGCTACACACGCTTTTTGTATGGCCGCATGGATGCCCTCATAACGACATCCGAGCGAGCAGGCAGTTTTCTTAAGAGACCAGCGGATCGAATTGTGGCCCACGGCATCCAGCTGGATTCGTTTCCCTACGTCGAAGACAAGGCTAAAGCGTGGCGCGACCTAGGTCTGCCTGGAAAAAAGGGCATTGGAATCTTTGGTCGAGTGCGTCCACAGAAGGGGATCGACCTTTTTGTGGATGCGATGATCAAGGAGCTGCCCAAACATCCGGACTTCACGGCGGTGATCGTCGGAAAGACGACTCCTATGTTCGAATTCTTCGTCAAGAAGTGCAAAGCCAGGATCAGAGCCGCTGGCCTGGACGATCGCTTCGTGTGGACAGGGGAAGTCGACTTTGATCGTCTGCTGGCTCTGCACGGAGCGATGTCGATTGTGGCAGCAGTCTCTCGGGTGGAGGGCTTTGGATTGACTTGTCTAGAGGCGATGAGTTCGGGCGCTCCGGTCATTGCTAGTCAGACCGGGGCTTTCGACCTAGTCGTTCGAGATGGAATCGATGGCAGAGTGATTCCTTGCGGAGATTCATCTCGTCTGGCTGATGCATTTTCCGAATTGGCTGGCGATCCGCAGCGTCTCAAGGCCATGGCGCGTTCGGCAAGAGAGCGTATCGAATCGGCTTTTACCGTAGAGCGAGAAGCGAACGAGCTAATGGAGGCCTATCGCAAGCTTTCGGAGAGCTAGTCGCCGGCTAGTGTCGTGTCATGCGTGAAACGTAGCGCGGAGCTTTAGCCCGCGTCCGCAGTGCGAAATCCAACCGACGGGGACGCGGGCTAAAGCTCCGCGCTACTCTTTGCGACATTGCATCCGCGACACAACACTAGCTACTTTGTATCGATCTTGCGGGTACGTCGCACATGAGCGTAGTTTAGCAGAGCGACGAATCCAGCTCCCCCGGCAAGATTGCCAACGACTGCCACGGAGATGAAGCGCAGAATCTGGCCACCAGTGAAGCCGTCGCTCATCAGCCATGCCGTAAACATTTCCACGCTGCCGGCGATCGCATGGTGTAGAGAGCCGAGTCCAATTAGGAAGGTAACGATGAAGATGCAGACGATTTGGGTGAAGTTCGGCGGAGTCGACATGACGAGCCACGCTCCCTGCGCCATCAGCCAGCCCGCAAGCAGAGCGCTCATGAAGAGAGTGCGATTGTCGAAGTGCAGCAGATGATGTCCTATGTCGATGTAGCCCTGGGCCGCCCCGACTACCGGATCGACGCTTTGCAGAAGCAAGGCACTGCAAAACGCGCCTACCAAGTTGCCTGCCAATACAAGCGTCCAGAGTCGAAAGAGTCGAAATATCGAGGAGCGTCGGTCGAGCACAGGGTAGACTGCGGTGGCAGTGTGTTCGGTGAAGAGCTCGGAGCCGCTCATCACGCAGACTACGAAGCCCAGCGGGTAGACCAGCGCGGTAAGGAAGCGCTCCAGCAACGAGCTTTCCTCTCCGGAAAAGTGGGCCTGCACGATGCCCACCGCCATGACCGAAAAGCCGAGGATGAGCCCGGCTGCGATGGCTGAGAGGAAGAGGGAGAGACTCTGGCGATTGAGCTGTTCCAGTCCCTCCTCTATGGTGTGCTCCAAGGTATCATCCGGATGGCGGCGAGCCTCGTCGTTCCGCTTGACGATCACCGAAATGTATTTCTCGTCTTCGGACTGCTTGGCTACCGCTCGCTTCGTGAGGGAATCTTCTGATCGGGTTTCTTCGTTGAGAGAGTGGTTGCTTGCGGGGTCTGCCATTGCCCGAAGACCATGATCGCAGGACTTAGTCTTGAACAAGATTTAAGTGGTAGGGAGATCGTCGAGTCCCAGGGAGAGAGGACACAGCTTCGATCACCTATTCCGTGGTTCTGCTGAAGAGAAACGCGCTTCTTGCAGTTTTTTCGAGAAAAGTCAGATTGCTGCAATCAAAAGACAGACTGGTCTGTTTGTTTTTGTGTAACTCAATTCAACCCATGCTAAGCGAAATGAAAACTTCAACCGACTCTTCCCTCTCTCGAAACCTTGCAATAGCCGATTGGACCGCCCGCCTGCTCATCGTTGCGATCTTCGTTGCTGCAGCTTTTCCCAAGCTCTCTGGCCATCCGATGACCATCGAGCTTTTCAGTCATCTTGGAGTCGAGCCTTTTGGTCGACTTGCGGCTGGTGGCATTGAGGCGCTTGCAGCTGTCTTTCTTCTCTTCTCCCGAACCAAGCTGCTCGGAGCGGGACTCGCTTTGATCACCATGGTCGGTGCGATCCTGAGTCACCTGACCGTACTTGGCATCTCGTTGGGACCTGAAGATGGCGGTGGTCAATTTGCTCTGGCTTGGGTGGTCGTCGCTCTGGTCTCTGGAGTCTTCTATCTGAATCTGTCCTCTAGGGATAGAGCTCGCCAAGAGTCTGCTACCTTTCACCAAAACTATGTCTCGTAGGCGCCACTCGCCTCTGGACGTGGAAAATAGCAATACCGTTAACACCCAAAATAGAAATATAATATCATGAATACACGTATCTCAAAACCAGCTATAGCAACCGCAATATTCGCTCTCTTCGGGACTTTCAGCGCTTATGCAGGTCAGGCCTCTGCAGAGCATATAAGCGGACCGAAGATAAACCATGAGCGAACTGCGACCCCGCAAAATGTAGAGCGCTTCGACTGGAATTCCGTTGGGAGGCAGTACTCTGCTCGCCTTCCTTCTCCTAGGTTCAGTTCGTCCTCCTCTGCTTCGAAGGAATACGTCAAGCTAGAACGCTGGCGACTGGAACGTCAGGAGTCCGCTCGGCTTCAGCTATAGGATTGCCAGACTCTAGAGGAAAGATGGAAACGGGAGCTCCTTTCCTTTTCAAAAGCGCTTCGAGCGATTTGGAAAGGGAAGGAGCTTTTCTTTATTCGATTTCCTATGACAAGGCCTTACTTGGACATCTCGCCACTGACGGGCGTGTCCTTCAGTCCGAGCGTTTTTTCGATTTCCCGTTCTATGTAGCGCGCCTGCTCGCTGGATGTTAGACCGGAGAGCAGCTTTTTCTGGCGGTTGTCTTTAGTCACGACATGAACCTGGTAGGTGACGGTGGTCCCGTTCTTATTTCGAGTTATTCGCTCTTTGCTGTAGAGTTGGGCGATGTCTACTACCGGGATCTCTTGCTGCCCAGGCCAGGCGAGGGGATAGTGTTTAACTGCCAGGTTATAGCCGTCGATGCGAATATCGGTTTTGTTGATAAAGGTGGCTAGCGTCAAGTAGGCCAGGCCGAGTCCCACGGCCCCGTGCAGGGATCCGAAGGCGGCCATGCCCCATTCGCCTTGGGTGAAGGCGATCGTCATCCATACAACCATAAAGCCGTTCCAAAACAGGCTGAAAAAGAGCAGAAAATAGGCTGTTGGCGAACGCCAGTTGCGGCGTATGGTGATCGCCCCCATCTCGGCTATCAGTTCGATATTCTTGGGCAGAGGCGTGATAGGGTGGGAATCGCCAGAGGACATGCTAGGAGAGTTTGGAGATCAATGCCCGTTCTGGCAAGCCGGACGGTCGCTTATTCTTCATCTGCTTCTGCTCCTTTTTCCTATGCGGAAATGGAAGCGAATGAAGGTTCTTGGAGAATTTAACGATCTTCCTACTCGCAATTCGGCCGGGCCACGACGCCTTCGTAGGGTTCGTCGGCGAATAGATGTTGCTCGCCTTCTGGCATATGGCGGTTGCAGATGGCGAAGAGTTCGGCCTTGCTCTTGGCGCGACGCATTTCGTGGAGGAACTTGCCGTCGCGGTCCACGCCTTGGCCAACGAAGTTGAGGTACTTCTTCATCTTGTTCACCTGGGCGATCTCGGGAGCGTAGGGTTTGCTGACGCTAGCGTAGAGGCGTTTGACGTATTGATTGACTTCGTGAAGTGAAATCTTGGATACGGGCTGACCAGCAAGCGCTTGCCGGATCTGTTTGAAAATCCAGGGGTTGCGGATGGCGTGTCTACCGATCATGACTCCGGCCGCTCCAGTTTCTTCCAGCACCCGGAGCGCCTTGCAAGCAGAGGTTATGTTGCCGTTGGCGAGCACTGGGCACTGTACGACCTCGACGGCTCGTTTGATGAAGTCGTAGTGCACATCGCCTCGGTACATCTCCTTGACGGTACGGCCGTGCAGGCTGAGTAGGTCGATCTTGTGCTTGTCGATTAGGCCGAGGATGGGTTCGAAGTTTTCCGTATCCTCGAAACCGATACGCATCTTGACAGTGAATAGGCCTGGGACGGTTTCGCGCAGCGCGGCGAGCACTTCGTCCACCTTTCCGATGTCGCGCAGGAGTCCCCCTCCGCATTGCTTCTTGTAGACCTTGGGAGCGGGGCATCCCATGTTGAGATCGATGCCGGCTACGGGATGCTCGAGCAGCTCCCGAGCAGTGCGGGCGAGATGAAAAACGTCCTCGCCGATCATCTGGGCGAAGACGGGGCGACCGGTGTGGTTTTCGCTGATCGCGTGAAGGATATGCTTCTCTGGGCGGGACTGGATGTGGACGCGGAAGTATTCGGTGAAAAAGTAGTCCGGAGCTCCGCAGTCCGAGATGACGGCCATAAAGGGCTGGTCAGTCACGTCCTGCATTGGGGCGAGCGCAGTCAGCGGCTGTCCCGGTTCGATGGCGACGGGCAGATGGGATTGCCGAGTTTGGCTTTGACCGATTTCAGGCATGGCGAAATGAGAGCTAGCAGGAAATGGTGGCTCTCTCGGGCCCGCAAGTCTGATCGGTTTAGCCTACCCTACAGGGGGGTTGGTCCGCCTTCGGAAGACCAGAGCGGGGATACTGAAGAGGGCTATGCCTGCGAGGTTTGCCAGGGCATCGATGATGTCGAGCGATCGGGTGGGCAGATAGTATTGGCTGGCCTCTTCCAGAGCTAGGATTGCCACTACGATAAGGGAGCCGACTGGCAGCGGGACTCGAGCCACCCGCCAGACTCGGTTCTTGAGAAAGTAGTTGGCTATAAGGGTGAGGATTCCGGCCAGGAGAATATGGCCGATCTTGTCGCCGTAGGGGGTGGCTCGCACTAGTTTGAACAGGGCATTGTCCCGCCCGATATTGGCTTCGTGGATGAGCCATATGGTGAATGCGAGGGTGAGGATTCCGGACAAAACGAGGAGCCAGCGGCTGGTTCGGGCACTTAGCATATGAGATATGGGACTTTTGCCGGGGAGCGGGACTTGGGTTGTTTGAAAATCGTTGACACGAGGCGGGCTCGCTGGAAAAAAGCCGATCCTTCTCTTTGGATGGTGGTAGTAGCTCAGTTGGTTAGAGCACCGGATTGTGATTCCGGGGGTCGCCGGTTCAAGTCCGGTTTACCACCCCACTTCTGAATTAAAAAGTAAGAGTCAAGAGCGAAGAAGTGGGCAATGGCTGCGAAGGTATTTGGATTTCCAATGCTTATTCGTCTTGGGTTTGGATTTTCGAAGCTTGCGTTGATTTTAGTGGAGACGTCCCATCGCGGTCTGATCCCGTTTAGCGGGAAGGACTTGCCCCGGAATGGCGAGACGAGGTCGAAGATGTTCACTCCTCGTCTGTTTGCAGCAGGGGCTTTCGTTTCGCAATGACCTTTGGTACCTGCTGGTCGGTCGGTCTTCGACACTTAACTTTCCAACGTTGGAAAGTTAAGTGTCGGTTTTGGGGTTCGGTTTTGGGTTGGGCGGTTGTCATCGCTTGACGCAGGATGGGGGCTGCTTCATGGCTGGCGGCGATGAAACGCATCGATGCTGCATTTTCCAGAGCGAAGGCCGAAGGCCGCGCTGCCTTTGTCTCCTACGTGTGCGCTGGGGACCCGGATCCGGCGACTTCGCTGAAGGTCTGTCGCTCTTTGCTGGCGAGCGGCGTGGACATCATGGAGTTGGGCGTGCCCTTTTCCGATCCGCTGGCGGATGGGCTGACGAATCAGCTGGCGGCTCAGCGGGCTTTGGAGTCGGGCGTGACTCAGGCTGATGTCTTCCAGCTTGTGCGTGAGATCCGCGAGGAGAACGAAGAAACTCCGATCGTCTTCTACACCTACTACAACCTTATGTTCAGCAATGGATTGGATACGTACGTCCGCGATGCGAAGGCGGCGGGGGTGGATGGTTTGCTGGTGCTGGACTTGCCGCCGGAAGAGGCTGAGGACTACTTGGCGAGCTGTCGTCGGCATGACATGGGCACCGTGTTTCTAATCGCGCCGACCACGCCGTCTGAGAGAGTTGGATACATCGCCAAGCACGCTACGGGCTTTGTCTATTACGTTTCCCGCACTGGCGTGACGGGGGTACGCGAGAGCTTGGCGGAGGACTTGCAGGAGATGGTGGGGATGATCCGCGAGGCTACGGACAAGCCATTGGTGGTCGGTTTTGGCGTTTCGAAGCGCGAGCAAGTCGCTGCCATTTCGGCGATTGCAGATGGTGTGGTGGTCGGTAGCGCGATTGTGAATACGATTAGGGAAAACTTGGGTGACGCCTCCGTTATGACTGAGCGCGTTGGTGGCTTGGTTTCCGATTTGGTTGCGGGGACGAAGGTGCGGTAGTCGTTCTGGGGGGATTTGGGGTTGTCTCGATCCTGGTCAGGTTTAAGCCTTGGGCTATGCAGGTGGAGATTTTTGCGATTTGCGATGCGGCCGCGGACTACGGGGGGCGGCTGAGCATCATGGGTACCTTCGAGGGCATCGCTTCGGCCGTAGAGCCGATCGTGCGCGAACGGTGCGTGATCGCGGCCCGGCTGCGTTTTCAGGGCGACGAGGCGGGCTCTCGCGAGGTGGCGGTGCAGATTGTGGGCGAGGACGGTCAGCAGCCGCTGCCGACCTTGCAGACGCGGATGGATGTCAAGATGGCCCCGGGGCGTTCGAGCATGGCGTACAACTTGGTGCTCAACTTGAACAATATCTCTCTGCCACGTTTCGGCGCCTACGAAATTCGCCTGCTGGTGGATGGGGAATGCCAAAAGGAGATCCCGCTCCTGGTAGCCCGGGCCAAGCCCGGCTCGCGCATGCGCAACCCGATGGAGAACTAGGAATAGTGAGTGTGGAATAGTGAATGGTGAATTGGGGATTCGAAAATTCACCATTCACTATTCCACACTCACTATTCCTCAGGTGACCCCGTAGGCTTGGATGGCGTTGGCTACTTTCAGGAAGCCAGCTACATTGGCACCGAAAACGTAGTCTTCTGGGCGGTTGTACTTGCCGGAGTAGTACACGCAGTCGCTATGGATACCAGCCATGATTTCCTTCAGGCGCTGGTCGACTTGCTTGAAGTTCCAGCTTTGCAGGGAGGCGTTTTGCTGCATCTCGAGAGCGGATACCGCGACGCCTCCGGCGTTGGCTGCCTTGCCGGGCGCGAAGAGCGCGTTCTTCTTGCCGAGAGCGGCGATGGCATCGGGCTCGGTCGGCATGTTGGCTCCTTCGATGACGGCGATGCAGCCGTTGTCCAGGAGCATTCGGGCATCAGCGAGGGTGAGTTCGTTTTGCGTGGCGCAGGGGAAGGCGACGTCGCAGCGGATCGAGTAGACTTTCTCTTCGGGCAGGAATTTCGAACCGTTGCGACGTTTTGGGTACTCGCTGATGCGAGCTCGTTCGACTTCCTTGAGGGCGGCGACGATGTCGAGGTCGATACCGGCGGGGTCGTGTATGCTGCCTTGGGAGTCTGACATGGCGACGACGGTGGCGCCGAGCGCCTGGGCTTTGCGGGCGCAGTAGAGGGCTACGTTGCCGGAGCCTGAGACGACAACGGTCTTGCCTTCGAGAGTCTCGCCTCTGGTGGCGAGCATCTCGGTGGCGAAGTAGACGGCTCCGTAGCCGGTGGCCTCCTTGCGAACAAGCGAGCCGCCGAGCCCTACCGGCTTGCCGGTGAGCACGCCTCGGTCGTGGCGCTTGGTGAGGCGTTTGTATTGGCCGAACAGATACCCGATCTCGCGGGCGCCTACGCCGATGTCGCCGGCTGGCACGTCCGTGTTTTCTCCCACGAAGTGGTGAAGCTCGGTCATAAATGCCTGGCAGAAGCGCATGACTTCGCTGTCGCTGCGGCCGCGCGGATCGAAGTCCGAGCCGCCTTTGCCGCCGCCGATGCCAAGTCCGGTGAGGCTGTTTTTGAATATCTGCTCGAAGGCGAGGAACTTGACGACATCGAGTCTGACGGTGGGATGGAAGCGCATGCCTCCTTTGTAGGGCCCGAGGGCGCTGCTGAAGCCGACTCGATAGCCGCGGTTGACTTGGATACGGCCTGCGTCGTCGACCCAGCTGACGCGAAACATGACTTGGCGTTCGGGTTCGGTGATGCGTTCGAGGATCGAGTAGGCTTCGACGTCTGGAGTTTCGGCTAGAATGGGATCGAGGGATTCGAAGACCTCGGTGACGGCCTGTAGAAAAAGAGATTGGGCCGGATTGCGGGCCTGGAGCGTATCCAGAGTCTTGGAGACGTATGGGTTCATATGGCGTCTGGAAAGGGATTTCCGTTTTTGCAGCGTATGCGGTAAACCAATCGGATGATTTGCGCAAGTTGCGTTGGCTTAGGGGTTAATCGAACTTTGGGGATTGACCTTATTTTAACTTGGACGTGCTTAGCGCTTGATCGGGTCTGCGAAATGCGGAGAGTTGCTAGTCGAGTGGCGGTTCTGGTTTTTCGCCGTCGCTATCCCGATGCGTAGCACTCCGGCATATCTCAGTCCCCATTCGGGTTCCTCGCGAAAAGCTTCGTTCTACAGGACGAAACGTCGGGACTATATATTGCCTTTTTTGGCGATCCTTCTGCTGCTTCTAGGCAGCTTTCGGCTAGCGGGCTACGCTGATCTGAGCGTAGCGGACAACGTATCCAAATTTCAGATCAGCTTCGGCTTCATGGCGCTTGGCTACGTTCTGTCGTGGTACTTTTCCAAACGGCTGATCTGGCTGATGCTGCTGGTGGCGGCGGTGGCTCGCATTGCGATGCTGCCCATAGAGTCGGGCGACGCGCTGGACCGCAAGCTGTGGGACAGTCGCTTGCTGGCAGCCGACCGCAATCCCTACCAGCTGTCGCCCAACGCCGAGGAGCTGGCTGCATTTCGGAGCGAAGGTTGGGAGGAGCTTTTGGATCGGGAAAGCCCTTCGCGCTATTTGCCTGGCTTGCTGTGGACCTACGGCGCTTTGGATGCGTTTGGCGATCCGAAGAATTGGATGAAGGCTTTTCTGGTGGTGGTGGATCTGCTGCTTTGCTTGGTGTTCGCTTTGCGCTTCGGGGCGAGACGGGCTGTCCTCTATGCCTGGAATCCTCTGGCGATTTACTCGGTGGGCGGCTTGGGGGTGGATACGAGCTTATATCTGCTGCCGCTGGTGGGTGGCTATTTGATCTGGGATTTCTGGGTGGACAAGAAGGGTGGCGTCTCGGTTATCAAGGCTTCGGGTGGGATAAGCAGCGCCTTGGGGCAGATGGTCTGTCTGGCGGCCTTTCTGATCGGGATCGGCGTATCCATGAATCTGATAGCATTGCCGATGCTGCTTTGGCTGGTCTGGCACGTGCTGCGTCGCAGCGGTTTGCGGGCTGGGCTGGTGATGCTGGTTTTCGGCGGGGGTCCGCTGGTGCTGTCCCTGATGTGGGCTTCGCTTTCGCTGGATCTTCAGCTCGGCCAGGTGATGCCTCCCGAGTTTGGGTCGGGGGAGCGTGGACTTTCTTTGATCCCGGGGATGGTGAGCTTCGCGTTTCCAGCGGCTCTACAGCATGGGGTTTGGTTTTTGCTGCTGCTGGTCTTGGGAACGGTTTGGCTGACGCATAATTGCGAGACGTTCGAACGCTTTGCCTCGCACTATCTGGTGTGGATGATCGCTCTTTCTACGGCGGTGTATCCGTGGAGCATTCTAATCCTGGCTATGGTGGGGGTTGGGAGCGGCAACTATGTGTTTCGGGTGGCGAGCCTGACGATTTTCGCCTACTTCGGGGCGTATCGGGCTTTTGGCGACACGGGGATCTGGCAGATGCCTTGGAGCGTGCAGGCTCTGGTTTGGATACCGTTTCTCGCGGCAGCGGTGCACATGACGCTGCGCAGCAGAGCGAAGCGCGGGTTTTACGTGCATTCGTTTTAGGTTGTGGGGCGAAGCGGATCGCGTTCTCACGAACGCGGCTACGGGTCGCAGGCTGGATAGCGTAGCCGCGTTCGTGAGAACGCGGAGGGATTGCAGGGCTATTCTTCTACCTTCTTGTTGTAGACTCGCCAGAAGGTTTCCCAGTGTTTGTCGTTTCGCGGATCGAAATCGCAATAGCCAGGGAACAGGCAACCGCTGTATTGGTAGCCTTGCCAGTTGGGCGAAAGCTTTGCCCGGGCTGGATTTTCCAGAATATAGTGGGTGGTCTTCTGGAAGGCTTCCTTGTCTCGTTCCTGTTCGCGAAGGACGTGGTCGTGGCCTTGCTTTTGCAGAAAGCGAGGGTGAAGAATCAGGTTGAGACGTTTGCGTAGGAAGCGATTGAATACAAGTTGGTCGCTTTGCTCTTGAAGACCCATTATCAGTAGGTGCATATGATCGGGCATCAAGACGTAAGCGGAGCAGCAGAGTTGAGAGCGAATTAGGGCGTGCAGCAGCGTTTCGCGGAACCGAAGGTGGAATTTTTCGCTGAGCCATCCGGTTTTTCTTTCTTCGATGCAGTGAGTCCAGAGAACGATGGCGTAGCCTTGGTAGTGGGCACGGTTGAGCCGGGGCAGGTGACCGGGTCTTTTTGGAGGCATACGGGGGTGTTGGGTTCCGCGTTCTCACGAACGCGGCTACGGGTCGCAGGCTGGATGGTGTAGCCGCGTTCGTGAGAACGCGGGGGCGCTACTGATCGTCGACGGTGCGAAGCTGGATGCTGTCGATGACGCGGTCGCTGGCCAGGATATCCGATACGACGACTACCTTGTCTCCAGGAAATAGATACTTGCGCGAGCAGAGGTACTTGATGGCGCGGGCTACGGTGGCTTCGGGCTCGGTGCAGAAGACCATCTCGAAGGGGACGACGCCGTAGTAGAGGCGGAGCTGGCGTACGGTGTTGACGGAGTTCGAGAAAGCGAAGATGGGAGAGCGTTCGGGTCGAAGGGAGGACACGCCGCGGGCCATATTGCCGCTGCGGGTGAAGCAGACGATGGCGACGGCGTCGAGCTCGTTGGCCATGACGACGGCGGAGTTCTGGATCTTGGCCTTGTCGCTGGTGAGGGAGAGGCCTGAGGCGAAGCCTGTCTTGTCGCCGTGTTGGTCGATCTCGCGCGAGATCTTGTCGAGGGCTTCAACGCATTGGACGGGATACTTACCGATAGTGGTCTCGCCGGAGAGCATCACGCAGTCGGCCTCTTCCAGGACTGCGTTGGCCACGTCGGAGACCTCGGCTCGAGTGGGCATGGGGCTTTGGATCATGGACTCGAGCATGTGGGTGGCGATGATGACGGGCTTGCCTAGAGTGAGGCAGGACTTGACGGCTCGTCGTTGAATGGTGGGTAGGGTTTCGAAAGGGCATTCGATGCCGAGGTCGCCGCGAGCTACCATGAGTCCATCGCATTCGAGTATGATGTTGTACAGGTTTGCGATGGCGGATTGGTCCTCGATCTTGGCGATGATCTTGGCGTTGTGAGCTCCGTTCCCGTCCAGGAAGTCGCGTAGGAGCTGCATATCGGCGGCTTCGCGCACGAAGGAGAGAGCGTAGAAATCGACGCCTTCTTCGATGCCGACGAGGGCGTCGCCCCGGTCCTTTTCGGTGAGCGCGGGCAAGTTTACCTTTACACCGGGAAGATTGATGTGGCGGCGACTGGTGAGTTCGCCGGGTACGGTGACTTTGCAGCGGATACGGGCGTCCTGCTTTTCGAGAACCTCAAGGCGGATGAGTCCGTTGTCGACGAGAACGATGGAGCCTACTTCGATGTCATTGATGAGGTCTGCATAGTTGACGTCTACGCTGCGCACTTCCTCCCCGCTACCGCCAGGTCCTTCGGCTGCTGGCTTGACGGTGAAGTCGAAGGTTTCGCCGGCTTTGAGCTCGATGGGGTGCTCGAGATCGCCAGTTCGGATTTCGGGGCCTTTGACGTCCATCATGATGGCGACCTGGCGTTTTATGCGTTCGCTGACCTTGCGAATGCGCCGTACGATGGTTCGGACGTACTCGTGATTGGCATGGGCCATGTTGATACGGCAGATATCGGCGTGCCGGGTGCTGATGATCTTCTCTAGCATCTCTTCGCTGTCGGTGGCGGGACCGATCGTGAAGATGATTTTCGTGCGACGTGGGACGCGGTGGGTGCCTTTGTTCATGAGTCCTTTTTATTTGATGAAAGTGAAAGGGGGGGATTCAGCACGAAGGGCGCCGGTTGTCTAGACTGCGGCTAGCGGGCAGCCATCTCCCGACTGGATGGTCTGAATGGCGAAGGGCGCGGCGGCGCGCAGGTCGGCGAAGGTGGCGTCGACCGCCTCGATGCTGTTGCAGTCGCTGCTGAGGTGGGCCAGGTAGACGCGACTCCAGCGGGGGCGTTCGACGGCGGCGAGAAAGTCCTTGGCTTCGAGATTGGAGAGGTGGCCGTGTCGTCCGCTTATGCGCTGCTTGAGGGCCCAGGGCCGCCTTTGGTCTTCCTGTAGCATCTGCTGGTCGTAGTTGGCTTCGACTACCAGCGTATCGACATTCTGGATGCGTTTAGCTACCTGGCGGGTGGCGAAGCCGAGATCGGTCAACCAGGCCATGCTCTTGATGGGCGAGAAGAGGTCGTCGCCGCGTCCGGAGGTGAATTTGAAGCCTACGGGGTCGTGGGCGTCGTGTGGAATTGAGAAGCTCTCTATGACTAGGTCGCGAAAATCGAATTGGGAGCCGGTTTCGAAGAGCGCCCAATCGGGTCGGTGCTTGAGCTTTGGTTGGATGGCCTTTGCAGTGAGCTGGTTGGCGAAGACTTTGGGTCCGAAGCGCTTGGCGAAGGTGGATATGCCGACGGTGTGGTCGCCGTGCTCATGGGTGACGAAGATGGCGTCGATTTCCTCGGGTTTTACTCCTCGCTCCTCAAGCATGCCGCAGAGGCGTCTGCAGCTGAAGCCGGCGTCGATGAGGATCTTGCTATTTTCCGTGATAAGCAGGCCGGCGTTGCCGGAACTTGAGCTGCCTAGGATGGAGAACTGCATGTGCGAGGACTTCGGGAGGGGGAGGATTGATGAATGGTGATCTGGTAGCGTGCTCTCGGAGTCGGGTCGAGCTGGAATTGCAGCCGATGCCGGAATAGGGGCAGGTGTTCGTCTTTGCGGTGGCTGACGAAGAGCATTGTGGTGTGGCGCAGCGTGGCGAGGCGTTCCAGGCAAGCGAGGACGAGGTGGCGGTTGAGATCGTCCAGGCCTTGGGTAGGTTCGTCCAGAAGAAGCAGCGGAGGTTGCTTGACGAGGGCTCGGGCGATCAGAACGAGGCGTTGCTGGCCGTAGGACAGGGCGCGAAATTGGATCCGGGTTGCGTTTGACATGCCGAAAAAGGCTAGCCAGCTGCAGGCGTTTCGGAGCTGGGCGAGCGTTGGGGTTTGGTAGAGTCCGATGCTGTCATAGAATCCGGATACGACGACAGTTTGGCAATCTGCTCCGACTCGGTAGTCCCTGTGCAGGGCGGGGGAGACGTGTCCTATCCGCCGCTTTATGTCCCAGATGGTCTCGCCGCTTCCGCGTTGGTAGCCGAGGACGAGTAGGTCGTTGCAGTAGCATTGGGGATGGTCGCCGCTGATGAGGCTGAGCAGAGTCGATTTGCCGCATCCGTTTGGCCCGGCGATGAGCGTGTGTTCTCCAGCTCGCAGCGTCCAGTCGAGGTCCTTGAACTGGTAGACTTCGCCGAAGCGAACCTTAGCCGAACGAAAGCGAAGCAAAGGATCTGGCGACTTGTACCCGGGATCTGGATGCGGAGGAATTTCGGGAGTCTCTTGGCTGTCGAGCTTGAAGAGATGGCGGGCTGCGGGAGACTCGAGGATCTCGAGTTTGGGACCGTTGGCGACGATCTCTCCGTCCCGCAGAAGGGCGAGGTGGGTGCAGGTGGGCGCGATATCCTGGACGCGGTTTGCGAGGAGCAGCATTGCTTGGCCCTGGCGGACGAGTTCGGCGATCAGGGAGGAGCATTCGGCCTGGCTTGCTTCGTCCAGTCCTTCATAGGGTTCGTCGAGAATGAGCAGATCGGGCTTCTTGAGAAGCTCCCGTATCGTGTAGGCTTTGCGGGTTTCGCCGCTGGAAAACAGACGACAACCCCGTGACATCAGTTCTTCTATGCCGAAACGGCGGGCGTATTGGAGAGCTTCGTCTTTGGTGGCTCCGGATTGGAGAAGGATTTCCAAGCCGGTCGAGCCGGTGTCGATCCGGTCGAGGAAATCGGTGTCGTCATTGGCGAGTTCTCGCTCGTGCTCGGCTTGCAGCGTTTCGAAGGAAAGGAAAGCGACGGTGTGGGTTTTCTTCAGACGTTGCTCGATGACTCTTGCGAGCTGGCTCTTTCCAGAGGCGTTGCCGCCGAGAATGCACCAGACTTCGCTCGAAGAGAGAGCAAGGAAAGGAAGGTTCGGGATGCTATCGGGGGGGTCGAAGGTGGACTTCACAACTCAGACTGAATACAGCAAGCGTTTGCCTCCTCGCCATGACAAATCGAAATCCACAGCCCAGCGACTCTTGCTACTTCGAGTCATAACCGGCTGCCTTTGTAAGCATGAGGATGCGGTTGTCGGACTTGTTTACTATTTACGATTCTGAACTCTCGAGTTTTTACTTTTTTTTCGAGAATTGAGATCTCTTAGGTTGTTGATTGAGAAAGGCTAAAGAATCTTTCTGGATGAGCGTGTCAGGTTTCTGGCATGGGGGATGCAAGCGGTTCGGCTCCAACCGACAACCGAGATTCTCAATGACACGCTTAAACATACTAAAATCACTCGCCTTCTCGTCCGCTCTGTTCGTGGGCCTGTTCGCAACCTCCACAGCCAATGCGGTCGCTCTTTACGAAGTCGAAGCGGCCGAAGCCGATCCGGTCTACAGCAAGTTTCCGGGCGGCCATGTCTTCTGGTTCGAGGAGTTTCCCGTTCTTTTCCCTGGCGCGAGCCGAGGTTTCGTTTTCGATTCCAACGGTGGCGGTTTCGTCGAGAATGATGGCGGCACCGCCTTCCTGTTCGGCAGGCTGATCAATCTGCTTGATGCCTCGCTCGTTTTCGACCTGGCGCTCGCGTTCGACGGTCGTACTTCGATCCCTCCTGCGGGAAGCCCGAAAAGGGAGCTCAAGGACGAGGCCTACTCCGACCACGTTCCTCCCGGTCCTGTCGATACGGATGACTGGTACTACTACACGGACACTTTCGGCACGCTTGACGGATCGGCCTCCGGTTTGCCTTTCTACTTGCTCAGCGGAAAAGGCCCGGCCTTTCAGGTTGGCGTGGGTGCGAATGGCAAGAATGTCGAGTTCGGCGCTTCTGGCTGGCTGGACGTAGAGGATCTTTTCACCGGCGAAGTCTATAATGGCGATATCAACATCGACCTGAAACGCGTGCCCGATGCGGGCAGCTCTGCTCTGCTGCTTGGCGTTTCTTTCGCAGCAATGCTCTTCGTTCGCCGCCGTTTCGTTCGCTAAGCGACTCGCGATCCGATTTTTCTTCTCTCGGAAAACGGGTTCCCGGCATGCTCTGGGAATCCGTTTTTTCGTTTCCTGTCTTTGGGTTGGACCTTTCCGGAAGGCGAGAGAGGGTCTCCCCATGACATGCTGCGCTTGTTTTCTTGCGTTTTTATTGGCGGATTCTCTAGTGCTGCGTGTTTCGCAACTTGCTCGCGCGTGAAGACTTTTTCCAACGAGAGAACTAACCGTTCGTCCGATGTCCACTAAGCATAAGCCCAAGATGTACTTGCACAAGACCGACACCGAGGAGCCGGCTCCGGTGGCGCGCTCGTACGATGCGAGTTTCAAGCCTTCCGAGGCCTATCGGGCTTCGATGCCGGATATTATGGATGCGGTCGATTCGGAGCAGGGCGCAGCGGTACCGATCCAGCAGGTTGGCGTCTCGAACTTCCGCTTGCCGCTCACGTTTCGCGCCGCCGGTGGCAAGCTTTTGAACCTCGAGGCCCAGATCTGCGGCACGGTATCCCTGGAGGCGACTCTCAAGGGCATTAACATGTCCCGCATCATGCGGTCCTTTTACGAGCTGAAGGATGAGGTTTTCACCATCGATTCGGTGAAGGAGGTGCTCGATCTCTTTCGCGAGAAGGTAGAGAGCTTCGATGCCCGCATAGTGATCCGCTTCAACTACCCGATCCTGCAAGAAAGTCTGCGCAGCGGTCTGGAAGGCTATCAGTACTATGCCTGCTCGTTCGAGGGGCGGCTCAGTCGGTCAGGCGTCTTCGAAAAGCGAATGAGTTTCGACTTCGTCTATTCTTCGTCTTGCCCTTGTTCGGCGGAGCTTGCGGAGCACGCTCGCGATACGCGCGACATCTATTCGATCCCGCACTCGCAGCGCAGCAAAGCCCGGGTTTTCGTGAAGCTGGCGGAAGGGGCGAGCCTGAGAATCGAAGATCTGAAAGACCATTGCGCCGAGGCTCTGAAGACGGAAACGCAAGTTATGGTGAAGCGCGAGGACGAGCAAGCGTTTGCCGAACTCAACGGCGCCTACATCAAGTTTGTCGAGGACGCGGCTCGTCTGCTCTACGAGCGGCTGGCTGGCGACGAGCGCATAGCCGATTTCGAAATAGCCTGTTCCCACCTCGAGTCCCTGCATTCTCACGACGCGGTTTCCGTCATATGCAAAGGCGTTCCGGGTGGCTTCCGAGCGGATTTCTCGGATTTCGACGACCTGATCTGCTAGCCAGTCTGTCTGCCTGAGTCTCGAATCCAGTGCTTCTCGTCATTTAATTCTCTAACGTTGGAGGATTAAGTGACGTTCGCGATTTGGGAAATTCCCGGAAGTTTTCGTTGAAATCCGGATTTTTGGTGGGCACAGTCTCGGCCTTTCCAATTTTACGGGCTATGGCGCAGCCTGGTAGCGCGCTTGTCTGGGGGACAAGAGGTCGTGGGTTCGAATCCCGCTAGCCCGACCATTTTATCGCTTGCAATGCCGTCTCTTCGAGGCGGCCTTTTTGTTTCCCGCATCCATGTCGAAAAAGAATCGAGGACCCGAAAACGAATACTCCGCTTTGCGTCTAGCTTGGCCTCCCTTTCTTGTGATGGCCACATTGGTGTTCGCCTCGTCGATGGCTAGGCAACAGCCAATGAGTCCTGATATCGTCAATTTCGACAAGATTGCCCATTTCTGCGTTTTCGGGTTGCTCGCGACCTTGCTCTTCCGGCGTCTGCGTATCGACTTTCTGGAACACCGCCGCTGGCTGTGGGCGCTGGCTGGGGTTATGATCTTTGGGGTTTGCGACGAGGTTCTGCAGTTTTTCAATCCAGCTCGCACTTTCGATCCCTATGATTGGATTGCTGACGTTTCGGGGGCGATTCTCGCTCTTGCTCTTTATCGAAACTGGACTTGGTACCGCGATCTTTTGGAGACGCGGCTTTGGGGCCGGCTTGCCAAGCGTTGAGCCAGCTCCTCTAATTTCGTCGCATGAGTCAGGCCTCCGACCTCCAGCGCATCGCGCAGCTTCGTCAGGAAATCCGTCGCCACGACGAGCTCTACCATCGCCAAGCGAAGCCCGAAATTGGCGATGCGGAGTACGACCTTCTGAAACGCGAGTTGGCGGATCTGGAAGCTGCTCATCCCGAACTGCCCAGCGAGGATTCGCCGAGCATGGCGGTGGGAGACGACCGAGTGGAGGGATTTGCCAGCTATCGTCACCTGCTTCCCATGCAGAGTTTGGACAACACCTATTCGAAGGATGAGTTCTTTGCCTTCGTGGCTCGGGTGGCCAAGGGACTGGAAGTGGAGCAAGCCCTTTTCACGGTCGAACCGAAAATCGATGGCGTTGCAGTCAGCCTCACTTACGAGCGTGGCAAGCTGATCAGAGCGGTGACCCGAGGCAATGGCGTCGAGGGCGACGATATCACGGCCAATGTCGCCTTCATCAAAACCCTGCCCAGAGAACTCAAGGGGCCGAATTTGCCGCGCTTGATCGAGATTCGCGGCGAGATCTTCATGCGGGACGAGGAGTTCGACCGTTTGAACGCGGAACGGATTGAAGGCGGCCTGGAGCCTTTCAAGAATCCCCGCAATCTAGCCGCTGGTACGGTGAAGATGCTCGATCGCGAGGAGGTGGCCAAGCGCCAGCTCGACATAATGCTCTACGGCTTGGGCGATTGCCAGCCTGCGGTAGTGTCCTCGCAGAGCGAATACCACGACCAACTCAAGACCTGGGGTCTTCCCGTGGTGGAACGTTTCTGGACTGTAGAGGGGCCCGAGCGGGCCTGGGCCGCGATCGAGGAACTCGAGGCGGCGAAAGCGAAATTTCCGTATCCAACGGATGGAGCGGTTATCAAGCTCGATAGTTTCGACCAGCAGGACGTGCTGGGAGCGACCTCCAAAGCCCCTCGTTGGGCGATCGCCTACAAGTTTGCCGCCGAGCAGGCAGAGACTGTTCTGAAACGAATCAGTATCCAGATTGGCCGTACAGGCGTCCTTACCCCAGTGGCGGAGCTCGAACCGGTGCAATTGGCGGGTACTACGGTCTCGCGCGCCACTTTGCACAATCAGGAGGAGATGGCCCGCAAGGACGTGCGGGAAGGCGATAGCGTCCTGATCGAGAAAGCGGGGGAGATCATTCCGGCAGTTGTGCGGGTTGTGATGGAGAAGCGTCCAGCCGAAAGCGGGCCGTTTTCCTTTCCTGCGAAGTGTCCGGCTTGCGATACGGAGGTGAGCAAGGTGGAAGGCGAGGTAGCGGTGCGGTGCTTGAACATCGAGTGTCCCGACCAGGTTCGTGGTCGCTTGGAGCATTTCGCTTCCCGGCAGTGCTTGGATATCGAGGGACTGGGCGAGGCGGTGGTGGACCAACTGGTTGCCAAGGGAATTGTATCCACCATTTCCGACATTTATCGGTTGGAGTACGAACAGTTGCTCGGCTTGGAGAAGTTTGCCGAGAAGTCCGCTCGAAACCTTTTGGCGGCGATCGAGACGAGCAAAGGCGTCGAACTCTGGCGTCTGCTGCACGGACTCGGCATCCCGCAGGTCGGCGCCTCGGCAGCGAAGGATCTGGCGAAGGCTTTCGGATCGGTGGCCGCGATCGCCTCTGCGAGCTTGGAATCGCTGGTAGCGGTGGATGGCATTGGAGAAAAGACGGCCAGCGGCATCGTGGCCTACTTCGCGGACGAGGGAAACCGAGCCGTCATCGATTCGCTTTTCCAGGCCGGTATGGCTCCGGTGGTCCCGGTTCGGCCCTCGGAGGAGGAAGCCGTGCTGGCCGGCAAGACCTTCGTCATCACTGGTACTTTGCCTAGGATGAAGCGGGATGAGGCGAAGGAGCTGATCGAAAGCAAGGGTGGCAAGGTTTCCGGAAGCGTGAGCAAGAAGACGGACTACCTGCTAGCCGGCGAGGCCGCTGGTTCGAAACTAGCGAAGGCCGAGTCGCTTGGAGTCGAGGTTGTCTCAGAAGCGGAGCTTTTGAGAATGGTGACTGTGGAATAGTGAATGGTGGAGAAGTTCGGTTCTTCTGGCTTCGACGCCTAGGGTAGATGCCCGGGGATTTGCTTGGGGTACTTGCCCGCGGATTTGACCAGGCGGCGTTAAAATCATGGCAAAAGCTAGGCGGCTTTCATACTTTATTTGCGCCTTTGCCTATGGATGCCGATGGCGATTGACGTAGCTCGACATTGGCGACTTGGTCTGTTCGATTCCTCCCGCTTTTCGGAATCGGTTTCATGGCGGCTTTTGCTCGAGTCCGACTTGGATTCCCATACATGAAACTTCTCAAGAAACTCGCCTTATACGTGGCTGCTGCCTCCTTCATCGCTGCAGTTCTTGGAATTCTCATTCAGAAAAGGGTTATCGACTCCGTGGAGATCGATCGTACGCGAGAGGCGATGAGATCGACCTTGCTGCAGGCGGAGACGGTTAGGAAGGCAGGCTCGGCACTGGTTGAAGCGGGGGCTTTCGATTTAGAGAAGCTTGCCAAGGAACTGGAGACAGCTTCGGACTACCGCGAGACCACCCTCTACAAGACCGTCCCCGTCGTGGCCGCTTGGCAGTCGGTCCAGGAGATTGCCGACGAGCTGGACTACTCGTTTCGCGTGACGAAGCGCCACGCCCGCAATCCGGACAATGAGCCCACTGCGGCAGAAGAGCAGATACTCGACTTCTTCAGCTCGACTGGCGAATCCGAGTACTTCTTCGATGACAAGGAGAACGACGTCCTGGTCTACGCTCGACCGGTGGTGCTGTCGCGCGACTGCCTGTTTTGCCACGGCGATCCGGCGGACAGCCTGACGGGCGACGGCAAGGACATCCTAGGTTTCGAGATGGAGGGCTGGAAAGAGGGCGAGATGCATGGAGCCTTCGTTCTGAAAACCGGCAAGGAAGGGCTGCGGGCGATGGGGACACAGGCTTTGATCAAGGGGGCTAGCCATACGGCCATGGTAGCGATACCTGCGGTTGCCGTCCTTATTTGCGTGATGGTCTTCCTGCTGCGCAGGTCTGTCGTGATACCTGTGGTGCAGAGGCTTAACTCGATTATGCGATCCTGCGATGGTAACCGAAATCTGGCGACGGGGATTAGCGAGTCCGGCGAAGCCTTGGCGGATGGAGTCAATCGACAGGCGGCTTCCGTAGAGGAAAGCAGCGCTACACTGGAAGAGCTTTCCAGCGCCACGAACGGCAATGTCCAGATGGCAGGTTCTGCCCAGGAGCACGTGCGCCGGGCGAACTCGGCTGTGCAGGACGGCGTGCAGAAGGTGGACGAAATGCAGAAGGCGATCAACATGATCAGCGAGTCGAGCAGTAGCATTTCGCGGATCATCGGCACGATCGACGAGATAGCTTTTCAGACGAACATCCTCGCGCTGAACGCTTCGGTGGAGGCCGCTCGCGCTGGGGAGGCTGGCGCGGGATTCGCGGTAGTCGCCGACGAAGTGCGTTCCTTGGCCCAGAAGAGCGCTAGAGCGGCCAAGGAGTCTTCGGAAATCTTGGCCGACTCGATTGCCAGAAGCGAAGCGGGCGCATCGGTTTCTGCCGAGTTCGTGACTCAGCTCGAAGAAATCAAGAGCGAGATTGGCGACCTGGAGAGCGTGATCGACGAGATCCGTAACGCTTCGGAACAGCAGAACGAAGGCATAACGCAGCTCAACGTTGCAGTGCAGACGATCGACAAGGTAGCCCAAAGCACAGCTGCGAGTTCAGAGGAATTGGCCAGTTCCGCGCTCGATTTGCAACGGCGAGCTTCACTCGCCCAAGACGAGGTTCGGCAGATGATCTCGCTAGTCGATGGCGAAAAGCAGGGAGGAGAGGAAGCCGCGCGACCAGCTCAGGTCGCTCGAGACGATCAATTCGACTGGCCGGAAGACGTTTCTCGCTCCGGGACGGATTCCACTTTTGCGAAGAACTAGGACCTTTGGAATGGTGAATGTGGAATAGTGAGTGGTGAATTATTGAGAAACCGGCCTCTCCCAATTCACCACTCACTATTCCACATTCACCATTTCTGATTTCGCCCAAGGCGAAATCAGACCCCCGGGCCTTGCATCTGCTTCTGTAGTTCGAGCTGGAATTCCTGGATGTCCTCTTCGCTCGGCTGGTAGCCCTCCTTGTCGGAATCCAGGCCCAGACGGCCGTAGGGATCGACGTACCATTTTGCGGATACGCCATCGCTGAAGGTGACCGTACCGCTCACCGCAGCTCCGGGGCGCTTGATGCGATCGACCTCGACCTGCACGCCGCCGACGAGCTCTGCTTCCGCAGGCGCGGCTTCCAGGTCCGTGCTGGCGTCTGCGTCCTCCGCGGGCTCGGGCTTTGGCTCGGCGAGCTCGAGGTTGAGGTCGTCCATGAGGAAGCGGACTTCCATGTAGGTCATTTGGACCTTGAAGTCCTCGTTTATCAGCCGCTGGACGTCGGCGATGCTGGCACCGTCAGCCAGGCATTTGGAGATTTGGGCTTTCTGTTCGTCGGTCAGCTGCATGGGTGGGAAATAGTGAGTGGTGAATGTTGAGTAGTGAAGCACGGATTCCGCATCCCTAACCTGGGAACGCGGGCGGCTCGCCCGCAACCAACCTGATCCTGCATGGCTGCGGACGAGCCGCCCGCGTTCCCAGAGTCTCTACTTCGAAAGCTGAGCTTTCAGGTAGTCAACGCTGTGGCGGACGGAATCGTCCTGGTCCACGAGGTTGTCGACCTGCTTGCAGGCATGGATGACCGTACCGTGATCGCGGCCGCCGAAGGCTTCGCCGATCTCCTGTAGGGAGTGCTTGGTGAGCTCGCGACTGAGGTACATGCCGATCTGCCGAGGCACCGCGATGTGGGCGGGGCGTCGGCGGCTGAGCATGTCGGAGTGGCGCAGTTCGAAATACTCGGCGACCTTCTTCTGGATGACGTCGATGGTGAGCTGCTGTTTGGCGGCCTCCATCAGCACGTCGCTGAGCAGCTTCTCGCATATCTCGATGGTGAGCTTCTGGCCGGTGAGCGAACCGTAGCTGCAGACTTTGATGAGAGCGCCTTCGAGTCGGCGGATGTTCTTGACGATGTGCTGGGCGATGAAGTGCAGAACTTCGTCGCTGATGTCGTAGCTATGCTGTTGGGCTTTCTTGCGCAGGATGGCTACGCGGGTCTCGAAGTCGGGGGCTTGGATATCGGTGACAAGGCCCCATTGAAATCTGGATACAAGGCGGCTTTCGAGTTTGGCGATCTCGTTGGCGGGCCGGTCGCTGGAGAGGAAGATCTGCTTCTGGGACTCGAACAGATCGTTGAAGGTGTGGAAAAATTCCTCCTGGATGCGTTCCTTGCCGCTGAGAAACTGCACGTCGTCGATGAGCAGCACGTCGACGCTGCGGTAGCGGCGACGGAACTTGGTGAGCGTGTTTTCCTGGATGGCGGAGATGAACTCGTTGGTGAACTTTTCCGAGGAGAGGTAGGCGACGCGGGCGTCCGGATTGTCGCTGAGGATGTGATGGCCGACCGCGTGCATGAGATGGGTCTTGCCGAGCCCGGTGTCGCCGTAGAGGAAAAGGGGATTGTAGGCTCCGGCCGGCGCATGGGCGACTGCGATGGCCGCCGCGTGGGCGAGCTGGCTGTTGGAGCCGATGACGAAGTTGGCGAAGGTGTTGCGGGGGTTGAGATTGGCTTCGCCCTCCCGGTTGGCTGTCGGCCGCGTTCTGACGGAGCGTTCCGGAGCAGCAGGCCTGGCCTGGCTCGGCTGGGGCTTGGCAGCGAGTTCGCTCTCGTCTTCGGGCTTCGCCGTTTCGTCGTTCTCGATGGCGACGTTGACGGGAAATCCGAGGTGGCTTTGGAAGGACTTCGCTATGAGGTCGATGTAGTTGTCGTTGATCCAGTAGGCGGTGAAGGTGTTTTGCACACCAAGTGTGATGGACTCGCCGTTGATAGACAGACAGGTCAGGTCGCTGAACCAGCTTTTGAAAATGTCGGCGGGCAGGACTTGGGAAAGTTCGGTTCTGACTTTTTCCCAGAGAAGATTGGGCTCGGTGAGCTGTTCTTGCATGTGGTTACGATAGAATTTGGCTGTTATTCACATCTCTGTCGCGTCGAGCTCGCTGCCGTGTTTGCCGAAAGTAGGAATGCTAGTCGAATCCATAGGGGGAATGTCTTTATGGCTAGTCTAGGAAAATGGATGAAGGGTAATTCCTAAGTCTTTTTTAGTGAGTGACTTGGATGGCAGAAGAAGGAGGCCGAAAGGCGATTGAGAAGCAGAAGATAGGGAGTGCGTCCAAGACCTGGGAAGGGGACGACAGGAGCGTCACAGTAACGTAAAGTGGATCTTCATTCTCAAGCCCTACTTTTGCCCAAGTTGTTCACATCTGGCTGCGCATAACTTTTAGTTGCCATTTTACATTTGAGTTTTCTCTGAAAGAGGCCCTGAACCAGCGGGATTTGCGGGAGTTCTGGGTGCTGGAAAGAGCGGATCGGATGTCTTTTCGGCAAGTTTTTCGGCCAAAAAAAATGTTCCAGTTCGGTGTCGGACTTTGGGATACGGGCCGTTGGATGGCCTATTTGCTTTTCGCCATGAAGGCGATGAGGCGGTCGTTGAATTCCTTGGCTGGATCGTGGCCGAGTTTCTTTAAGGCTTGCACCATCGCGGCGACTTCTACCAGACGGGCAGTGTCGCGTCCGGGGCGCACGTAGAGTTCGATGTGCGGAACATCGATGCCGAGGATAGAGTAGAAGCTTTGCTCCAGGCCGGTGCGGTCTTCCTCCACTGACGGGCCTGACTCGATGAGCGAGATGACCAAGTCGACACGCTTCTCCAGTCGTACGCTGCGTACGCCAAACATCTCGCCGACGTTGATGATGCCGATGCCGCGGCACTCCATGTGGCCCCTGTTTAGTTCCATGGCGGAAGCCATGGGCTCGCGCTCGTCGATGAGCTTGATGCGCGTCATGTCGTCGGCCACAATACTATGTCCGCGTTCGATGAGGGCGAGAGCGCACTCGCTTTTGCCTACACCGCTGGAACCGCGGATGAGGGTGCCGATGCCCTTGATGTCCATCATGGTGCCGTGCTCCGTGCTGGTCGGGGCGAACTCGCCGTCGATAGCCAGGGTGGCGGCGTTGATGAAGTTCATGGTGATCATCGAGGTGCTGAGAATCGGCAGGCTCCGCTTTTCGGCGAGCTCGAGCATCACGGGAAAGGGGTTGTAGTTGCGGGCGATGATCAGGCAGGGAATGCTTTTGCTGATCATGGCGTTGATCCGCTTACGCATCGTATCCGTGGAAAGGGTACGCAGGTAGGTCATCTCCGCAGCGCCGATGACTTGCAGTCGCTTGTTGGCGAAGTAGCGCAGGAATCCGGTGAGGGCGAGAGAGGGGCGGTTGACGCTGCCTTCTCTGATAATGCGCTTCAGCCCGCGTTCACCCGCGACGACGCTGAGCTTCAAGTGATCGGCGTGCTTGTCGAGAAAGTCCCGTACTGAGATGCGGTCGACTTTTTTGATGGGCTTGGGGAGAGACATTCTTCTAGAGGCTTAGGCTGTAGGGTTTAAGGCTTTAGGAGTCGCATGCGTGTCGTTGCAGGAGCCCTACAGCCTAAACGCCTACAGCCTAATAGCCTCGAACAATCACATATTGAAGTTTTCGCCGAGATAGATTTGGCGGCTTTTGGGGTCGTTGACGAGAAAATGTCGATCGCCGCTAGCGAGGATTTCGCCTTTGTTCACGATGTAGGCCCGGTCGGTAATGGAGAGCGTGTCGCGCACGTTGTGGTCTGTAATGAGTATGCCGATACCGCGATCCTTCAAGCCGAGCACGATCCTCTGCACCTCTGCTACGTTGATCGGGTCTACGCCGGCGAAGGGTTCATCCATCAGCAGGAAGTCTGGCTGGGTAACGAGACAGCGGGCGATCTCCAAGCGACGTCGCTCGCCACCGGAAAGGGTGTAGGCTTTTTGCTTGGAGAGGGAGAGCAGGCCTAGATCGTTGAGCTGGCGTTCGATGAGCGACTTGCGGTCCGTGCGGTTCAGCGGCAGGGTCTCGGCTACGGCCTGCACGTTTTGCCAGACGCTCAGCTTTTTGAATACGCTAGGCTCTTGGGAAAGGTAGCCGATGCCGAGGCGGGCTCGGCGATGAATCTTAAGGTGGGCGATGGGGCGACCGTCGAGCAGGACCTCGCCGCGGGTCGCGTCGACCAGGCCTGCTATCATATAGAAGGTCGTGGTCTTGCCTGCTCCGTTCGGTCCGAGCAGTCCGACGACTTCTCCGGTACGCAGTTCCAGGTCGATGCCCTTGACTACGGTTTTGTTTCCGTAGGCTTTCTCCAGCTTGCGGGCTTCTATGAAGCGGTCGGCCTTGGGTGACGCTTCCTTCCTGGGCGTGGCTTCCTCGGCTGTTGCTGTAGTGGATTCGCTCACTCTTCCGCTTCCTCCGGCACGGCCTGTTTGGCTGGCTCTTCCTCCGCTTCCGTTTCCTCTTCCGCTTCGTCCTCGGGAGGAGTGGGGACGGGCAGCTCCTGCTCGAAGCCCAGGTCGCGGATGGCGGTGCTGGTGAGGCGCAGTTTGCGAGGACCCTTGGTATCTATGGAGATCTTGCCGTTGCCTCGGTCGAGGATGATTTCGTCTTCGGGGTTGAAGGTAGTGACGCGTCCGCCTGGCTGTTCGACGACGGGGCTGCCGCTGAGCACGATGCGTTCCTGGTTCGGCTGCACGACTGCCTTTTGGCAAGTGGCGGTGCGTTCGGCTTGCTCGATGCGCACGTTGCCGGATGCGATGATCTGCCGGATTGCGCCGAACTTGCCGACCTGACCATCGTCTTCCGCTTGGCGGGTGGCGAAGACTTCGAGCTGATCGCACTCGACGCGCATGTTCGTAGCGGTGAGCAGGACTTCTTCGCTAAAAAGGAAGTAGGCGTTTTCGCCATCGTTCTGCACCTTAAGTCGAACCGCTTCGATCTCGGTTTGCACGAGTGGCTTGTCGACCCTCTGGGCGAAGGTTGCTTGAGCGAGAGCTCCCGAGAGCAGAATGGCAATGAGCGGGCGAAATTTCATTTCAGAATGTCTCCAATCCCTTCATACAGGACGACTTTCACGTCGCGGTTGAAGATGATCTCCTTCTCCTTGCCGGTCCAGACCCAATCCTCGCCACTTACCTCGAAGGCGTCGGTTTGGATGTGCAGCGTGCCAGGACCGTAGGCGCTGGTGGAGTCGAAGTGGAAGATGGCTTGCGGGCTCGTAAGAACGGCAATGCGTCTGTCGGCGTCGTTGCCGGTATACTGGCTGACTTCCATGTCTTCTATTTTGATCTGCGTCTCGCTTTCGTAGATGCCTTTTTCGCCCCGCAGGAACCAGACTCGATAGCCTTCCTCATTGAAGAGCGGCACGCGGAAGTCAGTTACTGGAGTGCCGGGCTTTAGAGGGATGGCGGCATAGGCGACCCCCACTAGCAGAAGGGCTGCGAGTATTCGAAATTCGATGACGCATCTCATGCTATCGGTGAAGGGCTTTTAGGATATGGTTGCAAATCTCGCGCACGGCTCCGTTTCCGCCGGATCGCGTGGTGACGTAGTCGGCTGCGGCTAGAGCCTCGTCTTGAGCTTCCGGTACGGTGACGCCTATGCCAGCGAAGGCAATAGCATCTACGTCGATGATGTCGTCGCCCATGTAGACTGCTTGGCTGGCCTCGAGTTGCAGTTTTCCCAAAAGCTCCTTGAGAGCGGTTATCTTGTCGTTCTTTCCCTGCACGAGGTGCGGGATTTTCAGCTCCTTGGCTCGCACGGTTGTCGAATCGGAAAAGCGTCCTGAGATCCAAGCCAGCTCGATGCCCGCGTCGCGGAGACGAGCTAGCCCGAGTCCGTCTACAATGGAAAAGCGTTTCGACTCGGAGCCTTCCGATGAGACGTAGATCGTTCCATCGGTCAGGATGCCATCGACGTCCATGGCGAATAGGCGGATGGAGGACCAGGGGAGGGGGGAACTCATTTCTATTTGGCTTTAGCGAATGGCCCCAAGAATTTGTCGCCATTGAAATGAACTAGGTGATCGGGCGCGTCCGCAATCCAGACCTCGGTTTCCCACGCGATATCTGGAGCAAACTTTCGGAATACGTTTCGATCCAGGAAAGCGGTGACGAAAACGATATCCGCAGTACATTCTGAAGACAGCCTCTTTAGTTCGAGCAATCTGGTAGCGTTTATCGGTCCAGAGGAGTGTACGGCCTCAATGAGGTAGAGCCAGTTTTTCTTCTTAGAGTAAGCGACAATGTCGGGCAAGGCTCCGTGATCCAGGTCAAAGAACCGAAGGCTTTTCAGCTTTCTCCCATTCTTTACGAGGAACTTGTTTGATGCGTCGCCAAGATAGAGAACGTCGGATCCGTAACCGTAGCGAGGGAGAAACTCTTCGATGATAGTCTTTTGGAGTAGGTTATGTGCTCCGGGAGACAGGCGTTTGAGAGTGCCACTTGGAAGTTTAACTTCAATGCGCTTGATTAGCCTTTGCTGCTCTAGCTGGTCTTTCAACGTGCTCCTACCAGAGATGAACTCTTCGACGAGATCGAGCCATCGCTCGTCACCATAGGACTGGATGATGTGAGCGTATTCCGGAGAGAGTGCGTAGCTGCGAGTCGGATCGTTACGGGCGCTGTTCGGATTTGCAGCGCTTCCGACAACTATTTCTCCAAGTACGAGAAGCTTTAGGTCTTTTCTCCTGATGTCGTCGTAGGAACCCGGTGAGATGCTTTCATCGAAGTTCGCGTTGATGTATCGAATTATTTCTCTGGTCTTCAGTGCGTTCGTGCCATCGTAGGACTTAACAGCGGCCCAATCTGCGTCTCGCTTGACGTTGCATACAGCTAGAAAAGCTAGAGCCGTCCTTTCCATTCTGCGTTCTGTAAGACCTTCAAGAGGGATGCCCAAATTATCGAGAATATGTAAGGCTTGGTTTATCAGTTTTGCATGTCTCGGTTTCTTCTTCGATTTTTTAAGGTACATAGGTCTTGGCTTTGCTGCCGAGGATTCCTCAACTGCAAAGTCGAGGGAGAGTTGATTTGGCAGGTTTCTATACAGGATCTCCGACGGAGAGTATCTAATTTCGGAATTGAGGTATTCGCGAACTTGTGAAGCTAGATGATAAGCAAATAGGGGGGCGACCGCATTTCCAATTTGATAGAGTTGCGAAGTTTCGTTTCCAGTAAACTCGAAGAAATCTGGAAATGATTGAAGTCGAGCGGCTTCGCGAACGTTGACTCTGCGCCTTCTCCCATCTGGGAGGCGTATTCGATGCATGTCTCCAGTAGCCCCAGCCAGATTGCGGCATGTTAGCGTACGGGCAGGCCTGTCTAGGTGGAGGTCCCTCGGTCGGACGCACATCGAAGCCTTTTCATACTTCGCGATATACTTGTCCATGCTCTGAGTGAGGAATCTGGAATCGCTAGGTGTCGAAAAAGCCAGTTTTCCTAGGGCCTCGCCTGCCGTCGTTTTCCGTCTCTCAGGCATGGGCCAATTGAATACCCCTTTGTGGCCTATCACAATGACGCGTTCTCTATTTTGCGGAACGCCATAGTCTACGGCATTCAGGAGTTCAAATTCGACTATGTATCCAAGGGCTTTGAGGCTTCCCATGATCTCCTCGAAATACAGTTTGTTTGCGTAAAGCATTCCTCTCACGTTTTCGAACATCCAAATTTTTGGCTGCACTTTTTCGATGGCAGCGATGAAGGTAGGAAATCCGTCGCGAGAGTCACTTAGTCCTAGCTGTTTGCCACCGACGCTGAAGGGTTGGCATGGCGGACCGCCGATGACTACCTCAGCGTTGATAAAGTTACTCTCTGGGCTGAGCGTTTCTGTTGTGCATTCGCCTGAAAGATTTCTCCTGTAGGTCTCAGCAGCATTTTCGTCCTTTTCGAAGCCGTGAGTGGCGAATCCAGCGGCTTCGAATCCTAGAGCCAAGCCACCACAGCCTGCGAAGAGATCGAGTACCTTGGGCGAGCCGTCATCTTTTGGAATGAGGACTCGATTGATTTTCGAGGCGAAGTCGTCGTGTGCGGTGGTAGATTCAGGTTGGTACATTTCTGCTTTTAGCTCTAGAAGGAATCGTGACGTGCGAGTTCGACAGGATGCTGACAATATCTTTGGTGAAAAAGGGAGGGAGAATCCTGAGAATGAGCAGTTGGGGTGTTGTTTGCATTGGAGGCTCTATCTGAAGATTCTATCGAGAAGCTGCTTCTATTCGGGAAGCCGTTTGCACAGAATTTGATCGGGCAATTGTCATTTGCTCCTTTGTGTGCGTCTGAACTCGGGTCTTTCCCATGGGGTAAAAAACGCCAACGCCGAGAAACGATGTCAACTGACCTTTTGAAGTGTCAAGAGTGCTGGAGATCTACCCTTCGATCCAGTCGATCATCTGGTTGAGAATGGACTCTTTGTTGGGGCGGAATAGGGGCTGGAGGTCTTCGGAAAAGGGTACGGGAGTATCGAGAGAAGCGATTCTCAGAGGGGGGGCTTCTAGGTCGTAGAAGCTCTGTTCCGCGATGCGAGCCACGAGTTCAGCGCCGAAGCCGACGTTGCGGCGGCTCTCGGTGATGACGACTAGGCGGCCGGTGCGGGCGACTGAGGCTTGGATGGCGTCGAGCTTGAGCGGGGCGAGACAGCGCAGGTCGAAGAGATCGAAAGTCTGGTCGTATTCGCTCTCCAGATACGCGCAGGCTTCGTTGGCGTAAAGCGTCATTTCGCCGTAGGTGACTATAGTGGCGTAGTCTCCGGAGCGTCGGAGTGCGGGTTGCCAGACGCTGCGGTAGTTGGGGTCGAACGCTACGGGAGCTTTGAGCAGGCGGTAGAGTTTCTTGTGCTCGAAGAGGCAAACTGGATTGTTGTCTTCGTAGGCCGCGAGCAAGGCATTGTAGGCATCTTGGGGAGTGCTGGGGTAGAGCAGCTTCAATCCTGGAAATTGAGTATAGAGGGCCTCCAGCTCTTGTGAATGGAAAGAGCCTAAGCCCACGTCGCCGCAAGGAAAGCGTAGTACAAGTGGAACGTTGGCGCCGGAGCGGTAGTGGTAGGTGGCCGCGTTTAGGCAGATTTGCGTCGTGGCGTCAGTGGCGAAGTCGGCGAATTGGAACTCGACGATGGGTCGGTGTCCGTTGACGGCGAGACCGGTTGCATAGCCGACCATGGCGCCTTCGCAGATGGGCGTATTGAGAATTCGATTACGGCCGAATTTCTCCAGGAGGTGTTCGGTTACCTTGAAGGCCCCGCCGTAGTCAGCGATGTCCTGGCCCATGACGATGGATTCGGGCGACTCGGAGAGGATCTTCTCGTGGGCGGCGTTGAGCGCTTGGGCGAAGGTGAGGGTTTTGGGGGTTTTGGGTTTCGGGTTCCAGGCAATGGGTTTGGCGGGCAGAGCGTAGACGTCTTCAGATAGGCCTTCGGGGTTAGCGGGCGGATGTTGGATAGCTTGGGCGAGGGTCTCGTTGACGAAGTTCTGCAGCACTGCATCCTCTTCGTCGAGCTGATCGGCGTAGCCTTTGGCGGCCAGGCGGGAGCGGAAATTGGGAAGGCAGTCTTCCTGTATCCATTTTTCGGTAACGCCTGCGGGCATGTAGTCGCAGGTGTCGTAGCCAGCATGGCCTCGCAGACGCAGAGTGTGGGCTTCTATGAGCATCGGGCGACTGCTCTGACGGGTCTCCTCGATGGCGTCACGAAGGACGAGGAGGTTGTCCTCGAGGTTGGCTATATCGATAGCGATGCCTTTCATGCCGTAGCCTTTGGCTCGATCCACCAGCCGGCCGGCGTACTGTTCGTCGAGTGGCGTGGAGTAGGCGTATTTGTTGTTCTCGATGACGAAGATCACCGGCAGATTCAGGACGCTGGCCAGGTTCATGGACTCGTGGATCTCGCCTACAGAGGAGCCGCCATCTCCGAAGAAGGCTACGCCTACGGCGGGAAAGCCGTTGCGGCGCTGGGAGTCCGTTCCGCCCAACACGTTGGCAGGCATTTTGCCAAGGTGGCTGATCATGGGGTAGCTGCGGTTTTTCGGGTCGCCATGGTGGGCATTGCCCTCGCGGCCTTTGGTGGGGGATCCGGCGTTGCCGAGGTATTGGGAGAGGTGGTCGCCAAGGTGATCGCTCCAAACGAGGTGTCCAGGCAGGCCGCGGTGGGTCCAGGAGACGCAGTCGATCGATTTGTCGAGCAGCAGAGCGATAGGGGCAACGAGGCCCTCGTTTCCATCGGAGCAAGTGACGGTGCCTTTCATGCGACCTTGTCGGAAAAGCTCGAGGATACGCATGTCGGTGAAGCGAGAGTAGGCCATCCAGCGGTAGGCGAGAAGGAGATCCTCGTCGGTGGCTGGACCCTCGGGGGCGAGGCGCAGGTCTCGCTGCAGGAGGATTTCGGGCGTCGTCGGGTAGGTGATTTGGGTGGCTGTGGTGGCTGACATTATCGGGACGCGAAGAATTAGGAAGGAGGTAGGGTCTCGAAGGCGATCTGGGTAGCGGCTTGGAGGTCGGCTTGCAGGGGCTCGAGCGAGTCGAGGAAGACGATCTCGGGATTCGAGTTCCAGTTCCAGGTCTTGCCAAGGACAAAGCGCTTCTGAGGCAGTTCGTTTCCCTGGAAGTGGATTGTGGAGCTGACTTCTGAAATGACTTGGGCGGCGGGTCCGTCTGGGGCCTGGAGTTGGAAGACGAGCCAATATTCGTCAGTCGTCTGGTAAACGGCGAGAGGTTTTAAGCTCCATCCGGCGGAGGGCGTTTGCACGGAAACAGTGGCCTGCTGCGTCTCGGCGGGTCGGGCGCAAGAGATAGCGGCGAGAAAGAGGCAGGCGTAGAGTATGCTCGATTTCATTTCGCTGAGTAACTGAATGCCTACCGAGGGGTCCTGAGGCCGGGCGGTTTGTTCCGCATGGCTGAAAGAGAGTGCCTATTCGTCGATTTTCTCTACGCGACGAATATGCCTTCCGCCTTCGAATTCGGTTGCGAGCCATGTATCCACTATTTGGAGCGCCTCTTGCTCGCTGACTGTTCGCTCGCCGATGGAGAGGACGTTTCCGTCGTTGTGGGAGCGGTTCCAGATGGCGACTTGCTGGTTCCAGCAAAGGCCGCAGCGCACTCCTTTGACGCGGTTTGCGACGATGGCTTCTCCATTGCCGGAACCGCCGAGAACGATGCCGCGATCGTACTTGCCGGCGGCGACGGCGAGAGCTACTGGGCGGATGAAGTCCGGGTAGTCGCAGGACTCGGTGGAGTCCGTTCCGAAGTCCTTGACGGGGTGGCCCTTGGCCTCGAGGTGGGCGATGATGGCCTGCTTGTAGAGATAGCCTGCGTGGTCGGAGCCGATCGCTATGGTGAGTGCGCTCATGTGTCGCGGTGTCTACGGCGGCGCGCGGGTGGGTTCAAACTTAATCTAGCTAGTTCGAAGCCCATTAGGCCAGCGATAGAGAATCGTCCCCTGGGTTCGCCAGTCCTCCCGAGAATCCATAGGCGCTCGTCTCCATCGAGACATGGAATTTGCAACGTTGCAAATTCCATGTCTCGATGGAGTTGCTAGCTTGATTCTGCACGGGTGTGGGCGAGTTGCTCGGGTTCCTGGATCAATGCTTTGCTGCTGTTGCTCGTTCTCTGTATTGGGGCTGCCAAAGTTGGCTTGCCGGTTCGGGGGATGGAGGAGTAGCCTATGGAGTTGTTGCTTCGCTATGTCTTGTCGAATGGATATCATGTTTCGCGCTCGCCGGGTCGGCCTGTTTTGCTTGGGCTTGTTAGCTTTGTGGGGCGCGAATTCCGCGCCGGGGCAGGTGCAGGTTTTGATTCGCCATGACGGGCGGGAATCGGAAGTGGTTTCGATGGATGGCCGTCATGTGGTGATCGAAGAGAATGGCCGTCGCGAGCGAGTCGAGGACGGCCAGGTTTTTCTTCGGGAAGCGGGCGGCTATACCGACGGCGCTGTGCGGGTGATCAAGAGCGATGCGATGATGGGCCGAGACTATGCGGCGGGGGTGCAGTTCTTTTTTCGTTTCGAGGCGGTCGTTGAGGCGGAGCGCGATTTCGAGGACTGTTTCGTGCTTTTCGGGATCACGCCTGAGGTGGGGGATCCGACCTATGTCTTGCGCGAGATTCAGGATATCGACCAGGGCGGTCGGGAAAGGGTGGTGGTGGCGATCCCGGTCAATCCGGGCTTCGGCGGCGGCAGTTTCGGCTACAAGTTCTTTTCGCGAGGCGAGGAAATCGAGGTGATCGACATGAACCGTCTGACTGCAATTCGCGACACTTCGGCTGAACAGCCTGAAGCTGCTGCCGTGGCGGAGTCTCAGCAGAGCGCTCCGGCGAGACGGGTTGATGCCGGGGATCGAATTACCCCGACTTCGGCCCGAAAGGCTAGGCTTCTGGAGTTTCCTCCGTCCTTGGTTGGCGTGCTGCAAGGCGGCTACGCGGAAGCGACTTATACGGTGGGTGAGGATGGTCGAGCCTTGGAGATTCTGGAGTTGCGGGCCGACCATCCGGACCTGATCCCGGAGGCCTGGAAGACGATAACGGAGACGATATACAATCCGGGCACCTTGGATGGGCAGCCTTTGGTCACGACGGTGCAGCAGCGTTTCTTCTTCAACGAGTTCGCTTCGTTTGCCGAGGAAATCGTCAGCGTTCCGTATCCATCGATCAATGACAGGGAACCGCAAGTGGTCTATTCGCCTTTGGCGAAGACTGCTGAGGGTCGCAAGGGCAAGGCGACTATCGAGCTGGAGGTGGATTTGCTTGGCCGTCCTGTCGATCCGGTGGTATTTTCGGCCTCGAACGATGCGGCGGGGGAAGAGGCTTTGACTAGCGTGGAGGACTGGATCTTTCTGCCTGGGATCGTGGAGGGCTATCCGCAGCGGCAGCGGGTGAGGCTGCCGTTTAGCTTCGCTCCCTAGCGAATTGGGAACGCGGGCGGCTCGCTCGTAACTGTTCGGCAATTCCCTGCGGGCGAGCCGCCCGCGTTCCCAGGAATCCTACGGAATTGTGGAGTAGCTGGGGCCGGTCTTGCCGGTGCTGTAGGCGACGCCTCCGACTTCGACCTGGAGGTTTTCGCCAGCTGTGTAGTCGATTTTCACGGGGCCTGTCTTTTCCACGGGTTCGCGTTGGCCGGCTACCATGGGGAAGAGATTCAGGAGAACTCGGCCGCTGTCGCGTTCGGTAACTGTGACTCGCACGTCGCCGAGGGCGATCAGCACGATGGTTTCCTTTTCGACGGCGGGAGCGGTTTGGCTGGCCGGAACCATCTGGCTGCTAGGTGCTGGGGTGGGTTCGGCTCCACCGCTGGCGATAGCCTTGACGACCCATATGATGACGAGCAGGAGGAGGAGAGCAGCGGCGGCGATGATGCCGACCTTGATGGCCACTTCCTTGTCGATGTTCTGAAGAAAGCTCGGCAGCGCGTTTGGCTGCTTGTCGCTTTCGTCGCTCGTGATGGGACGGCTTTCCTCGATAGTGGCTGTCGATGGGCTTTGACCGACTGCTTTGCTTTCCTCAGTGACGAGGGGCTGCTGCAGCTCCATGCGGCCGAAGAACTCGCGGTGATCCCGCTTGGCGGTCTTAGCTTCTCCGATGAGCGTGGCGTTGAAGTCGGTGATGACCTTGTCGGCGTTGATTTTCAGAAAGTTGCTGTAGGACCGGAGAAAGCCGCGCACGTAGATGTCGGGCACGTTGATGTTGAAGCTGTTGTTCTCAAAGCTGTTCAGGTATTCGCCACGGATCTTGGTAGCTTCCGCCGCTTCGCGGATGGTGACGCCTTTGCGCTTTCGCGCCTCTTCGAGTCTTTCGCCGATACTCTGCATACCAAGGAAGTAAGAATTAAAATTGAAGAAGTAAGAAGTTAAAAATTTTCGATCTGCGGCTTCCTGGGGATGTTGCGCTAAGGGATTTCGCTTTCGAGCCTACAGCTTAAACACCTGCTCGGCTTCGCCGAGCTTACATCGAGTCGAGGTCGACCAGGATCTCGCGTGGGCTCGAGCCGTTTTCGGGGCCGACGATGCCGCGGTCTTCCAGGATCTCCATCAACCGGGCGGCGCGGTTGTATCCAATTCTCAAGCGCCTTTGAAGCATGGAGGTGGAGGCGCGCTTGGTCGAGCGCAGGACTTCGATCGCTTGGGGCAGCATCTCTTCGCCGTCTTCCGCTTCGCCGCCGGTTCCCAGCTCGAGCTCTTCTGGAGATTCGATCTGGCGTTGCACGTCTTCGGCGAATTTTGGCGGGCCGTTGGTTTTGAGAAACTCCACGATGCCGGCGATCTCTTCGTCGGAAACGAAAGCGCCTTGGGAACGGATGAGCCGCGAGGATCCTGGGGGCGAGAACAGCATGTCGCCTCGGCCGATGAGCTGCTCGGCGCCGGCCCCGTCGAGGATGGTGCGGGAGTCGATCTTGGAGGAGACTTGGAAGGAAATGCGGCAGGGCAGGTTGGCCTTGATCACGCCAGTGATGACGTTGACCGATGGCCGTTGGGTAGCGAGCACGAGGTGGATACCGGCGGCGCGGGCGAGTTGGGCGAGGCGGGCGATGCCGGTTTCGACATCGGCTGGGGCGACCATCATGAGGTCGGCGAGTTCGTCGACAATGCAAACGATGTAGGGGAGCTTGTCTGGGATTTCGTCGAGCACGCCATCGTCGCGGGGTACGGTGATCTCAAGTTCGCTCTGGGTTTCCTGCTCTCGCTTTTCCTCTTCGGTCAGCTCTTTTTCGGGTTTCTTGCGTCCGTTGAAGCCGGCGATGTTGCGCACGCCCATCTTGGCGAACATTTCGTAGCGGTGCTCCATCTCGTTGAGCAGCCACTTCAGGGCGCCGGGGACCTTTTTCGGATCGGTCACCACGGGGATGAGCATGTGCGGCAGGGAGTTGAAGATCTTCATCTCGACGATCTTCGGGTCGACCATGATGAAGCGCAGATTTTCCGGGCTGGAGTGGAAGAGCAGCGATGTAATGATGGCGTTGATACAGACCGTCTTGCCCGCTCCGGTGGCGCCTGCGATTAGCAGGTGAGGCATTTTGGTGAGATCCGAGATGATCGGCTTTCCGGACACGTCGCGACCGAGGGCGACGGGGATTTCGGCCTTGGACTTTACCCAGTCTTCCGACTCGAGGATCTCGCGAATGCCGACCGGCATGGGAACCTGATTGGGCACTTCGATGCCGACACAGCCCTTGCCGGGCACTGGGGCGAGGATGCGCACGGAGACGGCTCGCATGCCAAGGGCGATATTCTTGTCGAGGCTGGATATCTTTTCGACTCTGACTCCAGGAGCTGGATACACTTCGTAGCGAGTGATGACAGGGCCGATGTGGATCTCGCCCATGGTGACTTCGACTCCGAACTCCTTGAGCGTCTTTTGGAGTCTCTCGGCGTTTTCGGCGTGCTCCTCTTGAGAATTCGCTCCTTCTGGGGCTTCAAGTTCCTCGAGCAGGTCGAGTTGTGGAAAGGTGTAGTCGCCGGAGGAAACGGGGAGCTTGGCTCGGGCTTTCTTGGTTTGCTCTGGAGCGACGAATTTGAGGACGTCGCTCAAGGGTGGTTTCTTTTGCTCCGGCTCCTCGGGCTCCTTTTTCGCCTTGGCGGGCAGGGAGACTTTTTGCGAAGGCTCGGGATCTACTTCGGGCTCCAGAAGCTTCTTGCCCTGGGCTTCGCGGATGAGCTCCTTGGCGGCCTTCTCCTCTTCTTTTTGCAGGCGCTTGGCCTCGAGGCGTTCTTCCTTTAGGCGGGCCTTCTTTTCTTTGGCGGCTAGCTTGGCGAGGCGCTTTTCCTCGCGTCGCTGCTCTCGAGCGGCTTTCCAGCGCTCGCGCCAGGCTGCGAAGGCTCCGCCAATGGCGTCGCCGCTGTCGGAGAGTTTGGGCGAGACCATGTAGATCAGACAGCCGAGGTAGATGGCGGCGAGAATGAGACCCGAGCCGACGTTGCCCAGATATACCTCCATGAACTTGCCGTAGAGCAGGTTGCCGATGGCCCCGCCTGGGCCAGCGTGGTAGATGCGGGTTTCCAGGAAGAGCAAGTCGATCACGGCAAGCAATCCTGCTCCGGCTAGGGCGGCGATCAGCATGCTGCTGGCGAGCAGCGTTTTTGACCGTCGGTCGCGCATGGCGAAGCTTCCAGCCATCCAGGCTAGAAACAGGGGAATCGACCAAGCCATCCCGCCAAAGGCGAGAAAGGAGTACTGCGAAACGACCACGCCGAAACGGCCAATCATGTTCTCCTCGGATGGATTGGTGGAGTGCAGATCGCTCTGCTCAGGCTGGTAGTCGACCAGGGCGAGGAGGACGAGGACTGCGAGAACAGCGAAAACGCTGGCCCAGAGCCATCGGCTGCGTTGGCTGGGCGGCTTGATGTCGGATTCCTCTTTTCTAGAGGTAGCCTTCTGTTTTCTGGCCATGTGCGGATTGGAGATGGGTCGGGCTACGGGTGGCCCAGGGAGGGTTTGAGAATCGAGAAGATGGGTTTGGGCCCGGTTTGCAATTAAACTCTTTTCGCCCGGGGATGGCTTTGCCTGGCGAAATGCGACCGCGTTTCCTCGGGAAAGTTACGAGCGAATTCGATTGGAGACCTTCTACGGGCCGAGGGGCTCCGCTCATACTTTGGTCTTCACCGAGGCCCGCGCGCAAACAAAACTTCAACGTTGAAGTTTTGTTTGCGCGCGGGCTTTTGCTGGCTTGGCGTTTCCTCCTTGTTTTGGGGCGCCGAGGTCGCTTTCGTTTGGGCAGACCTTTCTGCAAAACATGAGCCAACCGATTTTCTTCGAGCCTATCTATCAAGAACGCGTCTGGGGCGCCCGCAACTTGAGCTCCGCTCTGGGCCGGGAGCTGCCCGAGGGCAAGGTCATCGGCGAAGCCTGGGAAGTGGTTGATCGTCCTGAGGCTCAGTCGATAGCCAGAGGCGGCGATTTCGACGGCAAGTCGATTCGCGAATTGATCGAGGCGGACCCTGCTGGGATCATGGGTGCCGGCTACGACCCGCAGCGACCTTTTCCCATCCTGATCAAGTGGCTCGATTGCGCTGACCGGCTCAGTCTACAGGTGCATCCTCCGGCTTCGGTGGCGGACGAGCTTCAGGGCGAACCGAAGACGGAGAACTGGTACATCGCGGACTGTCAACCGGATGCTTCGCTCATCGTCGGTCTCAGGGACGGAGCGACTCGCCAGGAGTTCGAGACTCGTCTTGAGAACGAGACGCTCGAGGAATGCATCCACCGCTTCACGGTCAAGGCGGGCGATTCCATATTGGTGGAGAGCGGTCGTCTGCATGCTATCGACGCGGGTAATCTTATCCTCGAAATTCAGCAGAATTCGGACACTACCTACCGCGTCTACGACTGGGGTCGGGTGGGCCTTGATGGCAAACCTCGCCAACTGCATGTGGAGCAGTCTCTCAAGAGTATCCAGTGGGACGACTTCGAGCCGTCTGCCATGAGCTCGGCGGGAGAAAAGGTGGTGTTGGCGGACTGCTCGGAATTCCGATTGACGAAATACGCTCTTTCGGCGGGGGCGCCTGCCTTGTCGTTGTCTGCTGGCGAGCCGCGATTGCTTAGCGTGGTCGAGGGCTCTGTTTCCGTGGGTGGGGCCGAGGTTGTCCGTGGCGACAACGTCATTCTTCCGGCTAGTTCGGCATGGGAGATTTCTGGGGCTGCGGGGGCCGCTTTTCTGGTAACCGACAGATTCGTGTAGGGCCGTCGAATGCGTTGCGGCTTTCCAAGACTGTCTTCCGTAGCGCGGAGCTTCAGCCCGCGTCTCCCCAATGCAGGATCGATTCCTTGCGGACGCGGGCTGAAGCTCCGCGCTACGGCGGATGTCTGAGGCTCAGGTTCAGCTTTTCGCCGCTCGGCGCGGCGGCATCTTCAAGACGGCATTGGCCTTGCTGATTTTTCTGGCGGCTTTGGCGATACTTGGCTGGATGCTGATAGCTCCGAGTGTGGCGTTGTCGGAAATAGAGTCTCGCGCGGATAGTCGAGCCGAGGCGGAAACGATCTTCTTCAATCCCCTAGGCCTTTCGCTGGACGCGACGAATCTCTCCATCGCCAGCCCTGGCGCGTCGGCTCCTGCGCGGCCGATGCTGGAGCTGCAAAGCCTCAAGGCGCAGGCTAGCCTGCCGGCTTTGATGAGGGGAGAGATCCGTATCCAAAGTTTGGAGCTACGTATCGCTAGAGCTAGCCTGGTCGTCGATGAACGGGGCAGTCTCAATCTGCAGACTTTCGTCGACCGTCTTTTTCGTTCCGCGGAAGACGGCGCCCCGATTCCGTTTTACGCCGAATCGGTCCGCCTGGTCGTGGAGGAGCTCGAATTCGTAGACAACAGCCGGCTTCTTCCTATGCGTCGCGCTATTCGCCCGAAGCTCGATGTCGAGCTGCGCCAGCTGGAAGAAGCCCGGCAGATCTTCGGTCCGCTTTTCGAGCTTGGTCGGACCGTAGGGACCCTGCCCATCCGCTAGTTCTTCCCTGCTATCCGGGGCAAGGGCTCGTTTAGAACTAAAAAGGGGCTGGACCTTGCCGAAATTCTCTTTGATTCGAGAAGGCCTTGAGATAGACAATCACCGTTTGCACATGGAAAACGCTAAGGACACCCAACCACTTGAAGACAAGGACGTCCCTTCTCCGGAGGAAGAGGGCGAGGCGATCGAGGCGGAGCAACCCGAGGCGCCAGAGGCTGAAGAACCGGAAGCCGAAGAGCCCAAGGAGCTCACGCTAGAGGAACAGCTTGCCGCTGCCAAAGCCGAGGCTGCGGAGAACTACAGCAGCTACTTGCGCTCCGTGGCGGATCTCGACACCTACCGCCGCCGCGTGATGCGGGAGAAGGACGACCTCAAGCAGTACGCAGTCTCCGGGCTGCTGGAGGATTTCCTGCCAATCTACGACAATCTTGCTCTCGGGCTCATGTCCGCCGAGCAGACGAAGGACCCGAAGGTCGTGGTGCAAGGTATCCAGATGGTCATGACGCAGTTCAAGACGCTGCTGCAGGACAATGGCATCGTGGAAGTCGCCCCGGGCAAGGGCGACGATTTCGATCCCAACCTGGCCGAAGCGTTCCAGACGCAGCCCAGCGACGAGGTTGAGGAGGGCAAGGTGCTCTCGCTCATGCGCAAGGGCTTTCAGCTCAACGGCCGGCTTATCCGTCCCGCTTCGGTCGTGGTGAGCGGCGGTCCCGCTGCCGAGTCGGACGAGCAGCAGTAGCGCCGAAGCCAATCACGAAAATCCAGGGGGAAGAAAACGTTTAAGCTGTGAAAGAGGATTACTACGAACTGCTCGGCGTGAGCAAGCAAGCCACGCAAGACGAGCTGAAGAAGGCCTATCGCAAGATGGCCGTTAAATACCATCCGGATAAGAACCCGGGCAATGCCGAGGCGGAGGAGAGCTTCAAGAAGGTTTCCGAGGCCTACGAGGTGCTCAAGGACGAACAGAAGCGAGCGGCCTACGATCGCTACGGCCATGCCGCTTTCAGCAGTGGCGCTGGATCGGGCGGCGCGGGAGCAGGTGGTCCGTTCCACGATCCCTTCGACATTTTTAGCGAGGTCTTCGGCAGTGGCGGCGGTGGCGGTGGCAGCATCTTCGAAGAGTTCTTCGGTGGCGGTGGTGGCGGCCGTAGTCGAGGAGGCGCCTCTCGAGGGTCCGATCTGCGCTACGATCTAGAGATTGGGCTCGAGGAAGCCGCTACCGGTGTCGAAAAGGAGGTCTCCTTCCGCAAGCCAACCACGTGTTCGAGGTGCAATGGCAGTGGAGCCGAGCCCGGCAGTGGCGTCACCACCTGCCCCACTTGCGGTGGTAGTGGTCAGGTAACGGCTTCCAAGGGTTTCTTTTCCATTCGCCAGACCTGTCCCACCTGCAACGGCTCCGGCCAGAAGATCGAAAAAGTCTGTAGCGCCTGCGGCGGCGAGGGTCGAGTCAACGAGACCACCAAGATCAAGGTCAAGGTGCCTCCCGGCGTCGATACCGGCTCAAAGTTGCGCTCCGGCGGCAATGGCGAAGCCGGTCCGCACGGCGGACCGTCAGGCGATCTCTACATAGTGATCCACGTGGCGGAGCACGACATCTTCGAGCGCCGCGAAGAGAATCTCTACTGCGAAATCCCGATCAAGTTCACCCTCGCCACGCTCGGTGGCACGATCGAAGTGCCTACCTTGACCGGCAAGGCCAGCTTGAAGATCCCCGCCGGTACCCAGTCGGGCACTACTTTCCGGCTCAAAGGCAAAGGCATGCCTAGCCTGCGCGGCGGCTACTACGGCGACCAGATGGTGCGAGTGAAGATCGAGGTGCCCAAGTCGCTCACTTCAGAGCAGCGTCGCAAGCTCGAGGAATTCGCCCTCGAGTGCGGCGATGCCGAAGAGCCGATGAGCAAGTCGTTTTTCGACAAGGCCAAGCGCTTCTTCGAATAGGGACTTCGAAAGCTCCGCGCTACGCCGCAAGCGCGACACGACACTAGCGTTTCGTTCGCTGCAAAGTCTTCGCCTTCAGCTGGTTGATCTGCATCTGGATTCGCTTGAGCGTGCGTTTGCGCATGCGGTCGGTGAAGAGCACGCCATTTAGGTGGTCGACCTCGTGCTGTATGCAGCGGCCGAGCAGGCCGTTGCATTCGATTACGTGCGGATTTCCCTGGATGTCCTGGTACTCGCAGCGAATCCATTCCGGCCGCTCCACATCCCCACGCACGTCAGGAAAGGACAGGCAGCCTTCCTCGGCTTCCTCCTTTTCTGCTCCAAGGTACTCGAGTTTCGGGTTGCAGATGCCCATCGGCATGAAGAATTCCAAGGGGGGGGCGGCTCCGTCCAGCCTGTATTCGAAATCTGGATCTATGCCGGTAAGATCAACCACGCAGAACTGCATTGCCAAGCCCACCTGCTGAGCTGCCAGTCCTATTCCCTCGGCCTTGAACATCGTCTCGACCATGTCGTCGAAAAGCTTCTTCAGCTTCCCGTCGAACTCCGTCACCGGCTCACCGATCTGGTGGAGAGTCTTGTCGCCGTATTGAACTATTTGTAGCAGCATAGGTCTTCGCTTTTGACCTAAGCAACACGGGCTCTAATTCTAACTCAAACCCTTTTTCGAATCGCTCCGTTCATGCCTGAAACCGCAAAGTCCGCACCTCTCATGTCCTTGAAAGGCTGGACCTTGCTGCTTCTCGGCTGCCTGATCGTGGCCTTTGGTTGGGTCGTTCCATCCCGTTTCAAGTCCGTGCCTTTCGGTGTAGCGCGGCAGGCAGGCGCTGCGAGTCAGCAGCTAAGCGATCTAGCCGAGTCCCGTCTGCTTGACGGAAACCTCGGTTCCGCTGCGACCCTCGCCGATTCGGCCCGGGATCTCGGCGAGCAAAGGGCGATAATGATCGCCGCTCGAGTGGCCATGGAAAAGGAAAGCTCGCCTCAGGTTGCCCGTTGGGGAGCCTGGGATCCTTTTCTGGAGGCCGCCTTGGCCGACGTCCCGCTCGGTGTCTACTCGGATCAACCCGGCCTGCTAGGCATTCTCATAGCGGAGTCCAGTCGCGTCCCGACGAAAGCCTTGCTCGAAAACTCTCGCAGCCCTCTGGTGCGCGATCTCCTCGCCTCTGGAGAGCTATCCACCTACCAGCGACTTTTCCCCGTATCCAGTTCCTCGGGACGCCCGCTCGAAATAACGCTGCTCGGCCTAGGCTTGCTCGCCCAGGGAGATCATTTTTCCGAGGGGCTTAGGTCCGACCTGCGCAGCGTTCTTGCTCAGGCTATGGCGACGGGCTCTGCAGGTCCGCTGGAGGACGTTTACCTGGATGTCCTTTCTCTCATGCGGCTCTTCGACTGGGGTCGGATGAAGGAAGTCGTAGGCAAGGTCGACTCGTCGCGCGACCTGAACCGCCTGCGCTATCTGTTGCACCGCCGCCCCGATGACCAGGCGCTCGTCTTCGCTATGCTGCTGGCCAGCGAGTCTCCAGGCCGTTGGCTTGACTATCTCTCCGACTACGGCGACCGGGGCTTCGACAGTCTTCGAGCAGCTCTCGCTAGCGGTATCGGCGGTTTTAGACTGATCGTTCGTGAAGGCTTGCCCTTGGAGCTTGCCGATGCCGACCTAGATGCTAGCGGCTTGGCTCCCCTGCAAGACAAGCTTGCCTCTTTCGCTCTGCGCAACCCCCAGCTGTCATTGACTATCAAATACAGCGCCTTCTTCGTCGGGTCCTTCCTCGCCTTGCTCGGCGGCAGCCGATTCGGCCGTTTCTACAGAGAGACGATCACCCCTTCTCTAGCCTTCACTCAGCGCTTTTTCGGCGCGACCGCTTCGGTTATCGTCTTCGCGGTGCTCAGCGAGCCCTATCTTGTCGGCTCCGGCGGGTTCGAAGGCTACTCCTTTCGTTTTGTTTTGCCCGTCCTTGCTCAAGTCGATGGCGAGCTTCAGATTGTCGAAACCACCCCCACCACTACGTCCATGGAACCAGCAACCCTCTTATCAATTGCCTTCTTCTTCTTTCTCCAGGCCCTGGTCTTTCTGATCTGCCTGCTCAAGGTGCGGGAAATCGAACGCCGCGAACTCGATCCCATCGTTAAGCTCCGCCTGATGGAAAACGAGGAGAACCTCTTCGACAGCGGCCTCTACGTCGGCATCGCCGGCACTTGTATTGCCCTGGTCATGCAGGTCATCGGCATTGTGGAGGCCAATCTGCTCGCCGCCTATTCGTCCAATCTATTCGGCATACTCTGCGTGGCTATCGTCAAGATCCGCCTCGTACGGCCCTACAAGACAAAGCTCATCATGGCCAGCGAAGACCGCCTGGCCCAACTCGCCGCCAAGTAGTACCCAAAATTTGGCGACATTCGAAAGAAAGCCATGAACAAGACGCTACTCCTGATCCTCTGCGACTTTCTCCTGCTCACCATCCTCTCCATGTGGAAGATGGAAAAGGAAGCCCCTGCAAGCTCGGAGGTCGCAGCCGATGCGGCAGACGATTCCAGCGTATCTGCCATGGCCATGATGGAACAGGATCTCCTCGACACTCTAAAGTACTCGCTCGAAGAGGAGGCCGGACAAAGTCAGCAGCTCACCGAAGACCTGGCGGCCAAGGCAGCTGAATTGGAACGCCAGCAGGCCGAGCTCGAAGCCCGCGAGTCTCGTATCCAAAATCTGGAGGGAAATCTCACCGAAGCCCAGCTTCGCGAACAGGCTCTCGCTGCCGAGCGGGCCGAACTGCAAAGCCAAGTCCAGGATACCCAGGCCGAAGTGTCCCAGATCAGTGAGCAGCTGGCCGACGCGGAGGCGAAAGCCCTGCAAGGCCAGGCTCAAAGCCGCCTCCTGCAGGAAGAACTGGACCGCAAGCTCGAAGAGATCGAACGCAAGGAACAGGCTCTCGCCGAGGCGACTGCCGCTGCGGCCGCTGCCCAACGTCAGGCTCAGGAGCTCGACGTCAAGGTCCGCCTCGTCGAGCAGGAGAAGGAATTTCTCCAGACCTCGGTTGTCACGCTGGAAAACGCCGTCGTCGCCGAACGGGCCGAACGCGAGCGCCTCCAGGAGCAAGCAGGCGTTTTGGCCCAAGGCGTTAGCGAACTCGCTGCCAGCTCGCAAGACCTGCGCGAAGAGCTGCGATCCAATTTCGAGATCAACGAAAACCAGCTCTTCAGCGATTTCGAGAACAACCAGATCGCCGCCACCTTCCAAGCGACCAAATACTCCCGCAACCGTTTTCTGGATACGAATACCAGCTCTGCTACTATCCTCGTTTCCGACGGCACGGACATCTTCGCTCTGCTGCACCTCGAGAACAGCCCGATCGGTCTGCGCACGAATCCCGCTACGGTCCGCGATCTCAGTCTCGATCTCCGCCGTCAAGGCGGGAGGCTTGCGGCGTCCGAGATGCGTTTTCTGGCCCTCGATCCGCGCATCGTAGCGGTGCCGCTCAGTCCCGAAGAAGCTGCCGGTCTCGGCGGCAAGCCCTATCTCACAGCTCTGGAGCCCTTCAAGTTTCCTGAGGCCGTGCTCGTCAATCGCGATGGAAACTACTACGGCGAAGTCGATTTCAAGCTCGATGCCGACACACCAGGCTTCGTCAAGATGCAGTCCAAGTTCTTCAGCGCGCTCTTCGGCGAATTCTCCCCTTCGACTGGAGATCTGGTCTTCTCCAAGACCGGCGAGCTGCTTGGCGTAATGGTCAACAAGCGCTACTGTGCCTTGGTGAACAGCTTCCTGCCAGCCGCCTCGCTAAAGCTCGGCCCCCAGTTCGACCAAGTAGCCTTGCGTACCACTCTTCGCTCGTTGAACAACACGCTGGACACCTTCCCCGATCCGTTGAGGTAGCCCATAATCTTCATCTGCTTCTACTTCTTCTTCTCCAAATCCTCCTTTTCTTCTTAGTCCTAATCTTAATCTCAACTTCGGATGAAGAAGTAGAAGTAGATGAAGAAGAAGATTTCCCTGCGGGAGTCGCTACGTATCCAAAATGTCCACTACAGCTATGACGCCTACTAGCTTGTCGTTCGCATTCGTGACCAGAGCCTTGCTGGCATTGCTCCGGGTCAGGGTGGTCAGCGCTGCCCGCAGGTCGGCGTCTTCCTTTAGCGTCGGAAACTGAAGCAAGGGAAGCGTATTGACAGATTGGGTACGATCTAGGTCTGAGGTTAGCATGCGAAGGAAGAGGCTCTCCTTGTGGATTGCTCCGATCGGCGCTCCGCTCGCATCGGTCACCGGGATATCGCTTCTCGAGCTGGCCTTGAAGCGCTCGACGGCTTCGCCGATCGTTGCGGTGGAGGGCAGGGCGACTAGTTCGCCGCTCATCGATTGGCGTACTGGACTGGCGAGCCGTTTTTCCGGCAGGCGTTTGAGCAGCGTTTCGAGTTCGCTGCGGGTGAGATAGGTTCGAGCGCTTTGCGCCAGGAAGCTGGCGAAGGAGGCGTCGGCCTGTACGATCTGTTCGAATACGGAGCTGCGAATCGTCACGAGCGTGGTCGGCTCCATGGCGACGGCGTCGAAGAGGTAGCCGGTTTTGTTCAGCAAGGCTCGTTCGCCGAAATGCTGTTGGGCGCCGACGATGCTGATGCGCTGGCCTTCATCGAGCAGCTCGATAGAGCCGGACTTGACGATGTAGAAGGAGAAGGCTGGATCGCCTTTTTGAAAGAGAGTTTCGCCGGCTTCAAGGTGGGTTTCGCTGATCTCGGTGCTGTAGCGCGGGTTGAGCAGGTTGATGTCGCGGGGAAAGAATAGCTCGAGCGTCCAGTCGAACATGACGCGCAGCTTTCGTTCGAAGCCAGGCAGCTTCATCAGGTAGATCGAACGCCAGAGCCACCAGGCGAAAAGTCCGGAAAAGCGCATTCCCTTTATCTCGGCCACCGCAGTTTGGTGCCCGATGGCGGCGAGCTCTCCGATGGCCTTGAACGTGAAGGGCTTTGTCGTCTTTCGAGCAATGCTTCGAGCGATGTTGCGGCCCATGAGCTCTCCCTGCCGAAGCGCGAATTGGGCAGTGGGCGGGCTGGTTGAGCCATCGCTCTGCGGCACCGCCGCGCAGTCTCCAGCCGACCAGAGCCAGGGCTTGCCCTCGATTGAACAGTCGGGCTGCACTTTTAGCCGACCTCGGTCTGTTGGGAGACCGTCTTTGGCCTCCAGCGCTTGGATGATAGGGTGGGGAGCATTGCCTACCGTGCAGATGATAGTGTTCGTTTCGATGGCGCTGCCGTCGTCGAGATAGACGCGGTTGCCCGTCACCGCTTTGGCTCGCCGTTTCAGCAGGACCTCCAGCCCGCGCTTCACTAGGTTCGCTTCGGTGTACTTGCCCAGCGTCTTGTGCAGGGTGGGCAGCAGGTGGTCGCGGCTGTGGACAAGCGTGAAGCGAAAGTCCGCCCAGGCGACGTTCTTGTACTGGCCATGGATAGCTTGGGCCAAGTCTATGAGCTGACCGGCCGTTTCCACGCCAGAGTAGCCGCCGCCCACCGTGACGAAGGAAAGCAGGCGTCGCCGCGTTTCCAGGTCCGGCGCCAGATTCGCCTCTTCGATCCGACTGATGAAGTGGGCCCGGATACGCATCGCATCGCCTACGTTTTGCAGCAGCAGAGCGTGTTCCTGCATGCCGGGAATGCGACTCAGATCGATTTTCGCGCCGAGACAGACGGCAAGTTGCGTGAAGCCGATCTCGATAGATCCCACGTGGTCGCCGACTTCGAGAGAGATCGCCTTGCCCTTTAGATCGACGCCGGTCGCCTTTGCTTTGAAGACCTTGGCGTCGCGGCATAGGCTGCGGATCGGGTTGACCACGTGGCGTGGCGAGAGAGTTGCTCCCGCCACCTCCGCCAGCATTGGCTGAAAGACCATATGGTTTTCCTCGGCGACGATGGCAACGGAGGCGGTCTTGCCGTGGCGCCTCAACTCCTTGCCGAGGGCCTTGGTTGCGTAGACTCCAGCAAAACCGCCGCCGAGAACGACGACGTCAAAGTGTTTTGAATACGGTGCTTGCATGCTGAGCGCAAGCTAGGCCATGGAGCCTGGTATGCCGAGCGCTATCTTTCCTTGTCGTTTCGCCGGTAGCCGAAGTTGGAAGACTTTGGCCGAAGGGATTGAAACCGAAGTCTTTCGACTTCGGCTACGGGACGCTTGGATTGGGGGCTGATTCGGATGGGCTACTTGAAGCGGATGTCTTGGGCAAAGGCGTTGGTTTCGAGGCGGCAGTCTTCCGAGGAGGAAACAGGCTGGCCGTGGATGCGGAGGTTTTCGAAGGATACGTCTTGGACGATGCGCTTTTCGTCGATGCCGTTGATGTAGGAACGGCGGTGGGGGCCTCCGACGATTTCGACGCCCTTGAGGCGAACGCCTTCGATGACCCCGGTTTCGCGCAGGTTCTTCATTACGCTGCCGCGGATGACGTCGCCCTCGGCCACGCGAGAGCCGGGGATGCGGAAGATTTCATTGGTGAAGTGGAAGTTGAAGGGCGGGGCCTCACTGTGCTCGATGCGGATGTTCTCGAAGTCGATGTTTCGCACTTCGGTGTCGTCGAGGCAGATGATGGAGAGGGCTCCGGCGACATCGCCGCAGGTGTTGCTGACGTAGAGGAAGTCGCAGTTTTCGAAGCGTATGTTTTCGATCGTCTTGGCTCGGGTCTCTGAGCCGATGACGACGCCGTTGTTGTTGTCGCTCCAAAAGACGCAGTTCCGTACCGTGATGTCGCGAATCTCGGGCCAAGTAGCGGCGTCGCCGTTTTCCCATTGTAGGCCTTTGACGGATACGCAGTCGTCCTTGCAGCGGGCGAATGAGCTTTCTATGAGAACGTCGCGGGAGCTGCAGGGGTTGTAGCCGTCGGTGGACCAGGGCCGTTCGCTGAGCAGCTTCATATCGCGCATGTGAACGCGGTCGCAGTTGCGGGTGACGGCGGTCCAACCGAAGGAGTCGAGGACGAGGATGCCTTCGAGTACGACGTCTTGGCAGTCCAGGAAGTCGATGAGGCTGAAGCGTTCGGGGGTGCGGCCGTGAGGAAAGTTCGACCCGATGAGCGTGCCCTTACCGCAGACGCGGATGTTGCGGGCGTTTTTGGCTTTTATTCCCCCGTAGACGAGAGCTCCGGGCGCCAGGTAGAGAGTCTCGTCGCTCTGCAATTCGATGAGGTCTTCCTGGTGGATGCCTGGGCCGTAGTAGCGTACGTTCGGGTCGCCTTCCTTAGGGGGTGGAGCTGAGGGCCGCTCGTTGGCGAAGATGTAGAGGGGGAGCTGAAAGGCGTCGTTCGTCTTAAGGAAGTAGTGCCCTGGCTTGTCGATGGCGAAAGTGACGGTGTTGTCGTCGAGCGAACTCTGAATGCCTGCCGAGACGGGCGATACGCTGGCGGTATCGATTTTGCGCATCGGGGTGACAGTCAGGGTGACGGGTTTCTCGAAGTCGAACGAGATCCAGGCTGCGGCGCCGCCGGCCAGGCCGGGGAAATGCCAGACGAACTGCTCCTCGCCGTCGATGGTGACGGCGTAGTCGGGCGATGGTCTTTCGTAGATAGAAGAAGGGTGATTCGAGGCGTTTTCGGGCATACGTAGTGGAGAGGTTTGGAGAAGAGATCCCCGGGATCAAGCGTGATTCCTCTCCTCCACTTGCAATGCCTACGCAATGCTATGCGTGGGCCAACTTCCTCCCCGGCGACTTCCCGTAAAAGCGCTTGTATGCTCGGCTAAAGGAGCTGGCTTCGCTGTATCCAAGAGACAATGCGACGTTCAGAACTTTCGATCCTTCCGATTTTAAAAGCCGTCGCGCTTCTTCCATCCGCATCGACTCGAATACTTCAAGAGGCGACTGGATCCTCTCCTGCTTGAAAAGCCGCCGGAGGTGCGTCCCCGACAAGCCGACGCCTGCAGCGACCGAATCGATTGTCGGATAGTCCGCTAGATTTGCCCGATACCAGTCGATCGCCTGCCTTACCTTCTCTGCGGCAAACGTTCTGTGTGGCTTGCTCGCTCGCCTCGTCTCGCAATCGATCAGAATCGCTGCCAAGCTATATAGTATGGCATCTGTAGCCATGCGGGTTGCCGCGCGTGGGCGTTTGTAGTGGGAAACCAATTGCGAGACACCTGCCAGGGCGTTCAGCTTTTGCTCCTCGCTCAGTTCCAGGCAAGCCGGCGAATTTCGCTCGAAGACTTCCAGCAGCTCAGGTTTCCGGATCTCGAAATGCATTACTTCGATAACCGATTCGCCCTCTGGTTCGTCCGACCAGCCATGGGCTAGATGCGGAGCGAAGCAATAGAGACAGGGCGTCTGCCGCTCTCCAAGCGATCGATATTGTCCCATTTCAAAGGTAGGCCAACAAGCCCCTTCGGTTACCAATTTGATCTCCCAGAAGTTCCTCGAATAAACGCGAACAGGCCGCTCGCCATAGTTTCTTCGCCCTCCGTTGAGATATCTCAACGTGTTGCGAAATCCAGGCATGTTCGGAATTGTCATGTTTGTGATCGAAATGGCAATGGCGAATTCCTCGATCGAGCGCTAGACTTCAAGCATGTCAGACAGACGCAGATTCGCCATTGTGGGGACTGGTACCCGAGCCGTCATGTTTCGCCGCGCCCTGCTCGAAACCTACGCGGACCAATGTTCTCTTGTCGCCGTATGCGACCTCAACCCCCTCCGCATGAAGTCCTGGGTGGAGGAAACCGGTCGAGACATTCCGCAATATCCGAGCGACCGTTTCGAGAATATGATTCGAAGCGAGTCGGTCGACGCCGTCATCGTCACGACCATGGACCGGACGCATCACAGATATATCACCCAAGCCATGGAGCTCGGCTGCGATGTCATCACCGAGAAGCCCCTCACTGTTGACGAGAAAAAATGCCAATCGATTATGGATGCCGTCGAGCGAACCGGCAAAAAGCTTACTGTCGCCTTCAACTACCGCTACGCGCCTCGAAACTCCAAGATCAAGGAGCTCCTGAAAGACAACCTTATCGGCGACGTGCATTCGGCGCATTTCGAATGGCTGCTCAACACCAAGCATGGAGCCGACTATTTTCGCCGCTGGCACCGCGACAAGCGAAACGCCGGAGGCCTCATGGTCCACAAGTCTACTCACCACTTCGACCTCGTGAACTGGTGGCTCGATACCACGCCCGAAACGGTATTCGCCATGGGAGACCTGACCTTCTACGGTCGCGAAAACGCCGAAAGGCGAGGCGTGACGGAATTCTACCAGCGGGCCCACGGGAGCCCTATCGCCGCGAAGGACCCCTTCGCCCTCCATATCAAGGACAACGAGTGGATGAAGAGGATGTTTCTCGACGCCGAATCGGCCGACGGCTATCAGCGCGACCAATCCGTCTTCGGCCACGGCATCTCGATAGAGGACGACATGTCCGTGATGGTTCGCTACGAAAGCAAGGCCGTCATGACCTACCACCTCACTGCCTACTCGCCCTGGGAAGGCTACCGCATCGGCTTCAATGGCAGCAAAGGTCGCCTCGAATTCAACGTATCCGAAAAACCATACGTCAGCGCGGACGAAGGCGACCACAACTTTTCCGCCAACGTGAAAGGCGCTTCCGAGATCGAAATCAGGGAGCCCGTTTCCATTATCTGGCAGCCTCACTGGGGCAGGGCCCACCAAATCGAGATCCCCCAAAGCAACGAGGGCGGTCACGGCGGCGGCGATCGTCGCATGCTCGAAGACATTTTTCTCGGCGCCAAGGAAGATCCCTTGAGGCGTGCCGCCGGAGCTCGCGAAGGCGCTTTTTCAATCCTAACCGGGATCGCTGCCAACAGATCCATGCAAACCGGCCGACCAGTTTCTATAGAGGACATCGCCCCCAGACAGTTCAAGGAGGGTGGATCTTCCCAATTCGGATGCGATTAAAAGTGTGTCCTCTGGTGGTCAGAGGTAGGGCCCGATCGCCGAGCGGGCCGCATTGCAGGATCTTGCAGTGCGGATTCCGCGGTCGGCGCATTGGCGTCAACTTAAGCTTCAATCGCCTCCGGACATGGTTGGATAAGCGCGATTCCCAAAAGCTTGTCCTCTCGGGAAATGGGTTCGACTTCCGGAGGGCGTTCCACAGGATCGCTCCGCACCTATGAAAGAGCTTTTCGGTCTATTTCTTTTTCTCGTTACCGGATTCGCTTGGGCAGCGGAGAAGCCGAACATCGTTTTCATCCTCGTCGACGATGTCGGGGTGGGTGATATAAAAAGCTACTATCCTTCGTCGAAGGTAAAGACGCCGAATATCGATAGCCTTGCTGTCCAAGGGATGCGCTTTACGCAGGCCTACGCTCCCTGTTCGGTCTGCTCGCCTTCGCGCTACGCTCTGCTTAGCGGATTCTACCCCTCCCGCGGTCCCTTGCGGGACAAGCATGTAAACACGAGGAGCCCACTTGCTATCGACCTGGATATGATGACGCTTCCAGGCTTCTTGAAGGAGCGCGGCTACCGTACGGCGCACATCGGCAAATGGCATCTGGGCTATGGATCGGATGGCCCTCCCAATTGGGCCGGCGAACTACGTCCGGGACCGAACGAAATCGGATTCGACTACCATCTTGGGATTCCAAAGAACCACAACGACGACTTCAAGACCTACGTGGAAAACGGCAGGCTGCTTTGGCTCAAGGACGGCATCGCCGAGCTTACGACCGCTCCGACGAAGGATCAGCTGACGAAGATCCGCTACGATGACGAGGTCGACTCGACTCTGACGGAGAAGGCCATCGAGTTCATTAAAGAGAATCGCGACCAGCCGTTCTTCGTATGCCTCGCTCTCGTCGCGACGCACACGCACATCACGCCGCGCGAGAAGTTTCGCGGCACGAGCGAGATCGGACAGCTCGGCGACTACATCTACGAGCTGGACTATCACGTGGGTGAAATCATGGCCACGCTCGACGAGCTCGAACTAGCCGACGACACTATATTGATTTTTTCGAGCGACAATGGCGCTCAGAAAGACGACTTTCAGGGTGCGGGTAAGAATAGCGAGAACTTGGACTTGGGCGCGGGTAGGAACTTGAACTTGAGAAGCGAATCCCATGATGTCGCCGTGAAGGCCAGAACCGCGAAGACGGATGCCCGCGTGAAGCACGGACACCGTTCCAACGGCGACTTCCGCGGATACAAGGCCGGCAATTTCGAGGGCGGCTTCCGGGTGCCGTATATCGCCCGCTGGCCGGGCAGGATCCCTGCCGGCGTGGAGTCCGACCAGATCGTCACTCTGGCAGACACGCTCGCTACCGTGGCCGGATTTCTAGGCGAGGAGCTTTCGGACTCGGCGGGTGGAGATTCCTTCGATCTCAGTCCGGTATTCCTGGGCGAGGAAGCGGAGGGTCTGATGCCCAGAAACGTCATTCTGCAAGCCGCCCGCGGCGAGCTGGCCTTTCGGGACGGCGACTGGAAGCTCCGTTTCACGGAAGCGCCCGATTGGACAGGCGAGGAAGTCGAGCTGCCCGAGAGTGCCTACGAGCTCTACAACCTCGCCTATGACTTGTCCGAAGAGCGCGACTTGTCGCAAGAAGATCCGGAACGCGCCGAGGCGATGAGGAACCATTTGCTTGAATTGCTCAAGCGAGGCCGCAGCCGGTAGGCGCTTTTTTTGCCCGCAGATTGTGCGGATCTTCGCGGATGAGACGGAGGGAAGAGCGAAGAGGGTTGCATGCGAAGGCAGAGCAGGATCAAGGTTCTGCGGAAAAAATGGGTTCGACTTGCGTAGGGCGTTCCAGAAGATTGTTCCGTACCTATGAAAAAGCTTGTCGGTCTATTCCTTCTTCTCGTTACCGGATTCGCTTGGGGAGCGGAGAAGCCGAACGTCGTTTTCATCCTTTCCGACGATGTCGGGGTGGGTGATATAAAAAGCTACTATCCGCCGTCGAAGGTAAAGACGCCGAATATCGATAGCCTTGCTGCCCAAGGGATGCGCTTTACGCAGGCCTACGCTCCCTGTTCGGTCTGCTCGCCTTCGCGCTACGCTCTGCTCAGCGGATTCTACCCCTCCCGCGGTCCACTGCGGGACAGCCATATAAACGCGAGGAGCCCGCTGGTTTTCGACCTGGATATGGTGACGCTTCCGAGCTTCTTGAAGGAGCGTGGCTACCGCACGGCCCACATCGGCAAATGGCATCTGGGCTATGGATCGGAGAGCCCTCCCAATTGGGCTGGCGAGCTGCATCCGGGGCCGAACGAAATCGGATTCGACTACCATCTCGGGCTTCCGACCAATCATAACGACAACTTCAAGACCTACGTGGAAAACGATAGGCTGCTTTGGCTCAAGGACGGCATCACCGAGCTTAGGACCCGTCCGAAGAGGGACCAGCTGACGAAGATTCGCTACGACGACGAGGTGGACTCGACTCTGACGGAGAAGGCCATCGAGTTCATGAAAGAGAATCGCGACCAGCCGTTCTTCATATATCTCGCTCTTGTCGCGACGCACACGCACATCACGCCGCACGAGAAGTTTCGCGGCACGAGCGAGATCGGGCAGCTCGGAGACTATATTCACGAGCTGGACTATCACGTGGGGCAAATCATGGCGGCGCTCGACGAGCTCGAACTGGCCGACGACACTATATTGATTTTCGCGAGCGACAATGGCGCTCAGGAGGACGACTTTACGAATGCCGGCAAGAATCTTGATTTGAGAAACGAATCCCACGATGTCGCCGTGAAGGCCAGAACCTCGAAGACGGATGCCCGCGTGAAGTACGGGCACCGTTCCAACGGCGACTTCCGCGGCTACAAGGCTGGCAATTTCGAGGGCGGCTTCCGGATACCGTATATCGCCCGCTGGCCGGGCAAGATACCCGCCGGCGTGGAGTCCGACCAGATCGTCACCCTGGCAGACACGCTTGCGACCGTGGCCGGATTTCTAGGAGAGGAGCTTCCGGAATCGGTGGGTGGCGACTCTTTCGATCTCAGTCCGGTATTCCTGGGCGAGGAAGCGGAGGGTCTGATGCCCAGAAACGTCATTCTGCAAGCCGCCCCTGGCGAGCTGGCCTTCCGGGACGGCGACTGGAAGCTCCGTTTCACGGAAGCGCCCGATTGGACAGGCGAGGAAGTCAAGCTCCCCGAGAAGGCTTACGAGCTCTACAATCTTGCCGATGACTTGGCTGAAGAGCGCGACTTGTCGCAAGAAGATCCGGAACGCGCCGAGGCGATGCGAAGCCAATTGCTCGACTTGCTCAAGCGAGGCCGCAGCCGGTAGGCGCTTTTTTGCCCGCAGATTGCGCGGATCCCCGTGGATAAGAGAGAGGGAAGAAGCACGTTTTCCAAAGTGGGAGCGTGCTCACACCCGATTTTCTTTCAGAAACAATCCAAAATTTTCTAAGGATCGTAGCCTACGGTTGTCTTAGTACCGTATGCTCGGCTTTCGCCCCAGAAAATCAGACCCCGTTGCGGCGGAGGAATCCATTTCGCTGGAGGCTCTGTTCGAGTCGCTGGAGGAGCCGCTGCTGGCCTATGCGCTGAAGATAACCGAGTGTTTCGAGTCGGCCCAAGACGTTGTGCAGGAGGCGTTTCTGTCCTTCCAGCAAGCGGTTGGCATTCGCTCGCCACGGGCTTGGCTCTACCGGACGGTGCATAACTCGGCGATCAACCTGAGTAAAAAGGCGGCCCGCAATACGCCGCTGCCGGACGAAGGGGCGGCTGACCTGAGCGGGGAAGATCCGCTGGGAGTTCTTCCGAGCGAGGCTCTGGAACGACTGGAGATCGTCGGCCTGACTCAGCTCTTTCTCAAGGGACTCGACGAACGGTCTCGACTGGTCGTCTCGCTGAAGTTCGACGAAGGGCTCAGCTACCGGGAAATCGGCGAGCGAACCGGTCTTACTGCGTCGAATGTCGGCTACATCCTCCACCACGCGATAGCCGAGCTAGCTGCGGAATTCGAAAAGATAGGAGTGGGAAAATGAACGACGAAACACGGAACCAAGATGCTCTGCCCGAGCCTGACGATGCCCAAGGCGCTCGCCTCCTGGCTTTGATCCTGGGGGAAATGGAGCCGGCGGAGCGAGCTGAGCTGGAGCGCGAGTTGGAGGCGGATCCCGACTTGAAGGCTCGTTACGATCGCTTGGCCTTCGCTGCCGAGCGTATCCGAGAAACCCTTACGATCGAGAAGCAGTCCAGCTCCGATTCGCCTGCTCCTCTGCGCCTCTCGCCCGAGCGGCGTCGGCGAGTTCTGCAAGGCCCGGCCAAGAAGCCGTCTCCTCTGCTGCGCTTCGATTTCAACCACCCGCTGGTGCCAATGTCGGTAGCCGCTTGCTTCATACTGGTGCTCTATTCCGGCTATCAATGGTTTCAGCCAGATGGGGTTTTCGGAGCGAAGGAGGTGGAGCCTATTTCATCGGATGTTAAGCGACAACAGCCAGTTCGAGCGGAGGAGGGGGTGGACATTTCATTTCCTGCGAGCGAGGAGAAAAAAGATCCTGAACTAAATTTGTTCCAGCAGGAACCCCTGCCTACTCTTGAGCAAGACCGTGAAAATAAGGAGCTTGCCGGAAGTAATATTGGAACGCAGCTGGATGAACTGGGAGCTTCGATCTCAGTTTTCTCAACGGAATTTCTCGATGACATAGAAACTGAGGAGATTGAACAGGTTTCAGGGGCTGAATTTAGCTTTAATCGACCTCCTGTCTCGAGTGACTCGACTTTGCCGGTTCCGTCTCGAACTCGCTTTGAGGAACCGGCAAGCGAAGAGGTCTTCATCCTTTCTCCCTTCGTTGCTGAGGCAGACGAGGACGCTGGCTATCGAGCGACTTCTACGCTCGCAGGATCGCGGCTGCGTACGGAGCTGAAGGATGTGGCTTCTTCCGGCTATCTTGCTACGGAGGTCGAGACGCTTATAAGTCCTTTCAACGGGGACGATGAGGAAACTCGCCCGATCAAACGCAAGATCGAGAAGCAAGGCGCTGCCTATGGCTTCCAAGATGGACCTGCTGCGAGAACTGACAAGAAGGCCGTGGCTCAAGCGAAGGAAAGGGAAGCGGAAGAGCCCGTGTTCTCGAATATCGCCTCCGGCTTGTTGAGTGACGGCTCCGGTGGTCTTGCCGATGCTATCTTGCCAAGCGAGCCAGAGCCGGCTCCTCCTCCCGTCCCTGTCTCGAATCCCGTCTTGCAGGCGTATTCGGAAATCCTGACGGAGTCGGACCCGCTTTCCACCTTTTCGCTCAACGTTTCGGACGTGTCGTATCGTCTGGCCCAGGCCAGCCTCAGCCGTTCCGAGCTGCCAACGCCGGCTACGCTGCGAACGGAGGAGTTCGTTAACGCGTTCGACTACGGAGATCCCGAAGCCGCAGCGGGCGAGCCCATCGCCTTCGCTTGGGAACAGAGTCGGTGGCCCTTTGGCCACGACCGAGACATCCTGCGTTTCTCGTTCAAGACGGCGTCGACTGGCCGCTCCGTTTCTCAGCGGTTCAACCTTGTGCTCGGCATCGATGCGTCGGGCTCGATGGCCAGGGCCGACCGTCGCGAGATCGTTGATACGGCGATGGAAGCCCTCGCCACGCAGCTCACGCCCGAGGACACGCTGAGTGTCGTGACCTTCGGGCGCGAATCCCGGCTGCTGATCGACGGCGTGAACCGCAACAACGGCGATGCGCTTCTGCAGAGCCAAGCCCAATTCAACCCTCAGGGCGGCACCGACCTGGAGAGCGGACTCGGTCTCGCCTACGAGACTGCCCAACGCCACTTTTCGCCCGCGGCGATCAACCGTGTGATCCTGTTAACCGACGGCGCGGCCAATCTCGGAAACACAGTTCCCGAGGACATGGCCGCGCTCGTCGAAAACAATCGCCGACAAGGCATCGCCCTCGATTCGTTTGGGGTGGGATTCGATGGACACGACGATGCCTTCCTCGAGCGCCTCTCCCGCAACGGCGACGGCCGCTATCGCTTTCTGCGTTCGGCGGCCGACGCTCGCCTAGAGCTGGGCGAGAAGTTCGCTGGCAGTCTGAGGCCGGCAGCTTATGATGTGAAGGTCCAGATCGAGTTCAACTCGAGGCGCGTGCAGCTGTATCAGCAACTTGGTTACCAGAAGCATCAGCTACGCGACGAGGACTTTCGGGACAATGCGGTCGATGCGGCGGAGCTTGCTGCGGCCGAGGCGGGCAACGCTCTCTATCTGGCTAAGATCCTCGAAGACGGGGAGGGCGAGATCGGAGTGGCTAGAGCTCGTTTTCGCGATGCCGAGACCGGCGAGTACGCCGAACGCTCCTGGCTGATTCCGTATCGTGAAGGGACGTCTACTCTGACTGACGCTTCGCCCTCGCTTCGTTTGGCGGCCGCGTCCTTCGGTCTTGCCGCCAAGCTGAACCGAAGCCCGATCGCCGAGAATTTCACCTATCAAGACCTGCTGGAACTCACTGCGGATTTCCAGAGCGAGTTTCCCCTGGAACCGCGTGCTATCGAGCTGCGCGAACTGATCTCGACCGCCCGCAGATTGAGTGGGGAGTGATTTTTTTCGGCCCGCAGATTGCGCAGATCTTCGCAGATGAGGTGGGTGGATAACGGAAGCCAATATTCTACTTAGAAATTTCTTAACCGCTAATTGTCGCGAATAGATCCTGATGGCTGAGCTATCTGCGGGAATCTGCGTCATCTGCGGGCAAAAAATAACGTCATGAAAAATAAACTACATCTATTTCTTTTCTGTCTCTTGCCTGCTTTCGTTTTGGCCAAGGATCCGGGGATCGAGGTTCGGGATGTCGTCTTGCGGGGCGAGTTGACTGAGGAGGGCGTGGTCTTTACGGCCGCGGGTAAGATCGAGACCGAGCGGCGAGGCGAGACGCGGGTAGCTCTACTGGCGGGCGATGTCGCTCTGCTGGAGAAGCCGCAACTCAGGCGAGCCGAGCTGGACTACGATGGGGCTTACTCCTTGGTCTTGGATGGGAGCGGCGTATCCGAATTCTCGATTCGCTTCCTGGCGAAAGCGCAGCGGGAAGCGGATCGCCAATCGATCGCCTTCGATTTTCTCTCGGCTCCGATTCGCCGGCTGGAGTTGTCTGGCTTCCCTTTGAAGGACGAGGTGCAGGTGGCGAATGCCGCATCGCCGGAGCGGGTAGACGAGCTTTGGGTAGCCCATCTGTCTTCGGCGAGCGCCTTGCGTGTGGAGTGGCGGCCGGCGGGAAGCGAAGAGGGACGCGAGCTTTTCTATGCGGCGGACAGCGTGGACGTGGCGGCGGTTTCGGCCGGTCTGATCAAGCAGAATTTCAAAGTCGCTCTGAGCGTGATGCAGGGCGAGATGAGCGAGGTCGCTTTCGACCTGTTGGGCGAGGGAGACATTTCTCAGGTGGAGGCGGCCTACTTGCTGGGCTGGGAGGTTGTACCGACGGGCGAAGGAAGCCGTCGCTTGGAGCTTCGCTTCAGTCGACCGCAGCAGGAGAATGCCACTATCTTCGTGCGGTCGCAGGCTCCATTGCCAAGGCTTCCGGCGAAGGCGGAGCTGTTGAACCTGGAGCCGGTGGGAGCGATTCGGCATGGGGGTCATCTCTTGCTGGTCAACGATGGAGCGGTGAATCTGGGAATCGCTTCGCAGCGAAACCTCTCCCAGATTTCGCCCACCTTGGTTCCGCTGGAGCCGAACGAACGCGCCCTGCTTGGCTTGGAGAAGCGGCAGGCGTTTGGCTTTCGCTTTGCGGGCTCGGGTCGCGTTCTGGAGATCGAGGCGGCGGATATCGTGCCGGAGGTCGCGGCCTCTCTGATAGCCCTGTATCATTTCGGTCTTAACGAAACCGGTCTCGAAGCGGAACTGAATCTGGATGTGCGGGAGGCTCCCTTGCGTTCGTTTTCGATGGATTTGCCGGACGACTTCTCGCTGGTCGGCGTCGAGTTGAAGGGGCTGAGCGACTACGCTCTGTCTCCTCTGCCGGAGGGCGGTCAGCGGTTGCGGATTCTCTTCGCCAAGCCGATGATGGGTCGCCAGGTGCTGCGTCTGGAGTTGGAGAGAAACACGGCGGCGACGGAGGGTAGGGAGGAGTTGCCTCGCATCGTACCGCTAGAGGTGAAGTCGATTCGTGGATACGTCGGGGTGACGGCGGATGCGGGACTCAAGCTCGATGGGCTGCGGGCGGAGGGTTTGAACGAACTGATCCCAAGCTACTTTCCGGTCAAGCGAGAGAATCTTCAGCTTGCCTACCGGATGAGGGAGGGGAATTGGTCGGCGACGGTTGGCGTGGAGCGGCTGGCGTCGTCGGTACAGGTGGAGTCGTTTCACCTCTTCTCGATTGGGGAGGGGGTGGCTTATGCCAGCTCGATTCTCACCTACCGGATTTCCGGAGCTCCGGTGGAAACGTTTGCTCTGTATTTGCCGGATAACTACGAGAATGTGGAGCTGAGCGGTGCGGGTCTACGGAGTTGGAAGAGAGGCGAAGATGGTCGCTATGAGCTGAACCTGCTGGGGCCGATCAGCGGGGCCTACTCGCTGCTGGCGACCTACGAGACGCATTTGGATGCGGGGGAGAGCTTGGTGGATTTCGCCGGGGCTCGTCCGGATGGAGTCGACTCGGAGCGTGGCTATGTCGTTTTCGTCAGCCCGGGGCAGCTGGAGTTCTCTCCAGAGCCGATCCTGCCGCCGCTTTTGAATTTGGAGGCGAGCGAGCTGCCGCCGGAGTATCTCATTATGTTGGATGCCCCGATTGTGGCGGCCTACGAGTTCGCGAGTCGGCCCTTCTCCTTGCTTGCCAGGGTTTCGGCTCTACCTCAGCAGGCGTCGATCGACCAGCTAGTCGAGTTGATGAAGGTGGACTCGCGGGTTTCGAAGACGGGCGAGCTTTTGTTCGAGGTCGACTATGTGCTGAAGTCGAAGAACGCGTCGTCTTTCGCGGTCCGCTTGCCGGATGGCGCTCGGCTCTGGCGGGTAGAGGTGGATGGGATTGAACGCTCGCCAACCCAGGACGGAGACCGGCTGCTGATCCCGCTGGAGAATCCGGTTTCGGAGGTCGCTCGGCATGTGAGGGTTAAGTATTCGCTTAGTGGAGACGTCAACGAGGCGTTTTCGGTGGAAACTCCGAGAATCGACGCTCCAGTTCTGCGCAGCGATTGGACGGTGTCGTCCGATGCGAAGACGTCGCTTCGCTTTCTGGAGGGGTCGGTGACCCCGGTGGAGGGCGCCGCCGAGGTAGTTTCGTTTGGAGGGTGGAGCGAGCGGAGCCGTGGTCTGGCCTTCGCTTTCGGTTTGGCGGCCTTGGTGGGAATCGTAGTCAATTTTCGCTTACAGAGAGACGAGGACGGGCTTCGATGGCTTGCTTTGTTTGGCGGGGTGGTTGCTTTGCTTGGATTGTGGCTGGCTGCTTTGTTGGCAGCGGAGCTGTGGGTATGGCCAGACGAGCGGACCGTGCCGGAGTTGAGGTTCAGCGATACGCTGCTGTCTCCTGGCCAGACTTTGAGCGCGGTCTTCAGTTACCATGATGTATCGGTGGTTCAGCGTTCCTCTGGACTTTCGGTGGGGTTTGTCGTCGCTTCGCTGATACTGCCTGCATTGATTGTCCGACTGTTTCGCGGGGCGAGTGGCGGCGTCTGGCTGAGCGGCGTGGTGATCGCTTTGCTGGGCTGGGCTGCGATGGGAGTGGAATATGGAGCGAGTCTAGCGGTTTTGGGAGCGGGGTCGCTGCTGTTCGTCCAGCCGTTGGCTTTCGCGGTTCGCTGGCTTGCGGTTTGGTGGCGAGGTCGCTCTTGGGGATCCGTTTCCGTGAGGGAAACGGGCGCGACCTTGTGTTTGCTGTCGCTTTGGGCTGTGGGCGAGAATCGAGTGGAAGCCCGGATGGGAGAGGACTGGCGTGAATATTTGGATACGCCGGTTTCGGTGGAGGCTGTAGTGACGGAGGATTTCGCCTCCGTTCGGGTTTCCTTCGATTGGGAGGCGAAGGCGAAGGATCGCCTGCCGGTCCTGGCTGGGCCGTCGGTGATCACGAGCCTAGAGTTGCCGGAAGGCAGGGTGAAACTGGTCCAGGGGCTTGAAGGGGAGGGGGATCTCTACTTCGTGGAGTGCTTGCGGACGGGGACGCATCGCATTGCGTTCGAGTATCAGACTCCGGTGAAGCGGGCGGACGACGTGTGGAGCTTTTCGCTGCAGTCGATTCCGAGTCTGGTGTATCAGGTTTCCTTGGACGTGGACCGGGAGAACTGCGAGGCGTTTTCCGAGGACTCGGTGGGCGAGAGCTATCTTGCGAGCTCCGAGGAGGGGAGGACTCGAGTGAATCTATCCATGCGTCCGGAATGGCAGGCTCGAATTGGCCTTCGATCCAAGGGGAGGGATGCTCGGTTGGAGAAAACGCTCTTTTACGCGGAGACAGTCAATGCGTACCGGCCGGATGCGGGGGCGATCGTGGGGGAGCATCGGGCTTCGCTGAGGGTGGCTCAGGGGCAGCTTCGATTCTTCGAGGTGGAGACCCCGGAGGAGATGACAGTTACGGATGCAAAGGCCGATTGGCTGGAGTCGTGGCGGTTCGATCCGGCGACGCGTCGCTTGCGGGTCGTCTCTGGTCTGCCACTTGCGGGCAGCGTCGAGCTTCGAGTGAGTTCGCAAACGGAGGGTGGGGCCTTGCCCTACGAGTCGAGCTTGGCTGGGCTTCGTTTTCCGGAGGCCTCGGGCGAGGTGGGCTGGCTGGGTTTGTTTGCGGCGCCGGACATCCAGCTTGATCGCCTGATGGAGGATGCAAGCCTGGCGGCGGTAAGCTTAACGGACTTTCCGGCCCGGGATGCCTTTTCGGAGGAGGAGGGGAGCATCTTGCGGCGGGCGTTTCGCTATGTTGATCCGGCGGCTCGGCTGACGTTGGCCTTGTCCCGCGTAGAGCCGGAGTTGCGGGTGGAGACGGACGAGCTGGTTTCCCTGGGAGAGGATCGCATTGCATACACAGCTCGTTTGCAGACGGAGATTCTGCGCAGCGGGGTGTTTCAGTTGCGGCTGGGTTTGCCGGAGGGCCTGGAAGTGGAGAGCATTTCGGGCGCAGAGGTGAGCCATTGGACGGAGTCGTTGGAAAACGGATACCGTGTTGCGGTGCTGCATATGAAGGGGCGGACGCTTGGCGAGACGACGCAGTTCGTGACGCTGTCTGGCCCGGGAGCTCGGCCCAGCGACCGGTGGGAGCCGCCCCGGGTGCGGCTGCTTGGGGTGTCGAAGCAGCGCGGGCGGCTGTCTCTGGTGCCGGAGTTGGGCCTGCGCCTGAATTTGCTGGAGCGCAGCGGGGTGACGCAGGGTGACGTCAGTGGTCTGGCAGCCAGCGAACGGGAGCGACGGCTGGTGTATCGTTTGTTGGAAAACGATTGGAATCTGGCGTTTTCCATCGAGCCAGTCGAGCCATGGCTGGAGTGTAGTTTGCTGCAGGAAGTGGCCCGGAAACCCGGATTGACGGAGACGAGGGCTCGCTTGCGCTACGAGATCAAGAACGCGGGTGTGAAGAGTTTGTTCGTAAGGCTGCCGGAGATGGCGGTGGGGACGCGTTTTCGCGGCGAAGGCGTGGCAGGATTCCATCCGATAGAGGGGGACGCGGGTCTGTGGCAAGTCGATCTCGATCGCCGAGCGATTGGGTCTTATGCTCTCGACATTGAGTATCGAGAATTTGGAGACGATGATTTGGAACTGGTTGTTGTTAATGGTATTCAGACCATCGGTACGAAGTTGCAGGAGGGTTTTCTCGCTTTGAAGTCGGAGCGCCGCTTGAGCCTGTCTCCTAGGCTGAACGGGTCGGGCTTGAACCGGATCGAATGGCAGCAGATTCCTGAGGATCTGAGATCCGGTTGGTCGGCCTCGGAGCTGGCTTTTCGCGCTTCGGCGCCCGACTTTCGAGTCGCGGTAGACGCATCGCGCCTGGATCTGGCAAAGACCCTGCCGGCTCAGGTGAAGTCGGCGCGGCTGCGTTCCTTGCTGTCCGAATCCGGGGTAGTTTTGACGCGGGCGACGTTCGAGATCGATCCTGGAAGAAAACCTCACTTGCGCCTTCGCTTGCCGGAGGGGGCGGAGTTCTGGGCTTGCTACGTGAACGAGTGCAGCGTGTGGCCTTCTCAGAAGGAGGGTGACTTGCTGGCGCCATTGGAACTGGCGAGCCAGAGGGACAAGGAGATCTGTCGCCTCGAGTTGGTTTACGCGATGGAGGCGGGAGAGAACGAGGACGGTGAGATAGCGTTTGTCGGCCCCCAGTGCGAATTGCCGCTGGAGAATATCGAGTGGCAAGTTTTCGTTTCGGGCGGATTGGGAAATCCGCGATGGGGCGGTACACTCGAGTTGCTTGAGCAGGGTGGCTTGGTGGTGTGCGACTTCAGCCTAGAATCGGCTATGAGTTTGGATTTCCGAGTGCAAGGCGAGCGGGTCAAGGCTGCTGAAAGCCTGCTCTTGCTGGGGAGCGATTTGGCGGATCGGGGGGATGCTCGAGCGGCTCGGCGAGCTTTGGAATCCGCGTATCGACTTTCCCAGCACGACTTGGACTTCAATGAGGACGCGCGGGTGCAGCTCAACAATCTGAAGGTGGAGCAGGCGATGGTTGGCTTGAGCTCTCGGCGACTGCAGTCTTTGGGAGGGCAGGTGGAGAGCGAGGTTCGCTTTTCTCGAGAGGAGGCGGATCGTCTGCTCACCGCGAACTCGGCGGAGGAGAGCCGGGCTTTGACCGAGCTGGCGCAGCGTTTCGTGGCCCACCAGGATGCGGCCTTGAGCAGTCCGACGGCGCTTCGGGCGGGCTTTCCGGAGCACGGGCGAAGCTTCCGATTTGCCCGCCGCCTCCAGGCCGAGCCTTGGCAGGAGATGCATCTGACGCTGGAGGAGGGGAAGAGCTCCGCGGCGGGAGCGCCGGTTGTGTTTGTCGCTTTGGCGTTGTTCGGTTTGGCGGCTCTTCAAGGGTGGAATGCCCGCCGGGGCAAGTAGTGGATTTTCAACCACAGAGATTGGTAGGCGCGGAGGCGGGTTCCTAGCTCGTTTTCCAAGCGCTCGGGGCTGATGCTTCGTTTCGAGAAATGTTAAGCGGCACTTTAGATAACTCAAAAGTGAATGCCTGAGAGCGTGCTGAAGAAGCTCTATTTTCAGGCTTAGCCGCGTTCTCACAACGCGGCTACGGAAGCGAGACTACAGAGCTGAAGAGCAGACCTCTGAGAGCGGTTGTGGATGTTAAGGGTCGCAGATTTCCGCTCCAAGTGACGATGGGTAGCTGGTAGGCGTTCAGTTGCGTGGAGAGGCGAAAGGCTCGATACAGGGCCCAGGCGATCGCTTTCTGCCAGGGCTTTTCGGAGAGGAAGTCGGAATGGGCGATGATGCCGCCTGGCTTTAGGGTTTTTTCGATGCGGGGAAGGAGGGTGTCGATTTGGGGCTGGGTGAAACAGTCGAGCACGAAATGCAGGGCGATGAAATCGTATCTAGATGTTGGGTACGAGTAGGCGAGGGCGTCGGCCTGGATGGGTTTGAAACGGCTGGCGTGCCTACCGACGCGTTGTTGAGAGAGGGCTAGCATGCGAGGGCTGAGGTCGATGCTGTCGACTTGGATGCGGGGGGCGCTTTCGAGCAGGGCTGAGGCGAAGCGGCCGTCTCCGTCGCCGATCAAAAGGGCCCGTTGGCGGTCTTTCGCCCAGGGCAGGCAGAAGGTTCGTATCCGCTGGAGGCTGCGTCCGAAGGCGAGGGTTTCGAGAAGCTGGTAGCTCGATGCGATCGAATCGAAAGAGCGACTCATATTGGTATCTTGCTTTTCAAAAACAGTCATGTTGGGCTCTTGCGGTCATGTCGGCGCGTTCGCACCTCGGTAGCGAGGTTTTTGCATGTATTGGCAATCACATCACAGGAGAGCTTTTTAGTCTGTAGCTTGGAAGAGCTAAATGCCTATCGCAGATCCTGATCCCGCGACTGCGCATAGGCGTCAACTTAACGGAGGAAGCATCCTTTGGAGGGCAACGCTCCGTCGTTGCCGCGCCGGTTATCCCTCTGTAGGCTCTGCGGCAATGACGTAGCATTGCCCTCCAGCCCACCGCCTTTTGGCTTAAGTTGACGCCAATGCGCGACTGCGGGAGAAGGACAGACTAAACGCCTACTTGGCTCTGGCTCTGCCAGGTTAGGAGCAGGATGGGAAATGGGGTGAGCAGGCTGACATCGGCTAGAGTGCGGGCCAGGTTCTCTTCGAGGCGCGGCTTGCTGCGATGGAGCAGTCGAAGTGCGATGGAGGATATGATGGCTGCGGCGCAGAGGATCTGAAAATGGCTCCAGAAGATGGATACGATGGCAGCGAGCAGGAGCGTGAGGGCGAACGTGGGCGTGACGAGTTTGGCGGTGAGGGAGGAGGGCTTCTCCCAGCTGCGAAGGATGAAGCAGTTGAGACTGAAGAGTAGGGCGAGCAGGCTGAGGGCAGCGAGATTTTGGGGGCGAGTTGCTTGGGATAGCTCGGGGAAGAGGGCGACGCTGGCAGCAAGCAGTCCGGCGACGAGCATCGATTTCGCGATGCCGTAGTAGGCGATGCTGCGGCATCTTTGGGCGAAGGCGGTATAGAGGAGGGAAGCGGCGACGAGAGCAAAGCCGTTGGCGAGTTGGAGGGGAGAGAGCTTGAGGATGGCGAGGGCAATTGAGCTTGCGAGGACGATCAGCCAAACCGCGAGAGCTCTGCGGGCGTGACGGGCGTTGAAGCGGTGGCGTTCGCTATCGAGCTGCCGGTTTGCGCGATTGTCGAACCAGCGATCGGCTACGTATCCAAGCCACACGGACGCGAAAATGAGCAGGCGGTAGTGCCAGGCGAGCTTGTTGTCGATTGCCTGGGCGTAGAGGGCTTGCCAGGCGACTGCCACGAGCGGAGCGTCGAGCGAGAGCAGGGTCAGCCATTTGAGTTGTCGCAGCATTGCGAGACCAATCTCTGTCGGGATCGGCTACAGGTCCAATCTAGAAGTCGCGGTAGAAGCGGCGGAGTTGTCTCTCCATGTTGCGAGCGATTTGAGAGGCTACTTGGTTTTCCTGATCCCAATCGCTCGGGGGCATGCCGCAATGCCGTTTGCCTACACGGCCTTCGATGGCTCGGCGATCTCCTTTCAGCTCGAACCAGCTGTCGGTCCAGCTGGCGCTGCCCCGGGCGACGCTGGAAAATACGCGATGGTCTAAATCGAGGTCGACTACGGAGAACTCTACGCGGGCATAGGAGTCCTTCTCCAGGATGGTTTCGATGATCGTGGCTTTGACCGTTTTGAGAATCGGCTTTGGGGGATTGTCTTTGGTCTTGCCGACTTCTATCTCGCGGCTGTGTTCGTGGAAGACGCAGTGTTCGCTCATGCGACCGATGGAGCTGCGCGTCAGGGTGACTCTGAGGATGTGGTCGGGCTGCGGGTTGTAGCTGGCGCCGTGGAAATCGTAGGGAACGACCTTGGTAAAGAGTCCAAGCGATCGTTCTCCGACCCGGTCGAGTATCCGGTCTTCAAGTACGCGACTGTCGAGGCCGAAACGGTCGCCATCGACTGGATGCAAGGCAACGATGCGGGTGCCGGCATGCAGGGCTTGCAGCTTTTTCTCCTGAATGACGCCTTTTGCGGGCGTGTAGGTTTGGGCTTTTTCGAACTGGAAGTAGGCAGCTTGGGCGTCGTCGCGGTTTCCGGTCGCGAGCAGCGAGTCTCCGGCGGCCTCGCGAGCGGCGCTGGCCAGTTCTTTTGCCTCCGCTAGTTCGGCGTGGTAGTAGCGGTATTCGAAGGCCAGGGCCGAGGCGGGCGGAGAGCGGTCTATCTTGCGGGCGAGACCGTTGAGATCGCGATAGGCGTCCACTGCGGCTTCCCAGCGGAATGGATCGCTGGTTTCGTGGGCGTAGGCCGCTCGCCGAAGCCAGCGTTCCTGGGCGGCAGGGTAGGCGGCTAGGAGGGTTTGGGCTGCTCTGGCGCTATTGGGAAAGCTTTTGAGGTGCTTGGCTGCTTGGGTGGTCGCCCGGTCGTATCTCCCTTTTTGCAGGGCTTGCTGTCCGGTAGCGCAACCAGCGAGGAGCAGGATGCAAAGTACGGACGGAAGCTGGCGAGGAATGGGGTTCATCGAGTTTGCCTTGCGGCTAGGACGTTGTCGGTCTTCGCCTTATTCAAAGACTGAAACGTGCATTGGGTTTGGCATCGACTGTGAAAAGGCGTTTGGGAGCCTCTTTCCTATGAGTTTACTCATCGACGTTGATGAGTAAACTCGGAGCTTTGGGGCTGAGTTTTTCTGGGAACGCGGACGGCTTTGATCGCGCCTGTCTGAAACCGTCCTTGCGACTGGGGCTTTGTGAGCTTGGATTGTCTGGTATGAAAGTCCATATGCGCATCTCCTTCATCGGAAGACTTCTGGCCGTCTGCGTGGGGGTCACGCTTGCTGGAGGCATCGCCTTTGGGGAGGATTCGAAGACTCTTGGCGGCTGGCGGGACATCGCCCGCATCTACGAGCCGGTTTTCGTGGGCTACACTTTCGATGATGACGACCAGTCTTATTTGGACTTTTCGCTTTCGGCGATGTTTCCGCTTTCGATACTGGCACCGCTGGACGGGTGGAATCCCAAGGACAAGTTCCCTGACCAGGAGGACTATCGCGATCCGGACTGGTTTCCTTGGCAGCCGCGGGTGTATTTCGCGTTTTCGGGCAGGGCTGGCCAGTATCTGGGCACGCGGGAATCCTCGCCGGTGGTCGGCAAGCGCTTCAACCCGGTGCTTGCCTTGCGGTGGTGGCAGAAGAGCGGCTATCTGGGTAGTCGGGCGTCAGGAGAGGCTTCTGGGAGCAAGGGCTTGAACGACTATTTCGAGCTGTCCTACGGACACGAGTCGAATGGGCAGAGCGTGGGGGACTTGGACGATCCGCAGACGCCGGAGGAGGAGGCTTTCGGCCAGCGTCGTTTCGAGGCGCTGCAAGCCGATTTCCTGCTGAGCGATGGCGACGCGAGCATCGCCCGCGACGAGCTTAGTCGGGGCTGGGACTACATAGGCGCGCGTTGGGCTAGTAGTTGGATACATGGTACAGGAGGGCTGTATGTCCTGGCTGAGGGGCGCTACTATCTTGACGACGGCCTTCTGCAGGGCGAGGCGGAAGAGTACAATGTTTGGGAAAACGACGGCGACTATCTGGCTCGCTACGATGGATCGATCACGCGCGACAAGGTAGACGGCTTGCGGATCGGAGCTCGCTACCAGTCGACGGCCTTCAGCGGCTTTCTGGGAGCAAAGGAGATTGGCCTGTCGCTGCGTACCGGATACAACGATCCATTCGAGCGCATAACGGCTAGGGTGGAGGTCGGTTTTGAGTATTACACGTTGTGGTACCGCTATGGATACAACAGCGATCTGGTAGACTACTATCGCAAGGACTCTAGTTGGGGCATCTCGATCAAGATTCGGGAGTTCTGAAGGAGGCTTTGAACAGGTCCGATTTTCAGATGTAGCCGCGTTCGTGAGAACGCGGACCGCCAGGAACATAGTCGCGTGCGAAGGTCCGCGTTCTCACGAACGCGGCTACATCGATCGGTCCCTACCGGGACAACGTTTTGCTCGCAGCCGCCGCTGGACTCGTCTCTAGAAGAAGCTCGCCTCTTCCAGGGCCTTGAGTTCGGCTTCCCGTTCCTGAACGATTTCTCGGATCATTTTTAGCAGCAGCGACTTGCGCACGGGTTTGGCGAGGGCCCTGTGCTGGATGCCGTCGACTTCGAAGCGGTATTTCGAGTCGGGCTTGCTCGCCTTCTTGCTGAGAATACCGGTGAGAAAGATGTATTTCATGTCCTTGCAGTCGGGGCTGCGCATGAGTTGCTCGACCACTTCGGTGCCGGTGATATCGGGAAGCATGACATCGGCGATGACGGCGATCGGAACGTAGCGGGCGGCCATGCGCAAGGCGTCCTTGCCCTCGGAGCACTGGATGACGTCGTAGCCAGCCTTTTCCAGTGCTCTCGAGATGATCTGTCGAGAGGTGCGGTCGTCCTCTAGTACAAGTATTCTGTGCGTCTTCATATCAGGCATACAGGCAAACTGGTTTTCTTAATTGGCGAAAAAGGTGAAACCTTATGGTGGGCTTCGGCTTTTAGCGTTTTATTGACGCGCTTTGAGGGATTGGCTGCGTAGCTAGCTCAGGACTATTAGGGCTTGGGCGCCTCCTGTGATCGCGGTTGGGTCGATTCTGGAATCGAGAGTGGCCAGTCTGCCGCCATGGCTCATTGCAAGAGCGAGCAGGTAGAGGTCCGTAACCGATTTGCTTGACGCTCCTTTGAGGAGGTTGGCGTGTTTCGTATCCGTCAGCGAAATACTGTCCTGCCAGAACTGGTGCCCGGGGAATCGCTTCAAGCAGGAAAGCAGTGGCAGGATTGTTTCTGGCTCGCCGGGACTGCCTGGGTACTTGGGATTGCCGACGATTCTTATGAGCCCGTTTTCGGTAAGCGGGCAGGTTGCCCATCCCTTCGATGCCTCCTGTTTAAACCAGGATCTTGTCTTGGCATGGTGAACGTGACTGGCGTCGCTCAGGGCGATGAGCAGATTGACGTCGAGCAAGCTCACCATCTGATCAGCTCTCTTCTTCGTCCTGGATATCCGCAACCGTCTCGTTGGTGACTTTCACGTCGCGAGCTGGAAGATAGGGCAGTCCATCCTCATCCACTTGGAAGACGGATTCGTCATCTGCGGTTGGGTAGGGAGCGACTTCTCGCTCCAACGCTTTTGTTATCAACTGCTTGAGAGTCGTTCGGCGTCGAAGAGCGGTCTCCTTGGCCTTTCGGAAGAGAGGTTCCGGCAATTCGATAGTCGTTTTCATATGGGTCTCCATATGGGTTTACGGAAAATTGGCAATATTCGACGTTGATTTCCTTTCGGTTCGGGTATGATTCGAGGCAGCGGGATTTTGAGGATCACCCTTTTCCTGTTCCGACTTTCTTCCAGCCTTCGTCGGCTTTTGACACGAGGTCGGCTTCCGGTTCTTTGGCGGCCTTCTTGTTCCAGCGCTTGAGGGTGTCGCCGTAGAAACCGTCGTAGAAGAGATAGAGCTTGTCGTCGATGATCTTGTAGGCCTTGGGGTTGATCTTCACTTTTTCGGCGTCGAGCATCGCCCAGGCGCACCAGCCGCCGTACTGGGGTTCGTAGCGGGCTGGCTTGGATTTGAATCGCTCGAGATTCTCCGGGCTGGAGAAGTGGTAGCGGATTCCCTCGTATTCGTGGGTCAAGGACGGGTTGCCCTTGGTTGCCTCTCCGTCGAAGTAGGAGACTGGATCGTAGCCTTCGATGGCGAGGTTGCCGTCGGAGAGATTGATGTTTTGGAGCCTTTCGGCGTATGTCGGGTTGTCGGCTTGAAGGAACTGAGCGAGCACAAGCGGGATAAGCGGCAGAATTTTCGAGATTTTCATGGGTCGTGCGGTTTTCGTTTTCGTCTGGCTGACGTTTGTTAGCCCAGTTAGCTTGCGGTTTTTTGTCGCGCTTGTTGTTTAGCTCGCCAAGTTTTCGTTTCGATGATCAGTCCTACGGTTAGCGGAAAGCGCATCAAGTTTATGGCGACTTGTCTTTGCGACGGCTTTTACGGAGACGTTGCTAAGGCAAGTTATGAAGTTCTCGAGCATCTTGGCTGCGAAATCGAGTTTCCTGGGGGGCAGACCTGCTGTGGTCAGCCGGCCCACAATGCTGGAGACTGGGACAATGCTCGCAAGGTGGTCGGCCATACGATCCGCGTGTTCGAGGGCGAGGATCCCGTTGTTACGCCTTCGGGCTCGTGTGCCGCGATGCTGCGTCACGGAGCGATGCTCTGCTTGGAGGAACAGCCCGAGGCTCCAGAGGCGAGGGCTTTGGCTGATCGGACCTGGGAGTTGGCGGAATACATCGTTCACGGTCTTGGCGTAACGAGCTGGCCGGGTCGCTTTGCTAAGAAGGTGGCGCTGCACCGGAGTTGCCATACCCGTGGCACGAAGGTGTACGACAGCGCGATCACCCTGCTTTCCTCCATCGACGGACTGGAGCTGACGGAAGTTGGGGAACTGGATCAGTGCTGTGGATTTGGCGGCACGTTTTGCGTCAGCTTTCCTGAGATCTCCAAGAATATGGGCCAACTGAAGATCGACCACTTGATCGCGGGAAAGCCGGACTGTATCGCGACTCTGGATATGGCCTGCGCGATGCATTTCGGAGGAATGATGGATCGCCAGAAGATCGAGGTCCCGCGCATGCATGTCGCTCAGATTCTGCTGGCCGCGCTGCAGGAGGAACGGAAAACCGCGTAGAGCTGCCATGGCGAAAAGCATTCAGGAAATCGACAGCTTCGCCGAGAAGCTCCCCGACGACACGCGCGCTTCGGTCCACCATGCCTCGAAGCTCAAGACGGAGAAACGCTTCGCTACGCTGGCTAGCGATTTCGAGGAGCCCGATACCCTTCGGAAGACGGCCGCTCGGGTGAAGCAGCACACGCTGGAGCATCTGGACGAGTACCTTTTGCAGGCCGAGGCCTCGCTGCAGCGCAATGGAGCAACCGTTCATTGGGCGAGCGATTCGGAGGAGGCCAACGCCACCGTGCTGCGGATCATGCAGCAGCGTGGAGCGAAGAAGATGGTCAAGTCCAAGAGCATGGTCAGCGAGGAGACCGAGCTCGTGGCGTATTTGGAAAAGAATGACATAGAGGCGGTCGAGACGGATCTCGGCGAATTCGTGGTGCAGATCGACGGCGACCACCCGAGCCACATCGTCACTCCGATCATCCACAAGAACCGCAAGCAAGTCGCCCGCAGCTTCGAGCGGGAAGGTCTGGGCGCCTACACCGAAAGCCCGGAAGAGTTGACTGCCATGGCCCGCCGCCACCTGCGAGCCAAGTATCTCGCAGCGGACGTAGGCTTGACGGGCGCGAATTTCGTCACGGCAGACACAGGGCGTATCACGCTGGTGACGAACGAAGGCAATGCCCGCTTCTCCATGGCCGCGACCAAGACGCTGATCGTCATGGTGGGTATCGAGAAACTGGTGCCGCGCCAGAGCGACCTCCCGCTTTTTCTTTCGCTGCTCGGCCGGTCTGCCACTGGGCAAGCTCTGACCGTCTACACGCAGTTTATCGGTGGCCCAAAGCTGTCCGGTCTCCCTGAGGGTCCGGAGGAGATGCACGTCATCTTTCTGGACAATGGCCGATCCGAAGTGCTGGCCAGCGATTGCCGAGAGATCCTGCGCTGCATCCGCTGCGGGGCCTGTATGAACATCTGTCCGGTCTATCGGCAGGCCAGCGGGCATGCCTACCGCTTCGTTTATCCCGGGCCGGTCGGGGCGGTCTTGAGTCCTCTGATCAATCCGCAGGGCTTTCCCCAGCTGGCGGACTTGCCCAAGGCTTCGAGCCTTTGCGGCGCCTGCCAGGAGGTTTGTCCGGTCGACATTCCGATTCCCGACTTGCTGGTGCGCCTGCGTCGTCGCGGGAAGCTGGAGAAGGCGGAGAAAGCCTCGATCAACACCCCAGGCTTTGGCGTTTGGGCATCCGGGGCTACCAGTCCCGGCATGTGGCGCGCCGGTCTCAAGATGGGCCATGCCATGAACTATCTGCCCCGCGTCTTGCTCGACGTGAATCCAGCGGCCCATGCGTGGCAGGAGCATCGGGATCTGCCGCCCTTCGACGGCGGATCGTTTCGTTCTTGGCTCAAGGAAAAGGACAAGGAGGCAGGCAAGTGAATTCCAGACAAGCGATATTGGACAAAGTGAAAGCGGCGGTCGGCGTCCTCTCGGAGCGGTCGGCACTGCCCAGCGAGGATGAAGTGGCGGCCTTGACGTCGCGGTTGCGGCCCGGGGCGGACGACGCGGATTCCCTGGTAGCGTGTTTTGCCGAACGCTTGCAGGCGGTGGGCGGAGTTCTGCTTCGGGGAACGGCCGAGCTTGAGGCCTATCTGGCCGAGCATGGCGCGACTCGAGGTTACCTTGATCCCGCAGTGGCGGAGCTCATGGGCCCCAGTAATCTCTCGGCGAACTCGACCTACGAGCGAGCCGAGGTCGATGCTATGCAATTCGGCGTTACCCGGGCGACCATGGGAATCGCCGAGACGGGCACGATCGTGCTGACCGACCGCGATACGCCCAACCGTTTGGCCGCGCTCGCCCCGTGGGTGCACGTGGCCGCGCTGCGCGAATCCGAGATCGTGCGCGACGTGAGGCAAGCGATGGCGGCGTTCGACGACGATCCGTCGATCGTTTTCGTTACCGGCCCGAGCAAGACGGCGGACATCGAAGGCATCCTCATCGAGGGGGTTCACGGCCCTGGCAAACAGGCCTGCCTGTTGCTCGAAGGCTAGCTCTTCAGGCTCAGCGTTCCCGGGGGAGAAACGCGAAAAGACCCGCTTGATAGCGGGTCTTCGTTTTCGAGGATGAGGAGGGATCTGAGTCCGGATAGGGAAATTTCAGTTGGTTCGTAACGAAAACGTAGCATACGCTCGTCGAAAGCCAATCTCTTATTTGCCCTCGGAAGTCCCGCTCCTCGCTTTTCCCAACTTCCTGAAAGCGCTTGCCCTCCCAGGGAGCGAAGCTTATCGCTGGCTGCTTTTTCCCAAAGCGACCCGCAAGGCCATGGCACAGGAGATAGATCAGGGATACGATCCGAAAGAAGTAGAGCCCAAGTGGTACGCCGCTTGGGAGGAAAACGGCTGCTTCGAGGGTGAAGTGGAGGAGGGCAAAGAAGCCTACTCGATAATGATCCCACCGCCCAATGTGACCGGCATTCTGCACATGGGTCACGTATTGGACAATACACTACAGGACATCTTCATCCGTCGCGCCCGTTTGGAGGGCAAGTCCACGCTCTGGTTTCCCGGCACCGACCACGCCTCGATCGCCACCCAGAACAAGGTCGAGCAAGCCCTGCGCAAGGAAGGCAAGAGCCGTCGCGATATCGGCCGCGAGAAGTTCCTCGAACGCGCCTGGCAGTGGAGCGAGGAGCACGGAGGCATTATCCTTAAGCAGCTGCGCAAGCTTGGCGCCTCCTGCGATTGGCGCCGCACGACCTTCACCATGGACGAGTCCTACGAACGGTCCGTGAGGGCGGCGTTCGTCAAGCTCTTCGAGCGCGGCTACATCTACCGCGGCAAGCGTCTCGTCAACTGGTGCCCCGCCTCCCAGACCGCGCTTTCCAACGAGGAGGTCGTCATGAAGCCCCAGAAGGGCAAGTTTTGGAAGATGCGCTACGAGCTCGTCGACCAGCCAGGGCGCTGCCTTGAGATTTCCACCACGCGCCCAGAAACCATCATGGGCGACACTGCCGTTGCGGTACACCCTGACGACGAGCGCTATGCGGACTTGGTAGGCAAGAAGGTTTGGCGTCCGTTCCCCCGAGCTGAGATCCCCATCATCGCCGACCGGGCGGTGGAGAAGGACTTCGGTACAGGGGCTCTCAAGGTCACGCCCGCCCATGACCAAGTCGACTTCGAGATCGGCAAGCGCCACGACCTGCCCGTCATCGACGTCATGAATCCCGATGGCACCCTCGGCGAAGCGGCTGGACCCGAGTTTGCCGGCATGGATCGTTTCGAGGCTCGCAAGAAGGCCGCCCAAAAACTCGAGGAGCTTGGCCTGCTCGTCGACACCGAGGACTACGAAAACAACGTCGGCTTTTCCGAGCGGGCCGACGTGCCCATCGAGCCCCGCCTCTCCGAGCAGTGGTTTCTCAAGTACCCGAAGGTCGCGGAAGCCAAGCGAGCCGTCGAGAAGGGCATGATCAACTTCCACCCTAAGCGCTGGGAGAAGGTCTACCTCAACTGGCTCAACAACATTCAGGACTGGTGCATCAGCCGACAGCTCTGGTGGGGCCAGCGCATTCCCGTCTGGTATCGCAAGGATGCTGATCGAACGGACTCGGCCAACTGGCACGTATCCGTCGACGGTCCGAGCGACCCCGAAAGCTGGATACAGGACGACGACGTCCTCGACACCTGGGCCTCGTCCTATCTCTGGCCCTTCGCCACCTTCGGCTGGCCGAACACCGACGAGAAGACTCTCAAGGAGCTCGCCCATTTCTATCCTACCAGCACCCTGGTCACCGGTTTTGACATCATCTTCTTCTGGGTGGCCCGCATGGTCATGGCTGGCCTGGAGCTTTACGGCGAGGACAAGGAGTCGCTCACCGACGAGGAGATCAAGGCTCGCATCCCCTTCAAGGACATCTACATGCACGGCCTCATTCGCGATGCCCAGGGACGCAAGATGTCCAAGACGCTGGGCAATTCTCCCGACCCGCTCGATCTCATCGAGAAGTTTGGGGCAGATGGCCTGCGCTTCGGCATCATCAATATAGCGCCTTCCGGTTCCGATATTCTCTTCGCCGAAGAGCGCATCGATATCGGCCGTAACTTCTGCAACAAGCTCTGGAACGCCTGCCGTTTCCGCCAGATGAATGGTCCAGTCGATGCCAACCTCAGTCTCGACGCCATCGTCGAGCGCATCAAGGCGTCGCCACTCGATGGGTATAGCAACTGGATTCTGCAGCGCTTGCTCGACACGACGCGCGAGATCGAGAGCCAGTTTGCCAAGTTCGAGCTGCACCAGCTTTCCCACACGCTGTACAACTTCGTCTGGGGCGACTTCTGCGACTGGTATGTCGAGGCCTCCAAAGCTCTGCTCAAGGACAAGGAAGATCCTCGCTGCACGATGGCTCTGGCTGTATCCGATCTGGTGATACGACAGTCCCTCCAGCTGCTGCATCCCATCATGCCGCACATAACCGAAGAGCTTTGGCACGCCATGGGCTACTGCGAGGAAGGCGACTTCCTGCAAAACGCCGTCCTGCCCTCCGCTGCCGAGCTGTCGGACAAGCTTGCTGCGGGCGGCATCGCCGTCGACGCGGCCGCTGCGGTGCAGGTCGAGGGCGTCAAGGAACTCATCTCCAAGGCCCGGGCGGTCAAGGCGGAGTACAATCTCGCCTCCAAGCGCGACGTGACGCTTTTCGTGACGCCAGCCGATGCTGCCAGCTCGGCGGTGGTGCGGGAAAATCTGGATACAATCAAGAAGCTGGCTGGAGCCGAAGCCATCGAGCTCCGCGATGCGGTCGACGGAGCTCCTGGCTCGGTTTGCTCGCTGGGTACGGTCTATCTCGACCTTTCCAGCGCGATCGACGTCGAAGCGGAAAAGGAGCGTCTCGGCAAGGAACTCGAAAAGCTCGACAAAGCCATTCAGGCCGGCTCCGGCAAGCTGAACAGTCCGAACTTCGTCAACAAGGCGCCCGCCCACGTAGTCGAAGGAGCCCGCAAGCAGCTCGCCGAGACGCAAGCCAAGCGCGACGAAATCGCGAGACTGTTAGCGAGTTTGTAGGCGGCGGTCAGCATTTCTCTGGGAACGCGGGCAGCTCGCCCGCAATGACGGGCGTGGGTCGAGACTCAGGGAATGAGGGCTGATGCCCTGATCGTCTAATTGGGCTTTTCCCGTCGGATTGTAAGGAATCCCGTATGGATATCGAATTCCTTTACGGATGCTGGGGTGCGGTTCTCTCCGTTAAGATTAATGAGGACGATTTCGGTTTTCGTAAGATTTTTATATTCAGCCTGTTGCGGGAGAATGACCTTTTCTGTTTAGGCGCTTTTTGCGCTTCTGGCCTAGGATTTGCTGAAGGTATGACTCGTTTAACCCTCATGATTTAAATCAACCCATTCAACACATGAAGACCCCTCTCAAGTTGTTCCTTCCGCTCGCCGCAGTCGTGGCGATTTTCGCCAGCAATGCCCAAGCAGTCGTTTACGTTGACGAATTTCCATCTGCCGACTCGACCGTAGTTGGTAGCGTTGGCGTTATCGCGCCCGGTGAATTTGGTTTCTTTTGGTCTGTTGCCAGAGGCGACTCGATCGAAGAAACATTCACTGGCACTGGCTTGAATACCGTTTTCCAACTCGATTTGGAATTCGCTATCCTAGACAATGTTCTAAATCGCGGAGCATCCGTTTTTTGGGACGTCCTGGTAAACGGCATCGTTGTGGGTAACTGGAGTTGGAGCGACACCGATGGGCTCGGTACGGTTTCCGAGAGCTACAGCTTTGCCCCTATCTTCGGTGGCGGAGATTATACTATTCGCATGGAAGTGACGAACGAGGTGGCAGACGGATTTGGTTCAATCTCCATCGGATACCCTGGAGACATGAAGCTCCACGGCACTGTCCCTGACACCGGTAGCACGCTCGCTCTCCTCGGCCTCGGCCTCGCGGGACTGATCGGCATACGCCGCCGTTTCGCGAAGTAGATTAGACTTTAAGTGTATTGAGATTTTGGAGCCACCTACCGGGTGGCTCCTTTTTCGTGGTCGAAAGGTGCAAACAAGATTTGCAACACCATACTAGCGTCGGCCTGCGCTTTTCAGGAATTTAAACGCTGGCAGCCGAGGTAATTGCAAGGACAGGGGTGAGTCGAGGTTTTGCTGGTTATCAACGACTTAGGTTTTCAAAAGGGTCAATTGGGGGACAGTGGCGAATTTGCTGGTCGCTGCAGTGAACCCCTCTCGCTTTGGACTGTTACCAATTGGCTCTGGGGGACTCGAACCCCTGTCCGGAAACTCGCAAGACGTAGAAGACCAAAGTACTCGCAGATCCACCACCCCTCGAGACTCAGAAGAATTTGGCCAGGCCAATCCCTTCGGTTCGAAGATCCTTACCATTGTTGCGATTTACGGGCTGGGCTTGACGCGCTTAAGCCTTGCTTTAAAAATGGATATCAGGGAGAACACAAGCTCTGCACCCTAGTTTGGAATCCTGGGTTATCTACTCCTCTTGTCCCGCAGTTTTCGCTGCGGCTCACTATGCGAGCTTTGATGGCATCTAATGGATTTCAGTAACCATCAGATGTTAGCCTGTGAAGATAAACGTTCATGCCCACGTCCATCCACTAAAGTCGATATTCGAGCCTGGTATGCTGGAATTCTTATGGGATCGTCTCGATCGAGAAGGCGTTCCCGAGAAGCTTACGCTTCTGATGCATAAAGTGATATCGAAATCGGATTATATCGATCGAGAGGAGCTTTCTGCCAGTATCCTGAAGCAATTCAGTATAGAGCCGATCTTGAAGAAATGGCTGAAGGATCTGAACGAGGATTTGGACGATGATGACCTAGGATTCGTTATAGAGGGAGACATCGGTTCGGTGATTGCGGGAAGCCTGACTTCCGTGGTGCGAAAGATCTTCGATAAATCGAGCAACACGGAATACCTCGATGATGCGTACAGCAAGAACGGAGCTGACATGTTTCGATTCGTCATGAGGGGGTTGGCTCCGAGTATCGATGTCCTGACGGAAGAGACGATGTCGGAGCTGGATGATGATGATGTGCTAGTCGCATTGATGATGGACATTTGTAAAAAGGGCCAGCAGGACCACAAATTATTCAAAAAGCAGATCAAGGATACTGCGAATCAGATCTTGAAGTACCCGGGACGGATAATGCCGTTCGTGAAATTCAATCCGCATCGGAAGGGAGCGGTTGAGATTGTCGAAGAGGCCTTGAAAATGGGAGGGTGCGTCGGAGTGAAGCTCTATCCTACACTTCAGTATAAGATTGGGATAAATGGTCATCAGCACAGATCGAAGTTCAGGCGGCTGTATCAGTACTGCAACGACAATGACGTCCCAATTATACAGCACTGCAATCATGGGGGATTCATCGCAAATGAGGACGATAAGGACTATTGCGATCCGAGTGATTGGAAGGAAGTTCTGGATCATTATCCGAAATTGAAGGTGTGCTTTGGGCACTTCGGAGATGAGGTGAATTTCGTGGGCCAGGTTGGAGTGAAGGCAAATTCGTTCACTGCCAAGATCCTGAAGTTGATGAAGACGAATAAGTACAAGGGGAGGGTGTTTGCAGACTTGTCGTTTCATGTTGCGCAGTTGGATGGAGGTGCCGCTGCGGAAAAGAATTACTTCGACAATCTGAAAGTCTGGATGGGGGATGCGGATTATTCTAGCCAGATAATGTGGGGAACGGATTCGTTCTTGGTCCAGAAGCGCATGCGAGAGCGCAGCTACTGGGAGTACTACAAAAGCAAGTTTATGGCTACGTTCGGCGGCGTCGGTGAGCTGGAGAAGGTATCCCTAACGAATTCGGCGAGATTTCTGAATCTGCCGATAGGCGGCAATCAAGCGGGATTGAATATCGACCGGTATGTTTCGTTTATCGACGGTAAGAGATCATCGGTTTCTGGTCATGCGGCGATGTGGCTTCTTGAATACGTAAAGTTGAGTAATCAAGATCTTACGAAGCACCTTAGAATGTACCTGAAGGGGTGGAGCGAACTGAATCCGGTTCACTTCAGGACGTGGTTCCATTTGAAGGATAAGGGAGTGATTCCGAATGGAACGTTTGAGGAGGCGGGGACTTACAAAATCGAGAACTTCGGATTTCTCAGATCGACGGCGATTAGCTCTAATGCTCGTTCCCTAAGAGCAGCATCCCTTGCAAGCAATTTGAGGAAGGTGCTGCTGGATCCGGAATCGAATCCTAAGTTGAAGATGACTGTGTCTAAATCGAAGTTTAAATCGGAGATTCGAAAGTACCTGCTCAAGAAAAAGGGCACTGTCGCGAGTCTAGCCAGAAAAATTCAGAAATACGTAGAGGTAGTATGAATACGAGTTTAAAGATAATGGTGCTGGCTTCGCTATGCGCTAGCCAATGGATTGCGGCGGCGGAGGAATCTGCTTGGGAAATCGAAAGGGACTTTAAGCCGAAGTATGAACGCGACAGCGAGGCGGACGAATGGACGGCGGGGTTGAGCCTGGAGTTCGAGGCAAAGAGGAATATCGGAACAGGCGATTTCCCGTTCAAATTCAAGGTGGACGCTACCTGGCTGGAGGACGAGGAACTCAATGATGACGGAATAGAGCTTGGCTTGAGGGGCGAGAAGTTCATCACTCCAGATGAGGGGCCACTGCATTATCTGGTGGGGTTGGAAGTGAATGCATCGTCTAATCAGAGTCTAGAAGACGAACAGTACTTCGCGTCTGGTTTCGTTACTTTGTCCTACTCGGAATTCTCATGGAAAATCGGGGGGCAAACGATCATGTCTCCGACCTTGGATTTCTATTGCGACTTTGTTAAGGACAACGAGGATCAGCTGGCGAAGGGCTTGCTGCCCTCGGATCCTGAATACAGTCGGACTAGGTTGGCGGTTCACTGGGAACATGGCTGGGGCGATGAAGCGGGTGATGGCGCGTATCGATACTTTTTCGAGTGCAGTGCGGAGTACTTCAAAGAAAATGGTCGAGGGGGAGACTGGGCGGCGACCGATTTGGACGACGGATTTCACTACCTCGCGAGAGTCGAGTATTTGCCGGAGTTTGTGAATGCTAAGTGGTTGAAGGCATTCTTTTTTCAGTTCGACTCGGGGAGGAGGTATAATGCGAAGAGGAACAGGGATAAGCTGACGTTTGGGCTGCGGCTGTAGATCAAGAAAATCGCCGTGGGAGCGGTTCCGATCTAGAATGAGCAAAGAAGCGATTAACGAGTATTTAAAGCACCTGCGACTGATTCAGTTCACTCTGCTGGTCTTTTGCTTGCTGGTGTTCGTTACGATCTTCAGTCAAGAGAGATCTTTGAAGGAAAAGAGTATTCTTTCGGATCTGGAAAAGATATACGAATTTCTGGAGAAGTATCCGGACGGAAGAAAATGGGTGTTGGAGAAACAGGCTACGTTGCCTGAATTCGCTCCGACGAAAGTGACTTTTCGGAGGACGAATCCGAACCCTAGGATTGAGACCGATCTCGATATGTTTGTATTGGATAATTTGCAGCTGAACTATGGGAGCATAGGGTCGAGTTGGTCGGTTTTCGCTCCGGAGGATGAAATTCTGAATTTGGAATCGTTCAGGAAGTTTTGGGAGTATTGCGGCAACGGTTCATGTTTCGTATTCAACAACCACGTACCGGCGGCTGATTTTAAGGAATATTTAAAGCTTGGAGAGTTGTGGCAATCGCCCGTCGGGAACAGGGAAAAGCTATTGGATTTTACGAATTACACTCATAAGGAATCGATAGCGCTAGAAGTGCTTGATTCCAGAGGGATTGGCCCTGGCGGCTCGACGAATTTGAGGGCCTACACTTTGGAGGAAGGTCTAAAGAACATGCCTATGAAATTGATGTACTACGATGAGGGCAATTTGGTCGGGAATGTTTGGGTCTATTTGGAATCTGAAGCTAAAAAGGAATCGGTCGTATCTGTAGTGGTCCAAGGGGTACCGATATTGCCGGTTCCGTTCAGGTTCGGAAGCGTTCTATCGGCGGAGCATTTCTACCCTATGGCGAAGTGGCGTCCTTTCGAGAGGGCGTTTCCGTATTTGTCCGAACTCGACGAATACTACTTCAATATTCCGATCAGAGAGATTCGGGAAGAATATGGGGATGAGTTGAAGCAGTCGGAGAAGCAGATCGAAGTCTTAGGAATAACAGTCCCGGAGAAAGTGCTCTCTCAATGGGGTCCTCTTTCGATAATACTGATGTCGCTGTATTACGCGATTCACTTAAGCCAGTATAATTCGCTTCGGAGAGAGAGTGGCGAAGAGACGCAATTCCCATGGATAGGACTTTACAAGGGGCTCTTGAGCAGGGCGACTCATTTACTTACGATAGTTGGGTTGCCGCTGTTTTCTGTTGTATACGTTGCCGAGAATTGGATTTGGATATCGCTATCGGTTCTTGTGGGTATCCATATTTTGGTGCTCACGTTCGAAAAAAGATACCTAGACTTCTTGAGGTGGGGGAAGTCCTCAAGCGCGGAGATGGCGGAGGAGTGATTAGTGATGGGCGGTTTGCTTATTCTTTGTTGTGGGGAAAGGAGTTCAGGTAACGGGATTCTATCTCGTATACCATCGCGTTGATGGTGAGGAACATGAGAAACGACTCGAGTCCGAAATTGGAAACCCATTTTGGATGGGTGGGGTTTTTGCATAGATTTTCTGATCTTCCTTTAGATATTCGGCGAACGTTTTATAGAAATCTCCGGTGCGTGGATCTCTTTTGGCGACATCGTAAGGGACTACCGTCTACTCTGCGTAGACTGGGGCGTCGGGATACGCAAAAATGAGGCGCTGTAAGGGCCGAGTTTTCCATTCCCCAGAAATCGTGTGATGGCGAACCATCTTCCTTCGGGCATCACTATTGTTCCTTCTCCAAATTCGTCTATATTGATTGAGAAGCCGTGATTCATGTTGTAGAGAGAGCCGTAGAGTCTCCAATCTTGGGGGACATGACCTTGCTTGAGCCGAACTATGCTTAGTTTGCTTCGAAGACCTTTTTGGCCATTTCCTGGACATCGCTAGGGAGGGTCTTCTGCGCTGGAAAGAAGTTCTCTCTCCAGTAGTTCAGGTAGGGTTCAAGTGTGATAGGATTGCTTACGGGAAGTATGCAGTGCTCTATGAAAATGATCTCTTTGCGAGAGGATTTAATGATTTCGATTGCTTCGATGCATTCTTTCGAGGTTGGTCTGTCGAGGTAATATGCTCCGGAATGGACTGCGGATTCGGCTAGCCAATCGGCGATTTCTTCCGCTTTCTTCGGTGCCTTGGGAATGTGGATACGATTCGCTCGTCTATTAATTAGATCTGCTGCTGTTTCGTATGCCTGAACATAGCGCTCCTGGCTATGCAGCCGTTTGGCGTCTTCTAGGTCGGGAGCGCAGCCTGTGAGGCCCAGGACGGTGAGAAGGACTGAAAACTGTATGAGATATCTAAGCCTCGATTGTTTTTCCGAATGCTTCATGGACATTATGAGTTGGGCGAGCGTATTGGATATTCTGTGGATCGTTCTATCGCTCGAATGAGCTCTTAAGCTGTTCTATGTAGGGAACTAGGATTGTCTCTTGCAGCTCTTCGGGTGTTGATTCAATGATGTCTAGCCGCAATGAATCCCTCTTCGCGTAGCTTTACCACTCGGTTCTTCAAATCATGCTAAGAACTTTCATGGACGCGCATGGCTCTTACGCAAAAACGCTAAAAATGGGTCTAACCTAAAGAAAAATGCCCTAGCGATTCGGCGGAGCAGAGTGGGGGTGGGCTCATCTGATTCTTCTTGGGCTTGGTTTGGGCTATTGCAAAGATCTCATTTTAACACGCCTTTGTTTATTAAGAATTCGATTACGCTTGGCTTTGACCAATAGCCTGTATGCCCGCCTGGCCCGAGGTCGATATTCTCGTCGCAATTTTGGACTTTACCACCAATATAGTCTCCATCGTTAAACAAGTTAAACCATTTGGTAGACTTAGATTTTAGCTTAACATCCAGATTCTCACCTAAGAAGCGCAGGTATAGCGAATTTATTGGCGAACCAAGCGTTAAGAGTGTATCCACGTGGAGGAGCTTAGCAGTGTCTATGAGTGTCTCTCGGGTAATGATTGAACCTTGGCTGTGCGAAAGAATAACCACCTTATTGCCTGGTTCTGTTTTATTGAGGTGGTTGATGAGATTAGCGATCCGTCCAGTCGTCCGACCTTTGGTGCTGGTGATGACACCTTCTGGTTGGAGGTGAAAAATTACGTCGCTTGCGACGTCCAATAGTATCCTCAGGGCGGGAAAAAGCAGAGGAATGACGCTGAGCCAGCGTGTTGCAGAAATCTGATAGATTTCAATCAGTCTCAAATTGTTCGAACTCGTTGTATCCAGAAAAAGGCTGTACCAGAATGGAACGCCACCGAGGATAAGTGCCCAAGGGCCGATTTTGAGTATCGCTGAGTATACTTCGTGCGCAGAGCTGCTCGGTGTCAGCGACGATTTCCCTAGCATGCTAGCGAACAGAGAACGCAGGTGTTTCGATATGTAGAATAGGGCTCCAATAGCCGGGAGTAGGAGGAAAACAAATACAACTGATGCTAGTGTTCCGATCTCCGCCCAAAGCAGATCATATTCGAGACTTTCGAGAAAAGCTTTCTGCCATTGCTCATTATACGAGAATCCGTAGTACTCGGACGCAGAGTATACGGAAATGGCCCAGACCGCCGCACCGATGGCACATATAACCAGGAACGGAATCCACATAAATGCGGCCCTTGCTGCGGCTCGATCCCAAGATGATTGCCGGATTACAATGAATGTTTCGAGGAAGGCGAGTATTAGCAAAAATCCCATGGCAGCTTGAGTCCACGAATAGAGCCATGCACTCAATGCAATGATTTGCTCGGTGGAGAGCCAAAGATCATCAAACTCAAAGTTAAGTCCGGTCAGAAGGATCACCAGCGACCACACGTATCCTGCCTTGAAGTCATTTGAGACTTTCCCGAGTCCCCAGGCCATCAGAAGAGCCAACAAGGTCGAAGCGATTGTGATCGGCAAAACTAGGTTCGGGTGGGTGGGGTTAACCGAGGCAAGCCACATTACTACATTCGCAAAGTAAGCGGACCACCAGATCCCCGCTTCAATCGAGAACCAAAATAGGCGTGCCAATACGGGTCTAAGCTTAGATTGAGCTGCGAACTTCTGGATGGACAGATGCCTCATTCCAACCAGTAGAAAGAATAGGTGTCTCAAGAGACTCCAAGGTGAGTTGGAAGGGGCTTCGATATCGGCCCAATTGACCTCTACGATCCTATTTACTCCGAATCGGCCTTGGGGGGTATGGCTTGGAGTTAGGCAAGGGTACTTAACGCCGCCTAGATTTATGTCTGCTTGCAGGTACGCGTTAGTCGGTTGGGGAGAGTCTACGGCATCGATTGCCTTTGATACTTCCTGAGGAATGGTTCCGGGCTTTGCGTCGCCCACACCATGTATCGCGATGATTGTGGTAGGTTTTGATGCAGATACGTTGGTTGGGTTCATACTAAGATTCGGGTAGATAGTGTTTTTTCCATTTAGTAATCCTCTATCGGTGCGATTGCGGTCGTGATCTGATTATTTTGATTTTCTGGAAAGCCTGGCATTATGTCTTGAGGATGGCCGGATGCTCTGGAGCACGCCGAGTTCCTGGGGGACAGAAAAGGGACAAAAGTCGGGGTTTTGAGCGACTTTACGGTATCTTACGCGAAAATCGCTAGCTCCTGGTTTTGGGTTAAGCTGCTGTTGACGATGATCTTAAGCTATTTTTCGAGATCAGCCTTGCGTGACAGGGTTTCATTGCGGCTGTGGATGGGGGCGTTCGTGGGACCGTTCGGCCCTTCGACGAGCTCAGGGTGGTGAGTTTTGTCGAAATACCATCGATCCCTACCTTAGCAGCCGGTTTCGAAGGAGGGTTTCCATGTCGCGCCTGCCGTCGAGGACTGCGTGGATCAGAACGCGCCCGTCTTCGAGCTCGTAGACGATCCGGTAGGGCTTGTAGTGGATTTCCTTGAAATCGAGCACGTCGATGCGTCTCAACTCTTTGGGTACATGGCCTTTATTTGGCGTTTTAGAGAGACTGATGCAGGCGGCCTCTAGATGGTCGAGCAACCGGTCGGCTTTGAGAGGGGGGTCGTATTCCGCGACGTAGCGCCAAAGGTCGAAAAAATCTTCTTCGGCTTCTGCCGTCAGGCGTACCTCAGTCGCCATTTTCCCGGATCTGCTCCGCGAACGCGCGAGCGCGGCACCGTACGTTCTTGAAGGCCTGGGTGGCGGTCTTCGGCTTCGCTCGTTTTATCGAACTTTTGCTGTGAGCGAGAATTTTCAGCAAGGCGAGACTCTCCTGGGTCTCCTCATAGCTTTTAAGATCCTGTACAATGGCTTTCGCGTATCCGTTTTGCGTAATGATCAGCGGAGTGCCAGTCTTGGAGACGTTTCCAATTGCCTCCGCAGTGTTGGCTTTGAGGTAGCTGATGGGCTTAGTCGATTCGCTGGGTTTCATGATATCCAAATTTAGACGGAATTAAGCGCCACTCTAGCGGTCTCGCAAGCGTGGAAATCCAAACGTTTCATAAACCGCAAAATACGTGGAGATTACGGAGAGGCCGTCCAATGGTATCGAGTGGTGTAATTTTGGAATCGAGATCAGAGAGAATCAAACCACCGATGGCCAGATTAACTCAGATGGACTGGGTTACGGCGCTCGAACTTCGAAATCATCGGTGTTCATGGTAGCAATCGGTGGCTCTAAAAACTTCTGCAACCTCTGCGATTTATCAAACTGGTGGGTTTTCAGTCCCTCTCGAAGCAATGATTCTGCCGTCAATGATTTTGCTCCCCTAGTCATTCCGGTCTGTTGCGGGAGTTTTTTTGCAAAATCATTGGACGGCAAAATCATTATCGGAACGCATCGGTTTCACTGGTTCTCTTCGCGGCGTTCCCAGGATTCGCGCTTAACGGTGCGAGACTTCCTCCTGCAGGGATCTGTGGCTGCGGCTTATTTTCAGGATCGCGGTTGCTAGGGATGCTCCGACGATCAGGAGGCCTAGCAGGAAGAGCAGCAGGATGGGGAAGGACAATTGCAGTCGGGCGAAGGTGGCGAGGAGGATGGCAGTAGTTGATGCCGTTTAGGTCCCTGGATCGGAACCAAAGAAACGAGTTAGCTGCAGAGAGATATTCTGTTAAGGGATGATGTAGAGGTTTAAATAGAGACCGAACTCGAAAGAGATGGGTTTGACGGACTAAGAGCATTGTTCGAATGCCTAGCGCGTAGCTGGAGAAGAATTGATGTTTCTCTTCTCTTAGCCGCTATCGTTCGAGGTTAAGGGGCTAAGTCTGGACTAGGTTTTGGGACTGTCAGCTATCACAGTATGGGTATTGATCACGTAGACCAGATTGGATGATCTGTGGAACTTTGAAATGAGCCTCCAATCCCAAGAAGAAGGTCAACTCTTGAACCCCAATTTTTACCAAGTGAATGCTATAGCTTGTTATCAGAGATGCTAATGTATGCATGAGGCTTGAGGGGTCTTACTTAAATCATCTAAAAATATGAAAAAACTATTAATTCTCGCTTTAACGCTAACATCAAGCTGCTTGGGCTATTTCAGAGAGGATGCCACGCTTTTGGTGCCTAGTGAATATCCAAGTCTTCAAGCTGCACTCAATGAATTGGATGAAAAACCAATCTCCAGGGAGGTCACGGTGACTATTCAGATTGCAGATGGAACCTATAATTTGGGGGAGCCAGTGATTATCAATCATCCCAACGCTAGCCAGATTCAGATTGTCGGAAACCAGACAGACCCTTCTCTTTGTAAGTTAGTATTCAATTCTTCAAACGGCATAGAAATATCCGATAGCACGTCACTTGCTTTGATCGATGGAATTGAAATAGAGGGAAATGGTACCTATGGCGTTTTAGTTAATCGTTCGAGCAGCTTAACACTTGGAGAAAACGTGGTGGTAAAGAACTTCAATCACGGGGTTTTCGTAGCCAATAGTTCAAATGCGGATTGTGCTGGAGTATCAGTTCAGAATGCTTCGTCGGTAGGCATTACTTCGAGCTCCGGGTCTCATGTTAAAGCAACGTCTGCTATTGTCAGCAATTGTGGAATTGGGATTTCAGCCAATATGAATTCTTCCGTGCATTGCGACTCTGCGACTATAAGCAGTTGCACGACGGCTAGTCATGCGGCCAATGGTTCATTTGCTCATGCATTGAGTCTTTCGCTGAGTAGTAATACGACGGACTATTCGCCTTCTGCCAATTCTGTGGGAAATTGGCAAAGCTATATCCGGACTCTTTAGGCCATCGGAGTATATATTGCAGTCCGAGGGGTGGCTTCTCGGTGATTGTCTGGATCGCTTTTGGGGAATTGCAGGTCTTTCTTGCAGACCTCGTTTGCTTTTGCTCAATAGCCTTAGATTCAGTGGAAAGAAAAGGGACCAAAACCGGTTCTTGGGGCGATTTGGACTTTCGAACAATGAAGTGTCGCACTTTCGTGTTCTCGGGGAAGCCACGCCTAGCGGTGAGCGACTTCCTCTTGCAGGGACTTGTGGCTGCGGCTTATTTCCAGGATGGCGGTTGCTAGGGATGCTCCGACGATCAGGAGGCCTAGTAGGAAGAGCAGCACGATGGGGAAGGACAGTTGCAGCCGGGCGAAGGTGGCGAGAGCAAGGAGGATGGCGGTCGAGAGAAAGCAGCACATGGCGAAATAGAAGCCTGATATGCTGTTGCGCAGCAGATAGCTGCGTCCTTTTAGCCAGGCGATTTGCTTGGCGAGGGAGTGCGTGCAGTCTATGCCGTCGCGCTGGCCTTCCGAGACGAGGCTGCGGATCGCTTGCGCGACGCGGCTGAAGCGGTTCTGCAGGGCCCAGACCAAGGTGGCGCAGGAGGTCATCATGAGAAAGGGCGCGAGGATGGCCTTGTAGTCGGCCACTGCCATGTCGAGCAGGTCAGTCATCGCCGGACTCGAGTTGCACGATTCGATAGGAGAGCAGGGCTTCGCGGGTCGCGTGCCACAGGCCGATGAAAAGCAGGAGCAGCGAGATTCCGAAGAGGGTGAAGATCAGGCTAGAGGAGGTGACGACCTGAAGCGTGCTGAGGCCCAGGGCTATGGAGGAGCAGATCACGAAGAAGACTGCCAGGTAGAAGCAGAAGATCGAGTTGCGTATCAGTTTTGCCCTTACCATGAGGGATTCGATCTGTCGCCCGAGACGTTGGCGTCTGGCTTCGTCGTCGCGGTTCAAGCGCTTCTCGCCATTGAGCTGCCGGATGACGGCGGCGATGGTACTGTACTTGGTCTGCAAGCCGGCCAGCAGAAGCCCGACACCGGTTAGCAGGACTGCGGGGGCTAGCGAGGCATTGATGAAGTCGATGGCGTCTTGGAGGAGCATGCCTTTATTCGCTTTCCCGACTGTTTTGCTTGAGCCATTTCGCGTAGCCGGTTTCGTCGAGTTCGCCAGCGGCGAGCGCTAGGGTCTTGATGACGGCGTCTGCTTCGGTTGCGGCGAATGCGATGCCGTTTATCTTGAGAAAGAGGGTCGCAGCGGCGAAGCCTATTCGCTTGTTGCCGTCCACGAAGGGATGGTTGCGCACGAGACCGAAAGCGTAGCTCGCTGCTACTTCGTAGGGGCCTGCGTTCTCGTACGAGAAGCGGTTTTCCGGACGCGAAAGGGCGGAGTCGAGCATGCCTTCGTCTCGAATACCGCTTGCTCCGCCGAATTCGGAGAGAAGTCGGTCGTGGAGGCTGAGAACCGTCTTTCTAAGGAGCCATCTGGGTTCACTCATTTCGCAAGTTCGCGAAAGGTGTTGCGGTACCGCTTGATGATGTCCTCGGCCATTGCCATCTGGTCTCGGAACTCGTTTTCGGCCTTGGCAACCCGATAGCTGCCTTCGGGGGCCTCGGTCAGGTAGAGGGACTGGCCTTCTTCGACTTTGAGATGGTTGAGGGCTTCCTTGGGGAGGACCACGCCGTAGGAGTTGCCGATCTTGCGGACCTTGAGTTCAATGGACATTGGGGTGTAATAACGGATGTTATTACGCGAAATCAAGCCTGAAGCTCGAGCCGCGAACCGGCAGTGTCGTGTCAAACTTGCAGCCGTAGCGTGGATTCAGCTCGCGACCGCATTGTTTCTTATCTTCATCATCTTCCTCATCCTCATCTTTATCCTTGGCTGAGGATGAAGATGAGGAGGGGGATGATGAGGGCGAATCGCGGACGCGGGCTAAAGCTTCGCGCTACGGGTTGCGAGCCGGCTGGGTTCTCTAGTTCCAGTCAATGGTCTCAGGCTGCTCTTTGCTGGCGCTTGAGGCAAAGTCCTGATCGAAAGCGTTTGCGGTCCTGTTGGGGGAGATGGCTCTCGTGCGATCGCTCGAGAAGAAATCCTCCCCAGTGTTCGCGGACGAGGAATCGCTGCCCGAATGGGCGCCTTCCGTCATGACGATCAGGTCTTTGACGAGCTCCTTGAGCTGGTTGGATTGGACGGACAGCTCCTCCGAGGACGAGGTGAATTCCTCCGCGCTGGCTGCGTTCTTCTGCACAACGCTGTCCATCTGACTCACTGCGGCGTTTATCTGTTCGATCCCCTGGGCCTGCTCCCTCGAGGCCGTCGCTATGTCGGAGACTAGACTTTCCACCGTTTCCACGGACTGCGATACTTCGCTGAAGGCATTGTTGGTGCGTTCGACCAGCTTGCCTCCCTTTTCGACCTTTTCGACGGTTCCTTCGATCTGTTCTGCGGTGTCCTTGGCGGCAGTTGCCACGCGCATGGCGAGACTGCGAACTTCGTCGGCCACGACGGCGAATCCTGCTCCGGCTTCCCCGGCTCGAGCTGCCTCCACGGCTGCGTTTAGAGCCAGAAGATTGGTTTGAAATGCTATCTCGTCGATCGTTTTGACTATCTTCTGGGTCGCTTCGCTTGCCGTGGCGATTTCGCTCATGGAGCTGGTGACTTCGCTCATCGCCTCGTTTGCCTGGTCGACGACTTTTCTCGCGGTTCCCATCAAGCGATTCGCCTCTTCGCCGTTTTCCGCGTTTTTCGCGGTGCTGGCCGCCATCTCTTCAAGCGAGGAGGAGGTCTCTTCGATGGAGGAAGCTTGTTCGGAAGCGCCTGTAGAAACGCTTTGGCTACCTCCGGCGACTTGAGAGGCCGCTGAGCTGACTTCTTCGGCGCTCTGACTAAGTCCGCTGGTGGTGGTCCTCAGTGGCCTTACGATCGATCGGGTGATGAAGAAGGATAGCAGACCGCCGACTATCAGGGACAGGGCGGAAAGAACCAGGACCTCTATTCTAGCGAGATTGTTGCTCTGCTCGAGCTTGGGACCGAGGGCGTCCTGCTCGGCCTTGACCGAGTTTTTGACCTCTTCGAGCTTTTTGGCGAAGACCGGCCCTAGAAGGTCCAGGCTGTCGCGGATCACCTCATTGCGCTCTTTGATGATCGTGCTGAGGCGCTGAAAATCGCTTTGATATATCTTGTCTGCTTCGAGAACGATGGCCAAGAGCTCGCGCCGCCGTGGGTTTTGCAGTTCGCGGTCGAGAATTTCGGTTTGCTCGTCGAACTTGGCGAATTCGTCTCGGACCCGCTGGACGTACTCCGGCTCGTTGGCGTCGAGGAACTTTATCGAATAGAGCCGCGCCAGCAAGAGATGCTTCATGGCCAGTCCCGCATGAAAGACGGCTATGGCGTCTCCATCGTTTTCTGCGGATATCATTATATCCGTCAGAGTGTTCTCCATCAGGGGACCCTTGACGTTCAGAACATCGTTCACGATTCGATGGCGCTCTTTCATGTATGCGATTACCTTCTCGAAGCTCACGTCGTATTGCTCGATCATTTCCGAGGCTTCCGCGACGGCGGCAGCTCGCGTCGGATTCTCGATCTCCTTCCGCGCGTCCTCGAGGTATCCCAGCATACTCGCTCTGTATTGCTGGTACTGGTCGATATCCTCTTGGCTGCTGGTGATGAGGTAGTCCTTGGCGTTCATGCGAATCATCAGCATCTCGGCTTGAAGATTGCCGCTGAGCACGGTGTCGCGGGCCAGATTGCGATAGGTCTTAAAGCCTGTTGCCGCTCTATTGGACTGAATTAGGGCTATGGCGCCTAAAACCAGTATGAGGAAAGTTAGGGAGCAGAAGCCGTAAACCAGCTTCTTGCCGATGGTGAGTCGTGCGAGCATATCGATATCGGTTTTGTGAATTCCGGTGGGGGAATTCCTCTACTTCGGCCATAGCGATTGCTCTATTTAGTTTATGGCTCGGTGGGTGCCGAGTTTTCATCAATGCTTAACGAAACGCTTGAATGAACAGGTTCAGACCCGATTGCGATCGGGTCTTCGAGACCTGTTTTAGTCGCTTTTGAGAGACAGCGAAAACACGCCAGTGTCGTGTCATGCGTGAAACGTAGAGCGGGATCCGCGCTACCCTTTGCGACATTGCATCCGTGACACAACACTAGGGTGTGTTTCAAAGTGTCGCTCTTCGAGTAGTGCCACTGTGCCAAGCTCTTTCGAGTTCGGCTACTTCGCCTATGCAAAATTTGCTTTGGTAGCCGAACTCGAAAGAGTTTGGTACGCCCAGACGATGGCTTTGCCGGTTTAGGTGAATTTTCTTTGGATCGGTTCGTCGAAGTTCTAGTTTCCTTCGGCCGTCTACACTTGGGCGTCTGCGCTTTCTCCAATCCTCCCACTGCCATGCGTTGCTTCATCCCTCTCGTCTTTCGCCTTCTCGCTTTGCTTGCCGCGTTGCCGACTCTCTCTGCGGTTGGCTTCGATCAGTTGACGAAAACCTGGACAGGTTTGGACAAGACGAACTTTAGGGGTCAGCTTATGGAGGTGACGCTTGCGTTTCGGGAGGCGGGAAGCGATGGCCAGCATGCTGGCTTGGCTCCCGGTCGGAATAGAGAGGCGATCGACTGGTCGGCGTTCGAGGGAGTGCCGGTGGTTGGAACTTACGTCTCCCAACACGCGGTCGCTCCGCGTCGAGGCCAGCTGCCGCCGCCGAACTCGGAGGCGATTGATGGTCATTATTTTCCGGATACGGGAATTCTTCGCTTTCGTCGGGCGGCGGGGCCTTGGTCTTCCGGCAGCTACATGCTCGGAGTGATTGACCAGGCAAACGGTCGAATGGCGGTCGTCCATACGGGGATGGCGCGAAAGAGCTTGCCTTTCGTGCTGGAGGCAGGCGACGCGGTGCCGGAGGCGCAGCGAGATATAGCCGGGTTCAATGACGAGCCGAGCGCTTCGCCGTTTGGGATGGCTGGCGTGGTTAGGCCTTCTCGCGAAGAGATCCTGGCGGCTCAGCAAGCCCAGATTGCGGCCACTCAAAAGATGATGGAGATTACGCGTCCGCTACAGCAGGAGATGCTCGAAGCGACTCGTTCGGGAGATCGAGCCAGAGTGGCCGAGTTGCAGCGGCAGTTGCAGGCTTTGTCTCTGGCGCTGCAGCAAGGCCGTTACGAGGACATCGAGTCTGGTCGGGCGGTGGCCTCCGCGCAGAGCGGCTGTCCGGAAGAGCTCGTCGACTGGCTCCAGGAGATGGACAGGCAGGGGGCTTCGTCGGAGAATTTCAATGGGCTGATCGAGATTGCGAACCTGTTTCGCCCTAGCGTTTTCACGCCGCATTTCGGCAAGCCGTTCGGCGATTTGGAGCGGACGGAGCGACAGCGCATATCGCTGAACTTGATGCAGACCTGCGCTCGAGATGGCGGACCGTTTTCGCGCGGTTCGGTGGTGACGTCCTTGCCTGGGCCTTTTGCCGACGGCCTGCAGTCTTCGCGAGCGGAGATGGGGCTCGCCGGATTGGCTCTCGATACGGTTGCGGACTGGAAGCGTGGCGCTGTCGAGGCTTTGAAGAGCCCGGGGCCGAGCGCTGCCGTCGATCAATTCGAGCGGCAGGCCCTGGATATCCTGGCTGCCTTGTGGCCGAGCGAACGTGAGGAAATCATGGATACAATCCTTCTAGCGAAGAGCTCTCGAGCCGCCGTGGAGATCGAGGCGTTGCTGGAGGACCTGGCCGAGCAAGCGAGGAATGGCGATGTGCGGGCTTTGCTTGAGTTGGGCCGATTGCCGGAAGGGGAGCTGTTTGGCAAACTCGACGCTGCGGCCCGGGCTCGCGTTGACAGGCAGCATGCGGATGCGTGCTCCTCGGCGTTGCAGCCGCTTTTGCGGGCGGCGGAGGCTCGGTTTTCCGCGTCTTCCGGTTCGCTTGCATTGCTGGAGGAAAGCGCTCTCTGGTGGCGGCAAAACTCGTCGGCTCTCGAACCGTTTTCCGATCAGGAAGCCTTCCAGGCCTTCTGTCGACGGATTGGTTCGGCTCGATCGGCGGCCTTTGCGAAGGGTCGGGCGGAGATCGAATCTCAGATCAAGGCGACGCGGACGAATGGCGAAGTCGATCGTGTCGTAGCTCGCTATGCTTCGGGTCTGGATAGTCGCTACGCTTCTGATGTCGGCTGGCTGGAGCAAGGCGCCGAACAGCAGAGGCGGTCGCTTGAACGGCAGGCGTTTCTGGTCCGAGTGGGAGAGGGGCCCTTTGGTCCAGACTACCCGGGCGCCGTCTATCTCAATGCGATTTGGCGTGGGGATGCGGCGCGTATCGCGGAGGAGGACCGGCGTTTTGCGGAGCCTTTCGTGGCCAACATGCGGACTTTGGCGGATACGGGCGTCAATCATGTGATGGCCTTGTTCTCTGGTGGCATGGTATCCGCGGAGGGGCTTGACGAGTATATGATGGCGACTGCCGAAGCTGCGAGTTTGGCTTTGCCTTTGGCGGGGTTCTTTCTGGTGTCCTACGAAAAGCTGTATCCCGGTTGCATGGATGCGAATCCGGCGCGTTTCGAGTATACGGTGGAATGGGAAACCGTAGTGAAAAATGGATACGGGGCCGAACTCTACAGCTACCCATCCGGTTCGAGTACGACTTATTTCAACATTAACCGTCGCCATGCGGATGCCTTCCGCTTGCTGGGCGGAGATGGGGCGGGCGATCCCGCTTCGGCTCAGTTCCTGGAGATGTTCCTGCCGAGCAATTCCGGGGCTTTGAAGCTGAGCGACGTGCTCAGGGGCATGAAGCGGGCCATGCAGGAGCTTCCTTGCGACGGGCCGGAGATGCGTCGCATCGAGAAGCGCTTGCTTACCATGGTCTTCGAGCGGAAAGCGAAGGAACGGGAGATAGGCCGCAAGCTGCTCGATTCCGGGCGATAGGGGTTGCGAAAAAGGGGTAGCGCGGTTCCCGCTGAGCGCTGGACTTCGAGTAGTTGCTTTTCTTCGAGGCATCGTCTTCGCTTGTCCGAATGAAGTACAGAAAGCTGGGCAATTCGGATGTCGAGGTCTCGGAGATAGGCTTTGGCGCGTGGGCGATAGGAGGGGGCTGGGGCGAGCAGGCTCGCGACGAGTCGGAAACTGCTCTGGAGAGGGCTCTGGATCTGGGTATCAATTTCATCGATACGGCTGCAGGCTATGGTGGCGGTCGCAGCGAGAGAATAATCGGAGAGGTCTTGAAGAGGCGGGGGAATCCGAAGGTTCTCGTTGCCACGAAGACACCGCCTCAGCAGGGGGCTTGGCCGCCGTCTCCCTACTGTCGCTGGCAGGATCGCTATCCGGAATCCTATCTGCGGGCGAATGTGGAAGAGCGTCTGCGGAATCTTGGGGTGGAACGGATCGATTTGCTGCAGCTGCACACATGGACTCGGGCCTGGAACCGCGACCCCAAGCCGTTCGAGGTTTTGCAGTCTATGAAGCGGGAGGGGAAGATCGGCTTGGTTGGCATCTCCACTCCCGAGCCGGATCAGAATGCGGTGATAGATCTGATGCGCGCCGGCTTAGTGGATACGGTACAAGCGATCTACAACATCTTCGAACAGGAGCCTGCAGCCGAACTGCTGCCGGTCGCCCAGGAGAGGGGCGTCGGCGTGATCGTTCGGGTGGCCTTCGACGAGGGCGTGTTGACGGGGAAGTTTAAGCCCGGACACCAGTTTCCGGAGGGAGACTTCCGCCGAAACTACTTTGCGGGAGACAGACTGGACCGGGCTGTTGCTCGAGTGGAAAAGATAAAGGAGGCTGTAGGAGATTGTGGATACACGATGCCGCAGCTCGCCTTGAAGTTCGCCATGTCGCATGCGGCGGTGAGCGCGGTTATTCCGGGCATCCGCTCCGTAGCTCAGGCTGAAGCGAACAGCGCGGTGTCCGACTTGCCAGATCTGCCAGAGAAGCTGCTTTGCGACCTGCGGGCTCACCGCTGGCCGAGGGGTTTCTGGTATGGCGGGAAGTAGAGGTGGTCCTGCGGAGCGTTCGCGTAGCAAAGCTAAGCGAATGGATTGATTGCTTTCAGGCCGCCGTAGTCCTGGCCGTTGTTGAGATCTTCGGTGATAAGTTCCTAGAGGCGTTCATGACTCTGCTCGCGTGTCAGGGGTTTGCCGCCGAGGTGAAAGCCGGCACGCAAACGACTTAGAGCTGGATCATGGGCCGCCTTTTCGTCATATTGCGTTTGACTGCTATCGAATTGGCGCGTGTTTCGCGTCCACCTCGCAATCTTCATCCGCTTCTACTTCTTCATCTTCTTCTAAAAAGAACCTGCGGAAGCAGTAGAAGTAGAAGTAGAAGTAGAAGAAGAAGATGATGAAGATGATGATGAAGATCTTGGAATTCCTTGTACAGGCGGTTTGGTGCGGGATCCCGATCCGATTCCTTTGACTACGATCCGACGAATTTCTGGAGGTGGCCGAGGCATTCGTTCCAGCCGTGGGTGTGGGGATCGACTGCGTCCGCGGGCAGTTCGTGCTGCAGGGTTAGGAGAGTGCCGTCGCCGTCTTGCTTCAGTTCGATGGTTACGGTGCTGTCGTCGACGAAACCTTCGGAGATCCATGTGAAGACGAGTTTGCGAGGCGGATCGATTTCGAGGTACTCGCCGTGGGGAGCGAATCGAGCTTCTTCTGCTTGGTCGCATTTGCTCTCGGCTCCGTCCGCGTCGTACATCCTGACGACGTATTTCCCGCCGACGCGGAGGTCCTGTTCCACTTCCGCTCTGCCTTCGGGTATTCCGAAGAACCACTGGTTCATCTTGGCTGGTTCGGTCAGGGCGTCGAAGACTTGCTCGGGCGATGCGTCGAGTCGGCGTTCCACATTCAGGAGGGCTAGGCTAGGTTTGTCGTTCATGGGCGCTTTTCTGGTTGATGCGGTTCTGGCGTTTGGGCGTTCAGGAAATCGTTTAGTGCGTCGAGACGATGGCTCCAGTAGGAGGCCAGTTTGGCTATCGCGTTCTTCGCTTCGTGGAGCGGGGCGGTATTCATTCTGAAACGACGTCTTTTACCGTCCTTGATGCGTTCGATCAGTTCGGCGTTTTCCAGGACTTTGAGATGCTTGGAGATGGCGGGGGCTGAGATGTCGAACGGTTTGCCAATTTCGGCGACCGAGACGTCCCTGCTGGCGATTATCTTGAGGATCTGGCGCCGAGTGGGATCGGCGAGAGCTTGAAATACGCGATTCTGCTGTTCTTCGGCGCTAGCGTTCATGGATTGCTTCTAGGGCATTGGATGTCCTTAAATTTAACTCTTAGGTAAATTGATTGGATTGTTGGACATGGTTTGTCGATAATAATTAACTTTAAAGTTAATTATTTTGACCAATCGATAGACAAAAAGAGCCGGACCTGATGGTCCGGCTCGAAAGCGTTTCGGTGTCTCCCTGGCTTTGCCTAGGCCTAGTTGAAGAGGGCTTCGTTGCTGGAGCGATCGTTGCTCATGTCCATGGAGTCCCAGTCGTGGCTGGCTGTTGGGCTTGCCGCCGTGGATCGGGGCGAGGCGAAGGATTGCGAGGACGAGAGGTATCCCGAGCCCGAGTTTCCGCTGAGGATCTTCTGGAGATCGAGTACGGTCTTCTGGAGCATTTCGGCTTGGGAGGAGAGTTCCTCCGATGTGCTGGCGGTTTCCTCTGCGGTAGCGGAGTTCGCCTGGATGTCGCGGTCGAGTTCGCTGACGGCGCTGTTGATGTGGGAAATGCCGTTGGTCTGTTCCTGGCTGGCTTTGGAGATTTCGTCGACGAGCTCGTTTACGTCGCGGGCCTTGCCGAGAATGTTTTCGAAGCTTTCGCCCACGCGGTTTGAGATGTCTACGCCTCGTTCGCTGCGTTGGATGGAGTCTTCGATCTGGGAAGCGGTGTCTTTAGCGGCTGCGGCGCATCGCTGGGCGAGGCTTCGTACCTCGTCGGCCACTACGGCGAATCCCGCTCCGGCCTCGCCTGCCCGGGCGGCTTCGACGGCTGCATTGAGGGCGAGGATGTTGGTTTGGAAGGCGATCTCGTCGATGGTCTTGATGATGTTGGCGATGTTGTCGCTGGAGGCCTTGATGGCGTTCATAGCCTCGATCATCTCTTGCATGCCTCGGGATCCGTTCTCGGCGGCCTCGCGGGTTTCGTTGGCCATGTTTCTGGCCTTGATCGCGTTGTCGGCGTTGCGGGAAGTGGTATTGGAAAGCTCGGCGAGCGCGGCGGAAGTCTCCTGAATAGAGGCGGCCTGACGGCTGGCTCCGTCGGCGAGGGCCTGACTGGAGGAGGAAACCTGAGAGGCGGCTCCGCCAGTCTGTTCGGACATGGCGAGCAGAGTGGTTTCGACTTCTCCCAGTGGTTTGGTGATGGTTTTGGCGAGAGCCCAGCCGATGAGAGCGGCTACTAGGATGCCGGCTACGAGAAGGATTGTGGTGATGGTGCCCATCCATGTAGCGGTGCTGGCGAGCTCTTGGATGTTGCTGCTGGCGGCTGTGTCGGAGTCCAGTTTTTCGATTGCGCTGGTTATGCGGGAGGCCGTGGCGAGCCCGATGACTCCCATCGCGAGAAGGAATATGCTGAGGGTTCCATTGAGTACGATTAGCCGTGCGCTGATAGATACGTTTTTTAACATGGGCTTTGTAAGCTTCTGGTGGGTTGGCAGATGAGGGTCGCTAAACTGTCTCCGAGTCTAAGTCGCCGATCTGAGTGTCTATCGGCGCCTCAGTCTATTGCTTGATGGGGAAGTACCTCATTTCTCGAAAAAGGAGAGCTCATGCGAAAGCGGTCGGCATGGGGCTGTCCGGCGCGTGTTCAGGCATGTCGAAAAAGGGTGGGCGTTGGTTTTATTTGCGGTCTGCGCGTGGAGCTTGGAAAAGCTGGCTTGACTTGAGAGCCCTGGAAATTATCCAAACAGATGTATCTTAACTAATTTATATAAGTATAGGGATCAAGCATGACAGGCGAGGCTTTGAAAATGAAGGAAATCGATCTGGAGACGGCGTCGGCCCAGGAACGCGTGCGTTGGGCGGCGGATACGTTTGGCGACGAGCTGATCATGACGACGAGCTTTGGCACGCATTCGGCCGTTATGCTGCATCTGGTGACTTCGATTCTGCCGGAGATTCCGGTGGTGTTCATCGATACGGGCTATCTTTTTCCCGAGACCTACCGTTTTGCTGCCGAGCTGAGCGAAGGCCTGAAGTTGAACCTCAAAAAGTACCAAGCTCGCATCAGCGCCGCTGAGCAAGAGGCCCTTTACGGCAAGCTGTGGGAGGATGGCGAGTCAGGGCTCAAGAAGTACAATTTGATGAACAAAGTGGAGCCTATGGATCGGGCGGTGCGCGAGTTGGGAGCGAAAGCTTGGTTGGCTGGCCTGCGTCGTAGCCAAGGGGCAAGTCGCAGCGGTCGGGCAATCGCTGAGACTCAGAACCGAATGACCAAGATCTATCCTGTTTTGGATTGGGACAATCGGACGATGCACCAGTACCTGGTCGACAACGATCTGCCTTATCATCCGCTTTGGGATGAGGGTTATGTCTCGCTGGGCGATTGGCATAGCACTTCGAAGCTGCTGCCGGGCATGACGGAGGAGGAGACGCGCTTTGGCGGGCAGAAGCGGGAGTGCGGCCTGCACGAGCTCTCTGGCCAGGCGGATTTCCAGATCTGAGGAGTGCGAGCAGGAGTAGGAGTACGAGTTGAGACGCGAAAAGGCCGCTTCCGAAGGGAAGCGGCCTTTTTCTTGAAAATGATTGTCAGCTAGCTGGCTTAGGCTTTCTCGACGAGGCCTGCCTTGATGGCCTTGACGCTGACCCAGAGGCGCTTGACTTGGCCAGAGGCGAGGCGGACGCGGACGCGTTGCAGGTTCGGGCGAAACTTGCGCTTGGTGGTCTTGGTGACGTGGGTGCCAATGCCGCCGCTTTTCTTGGACTGGCCTTTGCGGTGGATGATGGAGCCTGTTGTGGGACGTTTGCCTGTAATTGCGCAGATTCTTGCCATGACGGAAATTGGTTGAGAGTGGGGCAAGAAACGGTTCGGGTCCGGGCTTGGCAAGGATGAAATTGGGTTTTTTGGGTTCTGGGTTCTAGGTCATGGGTTCTGGGTTTTGGGGCAATGGGGGCGGATGGCGCTGAGGGCTTGGAACTTCTGGCCCATGAGGGCCGGGTGGATGAGCTCCTTGAGCTTGCCGCGCAGGCTGTCGAGTTCGGGGCGGCTGGGATCGAAGGCGGCTTGCATGAGCTTGGGGGCGCGTCGCACGATGAAGGCCTCCTGGCTTTGCAAGCTCAGGTTGTCGAAACCGTGCTGGCGTAGGGCTTCTTCGATGTGGTCCCAGCAAATGTGGATGGTGAGGTCGCGTTGACCGGGTTGGAGCAGGATGTCGTTGTCCTGGTGGTGGCTGTGATAGCCTCGAGCAGTGCCTTGAGGCGTCTCTTCAGCGAGGCTCCGCCAGGTCTTGCCGTAGTCGAAGGCGATGAATGCGCCATGCCACTTTTGCCCGAGGAGGCGGTGGGCGAGTTGTCGAGAACCGGTAGGCAGGTCTAGCGTGTAGCCTGCTGGCGGATCGGGCCTGAGCTGCCTGACGTATGGGCTGGCCTCTTGGCTGACGGTCGGTCGAGGCGTCCATGACAGGGTTTCGTCTTCGAAACGGATGCCGTATTCGAGCCAGCGGGTCCCGTCGAAGCGGAGTTGGCGAAAGGCCTGGGCATCGAAAAGCTCGTTGGAGAATACCACGAGCTGCCCCAATAGAGTGAGGTCCTCTCCCGCGTGTCGAGCTTGGCAACTGCGAAACGGAGAGTCGGCAGATGCGAGCAAAGCTGCCTGGGGTTCGGCTCCGATTTCGATCCAGTCGGTTTGGGTGGGATCGAGCTCGGCTTGTTCGAGCAGGCCGAGAGCGGCTTCCATCAGAGCTGGGGCGAATGCCTCACGAAAGCTGCTTGCGGTATAGAAGTCTGCCTGGGGATTTCGTCCTACACGCTGGCGATCCCGGCGATAGTAGCCTAGGGTGGGGTGATAGAGGGCGAGATTTACGAAATCCGGCAATTCGATGAAACCAGTTTCGTCGGCAAGTGTTCGTAAGGCTTGCCGCATATCTTCGGAATCTATTGAAGTGTCGAGCATCGTAGGAGGCGGCGGATACAAGCCGTGTCGAAGTCGAGTTGGAAGGCAGGAAACGTGAACGCAAAGAGATTTTTAAGGGCTGTTTTGATAGGGACGCTTTTGTCGTTTCTGGGGCTGGAGGCCTATCGAACGGGAGTTGGAGTTGCTCGTTACGGCAGTTTTTCCGCGTACTACGAGGCGAAGGAGAACTCTGCGAAGCTGCAGACGGCGGTCGATGTGATCAACGCCTACCATGTCGACGATCCCGCCTTGAAGATGGAGGCGGCGACGGACAAGGCGCTCGAGTCGATTCTGGAGGGACTCGATCCTTATTCCGAATACTTGGGGCCGGATCAGTTGGCAGGCCTGCGTGAGGATGTCGACCAGCAGTTTGGCGGCATAGGCATCCGCGTCGAGATGAAGGACGATCGGCTGACGGTGGTGGCTCCTATCGAGGACACTCCTGGCGAGCGGGCTGGTCTGCTGCGAGGCGATCAGATTCTCGCGGTTGATGGACGCAGTATTGAAGGACGGCCTTTGTCCGCTTCCTTGGAGAAGCTGCGGGGCTCTCCAGGCGACCCAGTCGATTTATCGGTCTATCGAGCCCGCAGCGACGAGCGTTTCGATGTGACGGTGAAACGGGAACGCATTTCGATCGCCAACGTCAAGGCGGCTCGGATCCTGGAGGACGGGATCGGCTACCTGCGCATTCTGCAATTTGGCGGTCGCACTGCGGCAGAGGTGATGAAGGCCGTGGACGGCTTGCTTGCCCAAGGCATGACTAGCTTGGTCATCGACTTGCGAAACAACCCAGGCGGCTTGCTCGACGCGGCTGTGGACGTGGCGTCCCCTTTCTTGGAAAAGGGGCAGTTGGTGGTCTACACCGAGGGTCGGCAGAGCGATCAGAACGAACACTACTACGCGAAGAGAAAGGCTGGTCTATACGATTTTCCTTTGGCCTTGCTGGTCAATTCGGGGTCGGCGTCGGCGTCCGAGATCGTCGCTGGAGTGTTCAAGGACGTGAAGCGCGCCGTGCTGGTCGGAGAGAAGACTTTCGGCAAGGGTTCGGTGCAGAGCATCATCGAGCTCGGCGAGGACGCCGGACTGCGCTTGACGACGGCGAAGTACTACACGCCCAGTGGCTATGTGATTCACGATCGCGGCATCGAACCCGATCTAGAGGTGGAGCTCTCCCTCGAAGAGGATAGAAAGCTGTCGTTGCAACGCTATCGGCTGGAGTACATGAGCGTCGCGGAGTTTACCGCGGAGTTCGACTTCGAACCCATTGCCGACCGCCAGCTCGAGGTGGCGTTGGCGGCATTGCGAAAGAGCTGAGCCTAATCTGGCAAAGCCAGAGCTAGATGGGCTGAAGGCTGAGGACTGAAGGCTGAAGGCCGCTGAATCTACCTTCAGCCTTCAGCCTAAATCCCTTCAGCCTTTTAAGCAAAAGCCTCGTACTAAGGTCGGCTCATGAAGATCTGGAACAGGGTGGTGCCGTCGCTCTTGTAGCTTTTGAGTACGAGCTGTCCGTCGAAGAGGCTGGTCTTGTAGAAATGGCCTTCCCGCGATTCGGCATAGGTGCGGCTGCTGCCGTCGACTTCCCTCAGCGTGAGGAAGGTCTGGCCACCCTGATTGGGCAGGACGACGTACCCGGAGGGCTGGTTGATTTCCGGGGGGCCAAGCAGGAGCATCAGTCCGCTGGAGCTGGAGTTCGACTCCCGCCAGAAGCCTTCCAGGCCGCTTGCTGGACTTGTCGTTGAGCTTGCGGTCATCCCGGTAGCTGCGTTCCCGGTGGGGGCGAAAGTGGAAGCGGTCGAAGGCGGACTGTAGGCGCTTGGGCCTGGCGCCTGGGGAGAGGTTGCCACACCGGAGGTCGAAGCGAGAGAGTTGATATTGCCCAGCTTTTGCAGGGCGGCGTTCGAGCCGGTGAGCGAGTTCTGCAGCGTTTGTCCCATCTTCGAGAGGTCTCGCCCGAGATCGGCGACCTTGGTTGCGAATAGCCCGAATCGGGCCATGCGGAGGGGATTCTTCCCGATGTATTCCTTGAGGCCGATTCCCAGCCGGCTTGCGTCGACGCGTAGTCGATCGAGGGTGGGCTTCAGTTCATCTACTCGCTCGCTCACCAGGCCGAGTCGGCTTTCGATGTCGGCTATAGCTGCTTGCACCTGGGGATCGGACTGGAGCAGGGAAACCATCTCGTCTTTGTTTCGCTCGGTCATCTCCATCCATTCGTCGTAGGTCATTTCTTGAGCTGTAGAAAAGGCGGAAGACAGGTCCTGTTTCGCTACGCTGAAGGGTTCCGATACGAGTGTATTGAGATAGCCATTACTGCTTTCTATGTCTTCGGTGATGGCTGCTGTCTTGTCCGTGAGTTCGTTGAGCGAGGCGGAGAGCTGGTCGAAGAGGCTCTCGAGGCTGCGGATGTCTTCGCCCCTGGCTTGCAGACAACAGATGGCCAGGAGGAAAGGCGTGAGGATGCGGGCGAAGCGCGACAGGGCGTGGGAGGTGGATTTCGGCATGATGGGAGGTGGGTTGGAGGTTCTATGGTTCCAGTCATCTGGTTCGCATAACGCTCGCCTGCGGGCAAGCGCGAAGAGCGGGCCGTGAATGGACCTGCCGCTTCCGACGAAGCGAATCGCGATTCCATTCAGTCCAGCGGGCTGTCGATCCGCTTTTTTTTTTCGCCTACTTTGCTCTCGCTAGGAACGAGCGGACACGGGCGACAGGCTCCAGCCAGGATTGGGCGTCGATGGGATCGAAGCGCTCGCTCTCGAAGGAGCGTTCGGCCAGGGCTCTTCCTGCTGCGACGTCGGGGATTTCTCCGACGCCTTTGAGCTGCATGACGATGTTGCCGATGGAGGTGGCTTCGACGGGGCCAGCGATCACGGGCTTGCCGAGGGCGTTTGCGGAGCACTGGTTGAGGAAGGGGTTTTGGCAGCCGCCTCCTACGATGCGCAGGGAGGCGAATTCCCGGCCGGCCAGCTCTTGCAGCGAGTCGAAGACGATCCTGTATTTGCAGGCCAGGCTTTCCAGGGCGACTCGGGCGAGCTGTCCCATGTTTTTGGGTACGGGCTGGTTGGTTTCCTGGCAGAATCCGGCTATCCGTTCGGCCATTTTGCCTGGGGCGGCGAAGCGCGGGTCGTCGGGATCGATGAGAGCAGTGAAGGGCGTGGCTTCGGCGATCAGTTCGAGAAGCAGTTCGTAGGTGGGGTCCTTGCCTTCGCTGGCCCATTGGCGGCGCAGCTCTTCGATGAGCCACATGCCGCAGATGTTCTTGAGAAAGCGGGTTGAGCCTTCGACTCCGGCTTCGTTGGAAAACCCTTCGGCCAGGCTTCGCTCGTTGATCACCGGCTCTGGCAGTTCCATCCCCATGATGGACCAAGTGCCCGAGCTGAGAAAACAAGGGGCGTCGGCAGTCAAAGGCGTTCCGCATACCGCGGAGGCCGTATCGTGTCCGGCGACGGCGATGACTTCGATCGGGCCCAGCCCGGTCTCCTCTTGCAAGTGGGGAAGCAGGGGCGCGAGTTTCTGGCCTGGATCCGCCGCTTTTCGGAAAAGCGAGCGGGGAAGGCCGATGCTGTCGACGATGGGAGCGGACCAGTCTTCCGTCTGCGGATTCCACATCTGGCTGGTGCTGCTGATGGAGCGTTCCTGGACCTTGACGCCGCTGAGCCAGTAGCTGAGCAGGTCGGGCAGGAAGAGGAGATCCGCCGCTGCTTCGAGCCGCATCGGGCAAGCCTGCTTTTCCGCGAAGAGCTGGTTCAGCGTGTTGAAGAACATGAACTGGATCCCCGTTTCGCGGTAGATGGTCTCCTGGGAAACGAGCTTGGCGATGGCCGCCTCGGCTCCATCCGTGCGGGAATCGCGGTATTGGTAGGGATCGCCTAGCAGGCGGCCATGCTCGTCGAGCAGGGCGTAGTCGACGCCCCAGGTATCGACTCCCACGCTTAGGATGCGATCGCCGTACTTGCGAGCGGCTTGGCCGAGCCCGTCGAGGATCGAGCGGTACAGGCCGAGGATGTCCCAATGGTCTCCGCTGGGCAGGCGGGCGCTTGCGGTGGGGAAGCGGTGCAACTCTTCGAGCTTCAAGCGGCCTTCCTTGTAGGCCCCGGCGATCACTCGACCGCTGGTGGCGCCGAGATCGACGGCGAGGCAGATGCGCGAAGATAGAGCTTTTCGGTTCAAGAGACGGCGTTTTTGACGGTCTTCATGGTCTCGATCAAGGTGCGAGCGGAGCGTTGCAGTCCTTGGGTTTCCTTGGGCCAGAGTTCGATCTCGACCTGGTCGACTATGCCGCCGCGTCCCAGGATTGTGGGTACGCTGAGGCAGACGTCGCGCAGGCCGTAGGCGCCTTGCTGGAGCGAGGACACGGGCAGGAGCTGGCGCTTGTCGAGAGCGATGGCATGCGTCACTTCCGCGATGGTCGTGCCGACGGCCCAGCCAGCTCCGCCCTTGCGACTGATGACTTCGGCGCCGCTCTTCTTGGTTCGGTCGAAGATCTGGTTCTGGAAGGCGCTGGTACACGATTTCAGCCCGGCCAAAGGCAGGCCGCCGACCGTGGCGCTGGACCAGATGGGGACCATTGAGTCTCCGTGCTCGCCCAGGATCAAGGCCTTCACTTGAGTGGGCGGCAGATCGAGGCTGTCGGCGATCAGGGAGCGGAAGCGAGCGGTGTCGAGCATGGTGCCGAGGCCGATGACTTGCTGCCAGGGCAGATCCAGGTAGGCAGCGGCCAGGTTGGTGAGAATGTCTACGGGATTGGATACCACGAAGACGATGGCCGAGCTTTTGACCCCTGCCTGCTTGATCGAGGCGAGGATCTGGGAGAAGAGGGAGACGTTGCGGTTGATGAGGTCGAGTCGGCTTTCGTCCGGCTTGCGGCGCAGTCCGGCGGTGATGATGAACATGTCGCTGTCCTTGGCCTGCTCGTAGTCTCCGGCATAGATGCGCTGGTCGGCGATGGAGGAGGCTCCATGCAGCAGGTCGAGGGCTTCGCCTTCGGCCAGGGCCTGGTTGGCATCGAGTATTTGGATTTCCGATACGATGCCTGCGCATTGCAGGGCGTAGGCGGCATTCGATCCGACGCGGCCTCCGCCGCCGATGATGGTGACTTTCATGTGTTTGCTTTCCGGGGTTCCGCTATTTCGCGTTCGCGGCGAGCTGCCGCATGATTTCGTCGGTGATGCTCTGCACGATGCTCTCGTCTACGGGAGAATCCGTCGAGCCGACGTTAGTGGTGGGCAGGGCGCATTGGGGACCGGGACGGAAGTCGGAGTTGTCGCAGAGTTCGCACTCCTTCCAGTCTTCCCGGTAGTCTTTCATGCCGAGCGTCTTGCGCAGGGCGATGAGTTCCTTGGCTTGCTTGCCGGAAATGGGGGAGAGCTCTTTGCCGAGCTGCGAGGCGACCCAGAGGGTTTTGCAGTAGGACTCGGTGTTCTCCATTTTCCAATAGGCGTCTTCGACGTCCTTGCCATAAGTGATGACGCCGTGGTTGAGCATGAGCACGGACATGTGGCCGGCTGCTGCAGCTTCGCCGACTACGTCCGCGTTGTCCGGAGTGCCGGGCGTGCGGTATTCTGCCATGCCGATCTGCCCGAGGAAGACCTCGGCTTCGGGGATAAGGCACGAGGGTGGTTTGACCTTGGCGACGGCGTAGGCGGTGGCGTGTGGCGGGTGGGCGTGGCAGCAGGCTTTGGCCTCGGGCACGCGCTTCATGATGCCGAAGTGGGTCATGGCTTCGCTGGTGCGCTTGAGCCTTCCGGCGAGCTGCTTGCCGTCGAGGTCGACCAGGCACATGTCCTGCGGTTTCATGAAGCCTTTGCTGACGAGGGTGGGGGTGCAGAGGGCGAGATTGTCTCCGACGCGGATGGTCAGGTTGCCTCCGTTTCCGTCGGTGTACTCGCGGGTCCACATGCGCCAGCCTATGTTGCACATGCGTTGCTTGAGAGTCTCGATTTCGGGCGAGACGAAAAATGCGGCGATGGCCTCGGGCGTTTTCGGATCGGAGCCTGGGGTCCACTTGTATTCATAGTCTGGAACAATCGGTTCTGGCGGCGTTGCTGTAGCATGGCTGGCGGCCAGTCCCGAGGAGGCCGACCGGCTCGAGTCGGCACCTTCGAGGCTGCGGATGTGGTCCTTGGCGGAGGGCGTGAGCAGACTGCCTTTTACGATGGAGTTGAGGCTTTCACCTCCGGCTAGGCGTTCCTTGAGAATCTGTTCGGTTACCAATGGTCTCATGGCTTGTAGCTTATCTTGTCTAAAATGGCGGCGTTGTAGTTGTCTATGGGGATGGGGCTCTCGAAGGGGGCGGTGGCTTCGGCGCCTTCGACGAAGCCGATGAGCTCGCCGAGGCCCGCTCCGCGTTCGTCGTAGACAACGACGGTGGGTTGCTCGGAGAGCAGTTCTTCGTCGAGGCGGTTCAGCTCTTTGCGGCCGAGCGGCGAGACGACGAGGAAGCGACCGCCTTGGTAGGCGGGATCCTGGGCGCTCAGGGTTACGTTGCCGATGACTCTGCCGATTCTCATGTTTCGGTTTTGTATTCAGTCGTCGACTACGCCGATCACCGCGTTGCGCAGGGGAGAGTGCGGGTCGTGGGCGAGCTCGCGGGCGTGCAGGCCGTCCGTGCTAACGATTACGCGCGAGCCGATTCCGGCTCCGTGCTGGCCGTCGATCGCGATGAAGGGTTCGCCGAGATCCTGGCCGTCGGGCTCGATCTGCTGGCAGATGAGCAGCGTTTGGCCTTTCACGCTGGGGTGAGCCACAACGCTGGTTGCATTGCCTACGATTCGAGCGAGGTACATTCGGCTAGAGGATGGAGAGGTTGTCCACCATCACGCAGCGGCGGAAGCGGGTGAAGGTTTTCGGCGTGGTGATACCTTCGCCGGTGGTAGTGGCGATGGAGAAGCTTCCGTAGCCCTCGCCGCCACTGCCGAGGCCGGCTAGGCAGGGCCCGTTTTTGACAAAAAGGGTGGTATCCATCTCGCGGCCCATCTCGGTCAGGTTGGCGACGTTCAACGAGTGGATCATGGCGGAGTGGCCGTAGCCGTGCTCGGACTTCTTTGCTGCGGCGATGGCTTCGCCGATGTCGCGGACGCGGATGATGGGCATGAAAGGCATCATTTGCTCTTCCTCCACGAAGAGGTGTTCGGCGTCGGTCTCGCCAAACAACATCATGGTCTGCTCGGGTACCGAAACGCCGGCCCGTGAGGCCAGCGTGCTGGCATCCGCTCCGATGATATCGCGGTTCAGTACCGGCTTCGAGCAGCCGCCTCCGTCTCCGCTGCTGGTGAAGGCGTGGCTGGAGAGAGCTTCGATCTGACGGGAGTTTAGCTTGGCGGCTCCAGCCCGTTCCATCGCGTCCAGAAATTTCGAATACACGGCGTCGAGCACGAAGACCTGCTTCTCGCCGATGCAGAGGAGGTTGTTGTCGTAGCCGCCGCCGAGGATCACGTCGCGGGCGGCCTTCGCGAGGTCGGCCGTTTCGTCCACCACCACGGGGGGATTGCCAGGGCCGGCGCAGATCGCTCGCTTGCCGCTTGCCATGGCCGCCTTGACTACGCCTGGGCCGCCGGTCACGCAGAGCAGGTCTACGTGCTCGGACTTGCAAAGGGCGTCGAAGGATTCGAGCGTTGGGGTTTCGACGATCGAAACCAGATTTTCGATGCCGATTTCGCGGGCGATGGCCTCGTTGAAGGCTCGCACCGCGATAGTCGCGCACTTGGCTCCGCCGGGGTGGGGGTTGACGACCAGAGCGTTGCCTGCCGCCACCATGTTGATGATATTGCCGGCGATGGTGGGAATGGAGTGAGTGACGGGCGTGATGGCTCCGATCACGCCCCAGGGAGCGTTCTCCTCCATCGAGATGCCGTGGTCGCCGCTGAAGCCCATGGGCTTGAGCCATTCGACGCCGGGGATGCCGCTGATGACTTGCAGCTTCTCGATCTTGTGCTCGATGCGGCCGATCTTGGTCTCGTCGAGCTCCAGCTTGCCCCATTCCTCGGCCTTGGCGGAGCAGAGGCCTTTCACGATCTCGATCACCTTGGCCCGGGCGGCGAAGCCTTTGGGCTTCAGTTGGAGAAAGGCGTCCTTGGCTGCCGCCGCCGCTTCGGCGGCGTCTTGGAAGACGCCGAACTTTCCTTTGCGGCAACCGCAGCCGCAGCTTTCGCCGGGCTTGGCGGTGCAGCTTTCGGCGGGCGCGACGGGAGCAGCTTCGCCATTGAGCTGGCCAAGCACGCTTTGCACTACGTCGCGGATAGTCGATTCGTCAAAGCCTTGCATTGTATTTGTGCAGTTGAATTTTGGATACGTGCCTCAGCGATTTGGTTTAGCAACTGCCGAAGACTTGTTTGCCTAGAACGTCTACGGAGTCGACGATGCCGGTGATGACGGCGTCCACGGGCAAGGTCTTCATGTTGGCTGCTTGGCGGGCGGAGCTGCCCTGACAGAAGAGCACGAGCTCTTCCTGTCCGGCGCCCATCGTGTCGACCGCGACCAGCGTGTTTTTCCCGTCCACGAATTTGGAGGGGTCGTTTGGATCGATCAGGAGGGGTCTCAGCACCAGGAGCTTCTGGCCCCGCATGCCTTCGTCCTTCTTGGTGGCGACCACCGAGCCGATTACCTTTGCCAGAAACATGGCTTTGTCGTTTTAGCGGATGGCTCGGCGAGCCTATCGCTTGGCACCTGTCTTCGGCTTGGCGGGCAGGGCTTCGCCGAGTTCGCCGTGGGGGCGGGCGATGACGTGGGCGCTTACCACTTCGCCCATCTCGGCGGCGGCTTGGGCTCCGGCGTCCAGGGCGGCCTTGACCGCTGCGACGTCGCCTTCGACGACCACGCTCATGAGAGCGCTGCCGACGCTTTTGGCCGGGCCTTTCAGCTGTACGTTCGCTGCCTTGAGCATCGCGTCCGTGCCGCAAACCAGGGCGATCATTCCTTTTGTTTCGAGTAGTCCTAGCGCATTTGCCATAGTGAGTCCTTCTTTCGTTTTGTCGTTAGATGTTAGATACGGAAATTCCTTTGGAAGTCGCGAAGCGGTACGATTCGCGAGCGATGACCAGCTCTTCGTTGGCTGGGATGGTCAGGACGGCGACTCGGGAGTCGGCCGCTTGCAGTTCGGATTCCCTGCCGCGAGCGTCCTGGTTGGCCGCTTCGTCCAGCTTTAGGCCGAAGTCTTCGAGGCCGCGGCAGACTTGCTGGCGCAGGCTTGCCTGGTTTTCGCCGATGCCGCCAGTGAAGACGAGGGCGTCGAGTCCGCCCATCTCGAGCATGAAGGCGCCGGTCCAGTGGCGTATTTGATGCGCCAATACGTCGATGGCGAGCTGCGCGTCGGAGTTGCCTGCCTCGGCTTCGGCTGCGATGTCGCGCAGGTCGTTGCTGATCCCTGAGATGCCGAGCAGGCCGCCTTGCTGGCAGAGGGTTTTTTCCGCCTCCTCGAGGGACAGGCCGAGCCGCTTGCAGACGTAGGGGATAGCCATGGAGTCGAGATCGCCGACCCGGTTGTTTTGCGGCAGTCCGCTCTGAGGGCTGAAGCCGAGACTACAGCCGATGGAGACGCCGTTGCGGATCCCGCAAATCGAGCTGCTGCCGCCGAGGTGGCAGGAGACGACCCGCAGAGGCGGGCCTTCGATTTGCTGGGGTCCGGTTTGATAGAGCGCTTGGCAGGCTTGGGCGACGTCTTTTCGGTCCAGCATTTGAGCGGAACGCTCGGCCACGAACTTGTGGCTGGCGCCGTGGAAGCCGTTGCGCTGAAGTCCGAGGCCATTCCAATCGCGTGGCAGGGCGTAGGTCTTGGCGGCCTTGGTCTGCCATTGGTGGAAGGCGGTCTCGAAAAGCGCGACGCGCAGAGCCTGGGGCAGCGCTTCGCGGAACTGGCGGATGCCGGCGGCGTAGGCCGGGTTGTGGGCTGGGGCTACGGCGGCGAATCCGTCGAGGGCGGCGAGAACGCGTTCGTCTGCCTCGACGCAACCGGAGAGTTCAAAGCCGAGGACGGTCTTGAAGCCTACGACGTCGATGTCGGTATCGGATTCTATGATACCGTCGTCCTTCAGCTTCGCGAGGCACTTGGCGATCGCGTCGCTGTAGTTCTCGACGCGCTCGTAGCCGCCGCGGGCAAGTTCGGCTTCGCTGGAGGAATCCAGGTGGAAGAGCCGATACTTGAACGAGGTCGAACCGAGATTCGCGACGAGGATGTTCATGAGGGAAGGGGCGGGGCTATTTGATGAAGGCGCCCAGGCCGTTCAGGTCGTCATGCGGGCGAGGGATGACTTGCACCGCTACGACCTCGCCGACGCGTCCCGCTGCTTGGGAGCCGGCGTCGACGCCCGCCTTCACGGCTGCTACGTCGCCGGAGAAAAAGCCGGTCACGAGACCGCTGCCGATCTTCTCCCAGCCGAGCATGCTGATGTCCGCCGCTTTGAGGGCCGCGTCGCTTGCTTCCAGAAGGGATACCAGTCCCTTCGTCTCGATCATTCCTAGAGCTTGATTTGCCATGTGTATAGAATCTCCTGTTGTCGGTTTGTATGATCTAGAGCCCGAACTGCTTTAGCAGATCGGCGTGAGGACGGGCGATAACGTGTGAGGAGACCAGCTCGCCTACGCGATTCGCCGCTTCAGCCCCCGCATCTACGGCGGCCTTCACGCTGCCTACGTCTCCCTTGACCAGGACGGTCAGGAAGCCTCCGCCGATCTGGATCTGCTTGGACAGAGCCACATTGGCCGCTTTTACCATGGCGTCGCTGGCTTCTACACTGCCGACGTAGCCCTTGGTTTCTATCATTCCTATTGAGTCACTCATATTGTATTCCCGTTGGTTTTGCGTTTTGAAAATGCGTTTGGCGTCTTGTTCTGCGATTCTGTGAGAGGTTTGATATATGAAGTTTCCGAATCCGTGTTTGTCTGCGGGATCTGCGGGCGTTCTTTGTCTATTTGAGGAGCTCGACGGGGGTGTCGGGTTTCAGTCCGCAAGCGTTGCCTTCGTCAGTGTCGAGATGGACCTCGAGCTTGAAGCTTTCGTCGACCCGCACTAGCAGCTTTTCGAAGGTGAGGGGACAGGGGCCGCCTACCTTCAGCTTTATATAGTCCTTGTGCTTGACGCCGTAGGCCGCCGCGTCGTCTGGGTGCATGTGCACGTGGATGGCGGCGCGAATGACGCCTTCGGGCATCTCGAAGAATCCGTACGGTCCCATGAGCATGGCTCCGGGCGTGCCGGCAATGTCGCCGGAGAGCCGCACCGGGGCGTCGAAGCCGAGGGCGATGGAGTCGGTGAAGGCCAGCTCGACTTGATTGATATCGCGGCAGGGGCCGAGGATTCTCAGGTTCGAGATGACACGGCTGCGGGGACCGATCAAGGTCACGGTTTCCTTTGCTGCGTATTGCCCGTCCTGATACAGCCACTTCATGGGCTGCAGCTCGTAGCCTGGGCCGAAGAGTTGCTCGACCGCTTCCTGGGTCAGGTGGCAGTGCCGGGCGCTTACGTTTACCAGTAATGGATTTCGTTGAGCCGTCGAGGCAGCCGTTGCTGGAGACCCGCTCTGCTGCAGCGCCTGGCGTACGAGGGCCGCTACGAGAGTACGAGATGGCAGGGGAGTGGCATTCATCTTTAAAGTTGGGAGTCGAAAAATTCTGACAAGTTTTGGACTTGTCAATTCATTTTCGTTCAATTCATATCAAATACTTCCAAAATTTTTCGTATCATTTCCTTCCCCGTTTCATGAAAGCCGACGTTCGCCACAGGCAGATCGAAGACCATCTGCGCGCCTTCGAATTCGCCTCTCTGGAGGATTTGTCCGAGATCGTGGACGCCTCGATTTCCACGGTGAGGCGAGATCTTATGATTCTGGAGGAAAATGGTGTGCTGAAGCGCACGCATGGTGGGGCTCGTTTGAGTCGGCCTGCGAGCAGCGAATTCGAGTTCGAGAAGCGTTCGAAGGTGGAGGAGTCTGCCAAGCAGGACATCGCCAAGGTCTGCGCTGGGATTGTCAGGCCTGGGCAGAGTCTCTTCATGGACGGGGGCTCCACTGTCTGCGCGGTGGCGAAGCTGTTGGGGGAGAAGGAGCCGTCCATCGTGACGAACAGCTTGCCGATTGCCAATCTTTACGCGTCGACCTCGGACGTGGAGATCGTACTCAGCGGTGGGGTGGTCTACCCGAAGCTGCAGGTGATGATCGGCGATATCGCTCGGCGTTCCTTCGAGCGCTTGAGCGCGGACTACGCGATCATGGGAGCGGGCGGCGCCACCGAAGCGGGCATCATGAACTCGCATACTTTGATGGTCGAGATCCAGCGAGCCATGATCAAGTCCTCGCGGGCCACTATTTTCTGTCTGGACGCCACGAAGCTGGGAAGAAACTCCTTCATGCCGCTCTGCGGTTGGGAGGAGGTCGATATCCTGATCACCAACCGGGGCGCCTCGCCTGCCTTCCTCGCCGGGCTGAAGGAGAAGAAGGTGGAGGTTGTTCTCGCCTAGCTAGCGCGCTGGCCAAGGTCTATTCGGGGTTCGGGGCGGCTTCGGCTTGCGACAACAAGCGCCTTGATTCGCCTAGGCGCCTCGACAAGCCTTGTCGGCATGATTCTCGGCATCGAAAGTTCCTGCGACGAATCGGCTCTGGCTCTCTTCGAGCCGGGTCGCGGTCTGGTGGGGGAGTGGATTAGCAGCCAGGTGTCGTTGCATGCCGAATACGGCGGCGTGGTGCCGGATCTAGCCAGTCGGGAGCATCTGGAGAATTTCGGCCCGCTACTCGAGCAGGCCCGGCGGGAGGTCGGGCTCGACGGGGTGCGGGAGATAGCGGTAACGGCGGGTCCGGGACTGGCTGCGTGCCTGGCGATGGGGCTGTCGGTGGCGAAGGCGCTTTCGGTCGCTTGGGGGGCTCCGGTCTTTGGGGTGAATCATTTGAGGGCCCACGCTCATTCGCCTTTCGTGTCGGAGTACGAGGACTGTCCTGAGAATTTCGATACAAGGCTGGTCGAGGAGCTGCTGCCTCATCTCTCTCTGGTGGTTTCCGGAGGCAACACCTTGCTGGCTCGGATCGAGGCGGATCGCTCGCTGGCCTTGCTGGGCGGCACTATCGACGATGCGGCGGGCGAGGCTTTGGACAAGGGAGCGAAGCTGCTGGCATTGGGCTATCCTGGCGGTCCGAAGTTGGAGAAGCTGGCTCGGGGCGGCAATGCGAAGGCGTATCGCTTTCCGCGGGCCTTGATGGACAAGCCGAATCTGGATTTCAGCTTTTCCGGGCTTAAGACGAGCCTGCGCTACGCGATCGAGAAGATGGAGCCAGCGGCGGTAGAGGCTGTAGTGGGGGATCTGTGCTGCTCCTATCAGGAGGCGGTAGTGGATGCCTTGATACGCAAGACGGCGCGGGCGTTGGGAGAGGGTGGCTACCGCAGCATGGGTCTCTCGGGTGGCGTCTCGAACAACCTGGTCCTGCGAGAGCGTTTCGCCGCCTTGAGCCGCAAGCGCGGAGTGAAGAGCCTGTTGGCCCGCCGCTGCCACACTGGGGACAATGCGGGGATGATTGCCTTCAGCCACGTATTCGAAAAGCGGGGACGCGAGCCGATTGATTTCGATGTCCGCCCGAACTTGGGGATCGGGGAGAGGGTTTGAGGTAGGGCTGGACTGCCGGGCCGGCCGCGATGCAGGATAGATTTTCGGGCTCTGCGGCTGGCCCAGCGGTCCAGCCCTACCTTTAGCTAGCCTCCTCTGGGCGGCTAGTCTTCTTGGCGACCTTTTTCGCCGCCTTTTTCGCTACCTTCTTGGTCGCTTTCCTTGCCGTCTTCTTGGCGACTTTTTTGGCCGCTTTCTTTGCGGTCTTCTTGGCTGCCTTTTTTGCAGGGGGCGATTTGTCGGGCTGCGGTTTGGGCTCGGGAGCCTTCTGCTCGGGCTTGGATTCCGCCTTCTCGGGAGCAGGGGATTCGGGGCGTTCCACTTGCGAGGGAGCGGAGCTTTCGGGTTGGCTGTCTTGCTTTTCGGATGGCGGCTCCGAGCGGTCCTCGTCTTTCCGTCCGCGTCCACGTCCTCTGCCCCGGCGGCGGCCACGCTTGCGGCCTTGGCGTTCTTCGGAGTCGGAGGACGGGTCCTGCTCTTCCTTTTCGCGCTTCGGTTGCTCGCGGCGCTCTTGGCGGGAATCGCGTGGCTCGGGTTTCGCAAACGTGATGGGTTCTGGGCGTTTGGGCAGGTAGGCTTCCAGGTCGAAGTCCTCTGCGCCGAACGCTTTGACGATCTGATTGAAGGGGCGGAAGTAGGGCGACTGCACGTCGCCGAGCAGGCTGTAGAAGATGGTCTCCGAAGGTAGGACTTGGCAGCCGAGTCGGGTCAGAGCGTTGATTGCGTGGGCTTCGTCTTCCGGTCGGCGAGCGGCGAGGGCGTCGCTGAGGAAAGTGACGTCGATGTCTTCTTCCGTGGCTTGCAGGCCGGTCTGGTAGACGCAGATGGGAGTCTCTAGGCCGATGATGAGCAGGTGGTAGATCTCTTGCTCGCGCAGGTAGCGTTCGATGCCGGGGGCGCCGAGAGCGGAGAAGCTTTGCTTGGCGAAGACCTTGGGATTGCGGGCGAGTCTGAAGAGATCGGCGTTGGTGTGGCCGAGTTTTTCCGGAGCTTGCTCGGTGAAGATGGTGCGGATTTGCAGGCAACGAGCGGCCTCAAGGGCGAACGCCGCTCGGTTGAGAAAGCGGCTTTTGTTGGGCAGCGTCTCGATGAAGCAGTCTTGGGCGTCGAGAACGAGTAGGGCAACGGAGTCTAGGATTTCTGGGCGGAGCTTGCGGCTGATTTGCATGCGAAACGCGTATGGGGATTCTTGTCGGGAGACGTTTGGAAACGGTGGAAGCTAATGGGCATTCTCCACGCTTTATCAACAAGAAGCCTGAGATTTTTATAGCCAGGCGTCGTCGGGCTTTAATAGTGGGCGGGATGGATTGGCATATCACTCCCGTAGCCCGTAAGTCTTATCTCTCTGGAGTCGAATTCGCGAAGGACGACCGTGTGGGCAGCTCCTTGGTGAAGACCGCCGAAGGCGAGCTGCTGCGGGTGGACGTTCTGCTCTCGGAGATCGATGATCTCGAGCTGCCTGGAGTGTTGATTTGCCGTTGGACTCAGGCCTTCAAGCCCAAGTCGGATGGTGGCAAGGAGGAGGCGGAAGCTCTCAAGCTGACCGCGGACAACCTTTTCATCAGCCTTTTCGAAGGGGAGGAAGAGGCCACGCTGACTGAGGAAAACCGAGAGCTGAAGCATTTCCTCGGTCTGATGCTGGAGCGTCGTCGGGTGTTGCGAGTCAAGAGCCGTCTCCGGGCCTATACCCGCTATGTGCATCGGCCGAGCAAGCGGGAGTTTCTGGTTGCTCCAGTAGATCTCGAGCCTGCGTTCTTCTTGGAGAACCAGGAGAAGCTCTCCTTCCTGCTGGACAGTGGCGAGGCCTCTAGCGAAGCCGACTCGGCTGCCGAGGAATCGACCGAGAAGTCGGCCGAGGCGAAGTCGACCGGCTAGGTCGCTTGGTCTCGTTTGCTTGTCGGATTTCGAGCTTTTGGGAACACGGGCGGCTCGCCCGCATTCGACCTGATCCCAGCATTGCTGCGGGCGAGCCGCCTGCGTCCCCAGGGGAGGATGCCGGTTCTATCGCGATTTGGCTTTGGAAATGTTGGAAAATGTGGTTGTGGGATGGTTCTCTTTGAGTTGAGTTGGCTCCTTCCTCGATCCTGAAGCCTCCTATGAAAAAAGCTGCCCCGTCTCTCGTTCCTTCGAACCTCGTTCTGCCTTTCGTCCTGGTCACGTCCTTGTTTGCCCTGTGGGGGTTTGCCAACGACATCACCAATCCTCTGGTGAAGGCCTTCAAGGACATCTTCGTGATCAGCAATGCCCAGAGCAGCTTGGTGCAGACCGCTTTCTATGGCGGCTACGCGACGATGGCTTTGCCGGCGGCGTTGTTCATCAGGCGTTTTTCCTACAAGGCGGGGATCATTCTGGGGTTGGGCCTTTATGCGACGGGAGCTCTGCTTTGCTGGCCGGCGGCGGCCCAGTCGAATTTCAACCTCTTTCTGGTCTCGCTCTACGTGCTGACCTTTGGCTTGGCGTTTCTGGAGACGACGGCGAACCCGTTCGTCCTCTCGCTCGGGGCTCCGGAGACGGCGACGCGGCGTCTGAATCTGGCCCAGGCCTTCAATCCGATCGGTTCGCTGACGGGCATGGTGGTGGCGAGTTTCGTCATTCTCTCCAGTCTCCAGGTCGAGGAGTTTCGTTCGGATGTAGGCAGCTACCAGAAGGGAGAGGTGGCTGCCGTCGATGCGGATCTCGGTGCATATTTGGCGAAGGAGGACGAGCGACGGGCTCTTGAGGGACTGCCGCCTTTGGCGGATGTTCAAGGCGGGGTGGCCTTGGCGGAGACGCTTGCTGCTTTCAAGGCTGGCGAGCTGGAAACGTTTCAGGGCGCGAGCTACGAGGAGACGCGTAGCCATGACCTTTCCGTGATCAAGACGCCCTATGTGGTTATCGGGCTGGTCGTGATCGCGGTGGCGGTGGTTTTCATTGTCGTGCCGATGCCGGCGACAGGGATGGGACAAGAGCGGCTGAGTCTTTCCGCCACTTTCAAGCTGCTGTTTCGCAATGGCCGTTTCATCGGCGGGGTGGTTGCTCAGGCGTTTTACGTCGGCGCCCAGATCATGTGCTGGACTTTCATCATCCACTACGCGACGGGCAATCTCGGCATGAGCGCTTCGACGGCCCAGAACTACAATATCGTGGCCATGGCGATCTTCTGCACGAGTCGTTTCATCTGCACTTTCTTCCTTCGCTACTTCAGCCCGGGCCGGCTTTTGCTGCTGCTTTCGCTGGCTGCGATCCTTCTGACTTGCGGGGTGATTTTCGCTACGGGCATGTTCGGGCTCTATTGTCTGATCGGGGTATCGGCCTGCATGTCGCTCATGTTTCCAACCATCTACGGGATCGCTTTGCAGGGGATGGGAGACGAGGCCAAGATCGCTTCCGCTGGCCTGATTTTCGCGATCGTCGGCGGAGCGCTGATGCCGCCGATGCAGGGCAGGATCATCGATATGGGAGGGGCCGACGGCCTGCTGCTTGGCCTGCCGGCGGTCAACGTTTCGTTTGTCCTGCCTCTGATTTGCTTCGTGGTGGTCGCGGCCTATGGAAAGCTGGCTGCTCGCTAGCGTGCGTCGCGCTTGGGAATGTCGCCTTCCTCGTAGCGCGGAGCTTCAACCCGCGGCCACGTCGTTTCTTATCCTCACCCTCTTCTTCATCCTCATCTTACATCCTGGGATGAGGATAAAGATGATGAAGGGGATGATGAGGGAGAATTGCGGCCGCGGGCTGAAGCTCCGCGCTACGTTACATGGAGTGTGTTGAAAAAGTCTGGCTTTCTAGTGTAGCCG
>JANQRJ010000009.1 GCA_028284635.1 Pelagicoccus sp.
GAACGCGGAATCGGTTTGGGAGATCCGCGTGTTTTTCGCTGCGCTGTCGGCTAACGCCTCGGTTCTCACGAACGCGGCTACGATATCGCCAGGGCTCGATCGACTTTTTCAATACACTCCAAGCGGCCGGGTATTTAGACCCAAATCGAACAATCCCGGCTGCGGTGAGCCGCCCGTGTTCCCAGACTCTTCATACGAAGCTCAGCCAGTAGCCCAGGGCGGCGTGGGCCACTAGCAGCAGTGGAACGCCGTAGCGGAACTTCGCTTTGGATGTCTTGTGGTTGAAGACAACCATGCCCAGTATGGCTCCTGGCGAGGCGAGCAAAGCGGCTGCGATCAGAAGCGTTTTTTCCGAGATACGCTGTTTTGCCGCCTTCGAAAAAGCCTTGTCGATGCCGAAGAGGGCGAACGCTGCGACGTTCAGAACGGCGAAGCCGATGACGATGTGTTGCGGATTTGGCATGAAGGAAGGGCAGGGCGACAAAGTAAAAGGAGCCCTGGTTTCCGAAGTTTGTCCAACTCTTCCTTTCGGGAAAAAGCCAGCCTGGCAGCCAATGCCGTAACCTCGTTTTTCGCTGCCCTGAACCTGTCCAAACTCTTGCGAGTTCGGCTACCGTAAAATCTGGATACGACTGGAAGCTGCACAGGTGGGGTGGAGGCGAGGGGTCTGGTGGGCTGCGATGCAGAATCTCGCTCCCGCAGATGGCTTGAAGGGCCAACTCTGCCGGGACGGTTCCAAATCGCATTCCTGAACGCCTCCCTTGGGGAATCTCCTTCAGTTGTCCTGCAAACAATGCATCGAGGATTCCCTGATATGGCGTGACTTGTGGCTCTCGCGTTGACTTAGCCGAGGCCTGGGTTAACAGAATTTTAACGATTGGGCTTCTCACCCAGCGACGACTCTCCCATGCGACTCTTCTTATACGCCTATACGCTTGCCGATGCGCCCCACGATTTCGATGAAATCGTAGGCGTCGAAGAGGGCCATCTCTTCATGCTGACTTATGGGCGGGTCTCAGCTATCGTGAGTGCCTACAGCATGGAGAAGGTCTCCTTGCGCGGGCAGGACGTGTTTGCCCATCAGCACGCTCAGCGGCTGTTGTTGTCGCAGGCCACGATCATCCCGCTCCACTACGGGCTGACTCTGCCGAGCTCGGAGCGGGTCCTGGAGGTTCTAGAGGCCAACGAGACCTCGCTTTTCACGGAGTTGAGCCGCCTCTATCGCAAGGTGGAGATGGAAGTGACCATGAGCTTCAACGTGCCCGATCTCTTCGATCACCTCGTTTTGAAGTACCCGTATCTCCGCGATGAGAAGTCGAAAGTGGTCAATGGCAGGCTGCTCTACCACTTGGGCGATCGAGCAAAGAAAGGGGCGAAGTTCCAGCATTTGCTCGGGAAGGAGAAAGAGATCTACCGCAGCCAGCTCGAAGAGGTGATCGGACCATGGTGCGCCGAGATCAGAGCGAGCAAACTGCCCTTGGCCGAAAAGGATGTGGTGACATTCAACTGCCTGGTAAACCGAGAGCGCCTCCGTGTATTCGAAAAATCGATATACGATGCCAGCGATCGTTTTGGCGACGATTTTCACTTCTCTTTTAACGGTCCCTGGGTACCGCAGAACTTCTGCGACCGAGCGGTCGTTTCATATAAGAAATAGAACTGCGGTCTAGAGGCTCGCCTTATGCTTGGCCGCCTCTTGCGAGATAGTGTGTCTGCCCCTTCTTATAGGCTATTCAGGCGGGTTGGTCGTGTATTCAGATTGTAACACACAATAGCCTCAAGCCCCTTTAGGGTCGGCCGATAGAAGCCCGGTCGCACCAGTTAAGACACTGTTAAAACTCTGGTTTGCCCAGCAAATCGGACCGGCTCTTTCGAGCTTTTCGCATCATTAACGACATGGGGTTTCAGTTTAAGATATTTCTAGGATTTCTAGGCAGCATCGCGCTCGTCGTGCTCCTCTCCGTTTTTGCGGTCGTGACTATCGGCCAGCTCGCGCAGCAGACCAGGAAGGGCAAGGACGAGACGGTCGCCAACGTGCGACGCGATTCCCTGGTGATCGAAAAGGCGGGTTCGGTCGTCGACATTGCCCAGGAGATCGAACGACGCAAAAGTCGGGCAGCCCTGGAGAGCTTTCGGATCGAAACGGAATTGGAGAGCGTCTTTGGAACTCAAACGGAGATCGCGGGCCTGCCGGAGAACATGCGGACCCAGGTAAGCCAGTTCTACATCGCCCGAAAGAATTTCCTGGGACTTTGGGAACGGCTGCCCAAGGAGCTCGAGCTCATCGAGGCGAGGTGCCACGGCTTGCGTCGCGGCTTTCTCGAGCGAATCAACGGTTTGTCTCCCTCTGGCGAGGGGAACGATGAGACCGCTCTGAAGATCTCCATAGCTCGCAATTCGCTAGCGGATCTCGCTCTTGCCGCGTCGAATGTAATAGCCGCCGCGGAAAAGACCATCGTGCTTTCCCGAGATGAAGACTCGTTCGCTCGTTTCGAGGACGATGTGATGGCTTCCATCATGATGGCCCAAAGGGCCTTCGCCGGCATGGAAGAAGGGCTTTCCGATCTTGAAGGAGGGCCCGCATTGCGAGACGAGATCACGGAAGCGTTTTCCGATATCTTCATAGGCTTCGTGGACGAGGAGGGGATCTCCTTGCAGCTTGAGCAACTTACCATCAAGTCGAACTCTCTCGATGCAGCCGCGGCCAACCTCTATGATTCGATCCAGAGCGTGCTCCAAGAGGCCATCGCCCGCTCGCGAGCTGTTGCAGTCGAAATGGGAGACCAGCTCGACGCAGTGACGGACCGCTCTCTGGAAGCTCGTTCCACTATCGCCTGGATGTGCGTTGCAGCAGTAGTGGTTTCGGTCGGTATGGGATTTTGGATACCGCGCAGGTTGTCCAAGCGCTTGGTCGCCACATCGCTCAAGATGTCGGAAGTGACCAATGCGATGGCCGTCGCCTCCGAACAAGTGAAGTCGGCCAGCAACGTTTTCGCTTCCGGATCCGAGGGACAGGCGGCTTCGCTTGAGGAGACTTTCGCAACGCTTCAGGACATCTCCACTCGTTCGGAAGAGAACACGAGCAATGCGGAAAAGACGGCAGCCACGACTCGTCTAGCTCGCAAGAGCGCCGAGGATGGCGTATCCGAAATCGTCGAACTGGAGTCGGCGATGACGGGCATCCAGCAAAGCAGTTCCGAGATTGCCGAAATCATAGGCACGATCGAGAACATCGCATTTCAGACCAACATCCTAGCTTTGAATGCCGCTGTTGAAGCGGCCAGGGCGGGCCAAGCCGGAGCAGGCTTTGCCGTAGTGGCAGACGAGGTGCGCAATCTGGCCCAACGCGTGTCCACCGCCGCTCATGAAACTGGCGGCAAGATCGAGCAGGCGATCGAGAATTCCGAACGCGGCACGGCAGTTTCCGCTTTGGCTCGCAAACGACTTGAGGAGATCGTTGCCAGAATCCGCGAGGCAGACGGATACGTCGCAGTGATTGCCAGCGCTACGGCCCAGCAGTCTTCGGCCATCGCCCAGACGGCCGAAACCATGCGGGAGATGGATGCGGTGGCCCGCAGCACGGCCAACAGCGCCCAGCACACTTCCGACGCTTCGCTATCCCTCGAGAGAGAGACGATTCACCTTTGGGGCGCAGTGGACGAGCTTGAAACCCTGCTGGACGGACGACGGAAAAACAGTCAGCCGAGCGCGCGAGCGTGTTGAAAGACGTAGCGCGACACGACACTAGGTCGTTTGGTCTTCCGCTCTCCAGCGTCGGTGGTACCAAAAATACTGCTCGGGGCGTTCTCTGATGATGCGCCCCATCTCCTCGTTGTAGCGCTTGAGGATCTCGATCTTCCGCTCCTCAGGAGTTCCGCTTCCGTCGAACTCCAGTTCGTAGAGTTTCACGAGATGATTTCCGGCTGACTCCCGATGTCCTTCCATTATGAATACGGGAGACCCGTACTTCGTGGCAATGGAGCCGGGCAACGCTAGGGTGGGCGTCGCCTTGCCGAGCAGCGGGACCATGACGCCGCCCGCTCCCGCATGTTGGTCGGCGACGATGACGACGGCTCGGTTTTCGGAGAGCTTCGCCAGGATCTTCTTGATGGCGGAGCGCCCTTTGGGGATGAGCTCGACCTTGTCGCTGGAGATTTGGTGGATGAATTCGTCTACCTTCGGGTTGTGCTGCCGCCCGACGAGCAAGGAGATGGGGAGACCGCTCTCCGCAAGGGCCGCGAAGTAGAGGGCCCAGGCTCCTTGGTGACCGGTGAGGATAATAGCTCCCTTGCCTTGAGTCAGGGTTTTTTGGATACGCTCTGCGCCGATGACTTCCACGAGGTCTCTTATGCTCTCGCGATTGTGATTTCCGAAGCGGATGAACTCGACTGCGGTGCGACCGAAGTTGCGAACGGCTGTCCTGCCGATGCGGGCGAGCTCGGCTGGCGAGGCCTCCGGGCGAGCCATGGCAATGTTGCTCAGAGCCAGCTTGCGCCGGATGCCGATTCCCCAGGCCAGGTTGCCGACCGCTGCGCCGAGGCCGAGAGCGGCGTTTGCAGGCAAGCGACGAACAATCCAGGCGCAGCTAACGAGCGCATGGTACTGGAGCTTGTGGGAGAAGCGCATGCCGAAGGTAGCCGCGTTTGCGAAAACGGGTTCTCGCGAATGCGGCTACAGCTATTACCCGATTGAGAACTTGGCGTCGTGCCAGGTCCCGCCGTCGATCTTGCTGATACCGGCTTTGGCGTTGGCTGCCATGTGTAGGGCTATTTTAAATACGAGCTCGGTGGATTCGGGCTTGCCCATGGCAGCTGCGATGGCAGGGGCGTCGAGTTGCTCGCCCTTTCGAGACGAGAGGGTGGAGACGATGCCTTTTCCGAGTTCTATGGCAGCTCCGGCGGCTTTCTTGCCGGCTTCAACGCCCGGCTGGTGGTAGGCGTTGATGTTGGTCAAAGTCGCGTAGTAGCCTACGGCCCTTTCGTAGAGGGCGATCAGCCTGCCGATGCTTTGCTCGGATACCTCGAGCGTAGTGATCGTGATGGACGGACGGTCCTTTTCGGCGAGCGCCTCGCGGGTGCCGAGCAGGAAGCCTTGGAGGAAGTCGCCTGAGGTGACGCCGTCTTCGACTTCGATGGATGGCGCGGCCCGGTCGGTGAGCACTTCGATGAAGGTGGCGAAGAAGTTCGGCACGCCTTCGCGCAGCTGCTGGACGTAGGCGTGCTGGTCGGTGGAGCCTTTGTTGCCGTAGACTGCGATGCCTTGGTTCACGACGTTTCCGTCGAGATCGAATTCCTTGCCGAGCGACTCCATGATGAGCTGCTGGAGATAGCGGGAAAAGAGCAGGAGGCGGTCCTTGTAGGGAAGGATGACCATGTCCTTTTCGCCTTTGCCGTTTGTGGCGTGGTACCAGGAGAGGGCAAGCAGGGCGGCGGGGTTCTTTTCGATGCTCGATGTGCGGGTGACCTGGTCCATGGTCTTGGCTCCGTCTAGCAAGCCCTGGATATCGATACCTTGCAAGGCGGCTCCGACGAGCCCGACGGCGCAGAGCACGCTGGTGCGGCCTCCGACCCAGTCCCACATTTCGAAGCGCTCGAGCCAGCCTTCGCCGGCGGCGATCTGATCGAGTTTGCTGTCGACTCCGGTGATAGCTACCGCGTGTCGAGCGAAATCGAGCCCTACGTCTTCGTAGGCCTTCTTGGCCTCGAGCATGCCGTTGCGAGTCTCGGCCGTGCCGCCAGACTTGGAGATGACCAGGGAGAGGGTGTTGCCGAGCCGATCGCCGATGCCGTTGAGGGCGAGGTCCATGCCGTCAGGATCGGTGTTATCGAAAAAGTGGATACGAGCCTTGTCTTCGCTTGGCGTGCCGAGAGCATGAGCGATGAACTGGGGGCCCAGCGCGGAACCGCCGATGCCGATTACCAGCACGTCGGTGATAGGACCGTTCGCTCCCTGGATTTCGCCGCTGTGCACCTTTTCGGCGAAGGCCTTTATCTGGCGAACGCCGGTCTCGATGGCGTCCTTGAGCTCGGGCTTGGGAGCGAGCTCAGCGTCGCGCAGCCAGTAGTGACCGACCATGCGGTTTTCGTCGGGATTGGCGATGGCTCCTTTTTCCAGCTCCGCCATGGCGGCAAAGGCCTTGTCGAACTCCGTTCGCTTGGAATCGATATAGCCGCCGGGCAGGCCCAGGCGGCTGAGATCTAGAGTGAGTTCGACTTCGGGGAAGTCGAAGGTGAGCGCTTTGTAGGTTTCCCAGGACATGTTTTGAGTGAAGAATTAAAAGTTAAGAGTGAAGAGTTTGGATGGTGCAGAGCGGGAGCTAATCACTTTTAACTCTTCGCTCTTCGTTCTTCATTTGTCGGTAACTGCTCCTTCGGAGGCGGAGGCAGTGAGTTTGGCGAACTTGCCGAGCACGCCTCGAGTCTCGCCGGGGCCACGCGGAACGAAGGCAGCCATGCGGGCGTCGTACTCCGCCTGCGGGATGTTGAGGGAAATGGTGTTGGCGACTGCGTCGATCTCGATTTCGTCCCCGTTCTGAACGATGCCGATGGGGCCGCCGACTGCGGCTTCCGGGGTGATATGGCCGACGTCGAAACCGTGGCTGCCCCCGGAGAAACGACCGTCGGTGATAAGGGCCACTTCCTTGATGAGGCCGCGACCGGCGACTGCCGAAGTTGGGGAGAGCATTTCGCGCATGCCGGGACCGCCGACGGGGCCTTCGTTGCGGATGACGACCACGTCGCCGGAAACGACCTCGCCTGCGAGGATGCCCTCGAGGGAGTCTTCTTCGTTTTCGTAGACTTTGGCAGTTCCCTTGAAGTGGAGGCCCTCCTTGCCGGTGATCTTGCCGACGGCGCCGGTGGGAGAGAGGTTGCCGCGCAGGATGCGCAGGTGGCTGCTGGTCTTGATGGGGTTCTCCCATTCGCGGATGATGTCCTGATCCTTTGAATACGGCTGAACGCCTTCGAGGTTTTCCGCTATGGTCTTCCCGGTCACTGTCATGCAGTCGCCGTGCAGCAGGCCGCGGTCGAGAAGGATGCGCATCATGGGCTGGATGCCGCCGATGCGGATGAGGTGGGACATGTTGTACTTGCCGAAGGGCTTCACGTCGGCAAGCAAGGGAATCTCTTCGCCGATGCGGGCGAAGTCGTCGATGGCGACGTCGATGTTGGCGGCGTGAGCGATGGCCAGCAGGTGGAGAATGATATTGGTGGAGCCGCCGAGGGCGATGCAGGTGCGGATGGCGTTCTCGAATGCCTTCTTCGAGAGGATGTCGCTGGGTTTGAGATCGAGCTCGACAAGCTTGGCGACTTGGCGGCCGGCGTTCTCGCAGTCCAGTCGCTTGTCTTCGGATACGGCGAGCTGGGCGCTGCTGCCTGGCAGCGACATGCCGAGAGCCTCTATGGCGGTTGCCATGGAATTGGCCGTGTACATGCCGCCGCAGGAACCGGCTCCGGGAATGGCGCAGGACTCGATTTCCTTTAGCTCGGCATCGTCGATCTCTCCTTTGGCGTGGCGTCCTACCGCTTCGAATACGCTGACGATGTCGACGGGCTTTTCCTTGTGGAGGCCAGGAAGTATGGAGCCGCCGTAGACGAAGATGGCCGGGCGATCGAGGCGGGCGATGGCGATCATGCAACCGGGCATGTTCTTGTCGCAACCGCCGATCGCGACCAGGCCGTCCATGCTTTCTCCGGCGATGACGGTCTCGATGGAGTCGGCGATGACCTCGCGGGATACCAGACTGTAGCGCATGCCTTTGGTCCCCATGGAAATCCCGTCGGAGATGGTGATGGTCGAGAAGTTGACCGCCTTGCCTCCGCCTTCATTCGCCCCGCGAGTGGCGTGGGTGGCGAGCTCGTCGATGTGCATGTTGCACGGAGTGAGATCGCTGCCGGTGGAAGCGATGCCGATCTGAGGCTTCTTGAAGTCCTCGTCGGTGAAGCCGACGGCGCGAAGCATGGAGCGCGCGGGGGCGCGATCGGCGCCGTCTACGAGATTGGCGGAGTGGGGGCGTTTAGGTGCGTTTGATTGGCTCACGTTGTGGAGTGACGGAAAGTTTGATTTGCTTTCTCTTCTGCAGGCCGTAGCTGGTCTCTGCAGAAAAAAGAGAACCTTTACATCAGAGCGCCCGATTGCGATCAAGTTATACTTTGGCGTAAAAACAGGCCCTTTATTCCGTCTTTTCCTCCTATGGCATTCAGCTTAGATCGCGTCCTCAAAGCCCTTCTTTTCGGGGCGTCCGGACCCTTGGGCATCAAGGACATCCAGAGCGTTTTCACCAAGTACCACGCTGCTTTGGAGCAGCCTGAAGAAGCTGAGGAACCGGTCGACCGGGAGGAGCCGGAACAGCCTTTCCTGCCTGGCGACGGCATGCCGACGACTGAAGTGCCTTCGCTCGTCACCTCGGCCCAGATCCGCGAATCGATGGATCGCATCGCCCAGGAATTGATAGAAAAGGACGAGGTGTATCGGCTACTGGAGCGGCACAACGGCTTCACGCTGGTGACTTCGCCTACGGTCGGCGAATGGATCCGCCTGCTGCGCAATGAGCCGCGTCCGCTCAAGCTCAGCCAGTCCGCTCTGGAGACTCTGGCAGTGATCGCCTACCGTCAGCCAGTGGTGCGCTCGGAGGTGGAGAAGATTCGCGGAGTCTCGATCGACAGCGCTCTGAGCAAACTGCTGGAGCGGGATTTCGTGCATGTGGTGGGCCGGGCCGACTTGCCGGGCCGTCCCATCCAGTACGGCACGACGGAAGCGTTTCTGGAGTTCGTTGGCATCCGCTCTATCGAAGAACTGCCGGCCTCCGACGTGCTTTCGCCTCGCCAGATTGACGAGTGGCTGCACGAGGCTTCCAACCAACGCGATGTCACTGAAAAGGAAATGGGTTTGCCGGAGGGCGAGCGCAGCCCGGAGACGGTGGAGCCTCAGATCCAGTCTGAGGAAGTAGAGGCGCCCGAGGGAGAAGAGATCTCTAGACCAGAGGCCGTTGCCGAGCTGGAGACTGAAGCTGAGACCCCTGAGAAGGAAGTAGGGTAGTATGGATTTGGATACGCTGAGAAAGCACATAGATGAGATCGATCAGCAAGTGCTCAAGCTCCTCAACGAACGGGTGCGTCACGCTGCTGAGATCGGCCGTATCAAGCGGGAGCAAGGAGCTCCGATCTATGTGGCCAGTCGCGAGGAACAAGTCCTGAGCAAGCTCGCCGGACTGAACAAAGGTCCTCTGGGCGACGCTGCAATCCGGGCGATTTATCGCGAGATCATGTCGGCTGCCATCGCTCTGGAAAAGCCGATGCAGGTCGCCTACCTCGGTCCGGAAGCGACCTACACGCACCAGGCGGCAATCAAGAAGTTCGGCGAGAGCATCGAATACGTCGCGGCGCCTGCCATCCCTGACGTCTTCAATCTCGTCGCTAGCGAAGAGGCTGATCACGGCGTCATCCCCATCGAAAATTCCACAGAGGGTGCGGTGTCGCATTCCATGGACATGTTTTTCGAGTCGGACTTGAAGATCTGCGCTCAGATCTTCCTGCCTATCTCTCATAGCCTGATTTCGCAGTCTCCGCTGGAAGGCATCAAGCGGGTGTATTCGAAGGATCAAGCCATCGGTCAGTGCCGCAAGTGGCTGCACGCCCACCTCAGCGAGGCCTCCCTACAGACTTGCGACAGTACGACCCAGGCGGTGCAGATCGCCAAAGACGACCCCGAGGCTGCCGCCATCGCTTCCGTGCTTGCCTCTGACCTTTACGGAGTGCCTGTAGTGAAGGAAGGGATACAGGATCGGGTGGACAACACTACGCGCTTTCTCGTCATCGGCAAGAAGTCCAGCGGTTACGTTTCCGGCGTGGAGTTCAAGACTAGCTTCCTGCTTTCCGTCGACCACAAGGCGGGAGCCTTGGAGCGGGCTTTGGGGGCCTTTTCCAAGCGCGGCCTGAATCTCAGCAAGATCGAGTCCCGCCCCAGCGGCAAGGCGGCCTGGGAATACAGCTTCTTCGTGGACGCGATGGGGCACTACGAAGAGCCGGCCGTCGCCGAGGCGGTCGTCGAGCTGGAATCGATTTGCCCCTTCGTCAAATGGCTCGGCAGCTACCCTGACGCTCGCTAGCTTCACCAATCCCACCTGGGCAGCCAGGGGTTGCAATAATTGGTTGCGATTGGGGTTGATTCGGCAACTATCCAACCGTCTCCTCAATAGAGTTCCAAAAATCCCTGTATGAAATTCATAGTCATCGGCGGTGGCCCCTTCCTGGGCACGAAAGTCGTCGAATCTCTGGTCTACGCCAAACACGAAGTTGCTCTGCTGGACAACACGCCACCTTCCGAGGCGGTGGCGAGTCGGGTGACGCATATCGCGGGAGACAAGGGCTCGCTTGCGTTTTTCAAAGAGGAGTGCGTGACCTTCAAACCAGACGTGGCAATCCATCTCAGCGCCGCCAACTCGGAGGAAACTTCCGCCTTCGTGGACACCTTCTGCGACGTGGCGGGACACTTGGTGGCGGCGAGTAGCAGCAACGTCTATCTCGCCCACGCTCGTTTGCGAGAGACGGAGCCAGGTCCCTCTCTTGCCGTGCCGATCAACGAGCAGTCGCCACTGAGGGAGAAGCCGCTCAAGGAGGACGAAAACGGCGACAAACTAGAGGTCGAGCTGGTTTTGCGAAACGCTCCGCTGCCGAGCACCGTCCTGCGACTCGCCCCGCTGTACGGGCCAAATGACTACCTGCGGCGGTTCTTCCCATTGATCGTGCGCATGATCCACGGTCGAGAAGACGTCTTTCTCGGAACCTGTCAGGCTCAATGGAAATGGACGCACGCGTTCGTCGACGACGCGGCTCATGCCATATCCCTTGTCGCCCAGAATCCTAGCAAAGGCAGACGCGTCTACAACGTGGGCGAGCAAAACACGCCAACCATGCGCGAGCGTATCGAAAATCTGGGTATGGTATTCGGTTGGGAAGGCCGAGTCGGTGTCGTGCCGGACAAAGCTTTGCCACCCTATATGCAGACTTCCGGGGATTTTGCTCAGGACCTTCTGCTCGACTCGTCCGCTATTCGGAAGGAACTAGGCTACAAGGAGCCAAGCGACTACTACGAAGGCCTTGCCTCGGCGGTCGAGTGGTACCGGAAAAATCCGCCACAGCGGTACGCGGATCAGGATTTCGACTTTTCTGCGGAGGACGATCTCGCGAAAACCGCGTTTGCCGAGGAAAAGGAGTAGGGTCGGCGCTTGCCGCCGTGCCGCAACATCCTGACAGCTTCCTCTGTGGGCCTCCTGCAACGCGGCGTGGCGCCAGCGCCAGCCCTACATCGCTCTTCAGTAGAGCGGTTGGTCTCTATTCCTCGATGACTTGCATCGCGGTGCGGGTCGACTTGAGGAAATAGATCCAGCCTTCCTCGAAGCCGACCTCGACTTCGATGATGCTCGTGTAGTGCTGCACGTCGCCCCTCAGTTCGCGATATTCTTCCTCTTGCGTGGTGACGATGGCCTTCCGCCCAGGTTCGGCATACTCGATATCCATCACCCGAGTGATGACTCGAAGCGTCTTTGCGTCGTCGAAGAGATCGTCTACCATGGTCAGATAGTCAGATCGATTCACGTAGACGCTCATGCCGCCACTCGTGCGATCCACCGAAGTGTAGCCAGGGCCGAAAAAGCTGCTGTAGCCCCGGATGTCGCGATTGGCGATGGCGGCGTCCGAAAGCTGGAAAATTTCGACGATGCTGTCGTCATCGAAGGATGAAACGTAGTATCCATAATCCAACGTCGATTCGCAGGAGCTAAGAAAAACCGAGCCAATCAAGCAGAACAGGGCGGGCAGTAGGGATCGCGTCACGGAGAAAAAAACTACGACGACAAACGCTCCGGGCAAACACATTTGTGCCCCCTTCCGAGGTGTGGGTGTTTTTCAAAGTACCGCCTTGGTGATTCGGTCCCGATCTGAATCCGAAGCGGCCTGCGGCTTGAGACCCTGCCCTGAATCGGACAGACACATATTTGGTCACACCCAGTCGAACAATCTTCGGCTTCGATTTTCTTCACGCTTCTCATAGTGTCGATTGCATGTCCGAAACGCGCCTCCCCGTTTCCTTCTATCTTCAGGTCCTGGCTTGCTCGGCCCTGTGGGGCAGCGCCTTTCCCATCATCAAGCTGAGCTATGCAAGACTCGCCCTCGACAGCTACGGAGAGCAGCTGCTTTTTGCAGGAACGCGTTTCATCCTGGCCGGGCTGCTGGTTTCGCTGTTCTGCCGCAGCTCGGTTTTGACGACGCTGCGGGAGACGCCTCTCAAGCCGTTGCTGTTGGTGATACTTGGGCAGACCTACTTCCAGTATCTTTTTTTCTACTACGCTTTGGGTATTTCAAGCGGAACCCTTGGCGCCTTGCTGGTCGGCGCAGGCAGCTTGTGGTGGGTGCTGTTGGCTCCGCTTTTTCTCAAGACCGCCTGGCCGTCTGGAAAACAGTGGCTCATCCTGCTGATTTGCTCGATCGGCATCGCAGTGGCGGTCTATGCGCCGGGAGCCGGTAGCGGAAATGTCGGCTTGGGAGCGACCGTTTTTCTGTTAGCTTCGCTGTCGGGCGCGATAGGGGCCTTGGGGCTCAAATTGGTCCCAGCGACTTCCGGCAGTCGCGCCATAACCGCCTTGTCGCTGTTTTTCGGCGGACTGCTGCTTTTACTCACTGGTTCGTTTTCCTGGGGCGAGTTTCTTTCCGGCTTTGGGGCGGCAACGCTTTGGGTGACGCTCTATCTAGCCGCGCTTTCCGCGATGGCGTTTACGCTTTGGAATCGTTTGATCGAGCGCTACAGTGTGAATACGCTCTCCGCCTTTCGCTTTATGATTCCGCTCTGTGGAGTCGTGGAATCAGCCCTGTTTCTGGAAGAGGAGACCATCGGTCCAGGTCTTCTGGTAGGCGGGACACTGGTGCTCGGTTCGCTCTTCTTCATGGGAAGGGCGCAGAGCCGCTAGGCGCTCCGTTTCCTGACCTTTTTCCGCGCATTAAGGGCACAACGTTACGCTCTTAATGCGCAGAGAAGAGAGGATCGAGGCGGGTCGCGATCAAAGCGTTCCCAGGAGGTAGGAAGCCAACAGACAGACGATCTTAAGTTCCTGCTAGGAAACGCTTTCAATTGCGCCCGTTAAGGCCGATGATTGCGGATCAAGATTGGCAACAGTATGCCGTAGGAATTGTCTGGAGGACGATACTGCCTCTTCTGTTGCCCGTACCTCTTTTCTTTCCGCTAGCATGTACTTGCGTCTCATCGCTTCAGCTCGCTGCCAGATGGCCTTGTTTACCCTGGTCGCGTTGCTGCATCGACTTCCCTTGCAACGGCTTGTGGCTGTTGCGGATCGGTTGGCCTCGACTCCTGTTCCACAAATGATGCGAAACGCCGCTGCGGTTTTCGCGAGCCTCGGTGCGTACCATGCGGTTTCGGGAGCGTCTCAAGTGGTCTATCAGACAGCTCCAGCATCCCCGCCTAACGGCATCACGGGAGAGGCCTATCAGCTTGTCTTCGGGGTTACCAATACTGACTACACCGTTCGTTCGTGGCGTGTTGGCGGGAGTTTGCCTCCTGGTTTACTGGTTTCGGACCTGGAGAAAACGACGTTCGCTGATGAGAACGGGCTAGTGCAAACCACATTCGGAGTCGTTAGCGGGGTTCCCCTGGTTCCCGGCTCCTACGAATTCACCTTGCAGCCGTTTCGCGAACTGGAGGGTATTGGAGATACGGATGATCCGCTGGTGGTGAGCGTCGAAGTGTTCGAGTTGCGGCTCAACGGTGAGATTGAAGGAGATCGGTTGAAGCTGAGCTGGAAGGGTGTAACCGGTTTTCGGATACAGCTTCAGCAGCGTGCCGCCAATGGCTCTTGGCAGGATGTGGATGCCGTGCCGGAGGAAGAGGATTTCGGGTTTTCTCTGCTGGTCGATGTGCCAGAGGCTCCGGAAGGCTCGCTGTTTCAGCTCGAGGCAAGACCTGAATAGCTCTTCTGGGAACGCGGGCGGCCCGCCCGCATATTCCAGGGGACTCGTTTGCAACGTAGCGCGGAGCTTTAGCCCGCGTCCGCGTCGTTTCTTACCCCTCATCTTCATCGTTATCCTGAGATGAGGATGAAGAAGATGATGCGGGAGAATTGCGGACGCGGGCTAAAGCTCCGCGCTACGGATTGTGATATCCCATCCACAACACGACGCTACAGCAGGAAACCGAGCGGCGGATCGAGGGAGTAGGGATCGTAGAAGTTGGCTATGTTCGGGAAGACCGTATCCAATTCTCCAGGACCGACTCCGAACCAGCAGGCGAGTTCGGCTGAGTACTCGTCGACGGAAGTGGTGGGAATGAGGCGTCCGCGGCCGGAGTCGACGTTGATCCCGCTGCCGAGGCTGATCTCCGGATAGGTTCCGTAGATGCGGCCGCCCTTGACGGGGCCTCCGAGCGCGAACTGGTTGCCTCCCCAGGCGTGGTCGGAGCCGACGCCGTTCGAGCTGAGCGTGCGTCCGAAGTCGGAAGCGGAGAAGAGCACGACCTTGTCCTGCATGCCGATCTCGCCAAGGGCGTTCCAGAAGGAGTTGATGCCTTCGCTGATCTCGGGGAGCAGGGCGGCTTGATTGTTCAGGACTTCGTTGTGGTGGTCCCAGCCGCCGCGTTTCACGAAGAAGGTCTGGCGCTTCATCTTGAGCTTGTCCTGGGCGGCGATGGCGCGGGCGACGGCCTTGAGATTTTCGCCGAAGGTGGTCGGAGGGAAAAGGGTCGTGATTTCCACGTCGCTGATGGCCTCGTTGAAGGCGATCGAGGAGTCGATGTAGCGCCGGGAGTTCTTGGCGAAAGTGCTTTGGAAGAGATTCTTGTACTCGAGGTCGAGCATGCTGTCGATGGCGGCCTGTTCGAAGGGGTCGTCGTAGGAGACCATCTCGGTGGCTCCGTTTCGTCCGGTGACGTAGGCGAAGGCGTTTTCCCCGGTCTGGAAGACGTTGAGGCCGCTGAGCGAGATGTTCATGGAGATCTCCGCGTCGGCATTGAGCGATGCGAGCAGATCGGCGGTGCGTCCGCCCCAGCCGCCGGGTCCGGCTCCGCGCACGCTGGGCACGGATGTCTGCCAGTGGGTGACTTGATCGGAGTGAGAGAACAGGCCTTGGGGAAGAAAGTTTCTGGCCTGGTAGTCCTCGAGTGTGGTCGGGCGGATGAGGGTGCCGACGTTTGCGATGAAAGCCAGGTGCCCTTCGTCGTAGAGGTCCCGCATTTTTCCGACGCCGGGGTGGAGTCCGAATTCGCTGAAAGCCTGGCCTTCGCTGGAGATAGGCAGGAGATTGTTCTCGTTGGTCGGGTCGTTGAGATCGTAGTTGGGCAGGGCGATGTTGTCCCGCGTCAGGGCGTACTGGGCGTAGGCGTCGCTCTGGCGAGGAGCGAGCATGTTGAAGGAATCGTTGCCCCCTGCGAGGAAGATGCAGACGAGGGCCTTGTAGTCGTCCCCCTCGGGAATCTCCGCGGCGGCGGCCGAACTGGTCATGCGCAGCGAGAGCAGACTGGAGAACAGGGCAGTGGAGCCGATTGCGGCGCAGCTTGCCTGTCCGATGAATTCGCGGCGGTTTAGATCCTGGCTTCTTCGTTTTCTGGGCATGGCTGAACGCGGTTACTTTAGGATGCTCGTGGAGGGAGCTATGCTGAAAAGGGAGAGAGCTCGGGTGACTCGGGCTTCTGGGTCCGTGTCGGATATCTCCTGTACGGCTGCCGCGATGGCGGCCTTTTCCTCGGGATTGGCGGCGCCGCTGGCCAGTAGGAGATCTAGATGGTCGACCAGGGCTTCGGCATCGCTTGCGATGCTTTCCTCGTAGCTGGTGTCGAGCTGGCCGCGAGGGTTGCTTCGGCTGGTGTTGCTGATGGGGGTGACGATGCCGTCCTCGATCAGGCGGTTCATTACGAAGAACATCCGCAGTCCGCTGGAGTCGTCGAGAATCTCGAACTCGGGGGCGACCAGGTCCTGGTCCGCGAACTCGCCTTGGGGCGCGTAGAAGGGCGAGTAGAAATTGAATACGGTGGGCGACTGGTAGGGAGATTGGGCGAGGTAGTCCTTCAGGTCCTGGATCAGGAGCAGTCCGCTTTGGTGCGAGCTTTGCAGGGGGAAGGCCCGGCAGTAGGCGGTGAAACGCAGGACGGGCTCGACGAGCTTGCCGCGCGTGGGGTCCACGAGGTAGGCCCCGCTGCGGGCCTCGGGATCGAGCAAGATGGCCTTGACGACTGCCGCGAGGTTGCCGCGCACGTCGTTGCTGTCGTTTTCGAAGACTTCGGCCACGCGCCTCACGTATCCGGGAGATGGATTCGAGACGGTCAGTCGCTGTATCAGCCGAATGGATATGAATGGCGCGGTGTTTGGCTGTTCGAACAGCCAGTCGAGGGCGGCGTTGATTTCGGGCAGGAGATCCTGGTTCGCGGGAAGAATCGTGCCGTCAGGCAGGCGTTTTTCATCTCGGTCATGGCGATTCTCGTTGATCGCCATGTCGTCGATACGGTTGGTGACGAGCTCGCCGTCCTCCATGCGCCTGGGGGCGTAGATGAAGCCGGTGAAGACGCGGGCGAGTTCGGTAATGTCGTCGTTGTCGTAGGTGGGTATGGCATTCTCCTCTTCGTCGAGCTTGAGGGTGCCGTCGAGATTCAGCTGCCAGAGGCCGATGGTGAAGAGCTGCATGACCTCGCGGGCGTAGTTCTCGTCGGGCTGGGTGGTCGCGTTGGCCTTGCGGTTGTTCACCAGCGTCAGGTAGTCGCCCATTTTCGGGGAGACGGTTACCTCCTGGAGGATGTCGCGGTAGTTGCCGAAGGCGTTGCGTACGAAGATGTCGTAGTAGTTCGCCAGTTGGTTCGGCTTGTTGTTCTCGCGGCTGCCGTTTTCTCCGATCACCAGGATCTGGGCGAGCGCCCAAGCCACGCGTTGGCGCAGCTGGTCCTCTCCGCGCAGGGCCGCGTGGTACCAGGCGACGATCTTCGAATGGCGGCGGCCCATGGGGAAGGGGTCCGGATGGGCCTCGACTGCCGGGAAGTGCAGGGTGGCTGGCAGTTCCATTTGGGCGTCGATCCAGCTCTCGAAGTCGAGGTCGCTGGCCGCGAGCGCTTCGATTTCCTCGCGGGTCGGACCGAAGGTGGCCTGTCGCAGGAAGCGAGCGGCTTGGGGCTTGAGGGCCATGGACTTGTCCGACTCGAGGCGGACACGGTAGAGGCGGGTGTCGGAATCCGAGTCGAGATCGAAGACCAGGGATTCCTCGGTCTCGGAAACGATCGCGTCCGGAGCGAGGGCCAGCCATGGGGTGTTTCCGGCCTTCCAAGCGAGACCGACCCAGGGGCTGTTGTCGACGATCCCCTCGATGATGTAGACGACGTCTCGGCGGCCTTTGAAGTCGAGTTTGAGAGAGGCGCTGCCGTCGCCGAGAACGAGGTAGGGGCGTTGGCCGTTCTTGTCGGGATCCAGAGCGTCCTCCGGCTCAGCTCCGAAGGCGTATTCTTCGAAGGACGTGAATCCGTCGATATCGGGATCTTCCTCCGCGGGTTGCCCGGGAATCAGGGCAGCCCAGTCGGCAAAGTCCGGAGCGGGGGCGGCTGTGGCGAATGGGGCGACCGACAGGAGCAGGGCGCTCAGCAGGGTAGGGGTGATGGAACTGTTTTTCGGCATCGCATACGTCTCTTTTTGGGTAGAGCGTTGGCGAGAGCGGCTTTTGGGGGGATGCCGGCACACTCTGGATGTTAGGTAAGGGTTTCGGGAAGAATTTCGCAATCTTTAAGTCAAAAGGCGAAAATGGTAGGATGCGATTACAACAGTGTCCTCCTCTGGGAACGCGGGCGGCTCGCCCGCACCGATGCAGGATCAGTCCGGCTGCGGGCATAGGCGTCAACTTAAGCCAAAAGGCGGTGGGCTGGAGGGCAATGCTCCGTCATTGCCGCAGAGCCTACAGAGGGAATAACCGGCGCGGCAACGACGGAGCG
>JANQRJ010000013.1 GCA_028284635.1 Pelagicoccus sp.
ACCGTTCTCGCTGGAGGCGAAGCGGCCGATCTTGAACGAGTTTGGCGGACGGCGATCCGGGTTGAGACGCAGGAAGACGTACTTGCCCGCGTTCGCGCCACCAGCGTATTGCTCGTTGAGGTAGTTGGCGAGGGCGGAGAGGCCCGGGAAGGAGGAGGACTTGATGGTCTCGGAGGGACGCGAGGAGTTGTTGAACCATCTGACGAAACGATCCTCGATCTTGGTGGCGTCCGTGGCGTCCGCGCTTCCAGCGTAATAGTCGCCGGGCAGAACATCGGGCGTATCGCGAACACCGAGGCCGTAGAGATCGACTCCGAAGTTGCCGAAGTTCGCTCCATTGTCGGTGAGCTTCACGGAGAAGCTCGCTTCGAGGAAGGGATTCTCCCTGGCGCCTACGTCGGGAAGCAGGAAGGGATACACGATACAGTGCAGCGTGCTAGATCTGTCTGGTCGACCAACCCTGATGGAGGTAGCGGTCTTCTCGGTCACCGTGCCGCCGCCGTCGCCAGTGCCAGATGCATTGAAGATCCCAGCATCGTCGCTGGTCGCCACGACCGTGGTCTTGACGCCTACTGGCTCGCTAACCGGCGCGTTGGTCGTATCCACAATGTAGTAGCCGCGACCGTTGATCGAGGCAACCAACGTGCTGGTACCCGGCTTGAAGGAGAGCGATTGGGCGCGAAGATTAGGCAGCCCGTCGTTGATCTGAGCAATCGGACGATCGCCTTCCTTGAGCCAAACGCCGTTTTCGTTGGTGTTGCTCCGGAACGGATCTTGGTCGGTGGAGACGAAGACGCGCGTGTTGTCCAGAGGATCGATCGCAACGTCGCTTATGGAGACCAAAGGAGAATCGCTTTCCTTCACGATGGTGGTCCAGGAAGCAGTGTCACCATCGTAGCGGTAAACGCCTCGACGAGAGCTGGAGTCAGCGCGATTGACAGCATAAATGCGGTCGAGCTTGACGGGGTCTACAACGATTTCGGTGACGTCGTCGCCGGGGAAGCTCAGGTCCGTAAAGTCGATTCCATTGGTGGAAATGTACGCGCTGGGCACGGCACCGACGTAGATCGTCTCGGGGTTGTTAACCGGATCAGCCGCGATCGAGAGGATGCGTACTGGGCTGCCACCACTGTCGGTGAGTCCAGACGTCAATTGAGTCCAGCTAACTCCGCCATCCGAGGAGTAGAGAAGCTTGTCGTCCTGGACGACCCAGACTCTGTCAGTCTCGGTCGGGTGAGCGTAAATGCCTTGAATGTTCTCGCTAGTATCGGGTACCGGGAGCGTCAACTCCTCCCAGCTTACGCCGCCGTTAACGGTGCGGAGAAGCTTTGTGCCGAAACCGAACTGGCCTTCGCTCGCGTAAACCACTTGGGACGCACCAGAGGTGTTCGTGAACGCCACGTGCTGCTGCGCGTTAAAAGTGCCATTGCCCCGGCCAAAGCCGCCGAGCGCGAACTTCCAAGTCTGCAGGTCGTCGCTACTGTACCACTTTCCTGAATCGAGACCAGCGGTGCTGGACTGCTGCGGGTTGAAGGGGTTGAAGAAGAAGTCTTCGGAAACCAAGCCGGAATAGCCGGTGCCCACGTAGAAGCCGTCGCCCAGAGCGACCGCAGAGCTGATGAACCAATTGGCCCCAGAGTCGTTGGTGCCATAGATAGTCTCGTTGCTGCCCATAAATACGCCGCCGTCATTGGACGGATCGATGGTCAGGACCTTGGGCTTGGTATTGGGGTAGGCATTGTCGGGATAGCCAGTGGCGCCTGGAGCGCCAGTGTAGTTGGTGCGGGCCCAGGTGGCTCCTCCGTCGCCGCTACGCCAAACGCCACGGTCAGGATCGCCGACCGTCACGGTCGCGTAGAGGACGTCGACGCCGTCGTCGATCAAATCGGCTTCGATGACTCGGAACTCAGAGCCAGCAACTGGAATGCCAGTCGAGCTCGGTACGAAGTTGGCGCCCGCGTCTGTAGACTTAAAGACGCCTTCGGTACGCGAGATAACGTAAACCGTGTCGTTGTCGGAGGCGCTCTTGGTCACCCAGCGTGGAGAACTGGTAAGTCCAGCTCCAAGCTCGGTCCAGGTCGCGCCGTCGTCATCGCTTCGGTAGAACTTGTTGCCGGCAGTAGCGTAGATAGTGTCGTCGTCCGTATCGCTATCGGTAGCAACGCTGGACTTGTAGACTGCGTTGTCAGTGTGGCCGCCACCGGGGAATGAGGACTTCTGAGCCCAGGTTTCGCCACCGTCTAGCGACTCCCACACCTCGCCGAGATTGGTGTAGCCGTTGCGGCTATTGAAGCGGCGGAAGTTGCCTATGAAAGCGAGGACGCGGCTGCTGTTGTTCGGATCCACCAGGATCTTCTGAACCGGAGCCGTCATGCCAAGCCCGACAAAAGACGGGAAACCTTCCCGCTTGTTGACCCAGTTGACGCCGCCATCGGTACTGAGATAGGGACCGCGACCGGTGCCCACCCAGACTGTATTGGCATCGACCCAGGTGTACTGCTCGACAGTGTGGCCGCCGCCGCTGAAGCCAAAGGTGTCTTGCCAGCTGATACCGCCATCGGTGCTGAGCGCAGTGCCAAGCAAATCGCCGCCGGCCAGGACGCGATTGGAATCGAAGGGGCTTACGGAGAGCGAGGTGACTTGGCCACCCACGCCAGGCTCCAAAAGAGGAGACCAGGAGAATTCCTCGTCTGCTTGGGCGCCTGTAGTGGCGAACAAGCACGCGGCAGCGACTAGCGATACGCTGCGGGCAAAAGAGCGGACGCTACGCACCGACTCGGATGACTGGCTTATGCCAGGATTTCTAGAGATCATAGTAGTATCAGTATATTTTAGGGCTTATCAGTCTGGGATGAATGAGTTGGACGAAAGCGTGATTCAGGACCGGGAATGAGGGGAGCAAACCTTAGTCTGTAAGAGGCTTATGGAAAACGGCGCTGCTAGCGGCTGGGAGGATCCGGACAGCACGCAAAAGCGACGGGGCAACAGGGATCGTATGGGCACTAAGAACGCTAAGACGGCATACCTATAAACCCCGGGGTTAGGGTTTCCGCTAAAGGAAATTCAAAAAAATCTAAAAAAAGCGATGCTCTCTCTTCGAGCAGCTTGAATCCGCTAGATTCCCGCGGTCTCTCTCAAAATGCGTTTCGAAACCTGCGTTCCCTTTTTCAGAACGTCGATCACCATGCTTTCGTTGGGAGCATGAAGATTGTCCGCAGGCAAAAACCACCGAATCCAAGCCCAGCACCCGCTTCACGTCCGCGATAATCGGGATATTGCCTCGCGCAGAAACAGCGGAGCTCGGCAATCGCCTTATCGGTGGCTCGGATCGCACGACCGATCTAACCTAATCGCATCCCGTCGAACATGTCTCCGCAAAAAAACCGCCTGCGCTCGGTGAAGAGCGCAGGCGGCGAAGCTTTCAAGTTTTTCCGGTCACCCGGAAAAGGGAGCTATCGAGTAACCAGCAAGTCGTCGATGTAGATCACGGCTCCATTGAAGATGCCCGTCGTTACGAAGAACTGGTCGAGCTCGGTCGGGCTTTCCAGGAAGCCGATGCCGGTGCCGACTTGGACATTGTCGATCGACACGTCGAAGGTGCCAGCTACTGGATCGGCCACGATCTTGATGTCGTACCAGGTATCTGGAGCGACCGCTTGCAGCGGAGTGACGCTCGTCGAGCTGATCGCGTAGAGCGTGCCGGCGAGCGTCACAAGATCGACGGCGATCAGGCCCTCGCCGCGCAGCTGCACGGAGTTGCCGAAGGCCAGAAGGCCTTGACGGTAGCGGAACTCGGCAGTGACCACGTCGCTCGTGGGCTCGAGGAAGTCGCGCGTCGCGGAGTTCTTCTTGAACCAGTCGGCGTTGGACAGCTCGAGCGAGCGGTCGGATGCGTCGGGGAACTCGGCAACGCCTACCGAGCCGTTGTTCACGTCGCTGCTCCAGCCATCGGGCAGAGCGCCTGCGTCTGTGCCGTTGAAGTCGTCGGCCGCAAGGACGGGATCGACAGTGATCAATCTAAGCGTCGGACGATTGTCTGCATTGCCTGTTTCGCTCGCAGAGAAGCGGCCAAACTTGAAGCTGAACTTAGGCGTGCGGTCAGGGTTCAAGCGAAGGAAGACGTACTTCCCGGCGTTAGCGCCGCCGGCATACTGGGCGTTGAGGTAGTCAGTCAAATTTACAACGCCTACGGCGCTGGTTCTTTTGATTCCAAGGGATGGGCGGCTGCTGTTATTGGGCCAGCGCAGGAAGTTGTCCTGAAGCTTCGTAGCGTCCGTAGCATCGGTCGGGCCACCGACGTAGCCATCTTCGGGAAGAACGACAGCCGTGTCGCGAACTCCTAGACCGTAAAGGTCCACGCCAAAGTTCGCGAAGTTGTTTCCTCTGTCCGTCAAATTCACGTAGAATTCGGCTTCGAGGAATGGAGCCGCTCTTGGGCCTAGATCAGGAAGCTGGAATGGGAACACGTTGCCGTGGGTCTTGAAGGAGCCATCCGGGCGTCCGACCTTAAGCGAGGTCGAGGTCTTTTCTACAATCGTCGCGCCGCCATCCTTGAACACTCCGCTCTTTCCGCGATCAGCGGAGTCTCCGACGATGTAGTAGCCGGCGTCGCTGGCATCGGACGTCAACGAAGACTTGATGCCGATTGGTTCTCCGCCACCGGCATTGCCCGTTTCCGTCACGTAGTAGCCGCGACCGTTGATGGAAGCGACGAGCTTGCTGGTACCTGGCTTGAAGGTGAGGGACTGTACTCTGAGGTTGGGCAGGCCATCGTTAACCTGGACGACAGGACGAGTGCCCTCGATCAACCACACACCGGTTTCATTGGTGTTGCTCTTGAATGGGTCTTGGTCGGTAGAGATGAATACGCGGGTGTTGTCCAGAGGATCGATTGCAACGTCGTTAATGGAAACGAGTGGAGAATCGGTCTCGGTGAGGACGGTGGTCCAGGAGGCCGTGTCGCCATCGTAGCGGTAGACGCCGCGACGGGAGCTGGAGTCTCTGCGGTTGACCACGTAGATGCGGTCCAGCTTGACGGGATCGACGAGGATCTCGGTGATGTCGTCGCCAGGGAAGTTGAGGTCCACGAAGTTCTGGCCGTCGGTAGCTACATAGCCACCTAGCACGGTGCCGACGTAGATCACCCCCGGGTTGTTCACGGGATCAGCGCCGATGACTAAGATATCCGCTGCAGTGCCATCAGCTTTGTCGAGTCCAGACCTGAGCCGAGTCCAAGTGGAGCCACCGTCGGTGGAGTAGAAGAGTTTTTCCTCTTGGATGACCCATACTCTGTCCGTCTCGGTCGGATGCACATAGAGATCCTGGATGTTTTCAGCAGTATCGGCGACGGGGAGAGTTCTTGTCTGCCAGCTTACTCCGTTGTCGAGGGTGCGAAGGAGCTTGGTACCGAAGCCGAACTGGCCTTCGGTCGCGTAGACCACTCCGTCGGTGGCGGTAAACGCCACCTTCTGCTGCCCATTGAAGGTACCATTGCCCCGACCAAAGCCGCCAAGAGTGAACTTCCAAGTTTGCAGGTCGTCGCTGCTGAACCACTTGCCGGAGTCGAGACCAGCAGTGCTGGACTGCAGCGGGTTGAAGGGGTTGAAGAAGAAGTCTTCGGAAACCAGGCCAGAGTAGCCCGTCCCTACGTAAAAGCCATTGCCTAAAGCAATCGCGGAGCTGATGAACCAATTGGCCCCGGAGTCGTTGGTGCCGTAGATGGTCTCGTTGCTGCCCATGAATACGCCACCGTCATTGGATGGATCGATAGTCAGGACTTTGGGCTTGGTGTTGGGGTAGGCATTGTCGGGATAGCCAGCGGCGCCTGGGGCGCCGGTGTAGTTCGTGCGAGCCCAAGTAGCTCCTCCGTCGCCACTGCGCCAAACGCCGCGGTCGGGATCACCGACCGTTACGGTGGCGTAGAGAACATCCACGCCATCGTCGATCAAATCAGCTTCGATTACGCGGAATTCGGAGCCGGCCGGGATGTCGGCAGAGCTCGGCGCAAAGTTCGCGCCCGCATCAGTGGACTTGAATACGCCCTCAGTACGAGAAATGACCCAGACAGTATCGTTGTCGGAAGCGCTCTTGGTCACCCAACGAGGAGAGCTTGTTATGCCAGCTCCCAGTTCGTTCCAAGTCGCGCCATCATCATCACTGCGGTAGAACTTGTTGCCCGCAGTCGCGTAGATGGTATCGTCATCGGTGTCGCTATCGGTAGCAACGCTGGACTTGTAGACCGCGTTGTCGATGTGCTTGCCAGCGGCCATCGTGGACTTCAGGGCCCACGTTTCGCCACTGTCAAGCGACTCCCACACCTCGCCGAGGTTGGAGTAGCCGTTGCGGCTGTTAAAGCGGCGGAAGTTGCCGATGAAGGCGAGGACGCGGCTGCTGTTGTTCGGATCCACCAGGATCTTCTGAACGGGAGCAGTCATGCCAGTAGGTCTGGTGAATGACGGAAAACCGGAACGCTTGTTGACCCAATTGAGACCGCCATCCGTACTGAGATAAGGTCCACGGCCAGTGCCAACCCAGACGGTGTTAGCATCCACCCAGGTGTACTGTTCAACGGTGTGTCCACCGCCACTGAAGCCAAAGGTATCGACCCAGCTAACGCCGCCGTCCGTGCTCAAGGCCGTGCCTAGCAAGTCACCGCCTGCCAGAACGCGGTTGGAGTCGAAGGGGCTAACAGAAAGAGCGGTGACTTGGCCACCAACACCGGGCTCCAAAAGAGGAGACCAAGTGAATTCCGTGCCTGCCTGCGCGCCTGTAGTGGCGAACAAGCACGTGGCAGCGACTAGCGACACGCTACGAGTAAAAGAGCGGACGCGACGCACCGACTCAAATAACTGGTTACTACCAGGGGTTCTAGAGATCATAATAATGTCTATATTTTGGGCTATTAGTTTGGGATGAGAGAGTTGGAAAAAGACCGAGAGCCATGCTGATCAGGCTTGAGGGGAACGAACCTCAGATCGGGAATAGGCAAAGCGAAAACGTGACCGTGGACATCGACGATGAAGCGCTAATGCGCAAACACGGCAGGGTAATGGGGGCAATTGGGGCATAAAGAAGACAGAGACTGCATGCTTACAAAACCCGGTCTTAGGGTTTCCGCTAAAAGAAAATCCGAAAAAACTTAAAAAAGCTGCGAACGAACTATTCCGAGCAGCCAGGTTTCTAGATTCCTGAAAGCGGATTGCAGACCGCGCCACCCTCCCGAAAGGACTGCTCACTCCCCTGCGCAAACAAAACTTCAACGTTGAAGTTTTGTTTGCGTAGGGGGCGGGGGTTGTTCACAGGCGACGCAAGCCTTTTGGCATAGTCATCAAGGTAAGGCCTAGCTGGTTGGCCTCCGCACGCAAGTCTTCCACTGGGCCGCCGAACGGACAGACGACGAGTCGCGCGCCGCGCGACTTAACCTGCCTCAAGGAATCCACGTTCTCTAGAGCTTCGTCGAAAACCAGCGAAGCTCCTGACAGCTCTAACCCGCCCGACATGAGACTCTTCCAGGCTTCCGAAGTGGAAACCCTTCCATATTCTAAGCCGACAATCTCTCCATCGCGAACCGCGACACACGCACTCGAATCCAAGTGACGAACCGTCTTCGCGCCGAGCATCAAGCCCTCCCAGTCGTCGACTAACGGTTGAGCCAGACTCAGGACCGTCCACTCCATCGGATTGATCGCAGCCCGATCCCGATCCTGCGCAAGCGCGCCGCCCACTACGCTTCGCACCTCCTGCAAGGCCTCGTAGCCCATGCCGGCAAGCGAGACCAAAGCCGCCGTTTCGCTCTGGTCGTGCAAGACGGCCCGTTCCCCATCGGAAAAATCAGGAGCCAGAATGCCTCCCAGCCTCGCTTTCAGACCCGCCCTCAGACACTCCACGCCCAAGCTCCCATTCACGACCAGCCAAAGCCTCTCGCCAGTCGTCGCTGCAAGCAGCTTTCCAGCGGCAGACCGAGCATCGTCTCCAAACCGAGCCGCAACCAGCTTGCCCTTGCGCCAAAGAGCCGCCACCGGACGCTCGAACTCCCCAATGAAATAGGCGGCCCGCGACACCGTCAGAATCGCCTCGAAATCCAGCTCGCCTCCAGCCACCTGCTCGAAATGCTCGAAGAAGCTGCCGTACAAAGCCGCCTGCTGATGATCGTTGTCTCCAGACTTCAATGACACCGCTCTAGACCAGACAAGACGCAACGCCTTCGGATAACCCCCGAGAGCCGCCATGTCTGGCGCTTCCGCTCCTTGCACCTCCAAGTATTGAGCCACTGCGAAATCGAAATCGCTCGTCGCCCGCAAAGCCCGAGTCGCCCGCTCCAGGCAAAAGCTCCTAGGAAGCGTTCCGCCGTTCGCGCGCAGCTCCCCCGTTGCCAGGGCAAACTCCTCCGGCCCATCCAGCGCCGCCATGCGATCAGGCAGCAAGGCCGCCGTTCGCAACGCCTCGACGCGATCCCGGTCCAAGGCTTGCAAGGCCGACTTCCAGGAATCGAAGCCCCTCGCAGCCTGCTCCACCTGCAAGAAATTCGCCGCCAGGATCCGCACCTCATTTCTAGGATCCATTAAGAATGAAGCAGCCGACCCCTCGAATACGTCCGCCGCGATTCCCGCCGTCCGCAGCTTCGAAGCCATTTCTTCATCCGCAAATACCCGGAAACCAAACTCCTCAACCAAGTCCCGAGCAAACGCCGCCGCGCCCGAGGCATCTCTGAGCGAAAACAAAACCGATCGTCCCATGCCCCCTCCTAATCCCAAAGCCATCTCCCAACACAACCCTCTTCTACCTAAAACAGCCCTCTTCCACGCCCCCCAGGTCACCTCATTCCCGCCCGCCGATCCAGTGAAAAGGTCAAGGTTGACCTTTTCACTGGATCGGCGGGCGGGATATCGGCAGCGCTGGCGGCTCAATCAAACCCGACTGCCACGCAATTTTCCCTCGCCCTTGCCGCTCACCGGTCCGATATCCTTTCCCCAAAATCAGCATGAACCGCAAACCATCAGAGCCCCTGAAAATCGGAGACCGCGAATTCGACTCGCGCCTACTCATCGGCACCGGCAAGTTCAGCAGCAACGAAGCGATGCGCGACGCCGCTGCCGCCTCAGGCTCCCAGCTCGTCACCGTCGCCCTGAAGCGGGCCGATCTCTCCGGCGAACAGGATCCTTTCGCCAACATCCTCGAGTACCTCGAGCCCAGTCGCTACCTCATCCTACCCAACACTGCCGGGGCGATGAACGCCGAAGAGGCCGTGCGCATCGCTCGCCTCGCCGCGGCCGCAGGACTCCCTCGCTGGGTAAAGCTCGAGATCCACCCCGATCCGAACTACCTGCTGCCGGATCCCATCGAGACCCTCGCCGCCGCCGAGACCCTCGTCGCGGAAGGCTTCACCGTGCTGCCCTATATCAACGCCGACCCTGTACTCGCCCTCCGGCTGCAAGACGTTGGCTGCGCCACCGTCATGCCCCTCGGTTCCCCCATCGGCAGTAACCGCGGACTGGATACACGATCTCAAATCGAGATCATCATCGAGCAAGCCCGCGTGCCCGTAGTCGTCGACGCCGGCCTCGGCGCCCCGTCCCACGCCGCAGCGGCCCTGGAGATGGGAGCCGACGCGGTGCTCGTGAACACCGCCATCGCCATCGCCAGCGATCCCTGCGCGATGGCCCGAGCCTTCGCCAAAGCCGTAGAAGCCGGTCGCGAAGCCTACGAGATCGGCCTCGGAGCCGCATCCAAGAAAGCCGCAGCCTCCAGCCCGCTGACTGCGTTTTTAAGTTAAGAGTGAATAACGAAAAGCTAAGAATGTTCTCCGAGAAATTCCGCCAGCTTGATCTAGACGAGCCGCTGCTTCTCGCCAACCAGGCCGACGCGACCTCCGTCGAGCGCATCCTCGCTCAGGGCCGGGCAGGTTCGCTGAACGACTTCGCCACTCTGCTCTCGCCCGCCGCCGAAGCGTACCTCGAGCCGCTTTGCCGCCTTTCGCAGGCCGCCACGCAACGGCACTTCGGCAAGACCATACGCATGTTCGCCCCACTCTACCTGTCAAACGAGTGCGTCAACGTCTGCAAATACTGCGGCTTCTCCCGCCACAACGACATCCCACGCATCACCCTCGATCTCGAACAGGTGGAAGCGGAGGCCAAGATCCTCCACCGCCAAGGCTTTCGCTCCATTCTGCTCGTAGCCGGAGAGCACCCAAAGTATGTATCGAATGGATACGTCGAGGAATGCGTGAGGCGTCTTTCCAGCTACTTCCCCAGCATCGCCCTGGAGCTAGGTCCTCTGGAAGCCGAACGGTACGAGCCCCTCGTCGAAGCCGGCTGCGAAGCCCTTCTCGTGTATCAGGAAACCTATCACGAGGAAACCTACCGAGCTTTGCACACCGCAGGACCCAAGAAGCATTTTCATTGGAGGATGGATACGCCCGAGCGAGCTTACCAAGCAGGTTTTCGCCGCCTCGGCATAGGAGCTCTCTTCGGCCTGTACGACTGGCGACAGGAGGCCCTGTCTCTCGCCTCCCACGCTCAGCACCTTCTACAGAGCTGCTGGAAAGCCCAGCTCAACGTAAGCATGCCGCGCATGCGCCCAGCCGCCGGCCAGTTCGAGCAAGTCGAGTTTCTCAAGGACCATAACTTCGTGCAGCTCATCGCCGCCCTGCGGCTCTTCCTCCCTCACGTTGGAATCACCCTATCTACTCGCGAGCCTGCAACCTTGCGCGACGGACTCGTCCCTATCGGCATCACCACCATGTCGGCCGGCTCCTCCACCGAACCCGGCGGCTACAGCAGTTTCGACGAGAGCAGCTTCCAGCAAACCCGCGAACAGGAAGGCGAGCAGTTCCACATCGCCGACGAACGTTCTCCTAAGGAAGTGGCAAACGCAATCAGCCGCCTCGGCTACGAACCTGTTTGGAAGGACTTCGACCAAGCGCTGATTTTGAAGTAGAAAGGCAGAACGAAGAATGCAGAAGTATCGCAAGCGCTACGATGACTTGAAAACTTCCCGCCTGAGGAAGCGCGCCGCACTGCGTCGCAAGCAACGACCTTACAAAGGCTTCCAATGCAGGGCCTTCGCTCGCGAAGCGCCGCGTATGTTCGATCCCTCAGCGACCCTCGCGGCACATCGCACTCACAACGTAGCGCGGAGCATTAGCCCGCGTCCGCAATGCAAGAGGCTAGCGCCTAGGCACGCCAAAATCGAACTAGACCAACGCGGCACGACGCAAGCGTCGGCCCTACAGAACACCGCCGACGCGGGCTAAAGCTCCGCGCTACGTCTTCGTTCTGACTGCTTAAATCCATGAACATCATAGCCAACGGCAAATCCTTCGAGCTCGCAGACGATACTACCCTGCCCAACTTCCTCGAATCAATAGGACGGCAGGTAGGGCTCGTCGTCGTCGAACGCAATAAACAGGCCCTCTCGCCTTCCGAAGCGGAGGACGTAGTCCTGCAAGACGGAGACAGCCTTGAGATCGTCAAGATCGTGGCAGGAGGCTGATGCCAATCTCCAAATCCGAACGATTGGATGGGCTGAACGTCCACCTGGACGAGCTCCGCTACCAATATGGCGGACCAAATGTGCCGCCGGAATCGCCCCACGTCTTCATCTACTTTCTCACCATCGAGAATCTCTCCGAACGCCCCGTCAAACTGCTCGGTCGCAAGTGGATCATCCATGACGACCGCGGCGAGACGCTCGTCCTGGAAGGCGACAAGATCGTCGGCAAGGAACCCGCTCTCCTGCCGGGCGAACGCTTCTCCTACAACAGCTTCCACCTCACTAACCGCAACGCTTCGGCTAGAGGCAGCTTCCACGGAGTAGACCAAGACCACAGCCCAATCCACTGCCTTATCCCCGAATTCGAACTGCGCATCCCAGAAAACTAAGAGGGTGTCCTCTGATGGGCCCTGCCAGGACAACCTTTTAGTCGCACCCTCTAGCCGAAGGATCAGCCAGAAGCGCTTGACCTGAAATGGCAGCGTCGGGATAAAACGGCTTTCGGCCACTCCGGCCCCAGGCAACCGCAACGACAAACCAAAAGACACGACACTATGGGACAGCAACTCAGAGCACGAGTGAAACGATCGCGCCGCAAGGCCTATCTGGCCCGCCTGAAAGCGCGTGCGAAAAAGGCATCCAGCAAAAAGAAGTAATGCTCGACCAGGCAGGTCGAAGACCTGCTGGCAGTAGAGAATAGGACGCCTCTGCCAACGATGCCTTCGTCATCGGAGGCGATCCTCTTCGCTCAATGCCCTCGGAAACGGAAATATATCTTCTCGGCCTGCGAGACAAGCAGTGGATATGGCTGGCCACCGTGGTCTTCGCTTCCACTTTTCTGCTCGCCAGCTATTCGGCGCTCAAACTGCGACGCAAAACAGGCCGACCCTATATCGTCTCCCTTGTCTCCATTGGCTGGATACTACAGACACTGGGTCTCTACGCCCGCGGCTTGCAATATGGCGGCTGTCCGCTGGCCAACAAGTTCGAGCTGGTGCAGTTTATGGTCTGGTCGACCATCGCCATCTACATCTTCATAGGACCGGCATTCCGGGTGAGCCTGCTCGGGCTTTTCACGTCGGGCTTCGCCTGCGTTTTCTCCATTCTCTCCATGACGGTTTCCAGTTGGGACAGCGCAAGCCGCGCGGCCATATTCGGCGACTCTCCCTGGATCGAAGCTCACGCCGCTTTAGCCCTCTTCAGCTACGGCGTATTCGGACTGCTTTCCCTGACATCCGCGATGTACCTGATGCAGAGCCGCAGTCTGAAGCGCAAAGAGGTCGTGGGCGGACTCTTCCCTTTCATGCCTTCCCTCGTCGAGCTGGTCAGCATCAACCGACGCCTTCTCACTATGGGCTGGATAATCCTGACCGTGTCCTTGGGTATCGGATACAAATACTTCGCTCTGGATACGGACTCCGTCATGACGATCAAGCTAGCCGCGACAATCGTCATTTGGCTCGCCTATGGCATTATCTTCATCCTGCGGGCCAGGCGAATCTTCTCCTCCAAACGCTTTTCTTGGGCATGCATTGCCGTCTTCATAGCTGCCCTTCTATCCCTAAGCGTCGTTACCCGCAACGAGAAGAGGGAGGCGTCGTCTGCCGAGAGCGCCTCGGTTTCGAACTATTGCGATCCGAGAGCCTCATGAGCCAAGGCGGCGATTCACTAGTTGTACTCACCATCAATCACGAGACCGCTCCCCTGGCGGTCCGAGAGACCTATGCGGTAGCGGACGAGGACGCTGTTCGATTGTACGAACTAGCCAGCTCGACCAACGCAGCGGAGGAGCTCCTCGTCTTAAACACCTGCAACCGCTTCGAGCTCTATGCCCGCCTGCGCGAAGCTTCAGAAACGGATACCCTAGTGGCGGCAATCGCCGACTTCCACGGCAAGCCAGCTTCCGAGCTGGAGCAGGTTCTACACCTGCGTAGCGGAAGAGAAGCGATTCAGCATCTGATCGAAGTCTCGGCAGGCCTGCGTTCGCAGATCACAGGAGAGGTGGAAATCTTCGGACAGGTCAAAGTCGCCTACGCTACGTCCAAGGAAAACGGATACACCGGCAAGGCTCTCAACAGAATATTCCAAAAAGGCTTTCAGGCGGCAAAGCTGATCCGCAACTCGACGCAGATCGGCGAAGGCCAGATCAACATTTCCAACGTCGCAGTGGAACTGGCTGGCAAGATCTTCGGTTCTCTAGCCAACGCGGCCACACTTTCCCTCGGCACCGGCGAAATCGGCGAAAAGACAGTCAAGGCCCTGCGCAGCCGAGGAGCCCGCCGCTTCGGCATCGCCAGCCGACAGAGGGAACGGGCCGAATCCATCGTCGGGCAATGGGGAGGCAGGCCGCACACTATCGCAGACCTTGAGACGTATTTGCCAGAGTACGACATCGTGATCGCCTCTGTAGGAACGGAGCAGGCGATCCTGAACGAGCGGCTTGTCGAACGCGGCCTAGGCAGGCGCGACGACCGCCCCTTATTTCTGATCGACCTCGGCCTGCCGCGCAATATCGAGCAGGCCTGCGGCGAGTTGGACAACGTCTTCCTCTACAATCTAGACGACCTGGCTGCCATCGCAGACGAGAATCTCCAGGAGCGTCGCAACGCGATGCCCCAATGCCAGCGCATAGCTGCCCAGAAGGCGCAGCTAATCTGGGAGTCTCTGCAAAAGCGGGGACTAACGTAAAAAACCGTAGCGCGGATCCCGCAGAGCGGGACCGCGGCCGCATTGCAAAGTCCAGAGCCACTTTCGAGAGAATTCGAGAGGGTTCTGCGGTAGCGGTCCCGTAGTTTCCTATCCTCATCCTCTTCTTCATCCTCATCTTTATCCTGGGATGAGGATGAAGATGAGGAGAGGGGATGATGAGGGCGAATCGCGGTCGCGGTCCCGCTCTGCGCATTGGCGTCAACTTAAGCCAAAAGGTGTCGTACTGGAGGGCAATGCTCTCCCGCGACTGCGGGACCGCGGAGCCTACAGGGGGAACAACCGGTGCGGCAACGACGGAGCGTTGCCCTCCTAAGGATGCTTCCTCCGTTAAGTTAACGCCTATGCGCTCTGCGGGATCCGCACTACGGCAGGACACTGCTATACGCCGAGAATGCGATTCGACTCGCTGAGGAAGATGCCCTTGAGGTTCATCTCGAGAGCCTGGGCGTTCGGAGAGTTGTCCAGCGCTACCTTCTTGCTGACCTTGCCCGCTTTGATCAGACGGAGCAATTCGCGATTGAAGGATCGGGAACCGCTCTCCGGAGAGGCGTCCAGCAGCGCGTGCACTTTGTCGTATTTGCCATCGCGTATCGTGTTTTTAACTACGGAATCCGCAACGAGAACTTCTTGAGCGGGAACGCGACCGTCGCCCTCGAGGTTGGGCAACAGCTTTTGCACGATGATGCCTCGCAAGCATTCGGAGAGCTTGCGCTGCACGAGCGAATGCTGTTCGGCAGGAAAGTATTCGAATAGTCGAGTGATAGCTTGCTGCACGTTAGCGGCATGCAGGGTGGTGAAAACCAGGTGACCGGTCTCAGCGGCCGCGAGGGCGGTTTCGAAAGTGTCTCGGTCGCGCATCTCCCCAATCAGAATGATGTCGGGATTCTGGCGGAGAACGGCCTTGAGAGCCTTCTGGAAACTCGGCGCGTCGATGCCGATTTCGCGCTGGTTGAAAACCGACTGGGCGTCGATGAAGTTGAACTCGATCGGGTCTTCCAGCGTCACGACATGCTTGTCCATGTTGTGGTTCACCCAATTGAGAAGACAGGCGAGCGTCGTCGACTTGCCGGATCCCGTCGCTCCACAGAGAAAGACGATGCCATCCTTCTGCCGGGCAAGATTCATCAGCACTTCCTGATCGAGGTCGAGCTCTCCAAAGTCGGGAATCTTGCTCTTGATGTGACGGAAAACGACGCTGACCGTGCCGCGCTGCAGGAAGGCGTTGACGCGAAAGCGGCCCGCGCGTTCGAGAAAGTAGGCAAAGTCGACCTGGCCTTCCATCTCCCAGATTTCCTTGTAGTTGCCCGGCACGTTCTCGTCGACGAAAGCCAGGACCGACTCGCCGTCGATAGGCGGCATCTCAACCGGTTCCAGCGAGCCGTGCAGTCGGAGGTAGCCGGGTTTATCCGATTTCACCACGATATCGGAAGCCCCATTGTCCACTGCGAGATAGAGGAGTTCGTCGAAGATTTCTGAAGACATTTTACAAGAAATTGGAGCGTTGCGTAAAAGAAGTCGCCCAAAGCTAAAAGGTTGACCACCCAAGTAAATCGGCTTGGAACTCGAATCCTTCACCACCGAATCATGAACTCAGCGAAATACACCGGATCGATCACCGCGATAGCGACTCCCTTCCAAGAGGACGGGTCCCTAGCCGAGGCGGATCTAAAAAAACTGGTCGAAACGCAGATTCAGGCGGGCATCGACGGACTCGTACCTGTTGGCACCACTGGTGAAAGCCCCACCCTCAGCCACGACGAGCATCAGCGGGTCATCGAACTCACCATAGAAACCGCTGCCGGGCGCGTGCCGATAATCGCCGGAGCAGGTTCGAACTCCACCCGTGAAGCCGTCTCCCTCACCCGCTTCGCGCACGAGGCGGGAGCCGCCGCGATACTCCAAGTGGCCCCCTACTACAACAAGCCCAGCCCAGAAGGCCTTTTCCGCCATTTCTCGGCGATCGCCGAGGCTACAGACCGGCCGATCGTGCTTTACTCGATCCCCGGTCGCTGCGGCATCGAGATCGACGTCGCCACTGTCGAGCGACTTCTCGCCAAGTACCCGCACGTCAACCACGTCAAGGAAGCTGGCGGCAGCGTGGATCGAGTCGACCAGCTCAAGCAAGCCATGGGCGACGAAATCGTCGTGCTGAGCGGCGACGACAGCCTCACTCTTCCCTTCATCGCCTCCGGCGCGGAGGGCGTCATCTCGGTCGCTTCGAACATCGTGCCGGATGAGGTAGTCGCGCTGGTAAAAGCCGCGCTCGCCGGCGACCTCGCCAAAGCCAGTGCCATGCATCGCCGCCTCTACCCTCTTTTCAAGAATCTCTTCGTCGAGCCCAACCCCGTGCCAGCCAAGGTCTGCATGAAGCAAATGGGCCTTTTCCAAACCGATCGCGTCCGCCTGCCGCTCTGCGAAATGACCGCCGAAAACCGGTCGCTGGTGCTCGCCACTCTCGAAACGCTGCGCGGCGAACTCGCCGCTCAGGCATAGCCCGAGCTCGAATCATGTCGGAAATCAAAATCTGCATAGTCGGCTCGAAGGGCCGCATGGGACAGGCAATCGCAGAGCAAGCAACCGAAGCAGGCCATCAAGTCGTTTCGAAAGTCGACATCGGAGACGACATCGCAGCCGGAGTAGCGACAGCCGACTGCGTGATCGACTTCTCGTTCCACAGCGCGACCGAGAGCGTGTTCGAAGCCGCAGCGGCAAACGGGACCGCAATCGTCTGCGGCACCACCGGACACAGCCAGGAGGAGCGCAAGCGGCTGGAGGCGATCGCGAGCGGCACGCCGACGATCTGGGCAGGCAACTTCTCCATCGGAGTCAACCTGTTGTGCTACCTCGTCGAAAAGGCGGCAGCCGCTTTGCCACTCGACTACAATGCCGAGATCGTAGAAATGCACCACCGCCTGAAAAAGGACGCGCCAAGCGGCACCGCTCTGATGCTGGCCGAATCCGTGCTAGGATCACGAGGCCTCAGCCACCAAGACTTGCGCCACGGACGCGAAGGAGTAGTCGGCGAACGCACGCAACGCGAAGTCGGCATGCACTCGTTGCGAGGCGGCGACGTGGTGGGCGATCATACTGTGATCTTCTCGGAGTTGGGCGAGCGCCTGGAGCTGACCCACAAGGCTTCGGACCGCACCATTTTCGCCCGTGGCGCCGTAAGGGCCGCTGCTTGGCTCGTCGGCAAGAAGCCCGGCCTGTACAGCATTCGCGAAGCCCTGGGCCTCGAGTAGCAGCATGAACTTCACGAAAGGTAGCGCGGAGCTTCAGCCCGCGCCTGTCTCTGCCTGTAGCCGAAGTCGAAAGACTTTGGACCTCTTCAACCAAAGTCTTTCGACTTCGGCTACAGGCCTCCATCGCGGACGCGGGTTGAAACCCGCGCTACTCTCCACATCATGATCGTATCCATCGAAGGAATACTCGAACGCTCCACGCCTCTCAGCGCCGTGATAAAGGCCGGCGGGCTCGGCTACCTCGTTCATGTGCCGGTCACCACCGCTTCTCGCCTGCCTTCGATTGGACAGGAAGTGACGCTGCATACCCACGCCATCTACCGAGAAGACTCGCAGGCCCTCTACGGTTTTGCCTCGGAACCCGAGCGCGACTTCTTCGCTCTGCTCATTGACAAGGTATCGGGAGTCGGACCGAAAGTGGGCATCAGCATGATGAGCAAGCTCGAGCTGGGTTCGCTCATCTCCGCCATTTCTCAAGGCGACGCCGCCCTTCTCGCCAAAACCCCAGGCATCGGCAAAAAGACGGCGGAGCGCGTAATCATCGAGCTCAAGGATAAGCTGGTCGCTTTTTCCGGGAGCGGAAATGGGCGGAGCACCTCGGACAAAGCAGCGACTCCCGGCAACCCCATGGCAGGTTCCAAGCCAAGTAGCCCTGCAGAAGACGCTACGCTCGCCTTGATAGCTCTGGGCTACAAGCAAGCGGATGCTGCAAAGTCAGTAGAAAAAGCGGCAGGCAAGCTCGGGCCCGAAGCCGCTACCGAGGCCCTGATCAAAGCTGCCCTCGGCTGAGCGACGATTGAGGAAAAACTGGGTTGCCCGGCTACCGAACAGGAGTGCTCCGCTCCACATTCGCGGGGACTGCAGCCGGTTTTTCCTGAATCGATGCGGCACGTTCAAGGGTGAAGCCTGGCTGAGCATCGCCTTGCACGCCGAATGCCGGCAGGGCAGTCGCGGCCGCTTGAATGCTGAAGCCCTGGAACGTGCCGTTATGGGCGCTCATCTGCTCATGCTCGAAAGTCGACGCCTGAACCGGACGACCAAAGGCAAAGTCGTCTCGAGTGTCGCCAAAACGAGCGAATTCTATCGAAGTGCCGAGATTGAAGTTCGGGGCGGCAAAGGGACTTTGAAATTGCGTGCCCAGGCTCTGGGCCAAGCTTTCCAATTCGGCGTCCTGAACGTCGGACTTCGCCATGTCGACCACCAGAAGTTCCAAAGCACCATCGTCGTTGGTGCTGACAGGATCGGCGGCCACTGAGAGAGCTGGCTCGGAGCCGCCAGAAATCTGCTGGTTGATGAGCGGAGAAAGATTTTGAGCGGCCATGGCCAACAAGGCGAAAGCCGCCGCGAAACCGCCAATTGCATACATCTTTTGCTTCCAGGCTCGCGATTCGCGCTGGGCGACTGAAAAGTCCGGCCCCAACTCGGCGCAGGCGCTAAACATCCGGCGGTACTGGAGATAGATGCGATGGTACTCCGGGTTCTGGCGGATCGCCCCAATGAGCTCTTCCGAGTCCTCTGCGGAGAGCTCCTTGTCTAGATAGAGGTTCAGCCGCTCGATGAAGCGATCCTTGTTCATAGAAGTTCGTGACCCATTTTCTCGCGCAGGCTCTCGCGAGCGCGGGCGATGCGGCTCTTCACAGTGCCGATACTGATCTGCAAAGTCTCAGCAATCTCGTCGTAAGAGAGGTTGCGCACGTTGCGCAGGACCAAGGCTTCGCGATGCTTCTCGTTGAGGAGCATCATGGCGGAGGCCACGCGGTCCTTGAATTCGTTGGTGACGGCTATGTCCTCAGGCGACTGCACCTCGGCCGGGAACACCTCCGCCAGGGTGGTAGTGGTGTCAGACCCGAGCGGCTGGTCGAAGGAAACGGACTTGTCGCGCTTGCGACGCCACCAGTACCAGTAGCGATTGCGGGCCAGATTGGTTGCTATCTGGTAAAGCCAGGTGGAGAAACTCGAGTCGCCGCGAAACTTCTCCAAGCCGCGATGGGCCCGAATGAATGCGTCCTGAGTGACTTCCTCGGCATCCTGAGAGTTGCGCAGAAGCTTGTGCACCATCGCATAGATACGATCCCAATAACGAGAAACCATTTCCTCGAAGGCCGAATCGTCTCCGGCCTTGAAACGCGCTACAAGCGCCTTGTCCAGTGCGACTTCCTGAGCTTTGCTTGACATACTAGTAGTCGCCTTGGGACGAGCCCCATTCACCGTTGTTCCCATTTTTTCCTCCTTTGTCCACGAAAGGAAAAGCGCTTGCCAGGATGGCGCTTGTCGCCACCCCTTTTCCGTCCCTCAACGGTCTGCGTTACGCTGCCCTCGGTTAACATGATTTTCAGAAAAACGCGTTTTCCGACGTGAAATGCCGAAAAGTCGCGACCAGCATCGAGATTGTACGCGTATCAACCGCTCTCGGTTGCTCTTTTCTTCGCGCAAATCATTAGATTGCCTACCGGAGAAAAGCAACCTTCGAAACGGCCAAATTAGGACTTGCCATCAAATGGGCCTGAGCCTGTATTCCGAGCCTTTCGCCTGCCTGCGCGGCAGTCCTGAAGGGTCGATAGCTCAATCGGTAGAGCAGTTGCCTTTTAAGCAATTGGTTGTGGGTTCGAGTCCCACTCGACCCACCAGCTTCTTGAGCGAAGAAGTAAGAACGAAGAGTTAAGAAGTGGATTGGCAGAGCGAATGCCACCAAATGAATCCAGCTTCAGACCTTCAGTCTGAGTCTCTTCCGCCTTTTACCAAATACTCCGCGATCTGGATTGCGTTGAGCGCGGCCCCCTTCCAGAGCTGGTCGCCGACCACCCAGAAGGCCAGACCGTTTTCGAAACCGAGATCCTTGCGGATGCGGCCCACGCCGCAATTCGTTTTGCCCGCGAGGTCCAAAGGCATCGGGTAGGAGTTACTGGACGGCTCGTCCACCAGATCAACGCCTTTCGCCTCGGCAATCGCCTGGCGGGCTTGTTCGACGGATACCGGACGCTCGAACTCGGCGTTGATGGAGATGGAGTGCGAACGCATCACCGGCACGCGCACGCAAGTGCAGGAGGCCGCCAAATCCGGCAAACCCATGATCTTGCGGCTTTCGTTGACCAGCTTCATCTCCTCTTTCGTGTATCCATTTTCCTGAAACGCGTCGACGTGAGGCAGGGCATTGAAAAGGATCTGGTGCGGATAGACGCTACGGGCGATCGCCTGGCCACTCGCCCAAGCCTTGGTTTGATCTTCGAGCTCCTTCATAGCCTCGGCGCCCGAACCGCTGACCGCCTGGTACGTCGAGGCGAACATCCGCTTCAGTCCGAAGGCCCGGTGCAAAGGATAGGCGCCCATGAGCGAAATCGCGGTCGAGCAATTCGGATTGGCTATGATTCCCTTATGCCCGCGAGCCGCCTCGCCATTGATCTCGGGTATTACCAGCGGCACTTCGGGATCCATGCGAAAGGCCGAGCTATTGTCTATGGCGACCGCGCCCGCAGCAGCGGCAGCAGGACAGAGCTCAAGGGAGGTCTTGCCATTGGCACTGAAAAGCACGAAATCCAGCCCCGCGAAACCAGGAGCGGCCGCTTCCTCAATGACTAAAGTACTGCCCAACGCTTCGACCTTCTTGCCCGCGGAACGCGAAGATGCGAACAGCTTCAGCTCCGCCACGGGAAAGCTACGCGCCTCCAGCAGCTTGATGAACTCTTGGCCGACCGCCCCGGTAGCGCCTACGATGCCTACTTTGTAACCCATTTCTGTATGTCCTCGGAAATATTGCAGCCGCTGACCCATAAGCTCCGCGCCCTCGAGATCAAGCAAACAGCGCGCATGCTCATCGTCTCCATCGCCCGACAGGAGCTCTTCCTCTTCGCGGACGACAAACTCGCCCGGCGCTTCACCATCTCCACCAGTTCCAAGCCGCCCAGCTGTTTGGAGAACTCATTCGGCACCCCAACCGGCCTGCACCGCATCGCCGAGAAGCTCGGCGACGGCGAACCACTCGGCACCGTCTTCAAAGGCAGGAAAAGCGTCGGGCAAGCCTACCGCCAGCTCAGCCCAGACGAGCAACAACCAAACCTCGTCACCACCCGCATCCTCTGGCTGACCGGCCTCGAGCCAGGTCGCAACCAAGGCCCCGGCCACGACTCCTACCAGCGCTACATCTATATCCACGGCACCAACCACGAGGACAAGCTCGGCAAACCCGCGAGCGGTGGCTGCATACAGCTCGCGAACCGGGAAATGATCGAGCTCTACGACCAGACCGCTCCCGGAGACCTGGTCTACATCGAATCCTAGCGAATCCGCCGACACCTTCGTTTGCGTACCCAAAAGTTGGAAACGGACGGTAGAAACATAGCCGCCCCGCCAACTTGATTAAACCCTGCAAGCAAAACTCCCTGCTATGAAAATTCGCCTCTCGATCGTCCTCCTCGCCGCGTACAGCGCCACCCTCCTATCCACAGCCGCGACCCAACCGCCGGCCCTCACCATCTACAACGACGGCTTCGGCGTGGTTCGCCAAACCCTGCCCCTGGATCTCCAGCCTGGCGAAAACAAGCTCAGCTTCAGCGGCGTCACTGCCCACCTCGAACCCCAATCCGTGCTCCTGCGCGATCCCTCCGGCCAAAGCCGGATCGCCATCCTCGAGCAAAGCTACCGGGCCGATCCCATTTCCCAAGGCCTGCTGCTTTCCCACTTCGAAGGCCAGGAGATCCAATTCCAGCGATTCTCTTCCGAGCCAGGAGAGCCGACCCTCGTCACCGGCCGCATCATCCGCTCCGGCTACCAACCCCACTACTCCGCGATGAGCCGCTACGGCAACCAATACGCCCAACGCCAACGCTCCATGGCCAGCCAAGGCGGCGGGCAGCCCGTGATAGAAATCGACGGAAAAATCCAGTTCGGCCTGCCCGGCCAACCCCTTTTTCCCAGCCTGCCCGACGACTCCATCCTCAAACCCACGCTCGATTGGATCCTCCACTCGGAGAACGCCGCCAGGACCGAGGCCCAGCTAAGCTATCTCACCAGCGGACTCGCTTGGCAGGCCGACTATAACATCTTCGCCCTCGAAGGCAGCGACAAGGTCGAAGTCGTAGGCTGGATCACCATGGACAACCAAACCGGCACCTCCTTTCAAGACGCCAAGATCAAGCTCATCGCCGGCGACGTGAACCGGGTGCAGGCCGACGCAGATCAAGTTTACGAGCTCAGCCCCTTCACCGTAGCCGAGAGCGTCCGAGCCAGCCCCCAAATCGAAGAAAAGTCCTTCGACGAATACCACCTCTACTCCCTGCCCCGTCCCACCACCCTGCTCGACCGCGAGACCAAGCAAGTCGAGTTTCTCCGAGCCAAGGACGTCGCAGCGCCCGTCACCTACGTCTACGACGGAGCCTTCATCAACCCCATGCGCTACCGAGGCTGGGACTCCACCGCCATCCGCCAAGACGAAGCCTTCGGCACCGAGTCCAACCCCAAGGTCTGGATCATCCGCGAAATCGAGAACAGCGAGGAAAACGGACTCGGCATCGCCCTGCCCAAAGGCAAGACCCGCTTCTACCGCCAGGACGACGACGGCCAGCTCGAATTCACTGGCGAAAACGCCATCGACCACACCGCGAAAAAAGAGACCCTCAAGATCTACACCGGCAACGCCTTCGACCTCGTCGGCGAACGAAACCGAACCGACTACCAGCTAGACCGACGCAGCTACGTCAACGAAGCCTTCGAAATCGTCGTCAAGAACCGCAAGGAAGCCCCTGTCGTCATCCGCGTCGTCGAGCACCTCTACCGCTGGAGCAACTGGGAAATCCAGGAAAACTCCCAGCCCTACGAAAAAGTCGACGCCGACACCATCGCCTTCGAAGTCGAGCTCCCCGCAGACTCCGAAAGAAAAGTGTCCTACAAAGTCCACTACACTTGGTAGAAGGAGTGAAGAGTTAAAAGTGAAGAGCGAAGAGTGAGTTTCGAAGTGTCGCCTGGGATTGCCGAACTCGAAAGAGTTTGGACTTCCCCCGTTCTTCACTCTTCGTTCTTAACTCTTCACTTTCCCATGATTTCTCCCAACGACGGACAGGAAAGCGCCACCCAAACCATCTTCCTGCCAGAGTTGGTCGAAGGAATCTTTCGCTCCGGCGGCGCGCTGCAAACAGCCCTTCACCTCGAGCACCGCCCACAGCAGGAGCAGATGGCCCTCGCCGTCGCCCAAGGCATGGAAACCGACCAGCCGCTTCTCTTCGAAGCAGGTACCGGCGTGGGCAAAAGCCTCGCCTACCTCGTCCCAGGAATCATCCGCTCCATCGAAACCAAGCGACCCTGCGTCGTTTCTTCCAACACCATTGCCCTCCAAGAGCAGCTCGAGGGCAAGGACCTCCCTATCTGCCGAAAGCTCTTTGCCAGCATCCCGGAGCTCGAGAAATACGCCAACTTCAAGTCCACCGTCCTCGTCGGCAAGGGCAACTACCTCTGCCCCACCCGCCTCGCCAACGCCGTACGCAACAAGACCGAACTCTTCCCCACCGAAGAGTTCGAAGAGCTCCAGCGCATCGCCGCCTGGGCCAAATGCACCAAAACCGGCCTGCGTCAGGAGCTCAACCCCCAGCCCGCCTACGACGTCTGGGAGCAAGTCAACGCCGACGGTTCGGCCTGCAGCCGCAAGAACTGCTCCCCGGCCACCTGCCACTACCAACGCTCCCGAGCCGAGATGCGAAAGGCCCAGGTCGTCATCGTAAACCACAGCCTCCTCTTCGCCCTCCTCAACGCCGGAGGCATGGCCCCCGGAGCGAAAGGCATCCTCCTTCCCGACGACTTCCTTGTCATCGACGAAGCCCACACCACCGCCGAAGTCGCCACCGAGCACTTCGGTGCCCGCGTCAGTTCCTACGGCCTCGATCGCCAGCTCAAGATCCTCTTCAACCCCAAGCGCAAGAAGGGCATGATCAGCAAGTTCGCCCGTCCCCAGCAGATCCAAGCCATCATCGACGCCCAGGAAGCCGCCCAGGAGTTCTTCGGATATCTCATCGCCACCTACCTGGCTCAACGCCCCATCGTACGCGTCTCCGAACCCGGCTGGTGCGAACCCACTGTCGTCGGCCCCCTCCGCGCCGCCGTGCAGACCATGGACTCCATCCTCTCCCGCATCGAGGACGGCCCTATGCACGACGAGCTCAAGGACCAACGCAACCGTATCCACGGATATTATACCGAAATCCGCCGCTTCATCGATCTCGCCGAAGAGGACCATGTGCATTGGCTCGAAAAAAGCGGCCGCCGAGGCCACATCGCCACCCTGCGAACCGCGCCGATCGACGTCGCCCCCTATCTCCGCGAAGAGATCTTCAACAAGAGAATATCCGTCACCCTCACCAGCGCCACCCTCTCTGTCGCCCGCCAGATGGAGCCCTTCCAAGCCAAGATCGGGGCCGAATCCCATCTCGCCGAAAGCGTCGACTCCCCCTTCGACTACGAAAGCCACACCCGCATCTACGTCGCCTCCGATATTCCCGCCCCTTCGCGCGAAGACGCCAGTCTCGCCATCGAAACCCTCATCGACTACATCCGCTTCTGCGTATCCAGAATCTCAGGAGGCACTCTTGTCCTCTTCACCAGCTACGCCGATCTGAAAAAAGCCGCAGGCGAGCTGGAGTCCGACTTCGCCAAGCAAGGCAGAGCCCTCTTCGCCCAAGGCCAAGGCCTCTCTCGCAGCGACCTCGCCGCCGAGTTCCGCGCCGCCGGCAACGGCATCCTTTTCGGCACCGAAAGCTTCTGGACAGGCATCGACGTACCAGGCCCCGCTCTCTCTCAAGTCATCATTACCCGACTCCCCTTCGATCCACCGACCCACCCAATCGCTGAAGCCAAGGCCGAGCATATCAAGGAACGTGGCGGCAATCCCTTCGCCGAACTCAACCTCCCCGAAGCCCTCGTCAAATTCCGCCAAGGTATCGGTCGCCTCATCCGCACCAAGGACGACACCGGCATCATCACTATCCTAGACTCCCGCATCCTACACAAAAGCTACGGCCGACAATTCCTGCAAAGCCTCCCGAAACCGAAGTTTATTCGCCTCACGCGCGAAGACCGCGAGTGCCGCTTTCGCGATGTCGCGAAAGCTGAATAGTCCGTAGCCGAAGCCGAAAGGCTTTGGATCCCCAGCCCCCAATCTTCCATGAAAATCGAAAAGTTCCAAACCCTCGTATCCAAGAATCCAGACAACGAGCTCTTTCGCTTCTCTCTCGCTCAGGCCCTCATAGCAGAGAAACGGCACGCCGAAGCCATCCAGCAGCTCGACGCCTGCCTCGCCAAGAAATCCGACTGGATGATGGCCGCCATCCTCAAAGGCAAAAGCCTCCTCGCCCAGAACGACCCCACCGCCGCTCGTCCCGTATTGGAAAACGCCCTACAACTTGCCATCGACCAGCATCACGAGACCCCCGAGGCCGAACTCCGCCAGATCCTGGCTTCGCTCTAGACCTCCAGATCGAAGCAAAATCATTGATGGCAAAATCATTATCGCATGCGATTGAGACGGACCCTTTAGAGACAGGCGTCTTTTTTGCTACCTCTATTCGGAATAATGATTTTGCCATCAATGATTTTGCTCCCGTCACGCCCCTTCCTGAAAGCCCTGAGTCCAGTCGAAGGGCGACACGCAATCGTAACGCAATCCGTAACACTCTAACTGGACACTCTCCCAACTTCTGCATTCTGCGTTCTTAATTTTGCCTTTAAAAATCGTCCTCACCACCCACGGCTCCACCGGTGACATCTATCCCGTCATCCGGCTCGCCGTCGCCCTGCAGGAAGCTGGCCACACCGTACGCTTCGCCACCAGCGAGCCCTTTCGGGCCGAAGTCGAAACGGCTGGCGTACCCTTTTTTCAGATACCACCCAACTGGAGCCAATCCGATCTACGCTATTGGATGGGGCGAATGCAGAAGCTCAAGTCCCCGGTATCCCAGCTACGCGAACTCTACAAAGCCGCCGCTCCACACATGGAGGAAGTCATCGAAGGCATGGACAGGGCCCTCGACGGAGCCGACTGCCTCGTCTCCTCCTACCTCTTTCCCATGAACCGGGCCATCGCCGAGCGGCGCGGCATCCCCTTCGTCAGCCTCGCCTTCGCCCACAACAGCGTACCGTCACGCTACATGCCGCCCCATGGCTTGCCCCGCTTGCGAGGGGCGCCACGCTGGCTGCAGCTTCGCTGGAACCGCTTCGCCTGGAAGCTCGGTAATGTCATAGTGGATACGGCCATCAACTCCACCATCTCCCGCCAGCTCAAACGAAAAGGCCTCGCGCCCGTCAAAGACTTCTTCTCCAAGTCCGCCGATCTCGTACTCGTCACCGTCTCGCCCGGCCTCATGAGGCCAAACATAGAGCTGCACCCCCGCTTCCAATTCAGCGGCTACCTCCGCTGGCAATCCCAGGAGAAGCCCGAAACCGACCAGCGCATCCTCGCCTTCTGCGGACAAAAGCAGGTCCCCATCATCACCTTCGGGAGCATGGTCTACGACTATCCGGAACGCTACATCAACCGGCTCGTCGCCTGTTGGCCCCAGGACAAGCAGCTCATCGTACAGCCTGGTTGGTCCGGCTTCAAAATCCCTGCCGATGCCCCGCACATTCTCCAAGTCGAGCAAATGTCGCACGACCAGCTCCTGCCCCACGCCTCGGTAGTCATCCACCACGGTGGAGCCGGCACCACAGCCTCCGTCCTCTACGCCGGCAAGCCCCACATCGTGGTGCCCCATATCGGCGACCAATTCTTCTTTGGCGACGAAATCAAACGCCTTCGCTGCGGACTCCGCCTCGAAAAGGAACGCTGGCCCGAAAAGCTCGCCTCTCGCGTCGCCACCATCGAAGCCAACCCCGAATTCCAGACAAACGCCACCCGCCACCAGACCACCCTCGCCCAAGAGGACGGCCCCACCGAAGCAGTCCGCCAAATCGAAGCCTTCGTCGCCGGACAAAAGAACGCTCAGCTACCTTAGCGGCTGCGACTAAAACTGTGTTCTCTGATGGGCAGAGGTAGGGCCCGATCGCCGAGCGGGCCGAAGTGCGGGATCTTGCAGCGCGGCCCGCTCGGCGCGCGATCGGGTCCTACCAGGACATTCTCTCAATCGCTCCCCATTAGACACATTTCCCTCAAACTTGACTTGACTCGGCCCACACCCATCTTACCAACCACTTTCCCTTCAAACGCCAGGGTAGCTCAGTGGTAGAGCAGAGGACTCATAAGCCTTTGGTCGGCGGTTCAAATCCGCCCCTTGGCACCAGCTCCCGCTTCACGTGAAGCAAGAGAGCAGAGAAGTGTCGAAAAAACTCGAATCCATCTGCTGTTTTTTCAAGCCAGGTCTATGGAATTCGGCATTAGCAATCTACGCATGTACCGTCATTTTTCGCAGATATGCTGCGTAGTCCCATAACGGCTTCCAGTTAGCTCGAAACCCACTCAAAATATCCCAATTTGGAATAAATTTCTAAAATATCACATTAAAAATTGCGTTCAGGAATCAAATGGCCATGTGGAATGTCGAAACTACCGATGACTTTGAACGGCGACAACGTCAGTTTGAAAAGAAGAATCCAAATGAACTTCAAGCCACTTTCGCCAATCTCCAGCGCTATCTCGAAGCTCTCAATGAGGGCGGAAAGCCGGAAATCATCCAGTTCGGTTTCATTCATCGCGAACCCCAGGGCGTGGTCGCCATCGACCAGAAAGGTGGCGGCAAGAATCTGAAGCAGACCAGACTCTACACATATGCCTGGTTCGATAATCTAACGCTCTATCTGATTACTATCGGCGACAAGAAATCGCAGAACGCCGACCTGAAACTCTGCAAGCAATTCATGGATTCCCTTCGCAAATCGTCCGACAAATGACCGCAACACCAAAACCTACCGGCAAACGTTTCAGCAGCGTAAACGAACTTGTTAAGACGACCTCCAAAGATCCCTCGTTCAAGAAGGCCTTCGAGGAAGACTTCCAATCTAAGAAGATCGTGCGTATGCTCTCGGCAGTACGCGCTGCTAAAGGTATCACCCAAAGCCAGCTCGCGAAGAAAATCGGCTGTGGACAGCCGCGCATCTCGAAGATCGAAAACGGGACTGACAACCAGCTTCGCATCCAAGATCTTTCCGACTACGCGAGAGCCCTCGATTTCAAACTGGGTCTCAACATAAACGCCAAACCTGGAAAGGCAGTCGACGAGATCAAGCGCCATGCATTTGAAATCAAACGCCGCCTCGACCAACTTGCGGAACTAGCAAACAAGGATGACAATATATACGAGGGCGTGTCGGATTTCTTTGGCGAAGCGTTTTTCAATATGCTTCGAATTTTCGAGAAAGCCGTCGGCAAACTGCCAACCAAAAAACAAAGAGACCTGATCGACGTCTTCACCGACATTGGATCGCAAAGCCAAGAAGCCTGTCACGATAAACTTCCAGCGAAGCGATAAGCTTCCGCTACGTCTTGCTGTCACTTAGAAGGCTCTCAGCCTCACTATATCCCATTTCCCTATATGCTGGTCTTCTACGGCGAAACATACTCATAGCAACCGGCAGGCCCGTATCCACAAAATCGAACACACGCGTTTCGCGCTTCGAAGAGCATCGACGATGCAACCGCCCCACGTACTGAACCAGCCTACCCTTGAACGAAATAGGCATCAACAGAAACAGCGTATCGAGCTCCTGCAAATCATAGCCCTCTCCGAGAAACGCTCCTGTGGCGAATAGGCAAATTGGGGTCTTTCGAGAAACGGCATCCCTGATTCTATTCTGTTGCGATCGAATTGCTCGCGCTCCTCGACCTCCAACCATCGCCTCTACCAGGACTGAAGTCTCATCTATATCCATTCGCAATAGGCCTTGCAGTATTTCCAGATGAGGCCAGACGCTCTTTTTCGTCACCTAGCGACATCACACACATGAGCTATCTGGCTAGGTTAGATTATTCAATCAATCCTTCTATCTCCTGCGGGAAGAAATCCGAGCCGAGGCGAAACCAGAAACACGCATCGACGCGTAGCAGCCGAGTATGAAAAAAGCGACCTTCGCCACCGTCTCGCTACTAATCGGAGTTTCCTTCTTCAGCGGCTACCAGCTCGGCAGAAAAACGCCCTCCACAACGGAACGCCAAAACCACGATGCCCTGCAAGCAGAGCTTGCCGAGACCCTCGACAAGCTGCACGAGCTGGAAAGCCGCGAACCGCAGCGAAAGGAAGGGGCAGTCTATCCACCCAATCAAACGCCTTTCGCCACCGCCCTTCCCGCTCCGGCAAGATCTCCGCAACAGTTCACGCGCCTTTTCCGCCAAAGCGTCGACTTCAAGACGATCGCCGAACAGCAGGCCCTCCGAAAAGCCGAGCAGTACGCCCAACGCCTCGGTCTCGATCCCCAGCAGACGCAAAGGCTAAGCGAAATACTCGCCTTTCGCATCGCTAGCTTCGCCGAAATGGTCAGCGCCGACGACACCGGAATGACCATCGTCTCTTCAGACAAAGCCGTCACCCAAGCCGACATAGATGACCTGGCCAGAGAGATAATGACCGACGAACAGTACGAAGACTATCAACAGCTACGAAACGACGAAGAAGTCGCCCGAAACGAGATGTTCGCCCAAGCCAGACTCAGTGGTATCGCTCCTCAACTCGGCTTGAACGAAGAGCAAAAAGACGCGCTCTACGCTGTCTACTACCAGCAAGCTCAAGAGCAAAGCCATCGTTCCGCAGGCGAAAAAAACGAGGCGATGAACAGAGACTCCAAAGCCCGTATCAAGGAAATCCTTACAGGAGACCAGTTCGATCTCTACGAGAAGCTGGAAGCCGAGCGAAGTACCGTAGCGACTGGCATCTACCTTTCGCCCTGATCCGAAGGACAGACCGGACGCGTAAGCTCACCTAGGCATCCACTGTTTTTCGTGCCTCCGAACGACACGCGCGCTAGCCCATGCCCATGAACCTGACCATCCACTTCGCCCCACTCCTCCGGCGTAGCTCCCTCGGGATCGCGCTCCTCCTCGTCTCCAATGCATTCGGAGGCTACTCCTATACCCTCGAGCAAACCGACATACGAAACGGAAAGAAACAGCCAGCGAAGTCGATTCGCATGCTGATCGACGACTCGAACATCAAAATGGCCGGACTCGACGAAGAAAACGGCGAAATGATTTTCGACAGCGAAAAGGAAGCCATGCTGATGGTCGACCATCAGAGGAAGTCCTACCTGCAGCTCGACAAGAAGACCATCGAGCAGCTCGCCCAAAAAATGACCGAAGCCATGGCGGAAATGGAAAAGCAGCTCGCCAGCGTGCCGCCCGCTCAACGCCAAATGATGGAGAGCATGTTGAAAGGCCGCATGCCAGCCGCTCCCGTCGAACAGCCGAAAGTCGAAGTCAAGCGTACCGGAAAAAAGGATACGATAGGCGACTACAAGGTCGAACGCGTGGACGTTCTGATCGATGGCCGAAAGGCCAACGAGCTTTGGCTCGCCGACTGGTCCGAAGTGAAAGGAAGCGAGGAAATGGCAGGCTCCTTCCAGGCAATGTCCCAGCTGTTCGCCAAAATCCGAGCGACCTTCGCCCAAAGCCCCATGGGACGCATGATGCCAAACCAGGATCGCTCGAACTGGTTTGCCCACGTATCCGAGCTGCAAGGCTTTCCAATCCTGAGCAGAGAATTCGACGCAGCAGGAAAACTCGTCTCCGAAACAACCCTCGCCGGCTCCGAGGAAACGGACATTCCTGCCGCCGAGTTCAAGGCGCCCAAAGGCTACAAGAAGCAGAAGATGAAAATGTAGCGACTTCTTTTCAGTGCCATTCCAGGTGTGTTTCAAAGAAAGTGTTGCCTAGGCGTTCCTACAGCAAGTCTGGCAAAGTCGAGGTAGCCGAACTGGGGTACGACTAAAGGTGTGTCCTACATTGTGATCAGAGGTAGGGCCCGATCGCCGAGCGGGCCGCAGTGCATGATCTTGCAGCGCGGATCCCGCGGTCGGCGGGACGATCGGTCCCTACCAGGACAACATTTTGATCGCACTCTGCAATTCCAACCGCCAAATTTTGCTATTGGCAGCCCGCGCATCGAACACCACCGTCTGAGTTCGAATGGCCAATTCCGAGCTAAGCGAACTCGCCGCCAAAATCATCGCCTTCCGAGACGCTCGCGACTGGAAGCAATTCCACAACCCAAAGGACCTCGCTGCCGGGCTAGCTATAGAAGCCTCCGAACTGCAGGAGCTCTTTCTCTGGAAGTCACCCGAGGAAATCGCCAAAGCCGTATCCAAGCGCAAGGAGCGATTCTCCGAGGAACTTGCCGACGTCGCCTGGTTCGTCCTCCTCCTAGCGCACGAGATGGACATCGACATCGCTCAAGCCATCACCGACAAGCTCGCGAAAAACGCTGCCAAGTACCCTGTAGCAAAAGCCAAAGGCAGGCATACGAAGTACGACAAGCTCTAGTATCGTGCCATGCATGGGATGCAGTGCGGACAGCTGACATCAAAATCGGCTTCGATTCGTCTACCCCATGCGAATTCGAAAAATAGCTGCCATGAAAAGATCCATTCTCCTATCCCTCGTCTACAGCCTCTTCTTCTCCATCGCCCTGCAAGCTCGCGATGCCGAGGACATCCAGCCCCTGCTCGTTGGCGCCGCAACGCCTGAAGTCGAAGTGGCAAGCAAGACTGGACGCTCCGTTCCCCTAACTTCGCTGACCGAAGGCAAGCGAACCGTGCTCGTTTTCTACCGAGGCGGCTGGTGCCCATTCTGCAGCACGCAGATGCAAGGCCTCGCTCAGACGCAGGACCAGCTCGTCGAGCTCGGCTATCAGATTATCGGCCTGAGTCCCGACTCCCCGGAAAAGCTCAGCACCGTGGAGAAGGATGGCGAACTCACCTACGCTCTCTACTCGGATGCCTCCATGAGCGCGGCAGAAGCGTTTGGCATAGACTTCACCTTGGACCCGGAGACCATTTCGAAATACAAGTCCTTCGGCATCGACTTGGAAAAAGCGTCAGGCGGACTCAACAAGAACAAACTTCCAGTTCCTTCCGTCTTCATAATCGGACCTGACAACGAAATCAGCTTTTCGTATTCAAATCCAGACTACAAAAAGCGATTGTCGGCCGAACTGATGCTTGCCGCTGCAAAAGACGGGCTTGCCTCCGGCAATTGAAGATCGATGATTGAAAATTCGGAGTCGGATTTCCAATTTTCAATCCGCAATCTTCAATTTTCAATTCGCTAATACAGCGGGTTGACGCCACGGATTCTCGGTTGCTGTCCCGGCATGACCGAGAAGCGGACTTGCTTCATTCTGTTGCCGCCATAGTTGAGCTTCACGTCGACGGTGAAAGTCCAGTCCGAACCGTAGAACTCGCGCCCAGTCCCGATGATCTTCCTGCCTGTCGACGGAATCTCGAAGAAAAGCTGGTGGCAATAAGGCAGGTCCGTGAGCAGAGTATCCGGCCTTTCATGCAAGAGAGCTTTGGCTCTTTCATAGTCCTCGAACTGCAAAGCCTGAAGAAAAGCCAAGACGATAGACGGAGCGAGTTCCTCGCCTTCCATCACCTTCGGCTCAGGATCAGGCGAGCAGGAGCAGAGCAGCAGGCAGGAAAGAGCAAGTAAGACTAATTTCATGGCCGACATGCTACGGTCCCAGCAGGCATTGGCAACATCTCACTTGGTCAGGCTCGGCAGACGAGACGGAGCCAACCCTTTCATCTGCGAGCGGGTTCTGCGGAAAACTCGCCCGGGAGAAATCTACTTTTTCAAAGATTATTTCGATCTGGGAAACGCATTCTTTTTCGAGCTATCGCATACTCGCTTTCACCAGAACCCTAGCGGGCAACGGCGTAGGGCAGAGACAGATCGCCTGAGGCAACGCTATATACTTTGTAGACGCCAAGCATAGGCAGGTCTTCATTTGAAGTATTGACCTTCATGAAGGCAGTTACGGCATCGAATCTGAAATCGACTCTCCGTTGAATACGATTTGCCGGGACTACGACGCGCATCCTTTCCTCGGATAGCGCGATATTGAATCCCGGCGAATCCATATACATTGGCATGCCGGGAGCCGTTGGCGGAAGCCTCACAGTCGAATCGGTCAGATCCGCAGACTTTACGGAAAGCCCGCCCGCGACACGGTCGTCCTTTTCAAGGACAACCCAGTGGGCGTGCCAGACGACTCCATCATTACGGTAGTCTCCGTCCAGATTCTCATCCCAAAGAGGGGTGTCGTCAAAATCCGGATGAGAGGTGAGAGCCAATGCAACAACCCCTTCGGTCGCGCTGAATCCTACGTCGGTCGAATCCAAAGTGGTCGGAAAGACGTAGCCGAGGACGTGCGCTCCATCGAGGGCGCCCGTCTTCAGCGCCGGCGTCCGACCGGCGAAGCCGACAACAGCAACTTCGAGAATCACCGAGTCGATCGACGAGTCGTAACGCGCCTTAGTAGAGCGGATAGCAAAATCGTCATTGCCGTAGTCCGCGCATTTTTCGCAGGCGATCGCGGAAACGACTGACGACAAAATAAGGACAAGCATCGGAAGCGTCTTTTTCATGATCCTATCTCCATTTATAGCTAGCGCAGGTCGGCCAAGGCCGCTCCGAAGTTTATATGCAAAGTTTCACCGCCCAGGACCAATGCGGGAACGGATTCCACTCCGGCGTTCTCCGCATCATCGAGACGTCCCGACTGTTCGCCAAGGTGGACGATCTCAAGATCGACTTTCTCCGTGTCCAAAACAGCGGCGAGCGATTGCTCCGCACTGACGCAAATAGGACAACCGGCGTGATAGAAGGTGGCTTTCGTTTTCATGTTCTATATTGGTTTTCGTATTTCGGTTTTCCGCAGAAGGCCTGCGGCCAGCCGCGGCATGCGGCCGTATTCCAAGACTACCATGGTTTCGATAAGGCGAAAGAGGGCTCGATTCAGTGAGCGCTTACCACTTTGTTCCCGCTAGACAGAATGTCCCTTATGGATATAATTCAGAAGCAATGGACAAAAAGCACCTAACGCTTGACGAGCGACGCGCCTATCGAAGTCTCGAGGACGTGGTCGGCTGCAAATGGTCCGCCGCCGTGGTTGCCGCAATCAAGCAAGGCGTTACCCGACCCGGCAAACTGGAGCGCTACATACCCGGCATCTCAACGAAGGTTTTGAATGAAAGACTCCGAAGGCTACTCGACTACAAGCTCGTTACGCGGAGGGAGTTCGACGAAAAGGTGCCACGCGTCGAATACACCTTGACGCCCAACGGCGAAAAGCTGGCCAACGTGGTCGAGCAACTGCACGAGCTTCAGCGCGAACATAGTTCGATCCTGAACCGGGAGGCCGAAGACGAGTCTTCATAGGACGTCTTTCAGGTTGGCGGCAAAAGAGCTTCTCCAATTGCCGAACAGATGTGCTGGGAGCTCAGCTCTTTCATCAGCGTCTCTAGCCTGAATTATTCATGATCTTTCTATCGTGCGCCTGCGACCGCGGAAATACACAACCTCGAGGCAGCGAAACTCTATGCGAAATCCGTCGTTAGCAAAACGTGACGAGGGTCAGCCTCGCGGATAAATAGCTTCGTAGGATTTCGTATTTCTTTTTCGGATACATATTCCGATTTCAGGACGATGGATTCAAAGAGAGATCGACATGCGATGGACTGCTTTCGAAGGCCTCTTCGGGAGCCAGGGTACTGCGGGCTTCAAGGGGTTCGTCGTTCAAAACGCCGCCCGTGATATGCATATGTTTGAAGCGGACGGTAGGAGCTCTCGGATTCAGATCCTCGTCCAACACGCGTTCGAAGTCGCGGATGCGGAAGTCCTTCGCCCTTTCCTGAATGTCGATCAAAGCCATCCCGCCATCGGCTACCTTGTGGACCCGGAAGTCGGAAATGTCGATGTTCTCCAGCATGCCAACGCCCTCTCCAGGATAGGGAGGATTCGCCTCGTCGAAGACCGGGACGCGGCACCCCCTCGCTCCGTCCGCGTTGATCGCGGCAAACTTGCAACCGCCCCGCGCCTTGTGGACGGTTACGTTGCGGATGGTCGAGGTAACGCAGAGCAGGCGCACGAAAGTATGGCAGCTGTACGCTTCAAGATCCTCGATCAGGATGTCTTCTATGTCGCCGTTGGTCATGCCTCGAACCTCATTGCGAAGGAGAGCATCGTCCGCATTCAGGGCAACAAAATCATCGCCAGTAACCCCGGGCGTAGCAGCCCGGAGTTTGCGGATGACGCCTTTCGAGCAATTCCCGCCTAGATGAATTCCGTCGTTGTTGTGGCGGATCATCTGCGAATCGAACGTTATGTCCTCGATGTGGAAGTCGCTTAAGCGAGTGAAACGGGCGTAGTAGGCCTCGGCATCGCGTAGCGTAGCATGGGTCAAGGCAAGCCCAGTCACGTTTTCGAAATGAAGCATGGCACCCGTATAGCCAAAGTCCATCAGGCCGTCGGGACGCGGATTGCCTATCTGGTTCCCGTCGAAGATTCCGCCATGGATAGCTATTTTACGGTCGCCTCGGGCAGGGTTCGCATTCGTCAAAAGATAGTCGTCTTCCGTAACGGCAGCGCCATCGGCAAGCCGCAAAACGCTGTCAGCTTCGAGCCTCAGCTCGGTATCCGAGCCCACACGGAGAGGCTCTTCGACGAGATAGTTCCCAGAAGGAAAGTACCACTTGCCGCCTCCTTGGGCGAAAAGCGCGTTGAGAATCGCCCCGCAAGGCTTCGAGCCGTCATTCGCCACGCCATGTTCACAAACGCTCTGGTAGGATGAATCCGCCATAAGCGGAATCTCTCTAGCGGCCGCTGAGTGATGGGCAACAAAATCGCGACACTGCAGCACGGACTCAGGCTTCCATTCCGACGAAAAACGCTACTTGCGCGTGCCAATAGGTAGTAGAAGCCAAGTTTCGCATGGGTATATCGACTTACCCAGTCGCTGGGGTGGCCCACCTCCTTAAAGACGGGCCCGCCGTCGCCGTTCCAAAGGTAAAAATCATCTGTCGTCATGCGCGCGCGACTCCTTTTTATCGATCACGATCCGGCTGTCTTAGACGCCTATCGCCAGGCCTTGGCTTCCATGTCTACGCTGTGGACGATCGACTGCGTCCAATCGAAAAGCGAAGCGGTGGCAGCCGCCACGCAAAATCCCCCCGACATTCTGGTCGCCGCCCTGGAAGCCGACGAGGAAAAGGATCTAGACGCGCTCTCCCAAATCTCCAAAGCCGCCCCTCACGCCCACGCGTTTATCGCGATCAACGAAGAGCGAACAGCTAGGCTCCAAGCCACTCTCGAAACGAACTGGCGCTACCTGCCCAGGCCCTGCCCTGCCGACCGCCTGCTCTTCGAATGCCAACGCTGCCTCGCTCTCGACTCCTGGCTGGAGAATCCGCTGATCAAGGAGATCGTGGCTAGTAGAGCCGAATTCCAGAGCCTCCCTCCCCTCTACCTCAAGATCGTCAGCCTCATCAACTCCCCGCACGCCTCGACAGACCAGATCGCCGAAGCTATCTCGACCGACCTCGCCTTCTCGAGCAAGGTTCTGGAAACCGTCAACTCCTCGTTTTACGCATTCGAAGACAAAGTCTCCGACATCGCCGAAGCGGTCTCTATCCTCGGCCTCGATTCCATCAAGAATCTCGCCCTCGCCATCCAGCTCTTCAACAGAGCCGGTCAAAGCGCCGAACGCCACGCCCTGGTCAACGAACTCTGGCACCACAGCGTATCCGTCGCCGTGGTAGCCCGCCGCATCAGCCTCTACGAGACCGAGGATTCAAAGTCAGCCGAAGAGGCCTACTCTGCCGGTCTGCTGCACGACATCGGCAAGCTCGTGCTACTCGACGCCGCCCCCGAAGCGTTTGCCGAGGCCCGACATCTCTCGCGCGACGACTCGATTCCCCTATGGCAAGCGGAAACCCAGACCATCGGCTGCAACCACGCCGAGCTTGGAGCCTATCTCCTCGCCACCTGGGACTTGCCCGAAGCGCTCAGCGAGGCCGCCGCGCTTCACCATCAACCCGTCAACAGATGCCGCAGCGGCTTTCCCGCAGTAGCAGCCGTATACGTGGCCAATACCATCGTCCGCCAGCGCGGCAACGCGAACCATCCCGATGCCATCCCTGACCAGGACTTCCTCGTAGGGATCGGAAAGACCGACAGCTGGGAAGACTGGCAGGAGATAGCCGTAGGCAATCCGCCGCCAAGCAAGACGAAACCCAAGCTAAGCCTCCAGTCAGAGTCAGCGACATCCCCAGAGCAGACCTCGAGCAATCCAAGGCAAAAGGCCGAGCCAGACGAAACAACCAGAGCCGCCCATGCGGCCCTCTCCGCCACAGTGCAACAGACCGTGGAGGAAAGCGAAGCGGGTCTCCGCCAAGCTGCCAGTCGCCCCAAACGAAACGCTCTCCTCGCCTTCGCGGGAGGCATAGTCTGCTGCCTCCTCGCCATCTACCTCATAAACAAGCTTGGCAGCCCAACCGAAGAAACCGGCAGCAACGGGCAACACCCCGACAAAGCCCAAAGCGAAAAGCCGAAAATCGCCTCCCGCGAAGACATGCTGAAAGAGATTCTAGAGCTCGGCAACCCCTCCGACGACTCCCAGCCAATCGCCCAAACTCAGCCGGAAAAGGAAACGCCCGTCGTCCACCCCTTCCCCAAGATCAAGCTCAGCGCCATCTTCCTCCGTTCGACCGGAGCGCGAGCCCGCGTAAACGGCGGCATACACGCCGAAGGAGACATCATCGACGGAGCCAGGATCGTCCTGATCGACCGCACCCACATCGTCGTGCAGCACGAAGGCGAATCGAGGACCTTCACTCTAGACTGAACAGATATCGCTAGCCGTAGCGCGGATCCCGCAGGGCGCATAGGCGTCAACTTAAGCCTAAAGGTGTCGTACTGGAGGGCAATGCTCCGTCATTGCCGCGGAGCCTACACAGGGAACAACCGGTGCGGCAACGACGGAGCGTTGCCCTCCAAAGGATGCTTCTCACGTTAAGTTGACGCCTATGCGCCCTGCGGGATTCGCGCTACGTTTCATGCATGACACGACACTAGTCTAACTCCTTCAGCAACTTATTGCGAAAATCATCCGAGACATCCTCTCGTTTGGGCAGCTCTGTCTTTAGATACTCAACCAGTTTTCTCGAATGCTCCGAGGTCCTGTGCCTCTGCGCCTGCCTGGCAATGGAAGACAGCAAACGTTCCTTTTCCTTTTGGTCCGAACCATGCTCAACTAGAGATACTATTTCTTCCGGAGAGCTTTTTGCCCTAACGTGAGAATATATCATCGATCGCGCCGCTGAAGAACGAGCCTTAGCATCAGGAATTTCAGGCAGGAAACTTCGAGCCTTATCAATCTCTGAGAGCGACCAGGTAAACATGACGGAGCCAATACTCTTGGTTCTCAAATTCTCGTCAGCCAAGCTGCTGGCCAAGTCAAACGCCATCTTCGGATCTGCTTTCGCAAAGCTGGAGACGACTCGTCTCATATTCTCGTCATAATCCTCCAAACCCTCAAGCCGCTCAGGTATCGACCGAATCTCTTCCGCTGTCGCGCTTCGCACCCAAGTGCGGACAATCGATGGAATGGCTTCGGCAAATGTGGGGTCGCTCTGATTCTCCAGGGCATATTGGAACGCCCCAGCCCCATCCGATTCCGCCCAGCCCTGAATTAGGCCGGTCATAGCGCTTTTCGACAACTCGCTATCTTCCATCGCCCGGATCGCATCTGACGGACCTTCGTAGTCATACTGCCCCCATCTTTGAAAAACGTTCTCTATATAATCACCACTGGTCGGCCCTTCCGAATAGCGCTCAATCATCGCTACCAGTTTCGTATACTCGCCGCTCTCCTCTACTGCCTCGATCAAAGGATGAACCCGTCTACCGGCAAAGGAACTCCTGTCTTCAGTCTCCATAGCCAGGCGGGCAGCCAGCTGTAGGTCGTTTCGAGCAATGCTGCGCAGCGCTCCTCGAAAGGATATCCCACTTAGAGCTCCGTAGTTGCTAGCCCACATGATCGCTTCCCAAGCTTCATCCGGTTCGATATCCGCCCAACCCTCCGCTGCACTGGAAAGATATCTCAAGCGAGAACGACCTTCCATGGACTTCGCATATTCGAAGGCGACTGAACCCTCCAACTTGCCCCAACGTTCGAACAGCCTTTCCATCATCGAAGTCCTTTTGCGGCCCGGCGGCAGCTCTTGCAGGGCTTCAATATAATCAGCGACGTTTTCAGCAGTCATCCCGTCGAGATACTCCCTGAAAAGCAGAAACCGCTCTTCCCAAGGCTTAGCGAAAATCTCTTCGACGGAACGTGGGGAGGTACGATCAGCCTCGAGCGAGACAGTTACGCTATCAGCAGACCCTATCGCCAAAACACTCTTTTCCCGACTCTTGGCTGAATCAAAGGACACTGAATCGATGGATTCCACTTCGCTGCGAAGTCCCAGCTGATAGCCAACCACTCCAGCTCCGAAAACCAGCCCCACGCCTATCGCTACAACAATTGGTTTCATCATAATACCGGAAGGCATTTCGCCAGCGACTTCAATCGCAGAGTCTCCTAAAATAATCTGCAATCAACAACTAACCACTACTGTTTTGAGTCGCTTGACGAGCAGGTTCTCACAGATTCAATCGAGCAAACCCGAAAACCAACCATGACCGCACGCATCGGCATCCTCAACATCTCGGACCGCGCTTCCCAAGGCATCTACGAAGACATCCCCGGCAAGGCTTGCACCGAACTGCTCAAGCAATGGCTGGCCACGTCATTCGAACTTGAATACGCCGTAGTGCCAGACGAACAAGAGAAGATCTCAGCGACGCTCGCCGAATTCGCAGACCAGCGAGGCTGCTGCCTGATCGTCACGACCGGCGGCACCGGCCCGGCTCCACGCGACGTGACGCCAGAAGCCACCGAGGCCGTCTGCGACCGCATGTTGCCGGGCTTTGGCGAGCAAATGCGGACCGCTTCGCTAAAGTACGTCCCCACCGCCATCCTCTCCCGCCAGACCGCCGGCACGCGAGGCAGTTGCCTGATCGTAAATCTGCCGGGCAAGCCAAAGGCCATTCGCGAAAACCTCGAAGCTGTCTTCCCCGCCATTCCCTACTGCATCGACTTGATTGGCGGGCCGAGACTAGAGACCGACGAGACGGAGATGAAAGCGTTTCGCCCGAGAAGCAGGTAGGGCTGGCGCTTGCCGCCACGCCGCATCGCAGGGGCCTAGCCCACCGATGCGGTTCGGGTCGTACCATCTTCCGTGGTTCAAATTTGACCGAATCCTACCTCGTAGCGCAGAGCTACGGGAGATGCCCGACGAATTATTCGGAAATCCTATCAAACCAACGCGGCGCGCCGCGAGCGGCGGCCCTACAACCCGGCAGACGCGCCAGCAAAAACGCTTACTACTCCTTTTCCCAGGCTTCGAAGTTGAGCATGAGTTCTTCGAGCCACTTCTCGACCGAGGCTGCATCGGCTTTCTCGGCAGCGGTCTCGAGCGACTTGGCATCAAGGTAGAGCTGATCGATGCCGAGGGCCATCGCAGTGTTGGCTATGTAGTGAGCCTCTTCTCTCACCGCAGCCCAGTTCCCCTCCCGAGCAAGACCTTTCATGTCCCCATGTTTCGAATACACCTCAGCTATAGCCGCCTTGACCACTTCGGGGGGATAGCCATCCGCGCCACCAAAGACGCTATCCGGCATGGTCGGCTTGGATTCGTCGGCGTAGCTCGGCTCTTCCACCACAGTCTCCACTTCGGCAGGTCCGATGAAGATAGGCACGTGCTCGGGTTCCGATTCTTCCTCCTCCTCGACTAGCGCCTCTTCGACCTCCATCTCCTCGAACCAGGGAATGGCTCGAATTTTCTCCGAGAGCTGGCCGGCAAAAAAGGGCTTTCCCAAAAAGTCGTTCACCCCGGCGTCGCGGGCCCGCTTCACTTCGTTTTCCTGGAGGGAGGCGGAAACCGCAATGATCCATGGCCGTTGGGCATTGCCCGACTTCTCGCGAATCGCCGAGGCGGCTTGCGGCCCATCCACCCCTGGCATGCGTAGATCGAGAATCGCCAGATCGTATTCGTGCCCATGGGCTGCGGCGGGACGCCCGCCCTTGAACTCGTGCGCCTCGTAGCCGAGCGAATCCAGATACTGGAGCATGAGGCGCCGCACCATCGGGTTGTCGTCCACCACCATGATCTTCAACGGATAACGACGACCAAGACTGGCTTCCTCCTGGATGGAACTCTGAGTAGGCCGCGGAGCTGCTATATCGTCGTCGGCATACTCGTCAGCCAGCTTCTCGAAATCGAAGCGAACGGTGAACGTGGAGCCCACCCCATGCTCGCTGCTCACAGCTATGCGCCCGCCCATCAGCTCGATGATGCGATTCACGATCGCCAGCCCAAGCCCAGCCCCTTCGCGAGGCGAGGTGCCCTCGTGCTGGAGCTGTACGAAGGGCTGAAACAGGCGAGCGAGGTCCTCTTTCCGAATGCCCAGACCCGTATCCGAAATCTCGAAACGCAGCGGCAAGGGACGCTCGTCCTCTTGAGGCTCCTTTTCCACGTAGGCCCTCAGGCGTACGCTACCCTTCTCGGTGTACTTGACAGAGTTGCCGAAAAGATTGAGCAGCACCTGTCGCAAGCGCACGCCGTCGGCTAAGACGAGGGTTGGCACGTCGTCCGCAATTTCCAGGCTGGCGCTCAAGCCTTTTCGATCGGCCATAGGCTTGATAGTGCGAAAGGTCTCCTCGATCAGGCGATGCAGGCGTACCTGCCCGGTCTGCAACTCGAAGTTCGCCTTGCGCAGGTTGCTGAAGTCGAGGATGTCCTGCACGATGCGCAGCAGGATCTTGCCCTCCGTCTGAATGGTATCGACACAGGAGTGCTGCTTCTCGTTGAGCGGCGTGCTGCGCAAGAGGTCGCTATAGCCGAGCACGCTCTGAAGCGGCGTGCGGATCTCATGGCTGATCACGGCAAGAAATTCGCTCTTAGCCCGATCAGCCGCCTCGGCTCGGCCCTTGGCCAGCACCAAGTCCGCCTCGCTCTCGTGATCGATCTGATAGTAGAGAAAAAAGATGACGAGAGCTAGAATCAGTCCCGCGATGATGATCGTCTGTAGTCGAGAAAGGGATACGCTCTGAAACCAGGACGATCCATCCAAATCGATGCCCAGCCAAAAGGCCAACTCTCCGGTCCTTTTCTCCAAGACGGGAGCGCTGATATGCAAAACGGACTTGCCCGACACCGAGATCGGACCGAGAGCGAAGGCCTCGCTGACGCGGAAGCCGTCTGAATCTTCCAGCAATCCCGCTACACGCAGGAGCAGCGTATCGACCTGCTGCTCCTTCTCGAAGGCGATGGTGTGCACTCCAGTCTCGTCTCCAACCCACAGATACACGCTGCGGGCGTCTGGACCGATACGCTTGATCGCCTGAAGCTGACTGGCGAGGGCTCCGACAAGCTGACGATCGGATTCATCGCGGCGTTCGTACTCCGTGAAATCCCCCGCGTCCATGGAAAGGGCCGCCGTTTCGGCACGTGAAAGGTAGTCCTCAGCGAGGCGATCTCGAGCTCGCTCGCCATTCCATGAGGTCACCAGATAGCTCGCTCCGCCTATCAGGCATAGGGCCAGAGGCAGGATCCGGTAGCCGAGCAGCTTCAATTGATCGCCGATAGGCTCAGCGACATCCTCGATGCGGCGTTGCAGCCGATAGTACCAAAAGCCCGCCAGCATCGTCCAAGCAGCCAAAATGCGCAAAGACAGCAGATCCAAGCCATAGTAGGGAAAATCCTCATACGCTACCGTCGAAAGGCCGAGCACCGAGGAGAGACGATCCGGAGCCAGCAGCCAGGTAGGCAACACCAGAATAAGCCCCGCCACCACTGCATAAAGCTCCCGTCGCTTTTCATCTCTGGCCTCTCGCAAGAAGCTTCTGCTCGCCAGGATGATCGCCAGCACGGAAGACAGGAAAGATACGACCAAGGTGTAAAGCACATCCCCCACCTCGATGGAAAGTCCGAGACAAAGTCCCCCCACCGCGGCGAAGGGAAAGAAGCTGCGCTCGCGGTTCCGATTGGCGTAGCGCGTCGCTATCTCCACCAGCAACCCGTAGCCGAGCATCTCGAAACCGACTTCCAGGTTGAAATTGCGAAAGAACGGGTCGGAAAAGGAGAGCGTGCGCAGGAAGTCCGAAATCGCCTGCGAAAAGGCGTAGTAGCCAATCCAAAGCCAAGGCAACCCGCGGCCTTCGTTTTCCGAGAGCGGCTTGGTCCAAGCCAGCAGCCCTACCAGTACCCAGCCGAAAAAGGAAAGGAAGACCAAATAGTCCTGCTCGAAGATCCAGCTCGGTATGAGCTGCGGCGATTGTAGGTCGGGAGATACCATCCGGCGAAACGGATCACATGCTGCCAAGCCAAAGCTCCCCAAGGCAACCCCGCATTTCCGCCCTAATCTTCATCTGCTTCTACTTCTTCATCTTCTTCTCGACCTCATCTCGACCTCAACCTCATAGGATTATGATTAGGAGGAAGAGGAGGAGTAGGATTTCTTCGAAGAAGATGGAGAAGTAGAAGCAGATGAAGATTAGGATGAAGATCGTGGGAAAAACGCTTGGCGTAAGCCGCGAGCTTGTTCAACCCTTTCGCCCGATATGAAACCCTCCGCCTCCACTTCCTTCTGCGGCGAGCTCGTCGGCACCTTTCTTCTCGTCTTTTTCGGCTGCGGCAGCGTAGCCGCTGCGGTCGCCACCGGCGCTCAAGTCGGCCTCTTCCAAGTCGCCATCGTCTGGGGCTTCGGCTTGACCATCGCCATCCTGCTCACCTCCAAAGCAAGTGGCGCCCATCTCAACCCAGCCATGACCATCGCCTTCGCCCTGGTCCGAGGTTTTCCCTGGTCGCGAGCAGGACTCTACATCGCGGCCCAGTTCAGCGGAGCGTTCATCGCCGCAGTCACCCTCTATGCTCTGTTCGGGGGAGCCATCGAACTCTTCGAACTGCAAAACGGCATCGATCGCGGAGGTCCTGGCAGCGAGGCCAGCGCCATGATCTTCGGCGAATTCTACCCCAACCCCAGCGGCGAGCCGATCGGGGCCTTCGCTCGTATCCACATTACCGGCACACACGCCTTCCTCGCCGAATTCGTCGGCACGGCCCTCCTCGCCTTCGCCGTTTTCGGACTCACCGATCCCCGCAATTCGGACACCCTTCCCCGTTACGCTCCCTTCGGCATCGGAGCCACCCTGACCGCGCTCATCTCCTTGCTCGCCCCCATTTCCATGGCAGGCTTCAATCCCGCCCGCGACTTCGCGCCCCGCCTCTTCTCGAGCCTAGCCGGTTGGGGTAGCGTACCCTTCGACGTCAACGGCATCGGCTGGTTGACCGTCTACATCGCAGCCCCCATCGGAGGAGCCATAGCTGGAGCGCTGCTGCAGAAGATCCTGCTATCGAATCGGTACGGACAGTAGCGCACTGCTCTTCGACTCAAGCCATTGAACTAAAAGTTTGCGCATAGCGCTCTAGGAGCTCGGCCCTCAGTCGAGTGCAATTATATTTCGTGTCTTTCTGGGAACGCGGGCGGCTCGCCCGCAGCAATACAGAATCAGGCAGAATGCGGGCGAGCCGCCCGCGTTCCCAGAAGTATCACTTTTCCAAATACATGCGAAACAAGGCTTGCGTACCTTCGTCTTCGTGACCATTGGCGGCGAGCTGATCGTAAAGGCGTTTGGCCATCGCTAGGCCGGGCAGGTCTAGACTCATTTCCTCGGCAGACCGAAGGGCGATGCCCATGTCCTTGATAAAGTGCTTCACGTAAAAGCCAGGGGCACAGTCGCCAGCCAAGGCGCGGGGAACCAAGTTGCTCATGGACCAGCTGCCAGCAGCGCCGGAGGAGATGCTCAGCAAAACGGTTTCGGGATCGAGATTCGCCGCTTTGGCATAGGCCAGGGATTCGCCAATGGCCACCATGCCGCTGGCGATGGCGATCTGATTGCACATCTTGGTATGCTGGCCGGAACCAGGAGGGCCTTGCAATTGGATGTTGGCGCCAAGTAGCTGCAGAATTGGCAACGCCCGGTCGAAAGCCTTGGACTCGCCTCCGACCATGATCGACAGCTTCGCTTCGCGAGCCCCTTTGTCCCCTCCCGAAACGGGCGCATCCAGAACTTCGATACCACGGCCAACGCCCTGTTTCGCAATCTCGCGGGCGAGTCGCGGACTGGAGGTCGTCATGTCGATAGCGAGACAGCCGGAGTCCAGGCGATCCAAGATGCCACCCTTCTCCAGGTAGATTTGCTCGACGTCCTGCGGATAGCCGACGATGGAAATGACGACGTCCGCGCCAGCTACGGCTTCGCCTGGCGAATCCGCCCAGGTAGCGCCCCGAGCAAGAAGCTTCTCAGCCTTGGAACGGGTCCGCGTATGCACGGAAAGCGAATGGCCTGCGTCTAGAAGATGGCCAGCCGTGCTGGCCCCCATCACTCCAGAACCGATGAATGCGATACGTGGCTGGTCCATAACGGAAGGATTGGTCAGGAGGAGGACTTGGCAAGCTCGCTGTCGTAGCGCGGAGCTTCAGCCCGCGTCCGTTACATTTCTTATCCTCATCCTCATCTTCATCCTCATCCTCATCTTTGTCCTGGGATGAGGATGAAGATGAGGAAAGGGGATGATGAGGGACGAATCGTGGACGCGGGCTGAAGCGCCGCGCTGCGGCAAAAGGACTAAATACAACGTCCTGGGATTTTGCATGTAGATGAACATGAGAGAATCCAACAAAAAGACCGCCTTCTTTCGAGGGCGGCCTTTGAAAGTATTGGAATTCAGACTACAATTCTAGACTTTGCCGAAAATGGTCTGGCCTTCGGAGCGAAGGTCCGCTGCCGCTTCCTGAAGGCGCTTGGCCATGTTGGCCTCGGCCTTCTTGATATAGGAGCGGGGATCGTAGGTCTTCTTGTTGCCGACCTCGCCATCGATCTTGAGCACGCCTTCGATGTTTTCGCAGATGTGAGTGACGATTGGGCGGGTAAAGGCGTACTGGGTATCGGTGTCGATGTTCATCTTGACCACGCCGTAGTCGAGCGTCTCGCGGATATCCGACAGGTCGGAACCGGAACCGCCGTGGAAGACGAGGTCCATCTCAGCCTCGGCGCCATGCTTGTCCATGACAGCCTTTTGGCCGTCACGCAGGATGGTAGGCTTGAGCTTAACCGCGCCGGGCTTGTAGGCGCCATGCACGTTTCCGAAGGTCGCAGCAAAGAGGAAGCGCCCGATTGGCTGCAGGGCCTCGTAGACTTCAAGCATGTCCTCGGGCGTGGTGTAGAGCTTTTCGGCAGGCAGGCCAGAGGTATCGTGGCCGTCTTCCTCGCCGCCTACGCAGCCCGCTTCCACTTCGAGAATGATGCCGAGCTCGGCGCACTCCTTGAGAAGCTCCTTGGAAACCTTGAGGTTCTCGTCGAGAGCGACGACGGAGCCGTCGAACATGTGCGACTGAAAGAGCGGGCCCTTTCCTGCCGCGATGCGCTCGCGGGATGCCTGGAGGAGCGGACGGAGAAAACCGTCGACCTTTTCCGGGTGGCAGTGGTCCGTGTGGAGGGCAACCAAAACGTCGTACTTCTCGGCAAGAAGATGGGTGGCTTCAGCGAGCACGATAGCTCCGAAGGCTGCGTCGGCGACGTTCAATCCGGAAGCGAACTGGCCGCCGCCAGTGGAGACCTGGATGATGCCATCCGACTTGGAATCGGCAAAGGCCTTGAGAGCGGCGTTAATGGTCGCGAGCGACGTGATATTGACGGCTGGATATGCGTAGCCACCTTTCTGGGCGGCTTCCAGCATGGCTTCGTACTGCTTAGGTGTAGCGACTGGCATGTCTGATTTTCTGATTAGATGTTCTAATTTCTTCGGTGATCTTTAGCAGATATTCTGATTTCACTAGATGGAACCGAGAGAGCTTCAACCTAAATCGAGCCCGCTGTCCAGAGATTCTTAGACCACGAACGACCGCTCGTAAATTCAAGCAAGCAACGTTGCGCGCTTGATTTACGAAAAGGGGCTATTCCGAAGGGATAAAGCAGAAGTCGTATTCGGAACTCCAGTCCGGGCGGCCTTCGACTTTCAGGATGAGCAGAAAGGTCTGGGACTGTATCTCCGGAATCTTGAATCTGAGAACGGGACCGAGGAGGTTCTCGTCGGCTTCAATGCTGTCGAAGTACCAACCGAGGGCGAAGCTCTCATCGTCATCGAACCTCAGGCAGGCCTCGACGCGGTCGCCTTTGATGGCATGCGGAGCGTCGTTCAGCATCCAGAGTTCCGCCTCGAAGGTCTCGCCCGCCCTCCAGGCAAACTTGCGGACCCTAGCGGAGGCGAGCGTTGGACGACAGCTCTGACGGACCGCCTTGTAGGAGGGCTTGGGATCGCAGGGCCAAGCGATGATACTGCTGTTCGCGGCAGCGGGCCAGGGCTCATTGAGGCACCAGTTGATAGCCATCGAGCAATACGGCTTCTGTCGACGCGCCTCTTCGAACATCGCCTTGTAGCCAGAACTCTGCAACAGCTGTCCCCAGCCTACCAGCTCCTCGATGGATTCCGGATGGCCGAAATAGCTCTCGACCACCGACGGACAAAGCCAGCTTTCCTCTTCCCCATCCCGAGCGCAAAAGCCGTGACGCCGCAGCCAGCCGCCATTGGGACGCGGGGGAAAGAGCTCGTCCTCGGGAATCAGGCTGCGCAGGCGATCGACCGACGCCGGACCAGGAACGCCAAACTCGATATAGGCGCTGCACCGAGCTTGCTGCATCACCTCGAAACACTCCCTGCCATCCTTCCCGCGAAAGAGATAGCCCCCATGCCCTACGCCCATCACCGGCGACGTTGGAAGAAACGGAGTGTCGGGATCGCGCTCGAAGCAATTCCTGTTGAGCAGACGCAGAGCCTTGTGCTGGTCGGTCATGCCGGACCACTCGTTGTAGAGCTCGTTGCCCCCACACCAGATCGCGAGACAGGGATGCGGCTTGAGAGCCTTGATGATCGATATCGACTCCTGGTTGAGCGTATCCAAATACTCGGGACTGTCATCGTACTTGTTGCAGGCCAAAGGAAAATCCTGCCATATCAGAATGCCAAGCTGGTCGCATAGATCGAAAAACGACGGCTTGCTCACCGCCGCGCCCCCCCAGCAGCGCAGCAAATTGAGATGGGCGCCCACCACCTTCTCCAGAAGCGGGCGGTACGCATCCTCGCCAGCTACGCCAGGAAAGATATCCGGTCCAACCCAGTTCGATCCCTTCACGAAAATCCGTCGACCGTTCACCTCCAAGGCCATCGGCGGGACGTTGCGCGAGCGAGGCGCCCGCAGCGCGTCCCGCGACGCTCCATCGTTCATCACAAGGCGACACGAGCGAAAGCCGATCTTCTGCTGGCGGCTATCCAAGGTGGAACCATCCGACTCATGCAAGGAGACGACCAACGAATACAGGGAGGCCTCTCCGTATCCACGCGGCCACCACAGCTCTGGATCATGAACCTCGCAGAACCCGTCTACCACATCCTGTTCGGCCAAGGCGACGGACTGGCCATCGACCACCTCGCCCGAGGGATCGATCAAGCTCCACTCCAAGGTGCCCACGCAAGAGGCATTCAGCTCGACGGAGAGACTGAGACGAGCGACGGAAAAGTCCTCCTCCAGCGTGTAGTCGAAGTCGAGCTGGCGGATGTGGCGCCGCGAGCGAACCTCCAGAAAAGCCTCCTTCCAGATCCCAGACGGAACCAGACGCGGATGAAAGTCCCAACCGTAGCTCACCACTGGCTTGACCGACTTGCGGGCCTGGGTCCTGCCCCGAGGCTCGATTTCGGATCCCGGTATCGGAAAAACAACTACCTCTAGCAAATCGCCATCTTCCGCTATCTCAGTCAAGTCGAGCTCGACCGGCGTAAACATGCCCTCCTGACCGTGCAGGATCCGCTCCCCTACCCGCACCAAAAACCGATAGTCCACCCCGCCGCAAACCAGAAAGAGCCGCTGTCCCGACTCCATCTCGGGAAAGGATAGCGTCGTCTGGTAGACCCAATACATATCCTCCATCCATTCGTAGCGTTCCAAGGCTGCATCCTGCCAGTAGTGCGGCCACCCTTCCGCTCGAGCCCAGTCCAGCTGCACTGCTCCCGGTACCGAAGCCGGCACGAAACGCTCCGGAGCGGAGCTCGGGTCCGAAGTGTGGCCCACGGTCCAGTCAAGATGGTATCGTCTCATAGGAAATTCGAAAGGAGGGAAACGCTGCCCCAAGAAGTCGGAAAGAGGAAAACGGCAAGATACTAAGAGACGCGACGCTTCCCGCAACCCTTTGCGGAAAAGAGCCCATAGGGCCCGTCAGAGCAATGGGAAATCGATTCGAAGCAGGACGCGTTCGAGGTTCTGCAAACCTTTAAATCGGATCCTAAGCTGGCAGAGCCAGAGGCAAATAGACTGAGGGCTGAAGGCCGAAGGCCGCTGAATCCACCTTCAGCCTTCAGTCTAAACCCCTTCAGCCTTTCACCCGAAAACCTGGCAAACATGATCGTTTTCGAGAATTAAGGTACTAAATAAGGTACTAAAATAAGCGGTCCACTTGCTTGCGGAAGCGAACTCAGTGTAAGGTGGAAACGGCAAGCTTCCCAACTCACCATGACCGGCTTCGAAATCATAGCCCAAGCGGCTCTGTCCATCCTCTTTCTCTGCGCAGGAGGATGGATGCTGATAAACGGGAAACTCTTTGCCGACCCGGCCCACTCGACTCTCGTAGCCATGGTCTGTCTCTCCGCTGCAGGCTACTTGCTAAGCGCCATCGGCGCAGCTAGCGATGGCTTCGAGTTGGAGAGCCGCATGCAACTCGAACGGCTCGCGACCGGATTTCTCGGCGCCCTTTGCGGGCTTGTTCCCTGGTCGACCCAAAGAGCCTACTGGCTGCCTTTCAAAGGCCTGCCCGCAGTTATCGTATCGACGGCTGGAATACTAGTCCTGGCAAGCTATCTGACGAAGCTTCCTATGTTTTCCCCTCCTTGGAGCTTCGGACTTCTAGGCCTGATCCTGGCAAACCTGGCATTTTTCGCTCATCTGAGTTACCGACTCGCCAAGCGAGGCCGACAACGAGGGGCAGTCCTGGTCGCGATTCCATCCTTGATCTTCACTGGAGCGTTCGCCGCAGGCTTCGCCCTCCAAGCCTGGCCTAGAGCCGGATGGCTTGGCGTGGCGGCCATAGCGACAGTCCCGATCCTAAATCGAGTCCGTCCGCTCGAACCGATCGGAAACGCCCCTTGCACGCCCGAACCTGCAGACGAGAAGCTCGACGAACTGCCCAACTGGCTCGGGCAGGCCGCTCGAAAGCCGCCCAAGTTCGAGCGGCGAAGCGCGGGAACGCGGCAAAAGGCTTTGCTGCTCTGGTTTGAGAAGCAGGAAGCGGCTATCCTTGCCAAGCTGCTTTCCAGCAAGGGCTATCTAAGCCTTTCCCAAACAGACGCCAAGACGGGAATCCCCAAACTCCTTTCTCAAGAGCCCGAATTCAGAGTTCTGATCTTCAACCTCGATAAAACGGACCTGCCTCGAGACGAACTCGCTATCCTTCGATTCAGCCCCTCGCCGCGGCCCCATCTAATTGGCGTCGGATCCAAGGTGAAGGACTCAGGTCCAGGCAAGGGCTCCGGAGTCCGAATATTCGATATATCCCTGGGAAAACCAGTGAAAGCTTCGGAACTCTTCAAGGCTCTCGACGTTCTCAAACTTACGCGAAACGACCAGGTTCAGGAGGAACGAAGCAAGCTCACCTCCTAACCATGGGGCACGCGACACGCTAAATGGGGCAATACATTAAAAAAATCGAAAAAATTTTGAATCTTCCGACCAAAACTGCGTCTACTCACCCAACCAATGCCGGATAATAGAGGAAAACCCACGCTCGAAGACCTCCTCAAAGCAAAACGTCTCGAGCGCCCTGACTCCCAATTCTGGGCGGACTTCGACCGCGAGTTGAAGCTCAAGCAACGTCAGCTCATCCAAGAGCAGCTCGCCAGCGAGACTCGCAGCGGGGCGTTTTTTGCAGGGCGTTGGCTTAAGTTCGGAGCTATCGCCACCACCTGCGGAGTGGCTGCTTTTTCCGTATATCTAGGTGTGAACATTCCGGTCGGCGACCAGAGCTCGGAAGAACCAGCAAGGCTCTCGACCACCGCAGACCAGCCCAATTTCGAGGTCGCCGTAACGGAACCTGCGACAGTCCAGCCCCAAGCCGAAGACGCTCCCGCCATTGGCTTGCAGGAATTCGCCACGCTAGCCCAAGCGCCGGAGCCGCGGGTCGTCGTGCAACTGCGAGAAGAGAAGACCGCCCCGCTCGCTCGGATTTCCGAAAGCTCCAATCTCGCGGCACATGAAACCCTGATGCAACTGGAACGCTCCATTCGGGCCAAGAATCCAGCTCCCCGTTTCGAACACGACAGCTTCGCCAGCTCGACCGATTTCTTTGAAAACCGCGATCAGGTCCTAGCCGCCGAGGAGGAACTCGACGGTCTTTGGAGTTTCGAGGAAGCCATAGCCCTGGGCAAATACGCCGATCCCCTCAATCGCGGAATAGCCACCCGCCAATCGGATGCGCTAGACATCTCTTCCACGCTCTCCGTCAGCTTTTCCCAACTCGACGAAGCCATTTCCAATAGCGGCAGACGCAACAGCCAGCGATCACTCGACGCCCTGAACGTGAGATTCTAGCGGTCGTCGTTCGACTTATGCCGTAGCGCGGATCCCGCAAAGCGGGACAGCGACCGCGTTGTTTCTTATCCTCATCCTCTTCTTCATCCTCATCTTTATCCTGGGATGAGGATGAAGATGAGGAAGGGGGATGATGAGGGCGAATCGCGGACGCTGTCCCGCTCTGCGGGATCCGCCCTACGGATTGCGACATTGCATCAATGACATGACACTAGGAAGTCGCGAACTTTCCCAGCCTCTTGCCCGCTTCCGTTTGCTGAAAGAAGCGAAGGATGCAGTGGATAGTCACTACAAGCTGATTGTACTCGCTGGGTTTCTGGACGAAGGCATTGGCCCCACTCCGATAAGCGAGATTGATGTCCTCTCTCTGATCGCTGGAGGTAAAAATGACCACCGGCAAAGTGGCGAAGTCGATCTCCTGACGGACCATTTGCAGGGCTTCGAGGCCATTGCGGATCGGCATATTGATATCGAAGAACGCCAAATCCAGCGGAGTTTTCGAAGATCTGCTTAGATCCAGCAGCAATTCGACCGCCGCCATTCCGTCTCGAGCCACATGCACTACCGCTGCCGTATCGTAGCTGGCGATGGCTTCTTGGATGAGCAGCAGATCGTCGTCCCCATCTTCCGCCACGAAGATATGCATGGGGCGAGTGACTGCCAGGGGCGCGTCTGCTGCTGTATCAACCTGCGCCAACATCTTTCCTACTTGAGAAAGGTTATGGTAAACTTCGAGCCACCGCCTGGGCGAGGTTCGTACCAGACGTCGCCACCGTGCTTGAGGGCGATCTGCTTGACGATGGCAAGTCCGGCCCCGGTGCCTTCCACCTCTCTGCCCACCGCTCGCTGGAAAAGCTTGAAGACGCGGTCCCGGCAGTTTTCGGGGATGCCTGGTCCACGATCCCGCACGACAAAGCCGAAGTGGCGCTTCGAATCGCCCACATAGGGACTGATCTCGATTTGGGGAGCCTCTCCTTCATTCACGAACTTGAGGGCATTGCCTATCAAGTTGTAGAGAGCCTGCTTGGCGAAGGTGAAATTCACCCGCACGTCCTGCAGGTCGCTGGCGATAACGACTTGGGCTCCAGTTTCCTGGATCTTGTTTTCCAGGCTGCGCATGGCAGCTTCTATGAGTTGGTCGCCTGGCATCTCTTCGGTCGGCGTCTCCATTCTGTTGATACGAGAAAGGTCGAGCACGTCGTTGAGCAGAGAGGTCATTCGGTTTCCTCCCGCGTCGATACGCCGGAGGAAGTTCATAGCCTTTTCGTCGAGCTGGTCGGCGTGGCGGTCCAGCAGCATCTGGGAGAAGTTGCGAATGGCCCGCAAGGGCTCTCGCAAGTCGTGAGAGATGACGTAGAGCAGCGTCTCCAGATCGTTCTTCTTCTGGAGCACCTGCTGTTCCTGGCTCTTGATATCCGTCTCGTCCCAGACGACGCCGCTAACGCGGCTCACTTTTCGTTCGTCGTCCCGATACGCGATCCCGCGGCCAGAGAGGTAGCGCACTTCGCCGTTCTTCAGCGTGATGCTCCAGGATTGCTGAAGAAAGCCTTCCCTGTCGTGCAGTCCGGCAAAGTCGTAGTCCTCCAGCCGGTCCGCGGAGAAATTCATCGCGACCTGAAAGTCGCTTTTTCCGGCATGCGGATCGATGTCGAGAATGCGGGCAAGGCGGGCGTCGAACTCGACCTCGTTCTGCCGCAAGTCCCAATTCCAAACGCCGAAGTTCGCCGCTTCGAGGGCGAGCTGCAGCTTGCGCTCGTTCTCTCGAATCTCTTCCTCCGCCTGCTTGAGAGCCGACACGTCGATAAACGTGATGACCGCGCCTTTGACCTCCTCGTCCGATGTATTGAAAGGAAGGATACGCACCAGAACCCAAGGGCAGGTCTTGCCGCGGGCCTCCTTTTCTGAGGGATTCCCCGTCTCGATCACGGCACGGGTGTCGCTTACGAGATCGTCGTAGCCTATCAGGCTGTGGGAGATATGCTCGATGGGCCGCCCTAGGTCGGACTGAAGCAGATTCATCGAGCGGTAGGCAGCAGGGGTAAACTTGCGGATGCGCAGGTCCGCGTCCACGAAGACGGTGCCGATCTCGGTGCTGCGCAGGAGATTGTTGACGTCCTCGTTGAGCGAGAGCAGCTCGCGGTTCTTGCGCTCGTACTCGGCGTTGACGGAGAAGAGCTCCTCGTTCACGGAGTGCAGCTCTTCGTTGGTGCTCTGCAGCTCCTCGTTGGAGGTAAGCATCTCCTCGTTGGCCATGACGAGATCCTGGTTGGTCACCTCGAGCTGATCGACAGTGGACTGGAGCTTGAACTTGGTCTCGCGCAGCTCCTTGCGCAACAGCTCCGACTCGCTCTTGGCGCTGGAGCGACTCGGGCCGACTGGAGACTTCGTTTCAGGCTCTGAGCCTCCGGTCGGAGGCAGGCTGGAATTCGGTTCTTCGAAAACCACGTGCACGCTTTTCTCGAAATCCCGCCCCCCGGGCAATGGCTCGGCCCGCAGGTTGATCTTGTGATGGCCATCGGATTGGTCGACGTAGACGCCTTCGAGAGAGACCTGGCGGTTTTCTTCCAAAGCCTGCTGACGAATCCGTTTGATGGCCATGCCGAGCTCCGGCTTGACTCGCTCGTCGTAGAGCAGACTGACCTTGCCGCGCAGTTCGACGAAGTAAGGCGCGCAATCGCCGAAGGTGTGGAGGATCTTTCCGCTTTCCTCGATGATGATGCTAGGCGGCATGTACCTCTCCATGAGATCCTCAACCACGTTGCGCATGGTGGAGCGGACGACCTTGCTGGGCGAATCGACCGACTTGTTCATGGCCCGCTCGATGGCCTTGGGCTGGAGATTTATTTCGTACTTCTGAAACTCGGGTCGGAAGTCGGGCTCGGATTTCTTGCTGAAGAGCCGCCACTTGCCGTCGACGGCCTCCAGCTCTTCTAGATAGAAATTGGGAGACTCGCTGGGACCTAGCAGCAGAAAGGAACTGGGACGGAGAGAGAAGAGCATCAGCCCGAGCGCCTTCTTCTGGGCCGAATTGCTGAAATAGATCAGCAAGTTGCGGCAGGATATGAAGTCGATCTTGGTGAATGGAGGATCGCGCAGAATGTTGTGTTCGGCGAAAACCACTCTTTTGCGAATCTCTGGGGAGACCTGGTAGTGCTTGTAGGTGCGGATGAAGTAGCGCTGGCGACGGTTGAGAGTCAGGCGATCGACTTTCGAAGCGTCGTAGAAGCCGTTGACCGAGTCGCGAATCGAGCTCTGGTGAGCGTCCGTGGCGAAGATCTTGTAGTTGGGGTTGGCGATACCGGCCCGACGGGCGTACTCGTCGCAAGCGATGGCTATTGAGTAGGCTTCCTCTCCAGTGGCGCAGGCCGGGATCCAGATTCTGATTTCCGATCCGTCATCGTGCCGCGAGAAAAGCTCGGGAATGACATTTCTTTCGATCGACTCGAATGCGCCCGCGTCGCGGAAAAAGCTGGTCACTCCAATCATGAAGTCCCGATAGAGGGCGTGCAGTTCCTCGGGATTCTGGCGCACGTACTCGTAGTAGAACTCCAGGCTCGGCTTGTCTCGCTGCCGCATGCGGTGAAGGATGCGCCGTTTTATAGTAGCGATCTTGTACTGCTTGAAATTTATCCCAGTGACCTGCTCGAGCAACTTGAGCAGCCGATCGATCTCTTCGCTCTCCTCTCTTCCCTCATCCAAAGCCACAACGTTGCCGGATTGCTTGCTGCCAAAACGCTCGCGTAGGATCTGAAACATGTCCTGGGGCTTGGCTCGGCGAAAGAGTCCAGGAGTCTCGTCAGTCTCTTCTCCCTCTTCCTGCCTACCCTCAACGAGAACCATGCCTCCGCTTTCCTCGACGCGCCGAAATCCCCTGAGCCCATCCGCTCCGCAGCCATCCAAGGAGATCACCGCCAATTCGGGGCCCTCCTGGCTAAGCGTGCGCAGAAGCATGTCGAAGGGGTTGCTTTCCTCCTCCCCAGCATACCTCTCAAGAAGCTCGATACGGCCGTCCCGATAGACGAAGTCGCGCAAAGGCGGATTCAAGTAAACCGTGTTGGGCGAAAGCTCTTCGCCCGAGCTGGCCAGCTTGGTCTCGAGCTGGCTGCACTGGCCGAGCAGACCGAGAACCTTGCTCGACTGAATCACCGAAACCTTCGCGCAGATGAGAAACGCCAAACCAGAGTCTGGAGGGACCGTGCCGAAAAAGCTTTCGAGAGACTCGAGCGACTCGAAGGAGCATCCTATTGCCACGCACCCTTTTATCCGCGGCGTTTCAACGACTTGGTCAACTAGGGATTCTGGAGTGGAGTCACTCATTTTGGACTGGCTCGCGATTCATGGCAGGGACACGGGACGGGGGTATCCAAGCCGTTCGTAAATTATTTTTCAGATTGATTAACCCCGGAATCAAGGGCTTGCTCCGTCAGCAAAACGGCAGACATTCAAGCGATGACACACGTTTGTAACCAACAACATAGCTCTATCGTAATGATGGCGCAAAATCCGATTTTCACGAATGAGTTTTAGTTTTCCGGTGCACAAAGAAGTTAGCGAAAGACTACAGGAAACCTACCAGGCAGCGATGAGACAAAGGCAACTCGTGGAAAGTCTGCGAGCCCGTCAGGTTCTTCAGGAAAAAGCGACGAAACAGCAAATCGAGCAGTTTAGCTGGATGGCCGGAACGGAAAAAACCATCGAGCGACCAGCTACCGAGGCGTAGCCGCTCAGGTTCCGAGGCGAATTCGGTTACTGTAAACGACGGGCCCATCTCTCTCGCTTCTCCTCACGCTTCCTAGATGTTAGCGTCGTCGCATCCGGGTTTACCAGGCAAGGTGAAGAAAATCTTGGTCCCAATGCCCGGTTCGGATTCCAGCCAGATCCGGCCTTCATGTCTGGTCACGATGCGCTTGCTGATCGACAGCCCCAGCCCCATGCCTTCGAACTCGCTCGGAGAGTTCTCCCGGTAGAAAAGCTTGAAGACGTTTTTTTGATTCACCGGCTCTATACCAATGCCGTTGTCTCTGATGGAGATCATCACGCCTCCATTCTCCGGCGTGGCCTCCACGTAGATCACGGGCTGAGTCCCTCGGTGGAATTTCATGGAGTTCTCGATGATGCTCGCGAACAGCGGCACGACTTGCGTGGGGTCGCAGTAGACGATCAACTGCTCGCCAGCGCGGCGAATCTCGGTGCCTGAGGCTTCGATCTCGTCCTTCTTCAGACGCTCGACCTGATCGAGAATCGAGCTCAGCGACATCTCTTCCGGAGGCTGAGCCCGAGTCTCGACCCGGGTGTAGGTCAGCAGACCGTTGATCTGATCCTTTAGTTTGAGAGCTCCGCCCCGCACATAGTCGAAGTACTCGCTGCTTTCCTCGTCCAGGTCCACCAGCCGCTTCTTCAGGAGATCGACGTAGCCGGAGATCGTCCTGAGAGGCTCCTGCAAGTCGTGGGAGACGGAAAAGGCGAACTGCTCCAGATCGTTCTTGGCGATGGCCAAGGACTCGGTACGTCGCTCCAACTCCTGCTCCGCGGACTTGATCGGCGTGATATCGACCACCGTGAGCACGGCCCCGGAGGCTTCTTCGCGAGAGTTGAGGTAGGGAAAAATCCGCAGCAGCTTCCAGCGGCCGCTTCGGTCGCGCACTTCCTTGACCATGGGATGCTTCGTCTCGACCACGTCGCGTACTTGGTCGACGATATTCTCGTTGCCGATCAGGCTGAAAGTGATGTGCTCGAAGGGTCGGCCAATGTCCATCGGCAGCAAATTGAAGGTCTCGGCGATCGCCGGCGTGAATTTGCGGATGCGCAGCGTGTCGTCGATGAAGACCGTGCCGATCTCGGTGCTTTGCAGGAGGTTGTCGATGTCCGTATTGAGCTGGGTGAGCTCGGCATTTTTCTTCTCGTACTCCGTGTTGACGGTGAAGAGCTCCTCGTTGACCGACTGCAGCTCCTCATTGGTCGATTGCAGCTCCTCGTTGGAAGCGAGCAGCTCCTCGTTCGTCGCCTGGAGCTCTTCGTTGGAGGTCTCGAGCTCTTCGATGGTCGCCTGGAGATTCTCTCGAGAGAATTGCAGCTCCTTCTCCAGCTCGAAAATACGGTCGCGGGTCTCTGCTCCGACGTCGAAGTCCTTTGAGTCTTCGCTGCTGTCCTCCGACTCGGGTCGGCGCTTGGGCGTCCGGTGCTCCTCGAAATGGATGATCAGGAAACGGGCATCGCGCATCGGACGAGCGGTGAGGTCCACGAAACGAGGCTCCTCTTGGCCCCGGATATCCACTGGAACGTTGCTCAGAGAGAAGGCGGCATTTTCCTTGCGGGCCCGTTGGATGGCGGTGCTGAGCGCCAGGCGGAGGTTTCCTTCGACCATGGAAAGCACGTCCAGGCTGGACCGCCCTTTCGGCGTCGAAATGTATTCGGAACCATCGCCGAAAACGTGAGTGAGCTGGTTGCTCGCATCGAGCAGCAAGCTGGGAGGCATGTGATGGGCCAGCAGCTCGTCATAGGCCTGGGTGAGTTCGCGGTCCGCAGCGCTGCGGCGCGAACCGATGAAGGTGCCGTCAGACATGACCCCCTGCACCGGAGCGCTGTGCGAGACGCTGCCGAGCGGCGGCAAGTCGAGCAGCGGAGACAGTCGAACGTCCTTGCGCTTGCGGAAGAAGTTCCATTGGCGCTCGATGATATCGAACTCGTTCTCCATGTCTCCAAGCGACTCGCTGGGGCCGAGGAAAAGCGTACCTCCGACATTCAGCGAAAACAGGAACATGGTGAGAACCTTCTTCTGAGCTATCGGTTGCAGGTAGATCAGGAAATTGCGGCAGCTTACCAGGTCGATGTTGGTGAAAGGCGGGTCCTTGAGCAGGTTGTGCTCCGCGAAGACGATCATCTTGCGCACGTCGACCGCGATCTGATAGTCGCTGTCGTTGGGCTTGAAGAAACGCTCGATGCGCTCGTCCTCCACCAGCTCGAGATTCTCCGCCGGATAGACGCCGTTCGCGGCGAAGTTGATCGAATCGCGGTGCAGGTCCGTACCGAATATCTTCACATCCAGACGCTTTCCGGAGCGGGAGATCGCTTCCATGAAGAGCATGGCGATGGAATAGGCTTCCTCTCCAGTCGCGCAAGCAGGCACCCAAACGCGGATCTGGTCGCCATCCTGCTTCTCTTCCACCAACTTCGCTATGGTCTCCTGCTCCAAGAAAGAAAAAGCCTCGGGATCGCGAAAGAAGCGCGTCACCCCGATGAGCAAGTCGTGGTAGAGCAGCCTCACCTCCTTGGGATCCTCGTCCAGCTTGCGTATGTACTCTTCGAGCGTTTCCAACTGGTGCACGGCCATGCGGCGCTCGATACGCCGATTGACAGTGGTCGGCTTGTAGTAGGTGAAGTCGGTCTTGAAGGCGCTGCGCAGCCGCTTGAAGATCGCCAGGTACTGATCCGTGAGGCTTGGCAGGCCTACGTTGTCCTGCTCGCTAGCCTCGCCGCTGATAAGAAAACTGCCGGTGTATTTGAGAATCGCAGACGGAATTTCCTCCGGAGACAGAACGTAGTCGACCAAACCGGTTTCCGTAGCGCTGCGAGGCATGCCGTTGAACTTAGCGGAGCCCTCAGATTGGGCTATCACCAGGCCACCGGCGTCGTGGATATCGATAATCCCCCGCGAGCCATCCGAACCGGTGCCGGAAAGCACAACCGCGATCGCTCGCTCCCCCCGGTCCTGGGCCAGGGAACGGAAGAAAACGTCGATCGGCAAACTGAGCGTCTTCGGATCCTTGTCGGCCAACAGCAGTCTGCCGTCGAGCAGGACCATCTCCATTTTGGGTGGAATGAGATAGACGGTATTCGCATCGATCTCCACTCGGTCCTTCACCTGGTGAAAGGGCATGGAGCTGTGCCGCGACAGCAGCTCGTCCATCACGCTTTTAAAGTCGGGAGACAAATGCTGCACCACCACGAAAGCGAAGCCCGAATTCGTCGGCATCACCGAGAAGAATTGCACGAGCGCCTCCAGGCCGCCAGCGGAGGCGCCGATCCCGACTACGTAGGTGGGCGCTTTGCTCGGCTCCTGGGCCGAGGTGGTTTCAGGTTCTGCGGTGGCTTCGCTTCCCGCTAGATCGGATGTATTTTCGGAGTCAGACATTGGATTGGGTCGAGTGAAGAAATTCGAGATATCGGCGGAAGAAAAAGCCTAGCAGCGCATTCATCAAGTGGATACGGTCGCGACGCCGTTGGACAAAACGCCGTCAATGCACTGGATCAAGCTTGCTCGAGTGAAAGGTTTGGCGATGAACTTCGCGGAGCGCTCCTTCATCCAGCCGTCGTCCACGCCGCTGGATCCAAAGCCGCTCATGATCACCAAACGCAGTTTCTCGCGCATGTAGAGCGCCTGCGTCGCCAGGGCCTTGCCTCCCATGCCCGGCATATTGAGGTCCGTAAGCAGAAGATCGATACGGACCTCCGGATCCTCCAGCAACTCCAGCGCCGCCTCGCCACTCTCCGCGCAATGCACGGTGAAGCCATCCGCCTCCAGCAGACGAGTCACGCTGAAGCGGATGATGGACTCGTCGTCCACCACGAGGATGCTGGAGCCCTCGCCATCGGAGGGCCTCGTTCGCCGATCCTTCTTCAATGAGCGCACCGGCAGCAGCGGCTTCTCGTCCGCAGAGGACAGAGTTGGAAGGAAAACGCGGAAAACCGACCCCTGGCCAAACTCGCTTTCGAACTCTATCCAGCCGCTGCTCTCGCGCAGCAGATTGCTTACGATAGACAGCCCAAGGCCTCGCCCCGCTCGAGTATCCTTGGTCGTGAAAAACGGGTCGAAAATCCTGCTCTGGTTCGCTTCTGGAATGCCCTCGCCCTCATCGGCAACGGTAACGCAGATCAGCTTTTCGCCCTCGCTCAAGCCAGTCTCCATAGCCGGACGGTCCTCCAGCTCCATCTCGATGCGGATCTTGCCGCCCTGCGGCATCGCGTCGCGAGCATTGCGCACCAGGTTAGAGAAGATCCGCGTCAAGCTCGTCTCCGGCACCCCGCACAAAGCGCCCTCCTGGAGTTTCGACAGCAATATGGTGTGCTCGGGAAGGCAGAGGGACTCGAAATGCGGGACTCCAGCCTGAAGAAACTCGGCAAGATCGATAGCCTCCTCGTTGACCCGCTTCTTGCCGTAGAAAGTCATCAGCCGCTTGACCAAATGGGAGCCCCGGTCGCAAGCCTGCTTGATGTCCGCGATGTGAGCCTCCCAGACCGGATCCTCGCGACAAAGCGACTCGATGAAGTCCGTCTTGGTCCGAGTCATGGCCAGCAGATTGTTGAATTCGTGGGCCACGCCGAAACAGACGCGAGCGACCGTCTCGAGCTTCTCGTTTTGCGCCGCGCGACGCTCCATCTCCCTCCGCTGGGAAACGTCAAGCAAGGTCACCAAGCCAAGCCCCCTTCCCTCCCAGTCGGTCTGGGAAGCGCTCGCCTGAATCGTCCGACCATTGTATTCAAACTCCCGAGACAAAGCTGTAGCGACCGGTACGGGCGATGTTCTGCCAATCAGATCCGCCTCCGAATGGCCAAGGATTTCGCTCGCCGCCTTGTTGCAACGCATGACCCGCCCTTCGTGGTCCAATACCAGAAGCCCTCCCGGCTGAGTCTCCAGAATCATGTCGAGCTGCTCGCTCTTCTCGCGAAAGCTCAGGGCCTGCCGATGACGCTCCAAGGAGAAGCGAATCGACTTCTCCAGATCCATCTCGTCGAAATGTCCCTTCAAGAGAAAATCCTGAGCCCCTTTGCGCAGGCAGTCGATCGCTGCTGCCCCGCGAGCGTCCCCAGTCAGCAACACAAGCGCCGTATTCGGAATAAGCCTACGAGCCGCGTCCAAGGTGTCCAAGCCTCTCGTCTTCGTCAGGTTCAGATCCACTAGGGCCACGTCGATAGGATCCTTCCGGGCCATTTCCGCGCCCTCTTCCAGAGTGGACGCCAGCTTCAACTCGACCGGAAAAGCGAAGACGAGAACGTACTCGCTGATAATCAGCCGATCATCCGGATTGTCGTCGACAAGAAGTACAGACAGACGCTCGTCGCCCGCCAGCTGGAAGTAAGGCATGAATGAAATGAAAACGCTTTTTCCGGAATTTTAAAGCGTCGCTGACTGTTTTTTAAAAAAACCACGTACATGCGCACCCTTTCTTTTCACAAACCTCTTGAGAAGCTCCTAAAGCGCATTCTAGTTAGGCCGTCAGAAAGCTCGCGAAACCGGCCCGCGCGGCAGCAACGCTCCCCTCCTCCGTCACTCCGCTCATGAAGCATATACTAATCGCCGCGCTCTGCGGCGCCAGCCTCGCCGCCCAGCCAGGCGACCCTTCTGAACAGGCGCCGCAAGTCGTCGAAGTGGCGATAGACGACTGGGCGCCCTTCGGAGGAGAAAACCTCCTGTGCAAAGGCATTTCCGGACACATCATCAGCGAAGCCCTCGCTCGCGCCGGCTACGAACCCAGGATAATCATCATACCCTGGGCCCGTATCCAAAAATACCACCAGGAAGGCGTCATCGACTTTCACGCCAACCAATTCTGGGCCGAAGACGTGGCGCAGTGGGCCCACTTCAGCGAACCCTACTACAAAACTCGAACGCTCTTCCTCAAAAGAAAAGGCAGCGACATCGAGTACGACACTCTCGAAGCGCTTCGGGATCTCCGTATCGGCGTCGGCATCGGCTACTACTACTCCCTCGAGTTCGACAAGGCCGACTTCCTCAATAAAATCGAAGCCGAGACCACTGAGCAATGCATTGGCATGCTCCTGCGAGACCGCATCGACCTCACCCTCGATAGCGAAGAAGTACTCCGCCACACGATCCACACCTCCTACCCCGAGGCCAAGGAACTCCTCGAGCTTATTCCCAGACCCCTGGCCATCCAGGATATCTACCTCGTCGCCCGCCAGGACAACCCGGGAGGCATCGCTGTCATCGAGCGCTTCAACCAAGCCCTAGCCGAGATGAAGAAAGACGGCTCCTACCCCAAAATCATCCAACTTCAGCAAAAAAGCTTCGGCCGGTAGCAACGCCTCCAGATGCGGCTCGAAAACATCTTCTTTCCCAAAGCGCTCCGAAGCTCTATCGCGGCCCGGATCCTCAAATCCGTCTTCGCTGTCTACCTAGCGATCGCCATCGCGCTCACTGCGGTTCAGATCTCCCTGGAATACTCCGTCGCGAAACAACAGGTGATCGACAATATAGAGACGACCGCCCACAGCGCCCTCAATCCCATCATCCACGCTCTCTGGATCATGGACTCCACAGCGCTCGAATCCCTGCTCGAAGGCCTTACCGCCTTCCCCGAAGTCGGCGGCGCCATCGTGCTCGACGAGGATGGAAAAACCTTCGGCTCCAGTCACGACTCCGGAGTCGAGGCAAGCGGAAACCCCGATCGGAAACGCTACGCCACCTCGCTCGATCTAAGCTACGCGACCGGCGGAAGAACCTTCCAACTCGGCACCCTCAAACTCTTCTCCGAAAGCGGAGCCGTCTGGCAGCGCATCCGAGTCTCCGTCGCCGTCCAGCTCGCCAACTCCTTCATCAAGACCGCCGGCCTCTGGATAATCCTTCTCTGGTTCGCTGACCGCATGCTCCGTCGCCATCTCCAAGACCTCGCCAGCCAAACCAAGCGCATCACCCTCGATAACCTCCAGAAGGTCCGGCTCCAAGACGAGACCGACACCCGCAGCGAACTCAAGCTGCTCGAACGCTCCGTCAACGAGATGATCGACAATCTCGACGCCTCCCAAAAGGAGCTCAAAGCCAGCGAACGCAAGGTGCGCGACCTCAACCGCGAACTCGAACGCAACCTCGAGCAACTCGCCCATCAGAAAACCGAGCTCCGCCTCATCCTCGACACCATCCCTGCCTACATCTGGTACAAAGACGACCAAAACAGAATCCTCCGCGTGAACCAAGCCGCCGCCAGCTCCGTCGGCATGCAGGTCGAGGATGTTGAAGGAGCTCGCATAGAGGATATCTTCCCCGAAGAGGCCGCTGACTACTACGCCGACGATCTGGCCGTGATACGATCAGGCAAGCCGAAACTCGGATACATCGAATCCTACACGCCCAACAATGGCCCCGCAAAGTGGATACGCACCGACAAGATCCCCTTCAAGCTGCATAGCGAAAGCAGCATGGGAGTGCTCGTCATCGCCACCGACGTCACCGAAAGCATGCTCCAACAGGAAGCCCTGCGGGTAAGCAAGGAACGCTACGACCTCGCCGTGCAAGGATCCAGTGTTGGTATCTGGGACTGGTCCCCAGTCGACGGCAGCCTCTATTGGTCTCCCCGCTTCATGGAAATCGTCGGCATCTGCGACAAGACCTTCACCCCCCACTTCAAGGAATTCGAAAACCGCCTGCACCCCGAAGACCACGACCGCATCATCGCCGCCGTGCAGGATCATATCGACAACCGGAAGCCCTACGACGTGCAGTACCGCTTGCTGCACGAAAACGGCAGCTACATCTGGGTCCACGCCAGCGGCCAAGCCATCTGGGACGAAAACGACCGCCCCCTGCGCATGGCCGGTTCCGTACGCGACATCTCCGACGAAGTCGCTGCCAAGGCGGCCCTGCAGGAAAGCGAAGCCCGCTTCAGACGAGCCGCCGAAGGCTCCAGCGTAGGCATCTGGGACTGGCCAGACATGAGTACCGACACCATCTGGTGGGCGCCCCGCTTCCATGAACTGCTCGGCTACCAGCCAGGCGAAGGCATTGATCCCAGCGTCGAGGCCTTCCGCGCCATCGTCCACCCCGACGACGTGGAGAGAACCTTCTCCGAACTCGATCTCTGCATCGCCGAACGCAAGCCCTTCCTCATGGACTACCGTCTCAAGACCAAGAGCGGCGAGTACCAGTGGTTTCTCGGATCAGGCATCATATCCTACGACTCCCAAGGGAACCCGCAACGAATGACCGGCTCCGTCCAGGACATCGACTCCCGCAAGCGCTCGGAAGAAGAGCAACGCTCCCTCAACAGCAAGCTCGCCGTCGCCAACAAGGAACTGTCCAACTTCGCCTATATCACCTCGCACGACCTTCGAGAGCCCCTGCGGTCCATATCCAGTTTCATCCAGCTTCTCAAAGCCGACTACGGACCGAAACTCGACGCCGACGCAAACGAATACATGGACTTCGCTATAGAAGGAGCCCATCGCCTGCAAAACATGATAAAGAGCCTGCTGCTCTACAGCCGAATCGACCAGCAGGAAGTCAACGAAACCTTCATACTCGCCGTCGCCGCCAAGCGAGCCGCCCAGGAACTCGATATGCTCGTAAGCGAGAGCCGCGCCACTATAGACCTCCCCATCCGCTCGCCCAGTGTCGAAGGCGACATCAATCAAATCATCCAAGTCTTCCAGAACCTTATCACCAATGCCATCAAGTTTCGCAGCGACCAAGACCCCAGGATATCCATAGCCTACTCTACCGCCCAAGGCCGCAAGCTGCGCGACGAACTCGAGCCCGACAGAGACTACTGCCTGGTCTCCTTCGGCGACAACGGCATCGGTATCGACCCCAGCTACCACGATCGCGTCTTCGCCATCTTCCAAAAACTGCATTCAGATAGTGAATACGAAGGAAATGGCATCGGTCTCGCTCTCTGCAACAAGATCGTCGTGCACCACGGCGGAACCATCTGGGTCGAATCGAAAGAAGGCCAAGGCAGCATCTTCAAATTCGCATTGCCAATCTCCACCAACTCTTCCAACCACGTATCCAGCTCTCCCAAAAGTCGCTAGAAACTCGATACAAACCCGAATGAAAGAAACGCCCGTAGAGATATTGATGGTCGAGGACAGCGAAGCGGACATTAAGCTCGCCCAAGTCGCTCTGAAAAAGGCCAAGCTCATCAACAACCTGCACATCGTCAAAGACGGTCACAGCGCGATCCAGTACCTCAAGCGCGGCCGTGGCTTCGAAAACTCCACAAGACCCGACCTAATCCTGCTCGACCTCAACCTTCCCCGGCTGAACGGACACGAAGTCCTCAAGGCCGTTCGCGAAGACCCGGACCTCACCAGCCTGCCCGTAGTCGTGCTCACCACCTCCGACGCGGACAAGGATATAATCAACAGCTACCGCCTGCACGCCAACTGCTACATCACCAAGCCCGTCGAACTAGATAAGTTCATGGAAGTCGTGCAGAACATTGAGCACTTCTGGGTGAAAATCGTAAAGCTCCCCCCAAAAGACTGAAACCCGCGGCCGATCATCCAACCCTTCTGGAAGAATTTCTCCAAGCCGCTCATAGGCGCTTGACGGCCGATAGGAGCTTTACCACTTTATCGCCTCTTCGCCGCACAGCCTGGTGGTGTAATGGTAGCACAACTGGTTTTGGTCCAGTCAGTCGGGGTTCGAATCCCTGCCGGGCTGCCAAAGACTAAAAGAGTCTTTGGTAGAACAAAGAGTAGCGCGGAGCTTCAGCCCGCGTCCGCGGTTCCCGTAGGGCTGGTGCTCGCCGCCACGCCGCAGTACGAGAGTCCCATCAGCTCCATCTACTGCGCCAGCACCCGATTACCAACACTGCTACCCCCCGCGCAAACACTTCGCCAAACCAAGCATTGACGCGCCCAACCCACTTTGGCTTAACGAGTTTTTAATGTCATCAGAGTCAATCCCGGCCTCCAAACCGAAATTCAGACGCGTCGTCCTCAAGCTCAGCGGAGAAGTGCTACGCTGTTCCGAGACCGGAGACCCCATCGCCTGGGACACTCTGCGCCAGATCTGCCAGCAAGTTAAGGAAATCCGCCAGCTCGGCGTCGAAGTCTGCATCGTCATCGGAGGAGGCAACATCTTCCGAGGCCTTTCCGGCTCGAAAACCGAAGGAGTCGATCGCACCACTGGCGACTACATGGGCATGCTCTCCACCGTCATCAACGGCCTCGCCTTCATGGAGTGTCTCGAAAAGATGGAAGTGAATACCCGCGTGCAGACCTCCATCCCCATGAATCAGGTCGCCGAGCCCTTCATCCTTCGCCGCGCCATCCGCCATCTCGAAAAAGGCCGGGTCGTTATCTTCGTCGCCGGCACCGGAAATCCCTATTTCTCCACCGACACCACCGCCGCCCTTCGAGCCAGCGAAATCGAAGCCGAAGTCATCATGAAAGCCACCAAAGTCGACGGCGTCTACGACAAGGATCCCATGAAGCACGCCGACGCCGTGCGCTACGATCAACTCAGCTACATCGACGCCCTCCAGCAACGCCTCAACATCCTCGACTCGACCGCGTTCTCCCTCTGCATGGACAACCAAGTCCCCATCCTCGTCTTCAGCCTCAACGACAAGGACTCCATCAAACGCGCCGTCCTGGGCGAAAAAGTCGGCACCCTCGTCTGCTAGTCCCCCCTTCAGCCCTCAGCCTTCCCCCCTTCAGCCTTAAACAAACTCTCCACAACAACACCCATACTCATGGACGAAGAAACCATATTTCTGCAACTGGAAGAAAAGGCCGAAAAAGCCATCGAACACGCCGCCCACGACTTCGCCGCGATCAACACCGGCAAAGCCAATCCCGGAATGGTCGAAGGCATCACGGTAGAAGCCTACGGCAGCCACATGGCCCTCAAGGAAATGGCCGCCATCACCACCCCCGACGCCCGCACCATCGCCGTACAGCCCTGGGACCGCTCCGTACTCAAAGCCATCGAAAAAGCCATCCAGACATCCAATCTCGGCATCACCCCCGCCGTCATGGGCGACATCATCCGCCTGCCCCTGCCCGAGCTCACCGGCGAACGTCGCCAGGAACTCGCCAAAGTCGCCAGCAAGCACGCCGAAGACGCCCGCGTCGCCGTCCGCAACGCCCGCCGCGAAGCCATGGACTCCCTCAAGAAGCTCCAGAAGGACGGCGAACTCTCCGAAGACGATCTCAAGCGCTGCGAAAAGGACGTCCAGACCACCACCGACGAATCCATCAAGAAGATCAACGATCTCCTCGCCGCCAAGGAAAAGGACCTCACCACGGTCTAGGCGGCTACGTCGCCAGGTGTTTAGGCATTAGGAATTTAGGCTGTAGGTGGAGAGACCTGCAGCCTTTCCCTTTGCCACCTACAGCCTAAACCCCTACAGCCTAAACCCCTTCCCGCATGAACCGCATCGTCATCAAGCTCGGCACCGGCATCCTTACCAAAGGCGTCGGCGAAACCGACCCCGAGAAAATCGCCCGCATGTGCGCCCAGATCGCCGAGGTCAGACGCCGAGGCATCGAAGTCCTCGTCGTCAGCTCCGGCGCCATCGGCATGGGCATGGGCATCCTCAAGATGACGCGACGCCCCAAGACCCTCGCTAAGCAGCAAGCCTGCGCCGCCATCGGCCAAAGCCAGCTCATCCAAGTCTGGCAAGACGGCTTCCGCCCCTACGGCATCACTGTCGGCCAGATCCTCCTCACCCACGAAGGCCTCGCCCTGCGCGACCGCTACGTCAACGCCAAGGCCACCATCGAGCAAATGCTCGCCTACGGCGTCGTCCCCATCATCAACGAAAACGACACCATCTCCACCTACGAAATCCGCTTCGGCAACAACGACCTCCTCGGGGCCATGGTCGCCAGCCTAAGCGATGCCGACCAACTCCAGATCCTCTCCACCGCCCCCGGACTCGTAGATCTAGACGGCACCGGCCAGACTATCCCTGTCGTCAAGGCCATCACGCCCGAAGTCGCCGCCATGGCCAAGGACACCAACTCCCCCACCGCAGTCGGCGGCATGCAGTCCAAGATCCAGGCCGCGCAGCTTGCCACCGAGTCCGGATGCACCACTTACATCGCCTCGGGAGCCGAGGAAAACATCGTCCTCCGCCTGCTCGACGGCGAGGAAATCGGCACCCGCTTCGAGCCCGTCAGCGCTCCAATCGCCTCCAAGAAACGCTGGCTCGCCTACTTCCAGCGCCCGAGCGGCTCTCTCGTCATCGACGACGGCGCCGCCAAAGCCCTCACCGAAAAAGGCCGCAGCCTCCTCGCCCCCGGCGTCGTCCGATCCGAAGGCAACTTCGACCGAGGAGACGTAGTCGACGTCACCAACACCGCCGGCATCGTGGTCGCCCGCGGCCAGAGTTCCCTCTCAAGCGCCGAAATCGCCCAGCTCCTAGCCGACAAGACCACCCCCCAAAACGCCGAAGTCATCCACCGAGACTCCCTAGCCCTCCTCTAGCCGCACCCCCCTGGCCACGCGCATTAAAATTCCAACGTTAGAGTATTAACGTACCCAACCCCACCTCCCGCTGTGCCAAACGCGGACACCTCAACCCGCACCCGCCCCAAGCAAAACACCCCAAAGCGTCAACCCCACCTGAAAATCGCGTTCATTTTATTCTCTAACGTTAGAGAATAAAATGAACGCAGCCAAAACGCATCGAAGAAATTACTTCTTAAACGCCCTTCCATCATCCTTAATCACAGACCATGGAATTCGAATTGCCTGCGACCGGATGCTCAAACGCCTTGCCGGGCATCGATTTCCGCGCCGAACTGAACGACGATCAGCATGCTGCCGTCACTGCCGAGCCTGGCCCTCTGCTCATCCTCGCTGGCGCCGGTTCAGGCAAGACCCGCACCCTGACCTACCGGGTCGCATACCTTCTCAGCAAGGGCGTTTCTCCAGGCGAAATACTCCTGCTCACCTTCACCAACAAGGCCGCCAAGGAAATGCTTCAGCGCGTCGAGGAACTCACCGGCATCGAGCCTCGCCGCTTCTGGGGAGGTACCTTCCACAGCATTGGCCATCGCCTCCTCCGCATGCACGGCGAGAGTATCGGCCTGCCCAAGAACTTCACGATCCTGGATTCCGGCGAAGCCGAAACCGTACTCAAGCACGCCGTAGAGTCTATCGACTCCGCCTTCTTCAAAAACAAGACACACCCCAAACCGGGACCCCTTTCCGCCGTCATCAGCATGGCCCGCAACACCCGCGAGTCCATCGAGCAAACCATAATCGAACGTTTCCCCCAGCACCACGATCTCATCGAACGCATCGAAGGCTTCGCCAGCGCTTACGAAAAAGGCAAAAAGGCCCAAAATGTAGTCGACTACGACGACCTACTCACCTTCTGGCTCAAGATTCTGGATACGAATCCGGAAATCGCCGAACACTACCAACAACGCTTTCGTCACACTCTCGTCGACGAATACCAGGACACCAACATCCTCCAAGCCCAGATCGTCGACCGCATGGCGGCCAATCACCAGATCATGGCCGTCGGCGACGACGCGCAGTGCATCTACTCCTGGCGGGGAGCCAACTTCGACAATATCGTCAGCTTTCCCGATCGCCATCCCGGCACCCAGATCCTGCGCATCGAGACGAACTACCGCAGCACGCCCCAAATTCTCAGCATGGCCAACGCGGTCATCAGCGGCCGGACCAGCCAAGGCTTCGACAAGGAGCTAAAGCCACACAAGACCGCCGGCCCCAAGCCCTGCGTCGTGCAATGCATGGATACCCGCGAGCAAGCCCAGTTCGTCATCACCCGCATCCGTGGACTTATCGACGAAGGCCGAGACGCCAAGGAGATCGCCGTGCTCTACCGCTCCCACTTCGTGGCGCTCGACATGCAAATGGAGCTCTCCCGAGCAGGTATTCCCTACCAGATCACCAGCGGCGTGCGCTTCTTCGAGCAAGCCCACATCAAGGACCTCGTCGCTCATCTCCGCCTGGTATACAATCCCGCCGACACAAGCTCCTTCCAACGCCTCGCCCTCCTCCTTCCCAAGGTCGGTGAAAAGACCGCCCAAAAGCTCTACGCCTTCACTGCCGAACTCGCCAAGACCAAGCAACTCGACTTTATCGACGCTCTCCTCGCCCCCGAAACGATTAGAAAAGCCCCTGCCAACGCCAGAGCCGACTGGGAGGCCCTCGCCCTCAGTCTGCGAGACATGAGACAAGTCGCCGACGCCGGCTCCCCCGACGAAGTCGTGCAAGTCGGCATCGACGGCTGGTACTCCTCGTATCTGCAAGGCGCATACGCCAACTTCGCCAATCGAATAGAAGACCTGAACTCCCTCGTCGGATTCGCCTCGCGCTTCGACGAGATGCAGGAGCTCATCGCTCAGATCACTCTACTCAACTCCGAAACCTCGGGCCGCGTCGAAGAGAGCGACGAAGCCATCCGTCTCACCACCGTACACCAGGCCAAAGGCCTCGAGTTCGACATCGTCTTCATCATCGGAGCCGCCGACACCCTTTTCCCCACTCGCCGCTCCATCGACGATGGCGATACCGAAGAGGAGCGGCGGCTCTTCTACGTCGCCGTCACCCGAGCCCGCGACGAACTCTACATCCTGTATCCAAAAATGAATACCAAAGGCGGCCCCAGCATGTTTCTCAGTCCCAGCCGTTTTCTCCAGGAACTGCACGAACGCAACCTTTTCGAACCCGTCCGCATACGCCGAAGCTACGGCTGGTAGCTCTGAAGTCAGAATTGAGAAGCAAGAATGAAGAAGGTATCGCCTATCCCAGAAGACCGAAACGCTGCGTTCAGGCGAACGTCGCCCTATGTCTTCCTATGCACTCCTGTAGGGCCGCCGCTTGCGCCGCGCCGCAATGCAGAAGCCCCCAGCTCTGATCAGACCAACGCGGCACGGCGCAAGCGCCGGCCCTACAGTATCTTCAAGGTCACCGGTTTTAGGAACTGCACAAGATTCATCTCTATCGCCATCGCCTCGCTCGCTCTACTCGCCAGTGCTCGCGCCGAGCTTACCGTGGTCTCCGCCGAGCACCGCGAGGCCGCGTTTTTCAAACGCTTCTCCGAGTACTTCACCGGCAAGGAAAACCAAGGTCGATACACGATCTTTCGCTCCGATCCCTCCCGTCGAGACGGATTCTACATTTCTCTCATCGCGGAGAAGGGCTCGCCGCTTGAAGATGTCACCAGTGTTAGGATACGCTTCGTTCGCCCTGCCAGCCAAGACATCGATACCATCGAACTCCCAGTCGAAAGCATCGAAAAACGCCGCCTGCTCTTCGGCCTAACCGAAACCGAGTGGGCCGACAAAGGCATTCGCCCTGTCGCCTGGCACGTCGCCCTGCTCGACCAGCGAGGAACCACCCTCGACTCCGCCCAAAGCTTCCTCTGGTCGGAGTGAATTGGAGCCCCTGGCAGCCCCTCGGGCCAAGCTTCGTCTTCACTCCCGACCTCCTAGCTGAAACGCTCGACGGCGGGCAAGCTTTCCGCTGGAACTTCGACTCCGACGGCGACTACTGGCAAGGCGTTTGGTCGACTCACGTCGCTCGTATCCGACATATGGATAACGGACAGCTCCAAGTGGCAACGCCTGCCGATTCTCCGGAAACCGTCCAACACCTAAGTGCCTACCTCGGACAGAACGTCGATTGGCGCGCCATGCTCGACGCTCTGCCTTGGCGGAGCGATTCACATCTCGCCAACTGTCTCAAAAGCCTCCCCGGACTTCGACTCCTCCAGCAAAGCTTTCCTGAAACGCTGCTCGCCTTCCTTTGCTCTGCGACCAAGCAAATCCCCCAGATCAAGGTCATGTGCCAACGTCTCGCCGAGAATCTCGGCAGTGAAATAGCGCCTGGTATCCAAGCTCTGCCTACATGGCAGCAAGTCGCTTCAGCCAGCGAAAGCCAGCTCCGCTCCCTCGCCCTCGGCTTCAGAGCTAAGAACATCAAGAAAACGGCAGACCAGCTTGCTAGCCGCCCAGAGTTGCTCGCCGAAATCGAAGCCGCTCCCTATCCCGAAGCCAAAGCCCAGCTCATGGAGCTTCCCGGAGTCGGGGAAAAGATAGCCGACTGCGCCCTGCTCTTCGGCGCCGCTAAGTTTGAAGCCTTCCCCGTCGACACCTGGATCATCAAGGTCCTCGAAAAGCGCTACGGCCTCACTGGCTGGACCCCCACCCAGCTCTCCCAATTCGGTCGTATCCATTTCGGGCCCTACGCGGGATTCGCGCAGCAATTCCTCTTCGCCTGGGAACGTCGACAGAAATCGCCCACCCGTGCCTAGTGTCGTTTCCCGCATGACACGACACCAGCCTTAAGGCACAGGTCTGCTGCGATAGCCTACACCCCAAAGCTAATCTGTGAAAATCTGCGCAATCCGTGGGCAAAAGCCTCCCACACCAGCTTTCACCTTGTCGCTCTCCGCCTAGCAGCCTAAGTTCCCGCCTCACCCGTGGAGCACGAAAACCCGACGAACTTTCTTAAACGCCCCTACGCCGGGCCGGTGCGCCAACGTCGTGCCAGGACGCAGCGCAAACCCTCCTTTCCCATAACCCTGCCGCTGCGCAACTACCTGCGCAACTACGCCCGGGAGCACTCCCTGCCAATCAAGTACCGGCAACTCGAGCGCTTCCTGACCAGCGCTCCGCTCTACGACGCCAACGGCGACGACACCCTCTGGGAAACCCTCATCTACGAACCCTTCATCATGAGGCAGCTCTCCAATGGCCTCAAAAAGATCTACGCCATCCTCAAAGCCGGTGGCGACCTCTCCGTCATGCAACACCTCTACGTCGACCGCATCGACTACTGCGTGTTCGGAAACTCGAAACCCTTTCGCATCCGCATCGTCAATTCCCACAACGACAACCAAGACTACTTCTATATAAAAACCGCCGACGCCTCGCGCGTCTACGGCCTCGAGCTCGAACATCTGCTCTCCCCCAACCGCATGTTCTTCCTCACCGACGGAGACACGCTAGTCGAAGAGCATATCGTTGGCCTGCCCGGCGACATCTTCATCGACCACTGGCTCGAGAGCAAGCGGCTGCGCCCCATTCGCGTCGCCAAGGAGCTCGTCAAGTTCAACGAGCGCTGCTTCGTCCGGCTCCTCGGCGACATGCGTCACTACAATTTCATCGTCGATATCACGCCTGACTTCGAGGAGACCCAAATCCGTATCCGTTCCATGGATTTCGACCGACAGTCGTACGACGGTCGCAAGACCTTCTACCTACCCCAATTCTTCAAGGAAAACAACACCCTCGTCCAGTTCTGCGTCAGCCATATCGATACCAAGACCGCCCACCAGTACCAGCGAGAAGAGCATGCCCTCATCGCCCGTCGCATGGACATCATCGATCTTCGGCTCAAAGCCCTGCTCGCCGCCATGGCATCCGACGACCTAGCTCCCCGCAAAAATCTTCTCCAACTCCGCTCCGAGCTCGCCGAACACTACGAAAGCGACTCCTTCCTTCGCTGCGACTCCATGGGAGAACTCGTCAGCCACAGTCTCAATCACATGCGAGACAAGGCCCGCGGCAGATAGCGATGATCGTCGATTCCCACATCCACCTGTATCCACCTTCCGTCTACGCGAACCCCGACGCCTGGGCCGAAGCAATGAACGAGCCCTATTGGCTCGCCTGCGTGCATCCGCAAGAAGCTCCGCGCCTGCAAGCCTGGGCCACCGTCGACCGACTGCTCGAGCAGATGGATGCCGCCGAAGTCGACAAGGCGATCATCCAAGGCTGGTATTGGGAGAATCATCACAGTTGCGAAGAAAACACTCGCTGGCAGATCGACTGGATAAGGGCTCATCCGGATCGCCTCATCGCCTTCGCCCCCTTCAACCCGAACGGAGGCCAGCGATCGCTTGACATTCTACGGCTCGCTTTCGACACCGGCTTTCGAGGCATCGGCGAACTCAACCCGCCCGCCCAAGGCTACGACTACCAGGACCCGCTGCTCGGCCAGGCAATAGAGCTCTGTCGTCAAGCTCAAGGGGCAGTCACCTTCCATCTCACCGATCCAAACAGTCGCCCGTACCCTGGAAAAATCGAAACCCCATTCCCCGAACTGCTCGCCCTCGCTAGGAACCACCCGCAAACCAACTTCATTTTCGCCCACCTAGGCGGCATGCTTCCCCTGCAAACCGAAGAGCCCATTCCCCCCAACGTCTGGTACGACACCGCTGCCGTTCCCTTGCTCTACGCCCCCAGTTCGTATCTGGAATTTCAAGACAAGGTCGGCAGCGAACGCATTCTCTTCGGCAGCGACTTCCCACTGCGCGTCTTCCCCAAGAGCGAAAAGTCTCCAGACTTCACCGCCCCGATACAGCAAATCCGAGACTGCGGCCTTTCAGAGCCGGATCTCATCAAGATCCTAGGCAGCAACACAGCCACGCTACTAAGCTTGCCTGCAAATGACGCAGAGCTCCGCAGATAGGGCACGACATCCGCGAACATCTGCTTCACTCCGCGGGCAAAAAACCATCATGACCCTAGAAGAACGCTTCGAAACCTTCCTCGCCAAAGACCCGCAAGTCCCTGCCAGCGCCTACGTCGCGCCGCAAGCAACGCTCATCGGCGACGTACGCCTAGGCGACCAAGCTAGCGTCTGGCCAGCCTGCGTGTTGCGCGGAGATATCAACTACATCCAGATCGGCGACCGTTCCAATGTGCAAGACGGCACCATCGTACACCTTGCCGACGACTTCCCCGTCACGGTAGGCGACGACGTGACCATAGGCCACGCCGCCATCATCCACGCCTGCATTATCGAGAACGAATGCCTCGTCGGCATGGGAGCCACCGTCATGGACGGCTCCGTCATCGGCCACAACTCCATCATCGGAGCCGGAGCCCTCGTCACTCCAGGCACCAGAATTCCACCTGGCAGTCTAGTAGTCGGCTCCCCAGCCAAAGTGAAGCGAAGCCTCAGCGATGAGGAGCAGAGCAACATCAAGACCTGGGCCGCCAAGTACGTCAAAGTAGCAGCCGCTCATCGAGCGAAGCATACCCCGTAGCGCAGAGCTTTAGCCCGCGTCAGCATCATTTTTTATCCTCATCCTCTTCTTCATCCTCATCATTATCCTGGGATGAGGATGAAGATGAGGAGAGGGATGATGAGGGCAATTTGTGGCCGCGGGCTAAAGCTACGCGCTACGTATCCTCCGCCACGCCCAACCCCAACAAGCCAACACCATGCCTGCGCAAAGAGCCACAAGCCAGTCTCCATTTTTCACATACGGAGTGATCTGGCCTATCCAGCGACGATCACGTGTAACATCCCAGACCGTCCACTCCTGTTCCCAAGGAGTTAGAGAGTCCATCACGTTTCCATACTCGTCGATCCAACCGGTCCAACCGTCGTTACCCACACGCAGGATCACTCGACGAGTCTCGATCGCCCGCAGAACGGAATGGGCCATGTGCTGAGTGGAGGCTCCCGTACGACCGTACCAAGCGCTATTCGTCGCCACGAACAGCGCCCCCGCGCCATCCAGGACCGACGCCCGAGCCAAGCCCGGAAAGACATCCTCGTAGCAGATCAGCGAACCGATACGGATGGTCCTATCCTCCAAGTCCAGCGGCAGCAGCACCGCGCCACCTCCGGGCAGTATATCGCCATCGATTGGCACGATCTTCTCGATCCATGGCCAGAACCGGCGAAACGGCACGTATTCGCCGAAGGGAACCAAATGGCGCTTCGAATAGTATTTCGGATACAGCCCATACTCCGGCCGCACGAGAAAGACGCTGTTGTACCAACTAGTCTCTTCGTCTCCCTCGCCTGGCTCGATGCCGAGGGAGCCAGCGAAAATCGGCGCTCCCGAGGCGCCGGCCAACCGACTCGCCCATCCCTCTAGCAGACCGTCATCGTTCACCGGATACGGAAGCACGGACTCCGGCCAGAAGACCGCATCCGGCTTCAAGCTCCGCAGCGAACCCGTTTGAAACTCGAGCTGGGACAGTATGTTTCTCGCAAACGCATCGTCCCACTTTTCGTCTTGCGGAACGTCCGGCTGCACCACGCCTGCTCGAAACGCTTGCTCCCTTTGCTGCCCTGAGGCGACTCGCAACAGCATGAAGCTGAGAGCTACCACGAGAGACAGAGACAGGTAGAACTCCGGACAGATCCTGCGCTTGCGCGTCTTGGCGAAGTCCACGAGCTGCAGTAGGTAGCCCGCAACCCCGAAGTTCAGAGCCACCAGAAAAAAGGAAATCGACCAGGAACCGAAATAGGCGGCGCTTTGCAGCATCATTGGCTGGCTCCACTGCGTGGCAGCGAGCGGCAGCCAAGGAAAGCCTGTCAAGAACCAACCTCGTATCCACTCTACCACTACCCACAATGCGGCAGCTCCAATAGTCAGCGGCAAACCGGAGAAAAGCCCTTGTCCTCTGGTGCGTCGAGACAGCCAGGCCACGCCGACGGCCCACGCAGCGAAATAGGCGCCCATAGCCCCTGCCAGCAGGATCAAGCCCAGCCACGTCACGTGGTGGAGCCAGAAAATGAGGGCCAGCCAGCTGATCCAGCCAATTGCCAGAGCCGTCAACCCCACCTTTCGCAGGCTGGGGCCCCGACTCAGCCAAACGGCGAAAGGCGTGAGCCAAATGAATGCCGCTTCGCTGACGTCGATCGGCGGAAAAGCCACCACGTAGAAAAGCGGCGTGAGAAACAGAGCCGCCAGGAAAACCAGGCGGTCTTGGTTTCGGCTGAACCAACGGAGAATATCGGAAACCATCATTGCAGTGGGACTACAAGGAAGCTTCTTTGCTTCGTCGCCAAAAACAAGACGCAAAGAAAATCCTGGGATCGCGAGGAGCTGGCCTGCATGGTGGGAGATCCTGCGTTACGACTCGCGAAGGCTCGAATCATGAATACACTACATATCGCGCTTGGGGCGCCAGCCTCAGGCAAAACGACTCTCGCCCGCCATCTCGCAGAGCGCCACCGGGCGGCCCTGCTGGACATCGACATCGCCACCGAAGCGGTCGTGCGCTCCGCCATGAAGGCCCTCGACTTAAGCGAGGACGACCGCGACAGCCCGCGCTACAAGGAGATCTTTCGCCAGCCGATCTACGACTGCCTCTTCGCCAATGCAGCAGCGAATCTGCCTTGTATCGATGTCGTGGTTACCGGGCCCTTCACTAGCGAGCAGGGAGACCCGGGGTGGCTGGACAAGGTGCAAGCTCGGCTGGGAGTGCCATGCGAGATCCGGGCGTACTATCTCAGCTGCGATTCTGAAACACGACTACGCCGCATGCGAGAGCGTGCGAATCCGCGGGACGCCTCGAAGCTCGCGGATTGGGCGGGACATCAATCTAGATATAGCGAGGGAATCAGACCAAAATTCCCTCACCAATTTGTGGATACGACGAGCGAAGGCTGGCTGGACCAGTGGTGATCGCCCCCTCATCTTCATCATCATCATCTTCTTCATCTTCATCTTCATCTAAAAAAAGGCGGAAGTAGAAGCAGATGAAGATTGTTAGGAGGGAATGCCCTGCTCCTTTTGCAGGCGTTCGAGGTATTCGGATACGTTGCAGGTAAGCAGTCGGGTGCCGTCCTTGCGGACTTCGAGCACCTTGTTGACCAAGGGATCCAGAAAGTCCCGATCGTGACTGACGAGGATGATGGTGCCGGCAAACTCGCGGATCGCATCCTGCAGCGTTTCCTTGCTGCGGATATCGAGATGGTTGGTGGGCTCGTCGAGGATGATGGTGTTCGCTCGCTTGGTGAGGATCTTGGCTAGCGCAAGGCGGTTGCGTTCGCCACCGGAGAGAACGGTCGTGGATTTGAAGACGTCGTCCTTGCGGAAAAGCAGCGCTCCGAGAATCGCCCGGGGGTTAGTATCTTCGTGACCGGATTCGGCTGCCGCGGCCTCCACTTCCTCGAGAACCGTATTCTTCGGATCAAGCTCTTCGGCCTGCTGCTGGGCGAAGTAGGCGAGAACCGTATTCATGCCAACCTTACGCTCGCCTTCCTGAAAAGGCTCGATGCCAGCAAGCACGCGGGCGAGCGTGGACTTGCCTGCCCCATTTACTCCGACCACCGCGATGCGGTCGCCCTTGTCGATGTGGAAGTCGAAGTTTTCGAAGACCTTGATATCTCCGTAGTATTTGTGGAGCTTGATCAGCTCGATGACCTTCTGACTGCTCGGCGGAGGCTCTGGAAAGCGGAAGTAGATCTTGCGCTCGGTCTTGGGCAATTCGACGAGCTCGACCTTGTCGAGCGCCTTGATGCGGCTCTGCACCATGGATGCCTTCTTCTGGTTGGAGCGGAAGCGATTGATGAAATCCTTCTGCCGCTGGATCTCCTTTTCCTGGTTGCTCTTGGACTTGCGCAGCGCGTCGAGGCGGGCTTGCGACTCCTTTTCATAGAAGCTGTAGTTGCCTTTGTAAGACGTGATCTTGCCTAGGCTGAGGTGCAGCGTGCGGTCGGTGACCGCGTCCAGGAACGCACGGTCGTGCGAGATAACCATAATAGCGCCTTCGTAGCGCTTGAGGTAGTCCTCGAACCAGGCTTGGGCGATGATGTCCAGGTGGTTAGTCGGCTCGTCGAGCAGGAGAAGCGAGGGTTGCTTGAGCAGAAGCTTGGCGAGAGCGATACGCATCTGCCATCCGCCGGAGAACTCGCCAGTGTCGCGCTCGAAGTCGCTCGCGGAGAAGCCAAGGCCCATAAGCACCCGCTCGATCTTGGACTTCATCTTTTCCGGCTCGTAGTCCTCGAGCTGATGCTCCCAGCCGCCGATGGTGTCGATCAGATCGTAGTACTCCTCGCTGCTGGTGTCCATCTCGCCAAGCCTTTCGTCGGCTTCCGCGATCTTAGCCTGCAGCTCAAGAGCTCCGTCGAAGGCCGTCTCGACTTCCTTGTAGAGGCTGCGGCCACGGACTTCGATGCCATCCTGCGGAAGGTAACCGAAAGTAACGTAGTCAGGCCGCTCGATTTCGCCGGAGTCGTACTCCACTTCGTCGAGCATCAGTTTGAGCAAAGTCGATTTGCCGGCGCCGTTCGAGCCCACAAGAGCGATGCGGTCTCGGGCGCCGATGACCAGCGACTCGTCTTCGAAGATCACCTTTTCGCCGTAGCGCAGCTTGAGATTCTTTATTCCAATCATGATTCAGGCCTGAAAAACCGTGCACCGTAGCAAGCCGCGACAAAAAAACAACGGCTCATTGCTGGAAATGAGCTGGTCGGAGCGAGATCAACCACAGGACCAGCCCCGCTGCGCAATCGAGGTAGCCGAACTCGTTCACGACCGAAGGGAGAAGGCCAGCCAAGAGTTTGGTACAGCATCGCAACTGGCAAGGCGACACTTTGAAACGTACCCCATTTGCCAAGTTTCGAGACATGAAATTTGCAACGTTGGAAATTTCATGTCTCGATGCGTCCTATTTTCGTTGCCTCTTAAAAGAATGATTTCGCTTTTTCCATTCATTCGGGCGGGGTGCAGGCGGCTTTTTTGAGGCACCCCATTGGTCTCGCCCGCGCTCATCGGAACTGATTCGCTCTTGTCAGGGCTGGGGCGGGTTCCACAATCCGTTGGACTATGGAAGACGAACTCGAACAGCTCAGCAGTCTCGCCCAAGAAGCCCTCGCCTATCTGAAAAGCCAGAGTCCACAGCTGATCGCCGCCTTCGCCATCCTGGTCGCCGGCTTCATTGTTGGTCGCTACCTCTCGCAGTTTATCGTCAAGATCTGCGCCAAGAAGCAGATCGACGTCACCCTTACCAGGTTCTTTGGCAGCGCCACTCGCCTCATCATCATCGCGGTCTTCGCGATCATGGCGATCAACAAAGTCGGCGTCGAGATTACGCCCTTCATCGCCTTGCTCGGCGCTTCCGCCTTTGGACTCAGCCTCGCGGTGCAGGGTCCGGTATCAAACTACGGAGCCGGGATCGTGCTCATCATCACCCGCCCCTTCAAAGTCGACGACACGCTCACCATTCACGGCATCACCGGTCTGGTAGAGACCATCAATTTGGGCAACACCCAGCTCATGACCGAGGACGGACAGCAGGTTACGATTCCAAACCGTCAGATCCTCGGCGAGATTCTCACGAACTCCTTCCAGCTCATCGTGATCGAGGGTGTGGTAGGCGTCGACTACGACTGCGACCCAGAGCAAGCCATCGATGCGGTAAGGACCGCGGTGCAAAGCGTACAGGCCGTCTCCACGGAGAAACCGCCCCAGATAGGCATACAGGCGTTCGGCGATTCCTCGATCGATATCGGCTACCGCTATTGGGTCCCAACGGCAAATCTGTACAACACTCAATACGCCGTGAACCTCGCGGTGTTCAAGCGTCTCAAGCAAGTCGGCATCTCGATTCCGTTCCCGCAGCGGGACATCCACGTGAAGAGCGAGCAGGCAAAAGCCTAGTCGACAGGCTACTGATTATTGGAGCGCGAAAAACGCCCTCCAAATCCTTCCGCAAGAGTGCTGCCGCGTCTCGTCGGTTCTGCCTATCTCGTTGGCTAGCAACGGCCTTTAGTGTCATATTTTTGTAAATAAAAATGTAAAAACGAGTTGAGCTTTCAAATCCGCTTCGGTCTCCGGTTCAAGGAGCCGAAAGAAGAAGATATACCCAAATACTTCTTTAATCAGAAAGATAACAACAGCTGACATCCCGCCATTTCCCATGAACAAACTGAAAAGAATTCTTCGAGCCGTACCGCTCGTCGCGCTCGCCCTCGCTTTCGCCGTCCAAACTGACGTGCAAGCCGCAGACTGGGACGAGCAGCCGACCGTGAAAAAAAGCGTAGCTCCGAAAAATCCCGACAAGAAGACCGGCATGGTCATGGCCACCATCACCATCGATGAAAAGGGATTCGTGGTCGACGCGGTTATCAAAAAGGCCACAGATGCCGCACTTGAAGGACCGGTCATGGACGCCGTCAAGCAGTGGCGCTTCAACCCAGCGAAGCTCGGAGGCAAGCCCATCAGCTGCACCATCAACGTGCCCTTCAAATTCGCAGGCTAAGCCACGCGACAGACAAGCATCTTCACCAAACGCAAGCCTCGCCAAAACCGGCGAGGCTTTTCGCGTCCGCGCAACGAGCCGCGATTTAGGCCAAGAGCCAGGCCAAAGCGATCTCCTCAGCAAGCCCCGCTCACTCCATGTTCCTTCAGCGTCTTCAGATAGACGTCGACAACTCCCTGCCAAGTTAGCCCCCGGGCAGTCCGCCGAGCCGCCTCGCGCAAGCCGCCGAGCTCGCTCCACTTGTCCGAAATCGCCAGAGCTTGCTTCAAGAATGCCTCGCTGTCGAAGGCCGGAACAGAGAAGCCATTCTCTCCGCTTTTGATGTACTGCTTCGCCGCCGCGTAGTCGTAGGCCAGCACGATCAATCCGCTCGCCATCCCCTCCGTGACGACATTGCCGAAGGTTTCCGTGACGCTGCCGAAAAGAAACACGTCTCCCGAAGCGTAGTGCCGGGCAAGATCCTCTCCATAGCGCATCCCGGCGAAGACGATGTCGTCGTTCCCTCGGCGAAGCTTCTTCAGCAGCGGTCCGCCGCCCACCACCACGCAGCGAGCTCGCGGGTGCCTATCTTGAATCCTGCGAAAGGTCTCGATCACGAACGGTATGTTCTTCTCCTTCGCCGCCCGGCTGACATGGATATAGACGGGATCGCCCTCGTTTACGCCCCAACTTGCCCGCAGCGCCGCATCCCGAAGATCCGGCCGAAAAAGCGCCGTGTCCACGCCTCGCCCCAGGCGCGAGACCGACTTGAAGCCATAGCCGACCAGCTCGTTCATCAGCGTCTCGTCAGGAACCATATTGCACAAGGCCCGGTTGTGCATGCTCCGCAGGTAGGCGATGCAAGCCGACTTCAGGAAACCAAGACGGTAGTGCTCCATGTAATCGTGGAAATTCGTATGGAAGGTAGTCACCAACGGGATGCCCAGCGAGCAAGCAGCCCCCACCGCGCTCCTGCCAAGCGGGCCCTCTGTAGCCACGTGAACCACGTCCGGACGATTCCCCCTCCACCGTCGAACGAAGCGTCCCTTCGCCGGCAAGCCCAGGCGCAGCTCCGGATATCCCGGAATCGGCAGGCCTCCAAACCTCTCCTCGACAAAGACGCGAGAGCCATTGACGCGGGCTTCCGCCGCCTCCGACTGCCGAGGCCGAAAAACCGAGACTTCGTGTCCACAGCCAGACAAACGGGTGACCAGACGCTCCAGCGTCATCGCCACTCCATTGATTTCAGGAGGAAACGTCTCCGTAACGAGAGAGATTTTCATGGGCAAAGGTCATTGAGCTGTCCAAGCGGCCTGATGCCCCCGAGAAAGCGGACAACGCTTCCTCCAATCAAGAAGGATCTTCGGCTAGAGCGGGGAAATCGGCTGACATGAAACTGACGTCGTGTCATACGCAATCCGTAGTGCGGAGCTTCAGCCCGCGTCTGCAGAGAATGAAGCCTGCAATGCCCTTCGACAAGCTCAGGATCTCTGACGGACGCGGGCTGAAGCTCCGCGCTACGGATTGCAACATCCAACGCACCACACGACACTCGAAACACTCCCATAAAGAGTTCAATATATCGAAACGGTGGCAATTGATACTGAACTCTACTGAATGATCTTCTCCACCGCCTCCATGGCGGGTAGTTGACCTTCGGATACAAGACGCTCGATGCTCGGAAGGAGCTCGACGATCTTCGGATCGCTGTAAAAGCGACCTAGGGCTGCTTCTTCCAAAAGGGTACGCATCCACTTGACGTTTTGCTCGCGACGGGCGGCCTCGAGTTGACCGCTAGCGCGTCGATCGGAAGCGAATCCTTCTATAACCTGCCAGAGTTCGTCAATACCGGCCCCAGTGAGAGCGGAGCAGCAGAGGGCCTGGGGTTGCCAGCCTGGCGTGAAGGGCTGGAGATAGTGAAGGGCTCGTTCGAAGTCGCCCTTGGCCATTTGAGCTCGAGCCTCGTTGTCGCCATCGGCTTTGTTGACGGCTATAGCGTCGGCCATCTCTATCACGCCTTTCTTGATGCCCTGCAGCTCGTCGCCTGCTCCGGCGATCTGCAGCAGGAGGAAGAAGTCGACCATGGAGCGGACCGATATCTCGCTTTGGCCGACGCCGACAGTTTCGACGAATATCGTGTCGTAGCCAGCCGCTTCGCACAGGATCATGCTCTCGCGGGTCTTGGCGGCAACTCCACCGAGAGCCCCGCTGGAGGGAGAGGGTCGGATATAGGCATTGGGCTCGCGGCAGAGTTCCTCCATTCGAGTCTTGTCGCCCAGAACGCTGCCGCCGCTGACGGTGCTGCTGGGGTCGACGGCAAGCACTGCGATTTTGCGCCCAGTGTCGCAGAGCCTCTTGCCCAGGCATTCCAGAAAGGTGCTCTTCCCTGCCCCAGGCACGCCAGTGACGCCGATGCGGACGGAATTCCCGGAGTGCGGCAGACAGCGGCGCAGAATCTCCCGAGCGATGGGGCGATGCTTGGCCGCATTGCTCTCCACGAGCGTGATGGAGCGAGCGAGAATCGCCAGATTGCCCGAGCGAATACCTTCCACCGCAGTATCGGGATCGAGGGTCGAACGCTTTGGGCGGGAGCGAGTCGATGGCGGCACCGTGGCTGGTTGGCCGGGCATGATCTCGCCCGCAAAGCCAGGGGCCGACGGACTCGGTCGCCATTCGGGCGCTCTACGGGACTTGTCCATTCTTCGATATACGAACTATTGTCTAACCGCAGAGAACGCGCAACAAATAGGTTTTTGGCAAAATCATTGGGGGCAAAATCATTCTATTGGGTACAGATGCTTTGGCTAGGATAGTAGGTCTAGCTTTGAAGAACCAGCAGACGTGCAAAGTCTATCGACTTCGGCTACCTAGACGGGATGGTCCGTCTCTGCGTTCTCGGCGAACTCTGCGGTTAATGCTTCGCTTTCTATAGGCCTTCCAACAGCAGGTTCACTATTTTCTTGGCGGACTCGGGGATGACCGTGCCGGGGCCGAAGATGGCGGCAGCTCCGTTTTCGTAGAGATATTCGTAGTCCTGAGCCGGAATGACACCGCCGCAGATGACCATGATGTCTTCGCGGCCTAGACGCTTGAGTTCGGAGACGAGTATAGGCAGGAGCGTCTTGTGGCCGGCGGCAAGCGAACTCATGGCGACGACGTGGGCGTCGTTTTCCACCGCTTGCTTGGCAGCTTCTTCAGGAGTCTGGAAAAGCGGACCGATATCGACGTCGAATCCAAGATCCGAATACGCAGTGGAAACCACCTTGGCTCCGCGATCGTGGCCGTCCTGGCCTAGCTTGGCGATGAGGATACGGGGGCGACGACCCTCTTCCTCGGCGAATTTCTCGATAAGCTTCCTGACTTCTTCCACGTTTTCGTCCTTTCCAAATTCCTTGGCATACACTCCGCTGATGGAGCGGATCTTGGCTTTGTAGCGGCCGAAGGTCTTTTCCATAGCATCGGAAATCTCGCCGAGAGAGGCTCGCTTCTGGGCTGCGTCTACCGCGAGCGCCAGAAGGTTTCCTTCGATCTCGCCCGCCGCGCAGGCGGCGAGTTTGCCGAGAGCGTCCTGGCAGGCCGTGTTGTCGCGTTCGGCTTTCATCTTCTCGAGCCGACGTATTTGAGAATCCCTTACCGAAGAGTTGTCGATATCGAGGATGTCGAGCGGATCCTCCTTCTCCAGGCGGTACTTGTTTAGGCCGACGATGGTCTCCTTGCCGCTGTCGATGCGAGCCTGGCGACGAGCGGCGGCTTCCTCGATGCGAAGCTTTGGTATGCCCTCTTCGATGGCTTTAGTCATGCCGCCGAGACCTTCGATCTCCTCGATGTGAGCCCAGGCTTTCTGCATCAGATCGCGGGTGAGCGACTCAACATAGTAGCTGCCACCCCAGGGATCGATTACATTGCAGATGCCAGTTTCTTCCTGGAGGAAAAGCTGGGTATTGCGGGCGATGCGGGCGGAAAAGTCGGTCGGCAGAGCGATGGCTTCGTCGAGCGCGTTGGTGTGCAGACTCTGGGTGTGGCCGCAAGCAGCGGCCATGGCTTCGATGGCAGTGCGGGCCACGTTGTTGAAGGGATCCTGCTCGGTAAGGCTCCAACCGGAAGTCTGAGAGTGGGTGCGCAAAGCGAGCGACTTGGGGTTCTTCGGATTGAACTGCTTGACGATCTTGGCCCAGAGACAGCGAGCTGCTCTCATCTTGGCGATCTCCATAAAGTAGTTCTTGCCGATAGCCCAGAAGAAGGAGAGGCGAGGAGCGAAGGCGTCTATATCGAGTCCAGCGGCCACACCGGTGCGCAGATACTCGAGTCCGTCGGCCAGGGTGTAACCCATTTCGAGGTCGGCGGTGGCTCCCGCTTCCTGCATGTGATACCCGGAGATGGAGATGGAATTGAAGCGCGGCATATTGTTCGAAGTGTATTCGAATATATCGCCAATGATCTTCATGGAGGGCGTGGGCGGATAGATATAGGTATTGCGCACCATAAACTCCTTGAGAATGTCATTCTGGATGGTCCCGCTGAGTTGATCGAGAGTGCACCCCTGTTCAAGAGCGGCAGCTATATAGAATGCAAGCACAGGAATAACCGCTCCGTTCATCGTCATGGAGACCGAGACCCTGTCTAGAGCGATGCCATCGAAGAGAATCTTCATATCCTCGACCGAGTCGATGGCGACGCCAGCCTTGCCGACATCTCCCGCTACGCGGGGGTGGTCGCTGTCGTAGCCTCTATGCGTGGCGAGGTCGAAAGCTACTGAAAGGCCTTGCTGACCGGCAGCGATGTTTCGCTTATAAAAGGCGTTCGACTCCTCTGCAGTCGAGAAGCCGGCGTATTGGCGCACGGTCCAAGGACGGAATACGTACATCGTGGCATAGGGTCCACGCAGAAACGGGGCCAGGCCAGCTGTGTAGTCGAGGTGCTCCATATCCGAGCAGTCCTCCTTCGTGTATAAAGGCTTTACGGGGATGCGTTCCATGGTGTCCGTCTCGAGCTGGTCGACGGACTTTCCGGTATTCTTCTCCACTGCTGCAGTCCAGTCTTTGAAACTGCTTGAGCTGGTTGGCTCTTCGTATTCTAGGGCGCTGAAATCCACCTTCTTCATTTTAGTGTGTCTCGGTTTTTATAAATTGACCCAAAGTCTATCGGCTACGGCTAGATTATCGCTAGACAACTCCAAGCTCTTCCATGTAGGAGCGGTTGGTGGCGTAGTTGTCGGTCTTGATGAATATATAGTCGTCCAGGCCTGCTTCTCGGTAGGCGGCTTCCTTGTCGCCGGGATAGCCGGCGAGCACTACCTTGATAGAGGGCTTGACGGCTTTGATCGCCTTGATGACGGGTTCGAGCATGGCTTCGTAGTCGTCGTCACGACCGCAGACGACAGTGATGGAGGCTCCGGAGGCAACCACATCGGCAGCGACCTGTTCGGGTTCAGTCTGTCCTGGCGAGGCAACTACATCGAAACCGCCTGCTTCAAAGAAGGCGCGAGAGAAGTCGGCCCGCAGCTTGTGGCGACGCAGGGCGCCGAGGGTTGCGAGAAATATCTGGGGAGCAGCGCCCGTACGGGCCTTGAAGGCTTCTGCGGCGGAACGCAGGGTTTCGTAATCTTCGGCGAGGCGGGAGTCGGGCAAGGCTTCGCAGGTCTCGCCTGGAGCGGCCTTTTCTCGCACGAGTTTGTACAATTCGCCGATGCTGACGCCTTGTTGCGCGGCAGTTGCAAGCGCGTCTATAGAGACTTCCGTCAGATCGAGGGCGATAGCGGATTTAGCGGCGAGCTCGTCTTTACGCTTCTGCAAGACGGCTTGGGAATCGGGAAGAGAGGCTTCGAGCAGCTTTTCCTGCGCGTTGGCATATTTATTGGTTCCGACGAGGGAGGTTCGGCGCTGGCCGAGAAGCTTGCGACGGGCGGCACGGACTTTGGCTACGCGGCCTTGCAGGGCTCCGGACTGGAGTGAGGCCAGGATACCGCCTTCGGCTTCTATTTCCTGGAAGGCTGCCCAGGCTTTGCGAGCGAGCTGATCGGTCAGTTCTTCTATATACCAAGAGCCTCCAGCAGGATCGACGACTTCGGTGAGATTGCACTCTTCCTGCAGAATTATCTGAGTGTTGCGAGCAATACGGTGAGCGAAATCGTTGGGGGTGCGGAGAGTTTCGTCGAAGGCGCCCACATGCAGGCTATCGACACCTCCGACAACGGCGGCCAGAGCTTCCGATGTGGTGCGCAGCATATTCACATAGGGATCGCGACGCGTTTTGTTATATAGACCCGTGCGAGCATGAACCCGCATAGCGCAAGCGGATTCGCTTGCCCCGAACTCGCGGGCTATGCGAGCCCAGAGCTGGCGAGCGGCGCGGAGCTTGGCGATCTCCATAAAGAAGTCAGAGCCGATCGGAAGAGTGAAACGAATTTGGCGAGCGACAGCATCGGCGGAACAGCCGCGTTCGAGCAAGGCATTGAAATAGCAAGCTCCGGAAGCGAGAGCTCCTGCGAGTTCCTCAACGGCGCTGCCGCCAGCGCAGTGGCAAGGCATGGCACTGACTCCGACGGACTGAAAGTCGGGCAGATTCTTTTCATTATAGTCTACCAGCCAGGAGAGTTCGTCGAAAAGCTGCTCGAGAGCCACGGGCAGCGTACCGGAAGCGGCGAGCACCCCGAGGGGATCCATATTCAGGGATCCTCTTAGTTCACGGGGCGCAGACCCAGAACGGTCGAGCCAAGCGAGGAGAAACGCCTCGACGGCGACACCGGAAAGACCACTTTGGAAATGCAAGCCGATGGCGGAAGGCACAACTTCATCGAGGGCCGCGGCCAGGTCGTCGGCATTGGCAAGCGACAGACCACAAACTCCCACCTGACCGGCAGTAGCAGCTGCGGGGTCGAGGCCGAGCTGGGTTGCCACGTCTAGCAAGGCGTTGGCGGCGGTTTGCCCACTCATGAGAGAAGCCAGCAAAAAGGCATTGAATTCCTCAGCTGTAGAGGCGCTGAGCTCCTGGGCAACTTCCCATGGATTGGCGAGATAGCCATCCGGACGACTGCCCCGCCTGAAACTGCCGGCGCCGGGCAGAGGATCCGCAGCAGCAAGCTCTTCGGCATCCTGTCGGCGATAGATCGGCTGCAGGGTGATGCCCTCCAGCGTGCGTGTGAGCATCTTCTTTTCAAAGGGAGCTCCCTTGAGAAGCGCTTCCGCGGCAGCCCTCCATTCTTCGTAGGAATTGGGAGCGAAAACGTCCCCGAGCAGTTTTTTTTCTTTCGCTTGCATGGTAAATTCAAGTTTTAGAACCTTAGGCGATGGCAGGAATAAGCCGATCCCATGGGCCCCAAATCAGGCGAAGTTTATGAAACGGCAAGAAATAAAGAGTCAATTAGATTTATTTATCTTTTTCCTGATTGACGTAAGTCGAACTAATTCCCAATAAGGCTGCAAAATAAGACATCATGATAACGAAAATCGATCACATCGGCATCGCGGTCCACAGTCTGGAAGCCGCCACTGCCTACTACGAAAACGCTCTCGGACTGAGCTGCCACGGTACGGAGGAAGTCGCTTCTCAGCAAGTGCGCACCGCCTTTTTCGAAGCAGGCGAAGTGCACATCGAGTTGCTGGAGCCAACCTCCAATGAAAGCCCGATCGCCAAGTTTCTCGAAAAGAAGGGCGAAGGCATTCACCACATCGCTTTCGGCACGGACGATATCGCGGGCCAGCTAGACAAGGCCAAAGGGCAGGACGTGCGCCTCATTCACGAAGTTCCCTTCGAAGGCGCCGCCGACAAGCTCGTCGCCTTCCTCCATCCCAAGTCCACCTACGGCGTGCTCACCGAATTCTGCATGCCAAAAGGGGAAAACTGAACGAATTCCAGAGCGCAACCGCAACTCGCTATACCATGAGCATCGATCCGAAACTACTCGAGGAACTCCAGAACAAACGCGCCGTGGCCAATGCTGCAGGCGGAGCCGATAAGCTGGAAAAACGCAAGGCCAAGGGCCAGCTATCCGCCCGCGAGCGCTTGGAACAGCTTTTCGAGCCCGGCACCTTCCAGGAATTCGGCATGCACGCCCGCCACACCTGCCAGCGCTTCGGCCTGCAGGACAAGGAGCTGCCCTATGACGGCGTGGTCTGCGGAACTGGATTCGTCAATGGCCGTGCCGTGGCGGCATACAGCCAAGACTTCACAGTCGGCGGTGGCGCCCTCGGACGCATCCACGCCAAGAAGATCTGCGATCTGATGGACTATGCCCACGACATCGGCATTCCAGTCATCGGAGTCAACGACTCCGGCGGAGCGCGAATCCAGGAGGGAGTGGACTCGCTTTCCGGCTACGGGCAGGTCTTCTTCAAGAACGTCTATCTCTCTGGAGTCGTTCCCCAAGTCGCCATCATCGCAGGACCCTGCGCCGGCGGGGCCGCCTACTCCCCCGCTCTCGCCGACTTCATCATCATGACCGAGAAGAACGCCAACATGTTCATCTGCGGTCCCGACGTCATCAAGGCCGCCACAGGCGAAAGCGCGTCCCTCGATCAATTCGCCTCCGCTGCGGCTCACGCCTCGATCGCCGGCAATATCCACCTGATCGCGGAAGACGACGCAGGAGCCATGGCCCTCGCCTCCGAGCTACTCTCCTTCCTACCGAGCAACAACATCTCGGATCCCCCACACGATCTGGATCACAATCTCAACCTCGCGCCCGACCCGCGCATGAACGAGCTCGTCCCCGCCACCAGCAAGGAAGCCATGGACGTGCACGAAGTCATCAAGCTGCTCGCCGACGACGCGCACTTCTTCGAGATCATGCCCGACTTCGCGCCCAACATCGTAGTCGGCTTCGCCCGCATCAGCGGCGTCGTCGTCGGCATCGTGGCCAACCAGCCAATCGTCAAGGCCGGCACGCTCGACATCGACTCCTCCGACAAAGGCGCCCGCTTCATCCGCACCTGCAACATATACAACGTCCCCCTCCTAAGCCTCGTCGACGTGCCAGGCTTCATGCCGGGACTCGCCCAGGAGCAAGGCGGTATCATCCGCCACGGAGCCAAGATGCTCTTCGCCTACGCCGCCTCCACCGTGCCTAAGATCACCCTGATCATGCGCAAGGCCTACGGCGGCGCCTACCTCGCCATGTGCTCCGCCGACATGGGAGCCGACGCCGTATTCGCCTGGCCGACAGCCGAGATCGCCGTCATGGGCGCCGAAGGAGCCGTCAAGGTCCTGTTCCGCAAGGAGCTCAAGGCCGCAGAAGACCCCGCAGCCAAAGCCAAGGAGCTCTCCGAAGAGTACCGCGAAGAATTCGCCTCGCCATACCAGGCCGCTGCCAATGCAATGATCACCGATGTCATCGAACCTTCCGAGACCCGGGCTCGCATCGCGCTCGCCCTGCGCATGACGCTCTCCAAGCGCGATACCCGCCCGCCGAAGAAGCACGGCAACATTCCGCTCTAGGCAAAAACCGACAAGGCATAGCTCGAAAAACTCAACCGGAGTCGAAAGACTTTGGTCTCGATCCGCTATCCAAACTCTTTCGAGTTCGGCTACATCGACTTGATAAAAGCGCAACCCAATCTACGACTACCAACCAACCGTATCTAGAAATCCATGACAAACGTTTCCCTCCTAGCCAGTCTCCCAAGCTTTCCTAGCGCGGGAGAGAACGCCTCCTTTGTCATCGTCGGCTTCCTCTTCGTGCTCCTCACGCTCGCCCTGCTCAGCCTGGCCACGCTGCTGATCGGCCAGGTCTTCAAACGCCTGGAAGCCCTGGAGGCCCGAGAAAAGGCCAGTCCGCCCCCCGCGCCGCCCGCCCCAGCCGCAACGAGCGAAGACACGGAAAAGCTAGGCGACCACCTGCTGCCCATCATCTCAGCCGCAGCCCACTTGGCCCTGCAAGGCAGGCCGCATCGCATTGTCGGCATCAAGCCCAGCTCCCATGGCTGGGCCCAGGAGGGCAGAAGGCAGATATTCTCCTCTCATCAGGTACGCTAGGAAGCCCCCTCCCCTAAAAACCGAAGAAGCAGCAAACCACTTTCTAAAACGAGAAACGCATGAAAAGCCTACGCATTACCATAGACGGAAAGTCCTACGACGTCGACATCGAGATCCTCGACGAAGCAGGCCAAGCAGCTTCGCTGCCTACGACGAGCGCCTCGCGCTCAGTCCGCGCCGCAGCGTCTCAGCCCGTCGCCGCCGCAAAACCGGCCCCCAAGCCCGCGCCCACAGGAGCAGACGGAGCGGTGATCAGCCCTCTTTCAGGCACGATCGTATCCATCGACGTGCAGGTAGGCCAGGCCGTGACCCAAGGCGAGAAGCTGATTACGCTTGAAGCGATGAAGATGCACACCGTAGTCAGCGCCCCTCAAGACGGCACTGTCTCCGCAATACACGTCCAAGCTGGAAGCTCCGTGGACGAAGGCCAACCTCTCATGGCCCTCAGCTAAGCCGTCGGCACGCCCAGTCCAACCTTCCCTCTCCCTCCCCAGCCTAATCACGCATGAAGGATCTCACCGATCTCGTCTTTCAAACCGGACTCTTCTCCCTCGACTGGCAGATGGTAGTCATGTGGCTCGTCGCTGGTGGCCTGCTCTACCTCGCGGTGTTCAAGCAATTCGAGCCTCTGCTGCTCGTGCCCATCGCGTTTGGAGCCCTGCTCGCCAACCTGCCCACCGAAAACATGGTCAATCCACCTGCGGGAGAGATCCTCAGTCCCGTTTCCGGCATCGTCACCTACGCCAATGCCGAGCCCGACCAGAAGATCGTCCTCCCACGCGTGGTCAAGGAACGGCCAAACACCATCGCCGCAATCGGCAGCGAAGAGAAGATCCGCGCGTTTTTCGAAGCGAAAAACCCCGGCCTTCTTTATATAGTACGACCAGCCCGCCTCGACGAAACCGAGTCCAAGCCCATCAGGATCAGCTTCGCCGGCAAAACTCTGAACCTTCTACCGGAAGATCAGCTAGTCTGGGCGCCCGTCAGCAGCAGCGTATCCAAGGTCTGGGCCCAGCTCGGCGACTCGGTAGTTGCCGGCGAGCCTTTGCTCCGGCAGCACAGTCAGCACACCGGAGGCCTATTCCACTACCTGTCGCTCGGCATCGTTCTAGAGCTTTTCCCGCCGCTCATCTTTCTCGGCGTGGGAGCCCTTACCGACTTCGGCCCTCTAATCGCCAACCCCCGAACGCTTCTGCTCGGCGCCGCCGCCCAGTTCGGCGTCTTCGCTACCTATCTAGGAGCCATAGGGTCCGGGCTCTTCGACTCCAGCCAAGCCGCTGCCATAGGCATAATCGGAGGGGCGGACGGCCCGACCTCCATCTTCCTGGCGAACGGCCTCGCCCCTGAGCTCCTGGCGCCCATAGCAGTCGCAGCCTACAGCTACATGGCGCTGGTACCCGTCATCCAGCCCCCTATCATGCGAGCCCTCACCACACAGAAGGAACGCCAGATCCGCATGCAGAGCCTTCGCCAGGTAAGCAAAGTAGAGAAACTCATCTTCGCCCTCGCCGTCACCATATTCTGCATACTGCTCGTGCCAGCCGCCTCGCCGCTGATTGGCATGCTGCTGCTCGGCAACTTCCTGCGAGAATGCGGCGTAACCGAACGCCTCTCCAAGGCCGCGCAAAACGAGCTGATCAATATCGTGACGATCTTTCTCGGAGCCAGCGTCGGCATCACCATGACCGGAGACCGCTTCCTCAAAGGCGAAACCCTCGCCATCCTCGGCCTCGGCATCGTCGCCTTTGGCGTGGCCACTGCCTGCGGCATCCTCATGGCCAAAGGCATGAACCTCGTGTCCAAAAACAAAATCAATCCGCTCATCGGCTCAGCCGGCGTCTCAGCCGTACCAATGGCTGCCCGAGTCAGCCAAGTCGAAGGACAGAAAGCCGATCCCGGCAATTTCCTGCTCATGCACGCCATGGGGCCAAACGTGGCCGGCGTCATCGGCACGGCCCTCGTAGCCGGCTACTTCATGACAGTCCTAGGCTCGGGCCATTGAGACCCGCCTAAGAGCGAGCCCAGATTACTCTTACAAGAATGAAAACCACGCAAAACGTCTTCAAGGAACTCACTGCCGACGAGGCAGCTCAATACGTGCAGAACGGCATGACGCTCGGATTCAGCGGCTTCACTCCAGCCGGCGCTTCCAAGGAAACGCCCAAAGCCATTGCGCGACGAGCCAAGGAACAGCACTCCGTGGGTCGAAACTTCAAGATAGGCGTCGTCACCGGAGCCTCCACCGGAGACTCCCTCGACGGCGAGCTGGCGCGAGCCGACGCGATCGCCTGGCGCACGCCGTATCAGTCCGACCGATACCTGCGCCAGTCCATCAACCGAGGCGAGACCCGTTTCTTCGACATGCACCTTTCCGCCCTTCCGCAGCAGGTCCGGTATGGGTTTCTTGGAGAGGTCGACATAGCCGTCATCGAGGCCAGTGATGTGCAGCCCGACGGCCGCATCGTGCCCACCACTTCGGTAGGCGCCTCCCCTACCTTCTGCCGCATGGCCAAGAAGATCATCGTCGAGCTCAATGAATACCATCCAAAGGAGCTGCTTGGCCTACACGATATATACGAGCCGCTCGATCCGCCGCACCGCCTGCCAATCCCGGTCACCAACTGTCAGGAACGCATCGGCAGCGGCTTCATCCAGGTAGACCCAAAGAAAATCATCGGCATCGTGCGCAGCAATCTGCCCGACGAGGTAGGGGCGTTTAAGGATTCCGACCCGACCACCCTGCAGATCGGAGAAAACGTGGCCACCTTTCTCGCTGCCGAACTTAAAGCCAACCGAATTCCCAAAGAATTTCTGCCCATCCAGTCCGGCGTCGGCAACATAGCCAACGCCGTGCTCAGCGCCATCGGAGCCAACCCCGGAATTCCAGCCTTCGAGATGTACTCTGAAGTAATTCAGGACTCCGTTATCAAACTCATGCAAGACGGCGATATAAGCTTCGCCAGTGCCACCTCGCTAACTCTCAGCAACAGCGTACTGCAAGAGGTCTATCAAAATCTCGACTTCTATAAATCGCGCCTCCTGCTTCGCCCGCAGGAAATATCGAACAATCCCGAAGTAATTCGCCGAATCGGAGTCATATCGATCAACACCGCGATCGAGGCGGACATATTTGGCAACATAAACAGCACGCACGTCATGGGCAAGGATCTCATGAACGGAATAGGAGGATCGGGCGACTTTACCCGAAATTCATTCATATCGATCTTCACCTGTCCCTCTATCGCGAAGGGAGGCAAGATCAGCGCGATCGTACCCCTGGTGAGTCACATGGACCATAGCGAGCACAGCGTGCAAGTGCTTATCACCGAACAAGGCATCGCAGACCTGCGCGGCAAGAGCCCCAGCGAGCGAGCTGCCGAAATCATCGAAAACTGCGCCCATCCAGACTTCAAGGAAGAGCTGCTGGCCTACAATGCGGAGACGCTCGACGGCCATACCCGACAAAGTCTGCGACACGCGTTTTTCATGCACGAGCGCTACTTGTCGACCGGAGATATGCATCCGCCCAACGTCTCGCCGGAAGCTAGCTAAAGTATCTGACATAGCGGAATTCGCAGGTCGGAAAGCTCCTCGGAGCCAAACTGGCCCACAAAGGACGAAGGCAGCATAGCGTCAAACTTCTGCCCCTCTCATTCGCACCGCGTTTTTGAGCAGTACCGCTAACTGGTGGAAGGCGACACCCCGCGATATGGCTGCGTTTCAAAGTGTCGCCTTCCAGGTCGCGACGCTGTACCAAACTCTTGCGAGTTCGGCTACTGAAGCAAGCTCTGTACAGTCGAGGTAGCCGAACTCGAGAGTACCGAAGCCCAAAGGGCGACAGCGAAGCCATTTGGTAAACTCAGGCGACACAACCCCCGCGATCTCCCAGCCCCAACACCAGCATTGCCTAATGTGCAATTTTTCTCTAAGCTTTCGGAATGCTTGGAGGAAGATCGGCGATCTTGCTCGCCCCTGATACCACTGTAGCTCGCTGCCGTGGCATTCTCGCGTGCCCTCTTTCCAAGGACCGCATTTCGAACGCCATCTCCACAGCGCTGGCCGTTGAACGATCCAGAATCGCAAGACCCGTCAAGACCCATACGGAGCGCTGTAGGGAGATGCATCGCCGCGACCAAAACCGCCTCTCCGGCCACAAGCAGATCGAGGCTGCCTGCGCAGGCCTCAACCCGCTCAAGCGGATGCCTGCGTCAAGATCAGGCGAAGCTGGCCCTTCGCCTCCAAGCAAGACAGCCCAGACTTCATCCAAGACGGTTTCGGCCACTAAAGCATCAACTGCAAAGCCTGCGGCGGTCACCACAACGAGGAACTCGATGCATTCGTTATACCTACAGAAGAATTATGCGTCACGCCATAGACCGCCAACCACCAAGAGCCGCGAAAACCCAGCGGCCCGAAAACCGCGCACCATCAAAAGAACTCAGCCTCATCGCTCCCCAGCAAACGCGGCAATCCAGTTTCGGCAGACCTAGAACGCTTCGGCCCCAACGCGATCTTAGCAACTCGCTCTCCTTTCGTATCTAAAAAATGAATACTGATAAGCTCTCCGCAACGACCTCCTATTTTAAGATGAGCCCGAAAACTTAACTCGCCGCCCATTTCTCACAGTTCCAACACGAGCCAAAAACCAACAAAGCGTCCGTCCTCCGGCTCATGCGCTAAAATCGAAACTCCAATCTGCCGCTAAAGACAATGAAACAATCGATCTGAACTAATCCTAAAAACGACCAAGCCTTATGCCCGAGACGATCGGCCAAGACATGCGAGTCTACCCTAAAGAACGGATCTACGCGTCGCTCATCGAGTCTCAAGCAATCCAAAGGTACAGATGCAATTAACAAAAATGGAGTAGTTCATTTATCAACCAACCTCCTCGCAAGGCCCTAGCCAAGCGGGCAACCCCCTTCCTCATCCACAACCCAAAGAAGCAACTCTCTTTCTTGCTAAGCCTGTTTTCCGTAAAGAAGCGCGGAAAAGCTTACGAAAACGCAGCCGGAGACCACAATATAGAGGAATCACTCTATTAGCAATCCACCAAAATAAGCTGAATCCTCTATTTTCCAACCCTAGATCTAGTATCAATCCTCTACTGTAAGACCGAAAGAAGCAGACTACAAATAGAGTCTATTGCTCATTAATTTCTAAAAAACAGTCACTGATAGTAAAAAAAATATGAAGAAATTTAGGTTATGTAGATTTTAATATTGCATGGCCCAAGTAATGCTAACATAAAACCCACTGTAACACTGAACACTTGTTGATGAAGAGAAATACTCATGGAGAATAGGCTTCTAGAATAGAGACGCGATCTCACTGATCGCTCACATTTTACTCTTTTTTAGAATATTATTACGTAAGTCTTCGCACACTGGCGAAGGAAAGTTATTTTTGTGTCTACTCTTAAACATAATATAACAAATTTTTTAAACTTTCCACAAACTTATAATTGCATTTCCCGTTTTAATACTCATTCATTTTCTCCGTATCAGAGCTTACGGCATCGATATGTATCACTTTCGCCCAAGCTTCGGGTGCGACCCACAACACCAACAACAATAAAAAAACCAACTCAGACTCAGTCATGAAACTAACTAAAATCTACGCAGTTATTGCAGCGACCGTTATCGGCTCATCGGCCATCGCAGTGCCCATCGACGGAACCCTGGAATATAACCTGGACACTAGCGACTTCAGCTTCGACAGCACTTCGCTAAGCTTCCCCGCACCTCCCTCCGGCAAGGTAAATGATTTGAGCGGCGATTTCGTAGGACCTATCGCTCTAGGTGCAGACGTATCCCACGCTCCTTCGCCATTCGTATACAGCCCATTCGCTGTTCTCCCATTCGGCTTTACAGTCGATGGCGGCCTGAGCTTCGCGCTAACCGAGCTCATCTTCGCCGATTTCGACTCCAAGCCAGGTTTTTCCGCCGTCACGCTCTTCGGTAGGGGTATTGCTTCCCTCGCCGGTTTTGACGACACGGAGATGACTTGGAGCTTCTCAGCTGACTCTAACTCTGGAGTGTTTAACTACTCTGCTACTCTGGCTCCAGTTCCAGCTCGAGTGACCGACGGAGGTACGACCCTCGTTAGCCTAGGCTTGGCTTTGTTTGCGGTAGCGACTTTCTCCCGCATGCGCTCCAAGCGTTCCATTGCTTAAGCTGAAAGAGCTAGAAGTCTCTTAAAAGACTCAAGCGATTTTCAAAATTATAGCCGGTCGGATGTGACATCCGACCGGCTATATTCGTTTTAGAACAAGTCATTGGAGGGTTGGATCGTAGAACAACCGACAATCCCTTTACCCCAGACTAGCCCAAAAAGAAGACCTCCGACCGGGAATCGCTAAAGCAGTACCACGGCTTTTTCGAGTCACAACGCTGTCCCAAACTCTCTCGAGTTCGGCTACTTCGACTGTGCAAATTTGCTTCGGTAACGGAACTCGAGAGTACCGAAGCCCAAAGGGCGACAGCGAAGCCATTTGGTTAGCCCAGACGACACTTTGAAACATCCACCTCCGAAATCCTAGGCGGAATTTTACGTCGCCACGCAGTATAACTAGCTTAATTTTCCCCTGTGTGACCGACTCCAGCCACAACCTCGCAAATCTCATATCCGAACACCAGGCCACGTTGCTCCGGATCGCCGAGCGACTCTTTCCCGGCAGACGAATACCCGAGAGCATTCGTAAGGCGTTTATGGATACGCCCCGACATCTTTTCGTCCCTCGCTACTATTCCTCTCATCTAGGCCGTTGGGTCGAGCTCGCAAGCGAACCGCTGGACACACGCCTCGGCGAACTCTACGCCGATCACCCGCTTGCCATTCATCGCGACGAACTCGGGAGAACCCTCTCCACTATCTCGCAACCCTCCCTCGTCCTCCACATGCTCGCCCTGCTACAGCTCCAGCCCGGCATGAAGGTGTTCGAGCTCGGCGGAGGCAGCGGCTGGAACGCTGCCATGCTCGGCCGACTCGTCGGGCCTACCGGCAGCGTGGTCAGCCTGGAAATCATCGAAAGCCTTGCCGCCACCGCCCAAGCCGCTGTCGCCAAGCTCGGTCTCCCTCAAGTCGAAATCCAGGCCGGAGACGGCAGCCAAGCGACGATAACCCAAGCCCGCTACGACCGAGGCGTCTTCACAGCTAGCGCCTGGGACCTGCCAAGCCACTTCTTCCAGCAAATAAAGACCGGCGGCCTCCTCCTTCTTGTCCTCAGAGCTCGCCCTGGCTGCGATCTACTCGCCCTCCTGCGCAAAACAGATGCGAACGCCTTTCACAGCGAAACCCACTTCCCTTGCAGCTTCGTCCCCGTAACAGGAAAAGCGAACCGTCCCGCCGACGACCCAATCGACATCCGCCAGCTCGCCCTACCCGCAGCCCAGCGGATCAGCTGGTCTGACATAGCAATCGGCTCCAAGGCGATACCCGACTTCATAGCCTTCCTCGAGCTCGTGAAGGACTGCCAACGCCCTTACCTCTGCGAAAACGACGAGTACGATTTCGACGAAGAATTCTCTGGCTTCGAGTCCAACTCAGGCGCCAGCCTCATCCTCTTCAACGAAGACCGCATTCAGCTCCACGGCACCGAAGCCGCCCTCATCGACCTACGCCGAGCTGCCAAACGTTGGAACAAAGCCCGCAGTCCCTACCTAGAGAACCTCCAGTTAAGCATCCACTCCACAGCCACGCAAATCACCCCCAACAACAACCAATGGCTCGTCCCCCGAGGCGACTGCCAACTTCTCTGGAGCTTGCCAAACAGCTGAAAAGCAAGACCCACCTACAGCTACCATCAACCGCAATCATTTTCAATGCACCCAGACATAGAAGCATTTAACAAGGCTCAGAACGAAGAAGATCGAAAAATTTGCGAATCGCTCTCTTCAATGATCGATAAATATCTAGCTGAGGCGGAAATCAAGATATGGCATCGTCACCCTGTTTGGTTTCTCGATGAAAATCCGACTGTTGGCTACAGTCGACTAAAAGCTGGCATCAGACTCATGTTTTGGAGTGGAGCTGATTTTGAGGAAGAGGGACTGAAACCGGGAACAGGCAAGTTTAGGGATGCCTCCATTATCTATACTTCAGTTGAAGAGGTAATCGAGAAAGACCTGAAACGCTGGCTGAAGAAGTCGAAGCTCATCCAATGGGACTACAAGAATATCTACAAAACGAAGGGCAAACTAAATAGGCTGAAGTAGAATATAAAGAAAACTGAAATGACCTAAATCCGAACCTCTCGAAAAAGAGTGTTCTAGGAACCGCGAATGGACGCGAATACACACGAATGCAACAGATGAAATAGGCCATTCGCGCTTCCAAAAAAGCAGTTGGCCCGCAACAACACTCACTGCGATGATCGATTTCGATACGAATTCATCTTTAAGTCTTTAACAAACAAGGACGAATACTTCGCAATAAACTAGAAAATCAAAATCGAAAATGGAAACAGATGAAGCAGGAGTAGATGCCTGGATCGAGAGAGTAAAGCCCGAGCATCAATCTATCGTCAAACGCGTTGACAAGATTATTCGGGCAACGATTCCCAACGTCCAATGTACGATAAAATGGCGCAAACCGTCTCAACCCTTGGGAGTGCCTTTCTATGGTTTAGAGGGCCGAGGGTGGATCGTTGCACTATGGTCGTTCAAAGAAAAGTTCGGTATTGGGTTCATTGCAGGCACACTCCTGGATCCTGAACCTCCCGTAACAAGTATGGCTGGTCCATGGAATAGAGGGAGTGACGTGAAGGGAAGACGGATTGACATACAGGACGAGGCCGAGCTTGACGAAGACCTCCTGCGTTTGTGGCTAGAGCAAGCAAGAGAGCTTCCAGGATGGAGCGATCTTTGACGCATGCAGAGACTACAACGCCAAATCATGCCCAACTAAAATGAAATTGGATCACATACAAATAGCGATGCCATCGGGTGGGGAAGACGATGCTCGGTCGTTCTTTTCAGGCCTCCTCGGCATGGTGGAGGAAGACAAACCCTATCCTCTCTCCACAAGAGGCGGATGTTGGTTTCGAAAAGGGAGCGTTATTATACACGTCGGCGTCGACAAGGACTTCGTTCCGCAGAAGAAGGGGCATCCGGGTTTCATCTTTCCTGACCTCAAAGAACTGGAGCGAAAACTGAAGAAGGAAGGCTACGATGTGATCTGGGACAACGCACTGGCAGATCGAACCAGATTCTACTCGAACGATCCATTTGGGAATCGAATCGAGTTCATGCAGGACGGTGACGGGTTTTCTCAGAAATGAAGAAATGGGTGATCGGTATATGATACCAATCCAACAGAACCCCATTCCTATCCTAACAGACTCATCTGCGAGTCTTTCACTAGGTCAAAGGTCTTCAGTGTGCGCAGGAGTTGGAGAGTGTCGGACTTTTCGTAGACCTGCTTGGTATCGACTCTGTCGATCAGGTCGAGCAGCATAGACTTGAAGGACAGAATTCCATCGACTCCTTTCGACTGGAGGAGTTCGATACACTGACTGCGATGCGGATCCTGAGTGGGAAAGGCTGGAGCGACGAGGATCTTCTTGGGCAGAACCTTCGTCCCGAAGCTCACGGCGGGATCGTAGTCGAACCACTTCTCTACCTTCTTTAGGACCTGAGTTTCCAGCAGGCGAACGACGTCCTGGCCATTGCTCATGCTCGCCAAGGCAGCCTTGTCGCCAAACCAGCCGCGAATGCAGACAATCGCGCTTTCGAGATAGCGCAGTTCGCTGGAGAAAAGCAGGAAGCTCGGCTCGCGTCCTCCTGGCGTGAATACCATGTTGCGCAGATAGAGGTCCAAGCCCTCATCGCCGCCGCGCCGGGACTGAAGGCGCGACTTGCGCAGGGGGCGAACCAGAAAGCCGTTCTGTTCGAGGTACTCCCGAACTATCATTTCGTCGACGGACTGCATGGGATAGTGAGGGAGGTAAGATGGTTTCGGATGCGGGGGCCAGCCTTTATACCCCACCCCTCACCTTCGCCATCGTCATCATCATCATCTTCTTCTTCTTCTCAATCTTCCCCTACTTGTTTTGGAAGAAGACGAAGAAGTAGAAGCAGAAGAAGATTCTTTGATCACGCCGCTCCGCAGGCTCTCCAGATCTCGCGGATGGTTTCGAGATCGGCGGACTCTATGGTCTCGGCTTGGCCGATGGAGCGCATGACCACAAAGCGGATAGTCCCGGCTCTGACCTTCTTATCCAGCTGCATGGCGGCGATGAGCTTGTCTGCGGAGAGCGAGACTCCTAGGCGGGTAGGCAGCCGATGGCTCGAAACCACGGAGCGGATACGGGTGACGTCGGTGTCGTTGAGATGACCGAGACGCTGGCTAAGCAGAGCGGCGGCAACGAGGCCGATTCCGATGGCTTCGCCGTGCAGGTATTCGCCATAGCCTGCCACGTTTTCGATAGCATGGCCGAAAGTATGGCCGAGATTGAGCAGAGCGCGTCCTCCGCTGGCAGCGGTCTCCTTTTCGTCGGCGTTGACGACGGCAGCCTTGATTTCGCAGTTCCACTGGACGATGCGTTCGAGGCGAGGATCGTTGGCGTTCAATACTGGGGCGGATTCCAGCGTTTCGAAGAGCTCGCGGTCGGCGAGCATGCCGTGCTTGACGATCTCGGCCATACCGGAAGCGAACTCGCGTGGCGGCATGGTCTTGAGGAGTTCGAGGTCCGAATACACGGCGACGGGCTGATGGAAGGCTCCGACGAGATTCTTGCCAGCCGCTATATTGATGCCGGTCTTACCTCCTACAGAACTGTCGACCATAGCGAGCAGCGTAGTGGGAATCTGGATAAAACGCACGCCGCGCAGATAGGAGGCGGCAGCGAAGCCGGCAAGATCTCCTACCACTCCGCCGCCAACTGCGAGAACAAGGCCGCCGCGGTCGAGCCTGAGCTCGGCGAGGAAGTCGAGGACCTTGCCGAGAGCGGCCAGACTTTTGCTTTGCTCGCCAGCGGGTACGACATGGATCGGGGCGAGGCCTTCGAGGCGGGCAAACCAGTCGGACTGAGCGGCCCGTACGTTGCTGTCAGTAACGGCAGCGAGCTTGACGCCATCAGCTGCGTACTCGACCAGCTCGGGAATCAAGAGCTTGGAGAGGCTGCGGCCGATGTGGATCGGGTAGGAGGCGTAGGGGGTCTGGACGAGGACCTTGCTGGGAGACGACACTTTTGTATTCGAAAAACGGAGTTGCGACTAGTTCGCGTGGATCAGGTCCATGACCGCGATATCGCTGTCGCCCAAGCCAAGCTGTTCGGAGAAGGCGAGGATCTTCAATTCTTCGGACAAAGGTTCAAACCCATTCTTCGCCCGGTGCACGTTGATGCGCTCGCGCATGAGGGCGTCGAGCATCACGGGATTGTCGCTGAGCAGCACGTAGGGCTCGGAGACGGTGTAGTGGGCGTTGAAGATCGGACCGCCGACAAACTGGTAGCGCTCGAGGCTGACGATGTTGAGCTCCCAGGTTTCCCGCAGCTCGGGGATCGCTCCCATCTCGGCAACTGCGACGGGAGCGGTTGCCGGACTATTCAGGAAGCGGGTGGTATTGCTCGCGTTCCAGAGCGTGGCGTTCATCAGCGCTCCGTTGACTCCGAGCACGGGATGATCGGAGTAGCAGGGAAGGTTGATCCAGAAATCCACTTCGTGCAGCAGCGGGATGGGGAGAAAGCTCTTGCGGGAAAGCTCTTCGTTTTCGACTTGGGGAAAGGGATTCTCGCTCTCCAGGTCGATCCAGTAACGGCTGGAGGAAGCGGGTAGCGGACTGTCGTAGAACCACTTTTCGTGGTAGAAGCTGCCGGAGTCGAGCGCCCGCACGAAGACTTGGTTGAACTGCACGGAACGCTTGCTCAACGGCGGCAGGAACCCGGAGTCACGCAACTTGCTTGAGCTCTGTCCGAGAATGAAGATGTCCTGCCGACCGTAGCCACGCTTAATCAGAGATTGCACCACGGCTTCAACCAAGGCTTCGGGCGTACTAAGCCCGGGACCGGAATCGCTGTAGACCTTCAGCCCTACGCGACCGCGTTCGCCAGGACGCAGTTGGCGTTGGCGAGACTGCTCGAACAAGCTGAGCATGTCTTCGACCGCCAGGCTGTACTCGTTCAAACCAAAGCCGGACATCTCGTACTCAAATACGCGGTTCGAGGGAGATGCGGGTTGCCCGAGCGAATCGGAAGCGCCCTGTCCGTAAAGGGAGGCCGCCAAAAATGCCACCGCAACCGCTAGCAGGATTTTGTTTGATGAGGGGATCACGTCAGTAAAGCTGCAAGTAGGTAAACGAAGCAAACCTGCGGCCGATTCAAAATAGAGGCAAGACTCGGAAAGCGAGCAGACAATACGTCCAAATAAAAGTTGTCAAAAATCGCCCGCAGTCGTTACAACCCCCAGGCTTAGCAGCAGCCCACGTCCGCGCCCGAATGCCATCCGTCCTACCGTCTCCCAAAAGCCTTTCTACAATTGCAGCCATCGCCCTTCTGGCGACAGTCTTCAGCGGCTGCGCCACTCGCGAGGAACGGATCCAGGAAATCGAGGCCGAGGCCAACAACGCCCTGTTCGCTGACAACGCCGCCCTAGCAATCGAAGTGCTGCAGAAGGGCTTGGAAAAATATCCAGACGCCCCCGAAATGCGCATCTCCCTCAGCCGCGCCCTGCGCAATACGGGCCAGCTCGAGGAAGCCGCACAGCAGCTCGAAACCGTGATCGAGCAGGACCCCGAACGCGACCAGCTCTGGGTACAGGTCGGCGAGCTTAGAGCCCAGCTCGGCCAAGGCCAGCTGGCCGTCGAAGCGCTCGAAAGCTACCTGACCAACCACGCCAACGACTTCCTCGCCTGGAAGGCCCTTGCTGAGCAGGAGCAGAAGCTGGGCAACATGACTCAGGCCATCAAGGCCGCCACCAAGTGGAACGACCAGACTCCCTCCTCCCAACCCTCGCTTAAACTCGGCGAACTCTATCTCGCTAGCGGCAACGTTCCCCAAGCCCGCTCCTGGTTCAGCCAAGCGGCAGCCTATGCCGACGCCGGAGCCGCCAAGGACGCCCTCGCCGAGCTCATCCGCCTCGAGACCAGCCTCAAGCAATTCCAGCAAGCCAGCATATGGCTCGCCGAGTATCAAACCCGCTACCGTCCTGACACCAGCGACCCCCGCGTCAGCGAAGCGAAGCAAGTCCTGGAAAACTGGATACGGGCTCGAGAGGAGATAGCCCAAGCCGCCGCAGAGCTCGAGCGCGAACGCCGCCAGCTCGAGGAGCGCAACGCCGCTGCGGAAGCTCCTTCACCCATCGTAGTGGATATCGAGCGGCCAACACCCGAGGAAACGGAAGAGAATCGCGTTCTCACGAACGCGGCTACGGATGAGGCAGTCGACGAAAAGCCGCCGGAACCCCTCTTCTCCGACCTGGATTCGGCCGTCGAGAATGCGGAAACGCTCGACGGGCCTGCGAGCGAAGCGAACCCAAGCCTTAGCGACGAAGGATTCGCTCCCTACGAGCTAGCCCTCTCGGACATGGAAGCGCAGAATTACGACAGCGCCATCGCCCGCCTTTGGGAACTGCTAGGCGACAGTCCGGACAGCGCCGAACTCTGGTACCAGCTCTCCCTCGCCTACCACGCTCAGGAAAACTGGTACGATGCCGAGTCCACCATTCTCGAAGCCAAGCGCCGAGAGCCGAGGTCGGAAGTAATCGCTAACCAATATCTGAATACGATTTCCAAGACCCAGAACATCAACCGCGTCCTCGAGGAAATAAAAGCCCAGCGGCAGCTCTTTCCCAACAGCTCAGCCATCGCCCTCACCCTCGCCCGCACCCTGCGAGACGCCAGCGCCTCCCACCGCGTCATAGCGAGAGCCTACCAGGATTTCCTATCCCTGTCTTCCCCCGGCAACCCCGCCAACGAAGAAGCCCGACAGTTCACAGGTCGCAACTTGTAGCCATACCTCATCTTCATCTGCTTCTACTTCTTCATCTTCATCCCAAGAAGTAGAAGAAGAAGCAGATGAAGATGAAGAACCCTGCCGTTCAACCATGCCAGCCATCAAGCCCACCAGCATTCGCGAGCTCAAGGACCGCATCAATATATACGATGTGGTTTCGCGCGAGGTTGCCTTGAAGAAAGCAGGCTCGGAATTCAAAGGCCTCAGTCCCTTCACTTCCGAAAAGACCCCCTCCTTCTACATTTCTCCGGACAAGGGCCTCTACAAATGCTTCAGCTCCGGCAACGCCGGCGACGTCATCACCTTCGTCATGGAAACCGAACGGCTCTCCTTTACGGAAGCTGTCGAGTCCCTCGCCCAACGTTTTGGCTTCGAACTGGAGTACGAGGAAAATGGACGCCCGCAGGAAGACCGTACCCTGCGCCAGGAACTCTTCGATCTGCACGAGACCGTCACCGACTTCTACTACGAGCAGTTTCTCGCTACCAGCCAAGGCGGCAGTTGGATTCGCGACTACTGGCTCAACGGACGGAAGTTCGCTCTGGATGTCGCTGAGGACTTCAAGATCGGCTTCGCCCCTCCCGACGGCTCCGGACTCGGCAAGGCCGTTCGCAAAAAGGGATTTTCCAAGGAAGCCCTAGAAGCCTGCGGTCTTTTCTACACTAGCAGAGGGCTCGATCCCAATCGCATGGGTTACCGATTCCGCGGGCGACTCATGATCCCGATCCGCGACCACCAAGGCCGCGTCACCGCCTTCACTGCCCGCCAGCTCGAAATCACCCCAAAGGACGATCCCAGCCGCGAGGCGAAATACGTCAACTCGCCCGAAACTCCCATTTTCTCCAAAAGCAACCTGCTCTTCAATCTCGATCGCGCCCGCATGGAGGTCAGCGACGAGCGTCCCTTCATCATGGTAGAAGGTCAGCTAGACGCCATTCGCTGCTGGAGCGTCGGACTGAAAACCGTCGTCGCTCCCCAAGGCACCGGCATCACCGAATCCCAGCTCCGCCTGCTCAAACGCTACTCCGCAGAACTCATCATGCTGCTCGACGGCGACTCCGCCGGTCAAAAGGCCGCCCTACGCATGCTCCCTCTCGCCCTCAGCCAAGGCGTGGAAACATTCTTCATCCCGCTCACCGACAAGGAGGATCCCGACGACATCTTTCGCGAAGGCGGCAAGGCGGCACTCGACACCCTTCTCCAACGCAAGCTCGAGTCAGTCCCCTTCGCCTGCCGCTCCATCGCTCCCGAAGCCGCCAGCCTCACCCCACAAGGCAAGGCCAAGGCCGCCCGCGAGGTATTCGCCATCATCGCCAAGTCCGAATCCAAAGCCGCCCAGATCGAATTCGCCAAGCAAGCCGCCCTGGGACTGGGACTGGAGACCAGTCCTACCATCGCCGATTTCCAGCGCTTCGCCGCCGGCCAAAGCGCCACCATCCAGCGACGACCGCCCCGCCGATCCGAAGACGATACGCCGCCAACCGAACCAAACTCCGATGCGAGTGTCTACTGCGTCGAGACGGATCTGCTCGGGATCTGCTTGATCGAGGGAGAATTGGGCAAGCGAATCGCCCACGTGGTGGAGCCGGAGTGGATCGATACCCGCACCATCCAGGGCCAACTGCTCAGCCAGGTATTGAACGACTTGCGCCACGATCTGTGGCACGGCCCCGATTCGCTTATCGACGACCTCGAGAGTGCCGAGCAGAAAAAACTCGCTGCCAACATCCATTTCGAAGCCGAAAAACACGAGAATCCCGAACGCCTGGCCCAGGAAGCCGTCAAGAAGATGGTCGCCAAATACGTAGATCGCAGAACGAAAGAATTAAAACTTGAAATCGGCAGGAAACAGGCAAGCAATGACGCTGACGCAATTCATCTCCTCGGAGAACTATCGCAGCTAAACCAACTGAGGCACAAGCCGCCCGCAGTTGGTGATTTGCTTTTATAAGACCGCACTAAACCCAAACGATGCCACGCAAAAAGAAAAGCGCAGAACAGAAAAAGCCAGGCCTGAGCAAGCACCAGGTCAACGAACGCATCCGCTACCTCATACGCCAATCCAAGGAGCAGGGCTATCTTACGCACGCCGACATCAATGAGGCCCTTCCCGAAGGCGTCGACAGCCAGGACGAGATAGACAACGTCATCTCCATTCTGCAGAACCTCGAGATCGATATCCTCGACGCCGAGGAAGTCGACAACTTCAAGGCCAAGCAGGAAGAGGCTGAGGAAGAACAGACCAAGGCCAACCAGCACGACATCCTGGACGACCCCGTCCGCATGTACCTCAAGCAGATGGGTCAAGTCCCCCTGCTCACCCGAGAACAGGAAGTCGAGATATCCAAGCGCATCGAAAACGCCGAGCTCAAGGCCCAGGAAGAGCTCTTCTCCGTCGGCCTCATGGCCGAATTCACTCTCGATCTCGCCGAAAAGCTTCTCAACCGCGAAGAACGCTTCGACCGCATCGTCATCGACAAGAAGATCGAGAATCGCGAGAACTTCTTCGGCGACCTCCCCATCAACATCGAAAAAGGCAAGAAGACCCACGCCCGCATGATGGCCAGTTGGGCAGAGCTGAAGGAGACCGAAGACCCGGAGAAGAAGAAGAAAATCCGCTCCCGCTTCCGCAAGCAGGAGAACACTCTGCGCGCCTTCTTCCCCAAGTTCTTCTTCAAGCTCAAGGTCTTCGAGGAGTATATCGACGAGAACATCAGTCGCGACATCACCCGGATCAACGCTATCTACCGCAAGCTGGACCGCGTCAAGAAGCCCAAGACTGCAGCTGACTCCCGCATCAAGGTCGAACCCCTGCACGAGGAACTCGAAACCTTTCAGGACCGCTACCGCTTGGAGCCCGAAAAGCTCGTCACCCTCATCGCCGAGGTGCGACGCCATCTCAAGGACGCTCACAAGGCCAAGACCGAGATGGTGGAAGCCAACCTGCGCCTCGTCATTTCCATCGCCAAGAAATACACCAACCGCGGCCTATCCTTCCTCGACCTCATCCAGGAAGGCAACATGGGCCTCATGAAGGCCGTCGAGAAGTTCGAGTACCGCCGAGGCTACAAGTTCTCCACCTACGCCACCTGGTGGATCCGCCAGGCCATCACCCGCTCCATCGCCGACCAGGCCCGCACCATCCGCATCCCGGTCCACATGATCGAGACCCTCAACAAGGTCATGCAGGTGCAGAAGCAGCTCCTGCAGGAATTCGGCCACGAGCCCACGCCGGAGGAGGTCGCCGAGGAGATGCGCCTCCCCGTCGAGCGCGTGCAGACCATCATGAAGATGGCCCAGCAGCCCATCAGTCTGCAAAGCCCCGTAGGCGACGGCGACGACACAAACTTCGGAGACTTCATCGAAGACAAGTCCGCCGAAAATCCCTACGACCAGACTGCATTCAGCCTCCTGCGCGAAAAGATCATCGACGTGCTCGACTCCCTCACCGACCGCGAGCGACGCGTCCTTTCCCTGCGCTTCGGCCTCGTCGACGGCTACAGCCGCACCCTCGAGGAAGTCGGCAAGCAATTCAAGGTCACCCGCGAACGCATCCGCCAGATCGAAGCCAAGGCCCTACGCAAGATGCGCCACCCCACCCGCATCCGCCAACTCCACGGCTTCTTCGAAAACGAGCAGTTCGACGGACCCAACACCTTCATCAGCGGAACGGAGGAAGCCGACGCCGAAGCCAAGAAGTGAACGTCCGTGCGTAATTCCTTTACACCCGCCCCAGGCAAACACTAGAACCCGACGAGCATGCAAGCCACCGACCCAATACTAGCGATCATGAACATGGGATGGCCGGAAATCACCATCGTCATCGTGATCTTCATCCTGCTATTCGGGGCCAAGAAACTCCCCGAGCTAGCTCGAGGCGTAGGCAAATCGATCAAGGAATTCAAGAAGGCCACCAGCGGCGTCGAGGAGGAATTCCGCGCCGCGATCGAAGACGAGCCAGCCAAGCCCAGCGCGTCGCCGCCCTCCACCAAGAGCAAGGAAGGCGCTCCCACCGAAAAGCAGCCGTAGGGCGATCCCAACTACACACCCCGCAAAGCCGACCCTTCGCCAAAAGAAGCGTCGGCTTTTTCGCAATCCCACCCCACCCAGTGCCCACAACCCATCACCCAATACCCAACACCAGCCCCAACTTGTATTCAGAAATTGCATTTGCTGGCCGCCAGTTTAAACGCTTGCTTCGAAATGTCCTTTTATTGAGCATCTTAGGTATTCATGTGGCGCAATCTTCTCGGTCTCTTCTCTAACGATATCGGCATCGACCTAGGAACGGCCAACACGCTGGTCTACTCCAAGGACAAAGGCATCGTCCTGCGCGAGCCCAGCGTCGTAGCGATCCACTCCGCCACCCGTAGAGTCCTTGCCGTGGGCGACGAAGCAAAGAAGATGCTCGGCCGTACCCCCGGCAACATCACTGCCATCCGCCCCATGAAGGACGGCGTCATCGCCGACTTCGATATTACCGAAGCCATGCTGCGCTACTTCATCAAGAAAGTGCAGACCGCTAAGATCATCCCGCCCCGCGTCGTCATCGCCATCCCCTCCGGGATCACCGAAGTCGAGAAACGCGCCGTCAAGGAATCCGCCACCCATGCCGGGGCCCGCGAAGTCATGCTGCTCGAAGAGCCCATGGCCGCAGCCATCGGAGTCGGACTTCCCGTCGAGGAGCCAGCCGCCAACATGATCGTCGACATCGGCGGCGGCACTACCGAAGTCGCCATCATCTCCCTCGCCGGCGTCGTCTACGCCAAAAGCATCCGTGTCGGCGGCGACGAATTGGACGCTGCTATTATCAACTACATGAAGCGCGCCTACAACCTCCTCATCGGCGAACGCACCGGGGAGGAAATCAAACTGCGCGTCGGCTCCGCAGCCCAACTCGACGAGGAAATGACCATCGAAGTCAAAGGCCGCGACTCCGTTGCCGGACTTCCCAAAACCATTCTCATCTCCTCCCAGGAAATACGCGAAGCCCTGGCCGACACTGTAAACGCCATCGTCGAAGCCGTGCGCAACGCCCTCGAACGCTGCCCTCCGGAACTTTCAGCCGACCTGGTCGATCGCGGCTTCGTGCTCGCTGGCGGTGGAGCCCTCTTGCGCGGCATCGAACGCCTCCTCTGCGAACGAACCGGACTGCCCGTCACCATCGCCGACGATCCACTGTCCGCCGTCGCCAATGGCACCGGAGCAGTGCTCGCCGAACTAAACGACCTGCTGCCCTACGTCACCAGCAACGCGAAGGACTGACGCCATGGGCGGACGGCGAAACCCAAACGTAGCCGAAGTCGAGAGGCTTTGGATCTCCTTCTAGCATCCAAACTCTATCGAGTTCGGCTACCAGCCCATCACGAGCAACCCCTCCGAGATCCAAGCCTTGTACAAAAAGCGACTCGGACAGTTCAAACCCTTCGTCGTTCTAACCATCGCTCTTCTCGCGTGGCTTCTCCTGCCAGTCGCTTTCAAGACCTTCATCAAGACGAGCTTCTACGAGTTCCAGGCTCCAATCAACCTTACGAGCTCTTACGTTCGCGACCTGCAAAGCTATTGGACAGCCCGGGCCAAATCCAACGCGGAACTCTACGAAGCAGGCCAAGGCCTGGCCCGGCTCAACGCCGCCTACGAACTCACCGCCCTCGAGAACCAATCCCTAGAAGCGGAGATCAGACGCCTGGAGAATCTGCTCCAGTTGCCATCGCGCCCAGATTATCAATACGAAATCGCCCGCGTAGTGGAACGAGACTTCAACGCCTGGTGGCAACGCATCGTCATCCGCAAAGGCCGCGACCACGGCATTCCCATCGGAGCCCCAGTCGTCTTCGTGGGAGGCGTGGTCGGACGCGTCGTCGAAGCCCACGCCTACACCTCCGTCGTCGAGCTCGTCAGTAGCAGCCGACTCCGCCTCGCCGTAGTCATCGAAGGCGACAACCGCCCAATCAGCTACCGCGGAGCTGGAGCCAGATCCTTCGGTCGGCCCGTCGGAATCGCCGAATTCGTTCCCCTCGATATCCAGATCGCGGATACAGCCAGCCTCCCCCGCCTCATCACCTCCGGCATGGGCGGCGTCTATCCCGCCGGCCTCGAGGTCGGCCGCCTCCGCCGTCTGCGACAAGGCGCCGGCGGCATGTTCAACGACGCCGACGTAATCCTCGACGAACGCCTCGCCTCCCTGACTGAAGTCGCCGTCATGATCCAACTCCCCCCGGAACCATAAGACCGGAAATACCAAGGACTTCAATCGAGGAGAGCTGAAGCTCCTTGGCTGCACGATAGCAACACCAAGCGAATTTTTGAAAGAAAGGAGATAACATGGCTACAATGACGATTCGAATCCCCGACGACCAACACGAGAGACTCAAGTCCCTCGCGCTTCGTCGGGGTCTTAGCTTGAACAAGATGATAGGAGAATTCTCAACCCGCGCCATTGCCGAGGCCGATGCGGAAGCGCGCTTCTTAGCAAAAGCGGCAATGGGCAAGCCTACAAAAGGCTTAACATTACTAGATAAAATCGAGAAGAGCTTCTCATAAGGGCTTCATCACAAATATCGAAAAACCTGGAGATTTCTCTGACAAAGTAATCAAGAAAATGTTGAAAAAGTCCGCAGGGCTAACCGCGTTCGTGAGGTGCCGAGGGGTGTGATTAAACCGTGTCCCACGTGTGCCGAGTCGGACAATGATTTTGCCGAAAAAATGATTTTGCCAACAAAGCTCCTACCGGCGCTCAGGAAAATGAGAAGAGGCAAAATCATTAAGAGCAAAATCATTGTTTTGAGAAGCGGCAAAACAGGGTTCACCAATTCGAGGGCGCGATTAAAACCGTGTCCTGGTGGGGATCCCGACGAGTTCCCTACCTGTCGGGATCCGCGCTGCAAGATCCTGCACGACGGTCCGCTCGGCGATCGAGCCCTACCTCCGAACAGCATAGGACACAGTTTTAACCGCGCCCGGTGCCAACGAGGCGCGCTCCCACGGCATTCTTTCCAGCTTATTCAGCACGCTCTAAGAACAAATCGTTTCCGGAATAATAATGATTTTGTCCCAAATGATTTTGCCGAAGAACCGCTAGCCGCGATCGCATGATTGACGCTTCCAAGCAACGCTGGGCGATTGTCGCCGTCGTCCACTACCTGACCCTCTTCTTCCTGGGACAGGCGAACCACTACCTGGCCCCCTTGGGCATCCAGATATTCGCGCTTGGGATGCTGCTTTCCTTCAGCGCCCTGGAGCTGACCTACAAGCAAGGACTGCTATCGCTCCTGCCCATCGCCCTCTTTCTCGACAGCAAGTCTCCGCTGCCCTTCGGATTCTCCCTTTTGTTCATCGCAGCTCTCTACACCTTGGCCCATATAGCTCGATCTCGCGTGCGTCGCGAGATCTCGGCCTCGCGCTTCGCCACCTCCATCCTGTTGAACATCGCAGCCTTCCTCGGCTATACCATTGCGGCAGCTCGCAGCCTCGGCAGCGAAAGCCTGCATCTTGGGCCACTCGCTCTGAACCTTTTGGCAGGTCTTCTTGTCGTAGCGCTCTTGAACCGCATCTATTTCGACTGCCAAACCGGCACCCTTTCCCTCTTCGGCATCGATCTGGCCGCAGAGCAACGCCAAGCCCGATGAATCCCGAAGAGAAGATGAAGTACCAAGGACGGCTGCTGCTGTTCTATCTCCTGCTCTTCCTGATGATCGGCACCCTGCTCGTCGGAGTGGGCTACCGCCAGCTATTCGAAACCGACGAATTCTCGACCAAGGTCAAGGTGCAGAACCACCGCCGCATCGTCACCCCAGCCCCGCGCGGGCATATCTACGATCGTGAAGGTCGCCTGCTCGTCGGCAACAAGTCCAAGTTTTCCGCCGTCGTTTTCCTCTCGGACGCAGGCGTGCGGGCCGCATTTCGCAACGAGTACCGCACTCTCGTACGCGACTACCGCGAACGTAACGAAAAATACAATACAGGCCCCTTGCAAAAGCAGGCCCGGGCCAACGTCGTGCAGACCTATCTCGACAACGTGAACCGCATGCTCGGCCGCGAGGAGGTAGTAAACGTGGAAAAGGTATCCGCCCATCTCAACTACAACCCCCTGCTGCCCTTTCCCATCATCGAAGATCTCAGCCGCGAGGAGTTCGCCGTGCTCCTGGAGTCGCTGCCCATCGAATCCCCAGTCCAAGTCTACGTCTCCAACCAGCGCTACTACCCCTACGAAGCCACGGCATCCCATACGATTGGATACGTTTCCTCCACCTTCCTCACGCCGGACACCGACCTACCCGGCGACGAACTGACCACCTTTGCGGAAAAGGGCACCTTCGGACGCTCAGGGGTCGAACGCCAGTACGACGACGTTCTACAGGGCGAGATGGGCATGGAAATCTGGGTGGTCGATCCCCACGGCTTCCAAGTCGAGAGCCTCGAACGGCGATATCCGAAAAAAGGATCGGACGTGCACCTTGCCCTAGACATAGACCTGCAAGTCGCAGCGGAAAACGCGCTCGGCGAGCAGACTGGCGCCGTCGTCATGCTCGACGCCCAGACGCTCGAGGTCCTCGCCATGGTCAGCAAGCCAGACTACGATCTGAACGATACGGCGCCTTTCATAAGCAAGGCGACCTACCAGGCAATCGAGGAGTCCGGCGGCTGGCAAAACCGGGCCACCCAAGGTCTCTATCCCCCCGGCTCGCCCTTCAAGTTGCTCACCTCCATCGCCGCCCTCAAGGCGAGCACAGTCGAGGCGAACACCACCTACTTCTGCTCTGGACGCTTTCGTCACAATTCCGGTCTGATCCAGCACTGCTGGAACCAAGCAGGCCACCAGGAAAGCATCCTCTGGGAAGCAATTCGCGACAGCTGCAACGTCTACTTCTTCGAGACCTCGCTAGTCACCGGGGTAGATATCATCAGCCGCGAAGCGATCTACATGGGCCTCGATGATCCCACCGGAATCGACCTTCCACATGAAACCGGACGCATGATTATCCCGACCCGCGAATGGAAAAAAAGGCGCTTCGATCAATCCTGGTTTCCAGGCGACACCACAAATCTCTCCATTGGCCAAGGCTATACCCGAGTGACTCCACTTCAGATGGCTGTCTTCACCACCAGCGTAGCCCGAAACGAAATAGTTACTAAGCCGAGCATTCTCAAGCTCACACCCCAGCAGATCGAAGAGCGGCCGCCACCAAAGCCGATCGGCCTATCGAAGGAACAACACCAAATCCTCATCGACGGGATGATCGGTTCGGTGCAAATGGGCAGCAGCAGAAGAATCAAAATCCCTGGCGTATCGATCGGCGCCAAGACCGGCACTGCCGAAGTCGCCAAAGACGACGGCAAGATCGAGCTCGCCTGGATCGTGGCCTTTGCTCCAGTGGAGAACCCGAAAGTCGCCATCTGCGTCATTATCGAGGGCCAGGTCCTCAATCAAAGCTTCTTCGGCGGGGCCCACGCTGCGCCCGTCGCCAGGGCAACGCTCGCCGAATACTTCCGAAAACGCCCCGAACTCGTCGAGCAAGCGCCAGTAGCAAGCGTCGAATAGATTTTGAGGTAGGCTTCCCGACAAGTCGGGATCCCTACCTCAACCGTCGCGCGGCTTTGAATACCAAGCGCGGATTTGGCCAGCTTTCCTTCGCTCCGAAACGCAGGCGCTGCAAGTCCTCGAAGACGTTCGCAGCCTCGCCTGAAGGCCGCTCCGAGATTCGGCTCAGCACCTTGCCGGCCTTGCGACGAATCGGATCGCCGCGGCGAAAAGGAGCCAGAATCAATTCGCGAAAATTGAGCGCCATATTTCTTTGTATCATGAAAGCAACTACAAGAATGGCCAAGAGAAACGAGAAATACGAAAAGCGCCAGATATTCCAAGGAGCGGTCACGAATTCGTAGAGGTACTCCCCCATACTTACCGCCCACTGCTCCGCTACCGATATGTAGGCTAGAAAGAAGTCCTTCAGCTGGATCGCCGCCTCCCGCTGAGTCGCTTCGTCATAGTTGACGATGCGGCGGTACCAGAGCAGTCGCAGGCTATCCAGAAAAGCGGAGGAATCCGAGGCCCCTACTCGCTCGCTGACCAACTGAGTCGCCTGATTCGTCCCTGGACCTATGGATCCCGGAGTAGGATCGACCCGCAGCCAACTGCCTGCTCCATCGTAGATTTCCGCCCACGCGTGGGCATCGGAATTCTTCACCATGAAATAGTTTTCGTACGCATTCCACTCGCCTCCCTTGAAGCCCACAACCAAGCGAGCAGGAAAGCCCGCAGCTCGCGCCAGGAGCACGAAAGACGTAGCGAAGAACTCGCAGTGCCCCGGCAGATCGGACTCCAACCAACGAGCCACCGGATCCTTCATGCCCGCCACCGGCGGCAGCTGCACTTGCAGAGAATAGTCGTGTCGTTCCCAAAGAAAACGATTCGCCAGTCGAGCGAAACTTAGCGCATCCAGCTTTCGACCGTCGCGAATCTCCCCAGCCATGCGACGAAAAAGGTCTGCCGAAGCTTCCTCGCGAGGCAAATTCAACAGCGTCTGCGGATAGGACAAGCGATTGGGACGCGTAACTCCATCGCGAGTGGAGGAGAGCATCATCGCGTAGGCCGCCGCTGGAACGTCCGGCACTTTTCCACTCAGATCAACGCCTTCGATCTGGTAGGAGATCATCTTCGAATTGATATCGTCCAACGCGAAATAGTGCATATGCGGACCGATGGAAAGATCGCTCAACTTGCTCACCGTCATGTGCCGAAACGGTCCCAGCACTGGCAGGTAGCGGCTCACTTCCGGCTCCAGAAAAAACGTCCAGCGATCCCGAAACTCGTTGCTCGGAGTCTGGGAAAAACGCCGGTCCGGCCAGTATCGAATCGAGTGATACGGCGAGGCGAGCGGACTTCCCTGCAAATCGACCAATCCCGGCGACAAGCTGAACGCTCCCCCATCGTAGTCGTCCAGAGCGAGCATGCGCCAGTAGGGAGTGATAGGCACCGTCGCATTTTCCGGCACATCGACGCGCAAGGCGATGGATTCGTCGTTCTTGATACTAGTGACCTCGCCAAGCTGCACTCGGTCGCTGAAGCCGGTAAGGCTCCTGGTCGACTTCATTTTGAAGAGACTGACCTTGTCTTCCACGTCGATGCGCGGGATGGCGATGAAAACCATCGCCGCGATGAAAACCAAAGTGGAAAACATGGAGATGCCGAGGAACGCAAAACGCGTATCGACCAGCGAGAGAAAGGCCTTGCCCACCCGCATCGGGTTCTTTTCCCGAATCCGCTCAAGCAGCTCGTAGTCGCCCTCTATCTTCGATTCGATAGCCGTACTGACTAGCAAGTAAGCGATGGCGATCGCTGCAAAAGCGAGTAACTGAAAACCGAATACAAGCGTGGCAGTAAGGATGCCCGTCATAATGATCAGGAAAAGGCACAGCAGGGCCAACTGCATTTCCTCTCGCCGCTTGGTGTGGTTCAGACTGCGAAACAGAATCAGCCAGGTATTCAGATCAAGCAGAGCCGGGATCGTATCCTTCGACATCACGTTGACCAGCACCAGGGGAATGATGGCGAGGGCATAGAATTTCCAGATCCACTGCGGCACCTTGGCAACCCAGGCCGGCCGCACAATACCGATCGAGACGGCCAGCGTCGCTACCACGGCAGGCAACTGATTATGACCGTGAATGTTGAAAAGGGTGGTTATGCAAACCAGACCCATCAAGGCGCCCAGGGTCCACTTCAGTGTCACCAGGTCTTCGATACTATGCCTGCGCGATCTGGACTTCATTGATAAACGCTCCCACCACACCCTTGTCGAGCGGCTTGAATCTTATTCGGTTCGCGTCGACCGCATCGCCCGGCTGCGCCTGATCCTCAGTCGGCTCGAGTTCCGCCAAGGCATCGAAAAACGTCTCCAGATCGCCCACGCGCTGGATCCGCACACTGGGACCTCCGACGACGAAAACCTGCTCGAGCTTGCCGTCGAGAAAAAGATCCTCCGCCAGACTGGCGGCAAACGAACACATGCGCTCGAAGCTCTCCTCATCCTGCCAGAGGAAGGAGGCCGGATCGACCACCATGCTGTAAAACGACTGCGTCTCCGAAGCGCTCTCCTTCACGATGAGCCGTCCTTGCTTTGCGGATACCTTCCAGTGAATCGAGCGGATCGAATCGCCCTTTTCGTATTCTCTCAGGCCGATCAACTCTCCGGAAGCGCCCTTCTTCAAAGAGCTCCTGCCTTGCAAAGATCCAGGCAGATTCGCGTAGCGATAACGCGTGTAGCTGATACGCCTAGGCCAGACGGTAATCTCCTTCTCGCACTCGCCAGGCAGATGCTTGGAAAGAAAGCCGAAAGGAAAACTGGAAGCAGCGCTGTCCACTCGGATCGTCGTCCTCATGCGGTGATCAGGCTTGAAGCGCCAAGTAAGCGTGGTGCTCTCGCCCGGATCCAAACGCTCCTGCAAGTAGAGGCTTCTTCCCCTATCGCCAGACGCGCTGCTCAAGGAAAAGGAAAGGCAGAAAAGCGGAAAACGCTGTCGCGCATTTTCCACTACGACCGATGCCAATCCTTCCTCCCCAACACGAAAAGTGGGACTCGTCTCCAAGCGCCAGCGAGCGCAAAGCAGGTTTCCCCAGCAGACAATGCCGCTGAGAATCAGCGACGCGATCAACAGGGCCAAAGCCGCGAAAAGCACATTGTTGACCGTGTTATAGGCAGCCAGACCAATGGTCAAACCGATGAAGATCAGCAGAATTCCCGAGCCGGTAGGCAGCACCTTGTGGCCCTTCGGCGGGACGATCTGCTCGCTCATGGCACGCCACAGCGAACGGCGACGCGTAGCGGCAGCCGGACCCCGCCAGTCGAACCTCTCCTCTGCGACCTGCGCTCCCATAGGCGGACCCTATCTCGGCTGAACGACAGCGGAAAGCAAACGAGAGAGAATGCCCTCGACCATGCGACGCTCCTCCATCGCATCCGAGGACGGGCGACGCAGATTGAGACGATGGCCCATCACGGGCAACGCAACCGCCGCCACATCGTCGGGCACGACGAAATCGCGGCCGTGAAACAAAGCTCGAGCTTGGGACGCGGCCTTGAGAGCGATACTTCCTCGCACGCTTACGCCCGCCTTGAATTCGCTTTCCGTGCGAGTCGCCGTCACCAACTTGAGCACGTACTCCAGCACCGACGGTTCAAGAAAGACCTGCCGAACCGTCTTCTGGATCGACAATATCTCCTCTGGATCGACAACGTCCGTGACCTCCAGCTCATCGTAGCTCGGCTGGCCATCGTTGAGGATTTCCAACTCGCTCTCCGGCGCAGGATATCCCATTTGCAGACGCATCAAAAACCGGTCCATCTGGCTCTCCGGCAGCGGAAACGTACCCTCGTAGTCAACCGGATTTTGCGTGGCTATCACCATGAACGGAGTGCCGACCGCATGAGTGTCGCCGTCGACAGAGACTTTTCCGTGGTCCATGACCTCCAGCAGGCAAGACTGCGTCTTGGGGGTCGCCCGGTTGATCTCGTCCGCGAGCACCACATTGGAGAAGATCGGGCCGCGTTTGAAATGAAAGGAACGGTCGCGCTCGTCGTAGATCGAAACCCCAGTCACGTCAGTAGGCAGCAAGTCGCTGGTGAACTGGATGCGCTTGAAGTCCGCCCGCATCGCCTTGGCCAAACAGTAGGCCAGCGTAGTCTTGCCAACCCCCGGCAAGTCCTCGATCAGCACGTGACCATCAGCCGCGAGACAGATAAGCGCTTGATCAATAACATCTTCTTTGCCCTTTATTCGACGCCCCATTGCCTCCTTGAGGCGACCAAGGATCTTCTGGGATTCGCTTAAAGCATCTGTGGGAAGAAATTCGCTCATCATAACTGCCTAGAAAATAGGGATTTAGGACATATACTTTCTGCCAAGTCTATCGGCCAGCGGCAATCGTTGTTTAACTTACCAGGCCCTTTACCCGCAGCAAATTCGGGCAGACACGCAGCAGACAAAAAAGCGAACCCTTCCGAAAAAGGGTCCGCTGGAAAATCGCAGGCTGACGACGACGAGCTGCTAGGCGGTGGCAGCAGCCATTTCCACCCGCGCCTTCTCGCCAAGAGGGGTGCTGATGTAGCGTTCGCCGCCACTGCAGGCTACCGTGACGATGGTCTTGCCCGCCATCTCCGGACGTTTGGCTAGCTGCATCGCGGCCCAGACATTGGCGCCGGACGAGATTCCGGCGCTCAGGCCGTCTTTCAAGGCGAGATCCTGGGCAGTGGCAAATGCATCCTCGTTGGTCACGGTGATCACGTCGTCAATGATGTCCGTGTTGCAATTCTTCGGAATGAAGCCGGCGCCAATGCCCTGAATCTTATGAGGACCAGGCTGGCCGCCAGAGATCACCGGGCTGTTGGCCGGCTCGACCGCGACGGTAGTGAGCGCCTTGCGGCCCTTGATCACTTCCGAGACGCCGGTGATCGTGCCCCCAGTGCCTACCCCAGAAACGAAGGCGTCGATCTTGCCCTCGGTCGCTTCCCAAATCTCTTCCGCCGTCGTCTGGCGGTGCACTTCCGGATTGGCTGGGTTCTCGAACTGCTGAGGCATGAAAGCCTTGTCGCCGTACTCCTGCAGGAGCTCCGTCGCCCGGGCGATGGCCCCGGGCATGCCCTTAGGACCTGGGGTCAAAACCAATTCCGCGCCGAGCATGCGCAGCAAAACGCGTCGCTCCATGGACATTGTTTCCGGCATAGTCAGCACCAGGCGATAGCCCTTGGCCGCCGCGATAAACGCCAAGGCGATGCCCGTATTTCCAGAAGTCGGCTCAACTATAACGCTGTCGGGACCAAGCTTTCCATCGCGCTCGGCAGCTTCGATCATGGATTTGCCAATACGGTCCTTCACGCTCGAAAGCGGATTGAAGAACTCGCACTTCACGTAGATATCAGCCGCGAGGCCTTCGGTCACGCGGTTCAGTTTGATCAAAGGCGTGTTTCCAATCGCCGCGGTTATATTAGGGAATGCTTTGGCCATAATTTCCAAATGATTAGGGTTTCTTGCTGAACTTAGTCAACTTAAGTTAGAGGGAAGAGACACGCTAAACGCATAGAAGCGCTTCGTCGATTGCGGAATTGAAAACGCAAAAAGCGGGAAACGCGATTCGAAGCGACCGGAATCCACGAGGCCGATTTGCAAGCCAGGGCCGCAATCAGCCGTCCACATCTGCGCATTACGCTTTTCTTTCGACGAACTTCGATGACGTCACGCCTAGCGTCCCAGGCAAAACCGTAGAGCCACTTCAAGCTCGCCCAAGGCAAAATCGCAATCCGTCTCGCCAAGCGCCGCCGGAACGGCATTCGTACTGGCAAACAAGGCTTCGTCCGCCATCTCGCCGAGCAGCATTTTCAGCGCGAAACGCGGGGCGGGCAGGAATGCGGGACGACGCAAGACCTTCCCCAGGATCTGAGCGAAATCCCGCTGTCGGACGATGCCCGGCGCCACGAGATTCACCGGACCGACAATCCGCCGGTCGAAGAGACACCACGTTGCAATCCGTATCCAATCTTCAAGCGCAATCCAGGGAAACCACTGAGCGCCGCTGCCAAGCGGGCCGCCACCGCCGAGCTTGAAGGCCGGCAGCATCTTGGCCAAGGCACCGCCTCGGGGATCCAATACGACTCCCGTACGCAGATTGACCACTCGACAGCCTAGCGACTCCGCTCGCCATGCCGCCGCTTCCCAAGCTTCGCAAAGCTCCGCCAGAAAACCCTCGCCACGCCTGGAAGACTCGTCGAAGACTGCCTCCGCAGCGCTGCCATAGTAGCCTATCCCTGAACCGCCTAGAAAAACCGAAGGCGGCTTTTCCAGTCGATCCAGGGCATCGACGAGAAATCGAGTCGCGTCGACCCGACTCGACCACAACTCTCGCTTGCGGGCCTCTGTCCAGCGAGCGGAACTGAGGTTCGCCCCCGCCAGGTGGAAAACCGCATCGAACCCCTCCAAACGTGGCAGCTCGACTTCGCCATTCGCCGGGTCCCAACGGACATCGCCCGGCAGACGCGGGCTACGGGTCAATACCTTTACCTCATGGCCTTGGGCCCGCAAAAAAGCGGACAAATTCGTACCCAAAAAGCCACTACCTCCCGAGATCAAAATCCGAAGCGAACGAAAGTCCGGCAACTGTCTGCCCAGCCCCACATCCGAGCGAGTGATCGCATGGCGGTACGCGAAGCTGCGTTCGAGTTTCTCCAAAGTGTAGTCGCCTGCCAAAGCAGCGCCCGCCCTCCCCGCCGGCAATTCGAAATCTATCTCGTCGATCAGCTCGCAGTTCTGCTCGTCGATATGACGAAACCGATGCCGATGCGTCCAGCTGACAAAGGGGCCCTTAAGCTGCGTATCCACAAAACCCTCGCCATAAGTGCACTCTACATGCTCGGCCAACCACGTCCTTGTGCCAATCGGCGTGCCTAGCTTGAGTTCGATACGCTTGCCAACATCCAAGCCTGGATCCTCGCGAATCAGCTCGACCGGCTGCCAAGGAGGGCTGAGGCGCTGAAACGCTCCCGGCATAGCGTGCCACTCGAAAAGCTCGCGAGCGGAGCACGGAATTGGGCTGGCTTTTTCGAATCGCATCATTCCTCGTCCTTGAGTTTTCGATACGCCTCCAGAGCAGCTTCGCGGCCGCGTTTATGGGAGACTATCGGCTCTGGATAGCTTCGACCCAGGGTGACGCCGGCTTCCTGCAGCACGAGAGGCGGAGCTTCCCAAGGTTCGAACAGATACTCGTCCGGCAGATCCCTCAGCTCCGGCACCCACTTGCGCGTGTACGCTCCGGTCGGATCGAAGCGTTGCCCTTGCGTGATGGGATTGAAGATACGGAAGTACGGCGCCGCATCGGCCCCGCAACCCGCGACCCATTGCCAGCCCATGGTATTGTTGGCCAGATCCGCGTCGACAAGCGTGTCCCAAAACCAGGCCGCTCCCTCCTGCCACGGCTGCAGGAGGTGCTTTACCAGCAGAGACGCGGCAATCATGCGCACTCGATTATGCATCCATCCAGTCGCCCAGAGTTGACGCATGCCGGCATCGACGATGGGAAAACCGGTCCTCCCCTTTTGCCAGGCCCGAAGCAGGGGCTCATCTCGCTTCCAGGGAAAGCTCCTGAATTCGGGTCTCAGCGGCTCCGAGGGTGTATCCGGAAAATGGTACAACAAGTGGTGCGAGAATTCGCGCCAGCCAAGCTGGCGCAAATAAGGCTCGTGCTCTTCCAGACTCAGGCTACGCCAGATCTGCAGAGGCGATATTTCGCCGAAATGCAAATGAGGGGAGAGCTTCGAAACTCCATCGATCGCAGGCTGATCCCGGGTTTCCGGGTAACGAGTCGCCCGGGTCCGCTTGAAGCTGGCCAGCACCGCCTTCGCTCCCTCTTCTCCCGGTTTCCACTCGGCATGAAAACCGGCGTCCCAATCGAGCTTGGGAAGCAGCTGGAGGGAATCCACCGCAAGGCTGGTCGGCCACTTCGCAGGGGGATGAAGACTTTGCGGCTTGTTTCGCAGGGCACGCGTATCTAGATTTCGGATATGCTTCCAAAACGGCGTGAACACCTTGAAGGGCAAACCGGACTTGTTGACGATTTTGAGCGGAGACTGAAGTAGCGAGCCATTGAAGCTCCGCGCCTGCACGCCAGCAGCCGCAAGGGCCTTTTTGATGGCGGTGTCGCGCTGGACTACCGCTGGCTCGTAACGACGATTCCAATACACCTCGCTCACTGAGAGCCGTTGGCAAAGTTCCAGGAGGACCTTCTGCGAGGCGCCTTCAGCCAGGATCAAACGAGAGCCCATCTCGCGAAGCGAGGACTGCAAGGCAGTCAGCGAGCGATGCAACCACCAGCGGCTAGCTCCGCCATCGGGCCAATCCCCTTCCCCCGCCTCGTCGTGGATGTAGAGCGGAACGACAGCAGCTCCGCTTTCCCTCGCTTTCGCCAGAGCCGGATTGTCGGACAGGCGCAAATCCCGGCGAAACCAGACGATGACTGAGGGCGATTGAGACACGCTACAAGACTGTCCGTAGCGCTGGCCCCGCAACAAGTCAAAACCGCCCGAAGCCGCTAGGGATCAAGCAGATCGAGGACTAGTTCAGATCGAGTCTCGATAGAGTCTCTCGTATTCTGCAGAAACGCGTTTCCAGGAAAAGTCCTTGGCCATGCCCCGCTTGATCAGGGCGCCAAGCTTGTCCTTGTCCTGGAACGCCGCGAGAGATGCCTCTAAAGCCAACAGAAAGGGTTCGTCGTTTGGCTCGAAGACAAATCCGGTACCGTTTTCCGGGTCAGCCTGGCAGTCGACCACCGTATCCTTAAGGCCACCCACACCCGAGACGATCGGCACGGTTCCATACCGCTGGCTGTACATTTGATTCAGTCCGCAAGGCTCGAAAACCGACGGCATGAGAAAAAAGTCAGAACCGGCCTCGACAAGATGAGACATTGCTTCGTCCAGCTGCAAGCAGACCACTATGTTCTCTGGATGGGACTTGGCCCAGCGATTTAGCGTCCTCTCGTACTGGGCATCGCCCTTGCCGAGGACGATCAGGCGGCAATCGTTTTTGACGAAGAAGTTCAGGCGGCGCAGCAGCAGGTCGAGTCCCTTCTGCTCAGTCAGCCGAGCCACCATCCCATAGACCGGCGCCTCGCACTCGGCGAAGCCCACCTTCTCCAACAAAGCCGAACGGCAGACCGCCTTGCCCGACAGATCCGAAGCGCTGAAGTGGCCCGGCAGGTGCGGGTCTGTCTCCGGATCCCAGATCTCCGTGTCGATGCCATTGGCAATGCCAACCAGATCCTCAGCCCGTACCTTGAGAGCGCCTTCGAGCCCGCATCCGAACTCCGGGGTCAGGATCTCGCGAGCATAGTTCGGACTGACCGTCATGATCTTGTCCGCAAAGAAAATGCCGCCCTTAATCATGCAAAACTGCTCGTAGAACTCCAGGCCTTCGATGGAGTCCAGCTCCTCCGGCAGATTCGTCAATTCAAACGAAGTCCTCGGAAACAGCCCTTGAAAAGCCAGGTTGTGAATCGAGAAGAAGGTCTTCAGAGCCAGGGAAGCGCCCATAGTCTGTTCCTCGATACGCAGCAGGAGCGGCAGCAGTCCGGTCTGCCAGTCGTGGCAATGCAGAATATCCGCCTTGATCTCCAGCAAACGCATAGCCTGAGCCACCGCCTTGCTGAAGTAGATGAAACGACGGTCGTTGTCGTCGTAGTCACGCCGGCGAGACCCGTAGAGCTCGCTGCGATCGAAAAACTCGTCGCGACGAATGAGATAGAGCGTCTCGTTCTCGCCCAAAGGCAAAGCCCAAAGCTCGCCCCTAAGAAACTGCTCGCCCAACTCGACCTGCAGCACCAACTCAAGCTTCGCGCTCGCAAAGACGCTCGACTCGAGGATCTTGCGGTAGCCCGGCAAGAAAAACGAAACCTGGTGCCCACTGCTCGCCAGCGACTTGGACAGAGCCCCGCAGACATCCGCCAAGCCTCCCGTTTTCACGAAGGGAAACATCTCGCTTGCTGCGTGAACGATTTTCATAAGAGACTCCGGTTTAGAGATTGGCAGGTCGAATCCAACAACATTCTCGCCAGGGCGCCACGAAAGACGGGACTCCTGGCAGCCCGCGAAAACGCCGTCCCTTCCTCACGGCAACAACCCTTAGATTCACTCTAGCCTGTCACTTACGCGGCACCCTATTTCCTATATGAAACTAAAGGACCAACTTATCGGCCTCATGCAGGCCTCCGACTACGCCCCTCTCGACAAGAAGGGCATCTCCACCGAGCTCGGACTCGACAAGAAGAGTCGGCGACGCCTCGACTACGAGCTTCGAGCCCTCCTCGCCAGCGGCGACGTCATCCGCATCAAAGGCGACCGCTTCTGCATTCCCAAGGATGTCGATCTCGTCACCGGCCGCATCAAGTTCCGCCAAAAAGGCTCCGCCATCCTCATTCCCGATCCAAGCCCGGACGGCGAAGAACAACCGAAGATCGAAATCAACGCTGAAGACACCGCCGTCGCCATGCACGACGACCGCGTCGTCGTACGCCTCTACGACTCCGCTCCCACAAACCGCCGACGCCCAAGCCGCAAGCCAAACCGCTATCAGCCAACCGGCCCCTTCGGTCGCGTCATCCGCATCCAGGAACGAGCCCGCGAGACCATAGTCGGCGAGCTCTGCAAGACGCGCTTCTTCCACTACGTCGCCCCCGACGACCCGCGCCACATCCACGACATCTACGTGCCCGACCCACAAAAGTCCGGGCTCGACCCCGCCCCCACAGTCGGCAGCAAAGTCGTCGTCAAGCTACACGAATGGACCCAACGACACGTCAACCCCGAGGGCGAGCTCATCCTCAATCTCGGTCGCACCCACGAGCCGCAAGCCGAGCTCATGGCAATCCTGCACAAATACGACCTCGACCCCGAATTCCCCAAGCCCGTTCTCGCCGAAGCGAAGTCCATCTCGCCCAAAGTCACCAAAAAGCAACTACAAGGTCGCCGCGATCTGCGCAGCGCCTTCACCTTCACCATCGACCCGGAGGACGCCAAGGACTTCGACGACGCCCTCTCCATCGAGTATCCCGACAAGCGATCCGTGCGCATCGGCATCCACATCGCCGATGTCGCCAGCTACGTCAGCCCCGGGGCCAAGCTGGACGAGGAAGCCAAGCGACGCGGCAACTCCACCTACCTCGTCGGGCTCGTCGTGCCGATGCTCCCTCACGCGCTTTCCAACGGCATCTGCAGCCTGGTGGAAAACGAGGACCGGCTGACGAAATCCGTCTTCGTCACCTTCACCAACGGCGGCCGGATCAAGGAAATCGACTTCGCCAACACCGTCATCCGCAGCGACAAGCGCCTCACCTATCAGCAAGCCTACACCCTGCTCAAGCGCGACGACCTAAAAGCCGCTCGCGAGCTCAAGTTGCCCCCAGCCCACCAAACCGGCTCCACTGGCCGCGCTCTAAACAAACTCTCCGACAAGGAGCTACAGCGCTTGCAAGACAGCGTTCGCCTGCTCTGGCGCTTCGCCGCCAAGCTGCGAAACGAACGCTTCAAGAAAGGCAGCCTCAACCTCGACATGGAAGAAACCAAGATCTTCGTCGACGAGCACGGCCATGCCGACCGGCTCGAAAAAGTCGTGCACGACGAAAGTCACCAGCTCATCGAGGAGTACATGCTGCTCGCCAACGAAAGCGTCGCCCGCGAGATGAAACGCAACCGCCTCCCCTGCGTCTACCGCGTGCACGAAGAGCCCGACGAAGAGAAGCTCAACGAGCTACGCGAGTTCATGGCTACCTGGGACATCGCTACCGGCGATCTCAACAACCGCAAGGACATGGTCAAGCTGCTCGAGGCCCTCGTCAAGCACCCCCAAGGCAGACTCCTGCGCACGCACGTCCTGCGCTCGCTCAAAAAGGCCAACTACCGGCCGTCCCCAGACGGCCACTACGGACTCGCCAAAAACGACTACACCCACTTCACCTCCCCCATCCGACGCTATTCCGATCTGGTCGTCCATCGCGTCTTCGAACGCTTTCTCGTCGCCGTGCGCGGCGAACCCAAGCTTGCCGGCGCCGCCACCCGCTACGACGCCGCCCGGGCTGCCACCATAGCCGAGCACCTCAGCCATACCGAGATCAATAGCGTCGAAGCCGAGCGCGAATCCATCAAGGTCAAGCTGCTCGAGTTCTTCGAACGCGAGCTCGACAAGCGCCGTCCGACGATCTTCGACGCCATCGTCACCGAGACGCGCAACCACGGCATGTTCATCGAACTCACCGAATCCAACGCCTTCGGCATGATCCATATATCCAGCATCAAAGACGACCTCTACCGCCTCAATGCAAGCGGCACCGCCCTCATCGGCCGGCGCACCAAAAACCAATTCAAGATCGGCCAGACCATCCAAGTAGTCGTACACAAGGTCGACCGCTTCAAGCGGCAGGTCGATTTCAAACTTGCCGAAAGGAAGCCGAGCAAATCCAAACGACCCGAAAAGCCGACAAAGAAAGCCAAAGCCCGCCGCCGCAACCGCTGAATCAGCGTAGCGCGGAGCTTTAGCCCGCGTCCCCAACTTGCCCTCATCATCCCTCTCCCCATCTTCATCCTCATCCCTAGGATAAAGATGAAGATAAAGATAAAGATGAAGATGAAGATGAGGATGAGGATGAGAAACGATGCGGCCGCGGGCTGAAGCTCCGCGCTACTTTCTTTCCGAATTCATCATACCCACTCAAACGTAACCCCAAAACCATGAAACACTACGACTACCAAGACCGCTTCAAAGAGCTCTACGACAAGTCCGTCCAGCGCTTCCGGGCTGGCGAGACCGACGCCAGCAAATGGTTCGACGAGGACGAACAGGCCTTCATCGCCGCCAACGGCTGGCGACTGCAGGACTTCTTCGACTACGCTGAGGACAACGTCGGCCCAGGCGAGCCCTCCTACGAGATCGCCCAGTCCATCGAACAAGTCCGCCGCGACTACTTTCTCCACATGCAAAACGGCGTGCCGTCCGCCAACAAGCTTTCGCCCGACGAGCTTCCTCCTAAGCCAGCCGCACTCGACGGCATCGAATGGCTTCCCCGCATAATTGCCAAAGCCAAAGGCAAGATAACCGGAGAACTCTGCGACGACATCATGTATTCATGCGGCGGAGACAGAAAATTCCTCAAGACGCACGACATCCACCCAGCCGAGTTCCTCCGCGTCGTCTGGGCGAATATGGAGAACGATCAAGGCATCATCGACTTCGTCAAGAAGCGCAGTTCCGCAGTTCCCGCATAGCGCCGCTCCCTGGGAACGCGGGCGGCTCGCCCGCAACAAACAGTGGATTCTCGAAAATGCGGGCGAGCCGCCCGCGTTCCCAGGGACTCTACTCGATCGTGATCGGCACGAACCTGTATACGCCGCGATAGGCGACGAGCAGCATGTTTTTTCCCTCTCGGATGAGCAAGCTCTCGGCTTCCTCTACCGAGCCTACAGCCTTGCCGTTCAACTTGAGAATGACCATGCCTACGGGCAGCCTGTCGGCATAGGGACTAGCCGGGTCCACTTCGGTAATAACGACTCCTTCGATAGACTCGTCGATGGAGTGCTCGCTACGCAAATCCGTGTCGAGAGACTGGATACCAACTCCCTCGAGAAAACCGTCGACCGATATCTCTGGCTCGGGACTGGCTTCGTCGGGAGCTGCCGCGACAAGCTCCCCGCCAAGCTGGCCCAGAGTCGCCAAAACCGTTAGCTGCTCTTTCTCCCGCAAGAGCAGAATCGAAATTTCCGAGCCCGGCTTCTTCTGGGAGATCATGATACGCAAGTCGGCTGGCGAATCGACCTGTTCGCCGTCGACCTCGAGAATCAAGTCGCCTATCTCAATGCCGGCAGCCTCGGCAGGCGAGGCGAGAGTCACCTGGTTCACCAAGGCGCCCCGCAGACTCTCCGCGCCGAAGTAGTCGGCCGTATCTTGATCCAGCGGCTCGATGCCCACCCCAAGAAAGCCCCTCCGGACATTGCCATCCTGTATCAGGTCTCTCATGACGGAGTAGACCAGATTCACAGGAACGGCGAAACCGATTCCGATACTGCCGTGCGAAAAACCGTCGGTCTGGATCAGCGTATTGATGCCGATCAATCGACCTTTGGCGTCCACCAGGGCGCCTCCCGAGTTGCCTGAGTTGATCGGGGCATCGGTTTGGATGAAGTCCTCGAAGCCATTCTCGATGATGCGCATTTCCTGTCGTTGCGTAGCGGATACGATTCCCATCGTCACCGTCTTTCCCACGCCAAGCGGATTGCCGATGGCGAAGACCACATCGCCGACCTGTATTCGGTCGCTGTCGCCAAGCGTGGCGCGAGGCAAGCCACTCTCCGCGATCTTGATGACCGCAATATCGGTTCCAGGATCGACGCCAATCAGCTCGGCATCGTAGATGCGCTTGGAGTCGAGCTTCACCTGAATTTCATCCGCTTCAGAGACAACATGGTAGTTGGTTAGAATGTATCCGTTTTCGGATACGATTACTCCCGAACCAAGCCCGACCATCGGCACGTCCCTCCGGTCGGGACGCATCCCGAAGATCTGCTCCATCAGCAGTTCCTCGCGGCTGAGTTCGTTGCCCGAAGACTTGGAGTACACGCTGACGACCGAGGGACGGACTTCCTTGAGCGTCTCCGCGTAGCTGACCACTCCACCGGCAAGCGAGCGATTCAGCGGCGAATCATCGATCGCAACCAGCTCCGAGACGTCTTCTTGAGCAGAGAGGAAAGCGAAAGGGGCAAGGAGCAACCCAAGGACAGCGATATTGAGAACCATGCGCTTCATGGGCGTTGTCGACAGATAGCGATGGGGTTTGTTGCGAGTTTGGTTCGAGCCGTAGCGCGGAGCTACGGCTCGAGAGGCGAGGTTCAGAAACCCTTCACTCGAAAGAGGCTGGTGACGCTTTCGTTTTTGTTGATACGCACGATGGCCTCGCCGAGCAGCTCGGCCACACTGAGAACCTTGATAGGCAGACCGCGGGGTTCGACCGGGATCGTATCGGTCACGATCAGTTCGTCGATCGGCCCATCCTTGAGGCGCTCGTAGGCCATGTCCTGCAGGTTGGCATGAGTCACCGCAGCGAGAATCTGCTTCGCCCCCTGCTTTTTGATCAGAGTGGCAGCGGCGCAAATGGTGCCGGCGGTCTCCGTCATGTCATCGATCAGCAGAACGTCGCAGTCCTTCACGTCGCCCACGATACTGGTAGCTTCGACCTGAGTCGCGCTGTGGCGCTTCTTGGCCACGAAACCCAGACCGCTTTTGAGCATGCGAGCGTAGGCGTCGGCCATCTTCACCCCACCGACGTCGGGCGACATGACGACGAGGTTCTTCAAGTCCTTCTTTGCGATGTAGTCGTAGAGTACGGGAAAGGCGAGCAGGTGATCGACCGGGATGTCGAAGAAGCCCTGGATCTGGCCAGCGTGCAGGTCGATGGCGAGCACTCGGTTGGCTCCAGCAGCAGTAAGGAGATTCGCCACAAGCTTGGCCGTGATTGGAACGCGGGGCTGATCCTTGCGATCCTGCCGGGCGTATCCAAAAAACGGTATCACAGCGGTAATGCGAGCAGCCGAAGCGCGCTTGGCCGCATCGATCATGATCAGCAGCTCGACAAGGTTGTTGTTCACCGGAGGACAACTCGACTGGACGAGGTAAACGTCTTGACCGCGAATGTTCTCGTTGATCTTCACAAAGGATTCTCCATCGGGAAATCTGGTGACGGTGGCGTCGGTCAACGGCACGCCGATGAATTTGCTGATGGAATCCGCGAGCGGACGGTTGGAGTTTCCTGCGATGATTCTCAGGTTGTCGGTTCTCATGGCGTAGCTTGAAAAGGGAGGAGGGAGAAGAGCGAGTCTTGTAGCAAAATCGTTTAGATTGCACAGATCAAAATGCCCTAGTCCTCGCTAAGCTGAGACTCGAGTCGGTTCAGACGCTTGAAGAGATCGGGCAGCTTGCGCTGCAGGACAATCATTCTCTGGTAGGCGACAAGCGATACCGCAGGAGCGCCTCCGTACTTGGCGTCTCCTTCGAGGTCCGAATAGGCCACACACTCTCCGGAAAGCTGGGCGGCCGCGCCGATCGTCAGATGACCGGCCGCACCGGCTCTGCCCCCCATCACAACGTAGTCTTCCAAGGTCGTGCTACCGGCCAGGCCAACCTGAGCGCAGATGATGCAGTGCTTGCCGATGTCCGCATTGTGGCCGATCTGCACAAGGTTGTCGATTTTCGTGCCTTCGCCAATTCGGGTCGGGCCAAACCTGCCGCGATCGATCGTGGTATTGGATCCTATCTCGACATCGTCGCCGATCGTAACGGAACCGACTTGAGGTATCTTGACGTGTTTGCCGTTTAGGAACTCGTAGCCGAAACCATCCGCTCCGAGAACGCTGCCCGCATGAACCCGCACTCGGCAGCCAAGCTTGGTGTCGCGCTCCAGCACGACGTTCGCCCCCAGCCAGCATCCTTCGGCAAGCTGGCAGTCCTCGCCAACGTGGCAGCCGGATTCAATGACGCAGCCAGGCCCGATATGAGCTCCATCCGCAACAGTGACAAAGGCGCCAACCGTCGCTTCGCGAGAGACCTGAGCCCGCGACGAGATGTTGGCAAGTCGATGAATACCTGGAGCAGGTGGCGTCCACATGGAACGAGCGATCAGTTCGCAAACCTTGGCGATCTCGATAGAAGGCTTCTTGACGCGCAGGAAGAGCTGGCCTGATTTGGGCTTCGCATCCGTCTCCTCATCTAGAATGACCAGCGACGCCTTCGACTTCTCGAGAGCAGCAATATGCTTGCTCGAAGCGACGAAAGTGATGTCGCCGCGCCTCGCTTCATCCAAAGAAGCCACTCCCATCAGGCGGTGCACCCCGAGCTCGCCTTCAAAGGAACTGTAGTCAACCCGGTCGAGGATAGTGTTTAGAGGAATTGCGATTTCCATAACTGCTATAACTGGAGGTCGGCGAGGAGCTGCTAAGGGAGGGGAATCTCCAACGTCTTTGCAACCGCTTTTCGACGACGCGCGGCACGCAGGGTGTGCCTCAAAGTGCCGCCTAGGCTCACCGAACTCTCTCGAGTTCGGCTACCTCGACTATGCAAAGCTCGCTTTGGTAGCCGCACTCGGTTTCGCAAAAAAGCCTCGCCTGGAAGGCGAGGCTGGAGAAAGTGGCGGGGAACGAGCAGGCTACTCGGCTGGAGCGGGCTCGGCTTCCTCTTCTTGGCCTTCCGTCGCGTTGATACGCTCGACGACTTCAGGAGTGATGTCGTAAGAGCCATCGGTGTAGAGAACCGGAGCCCGTCCATCACCGACTCGTACGGAGACGTCTATCACGAGGGTCGCTGAGCGTTCCTTGGAAATCTCGTTCACGACCTCGGCGATGTCCTGGTAGAAGAGGCTGAGCTGCTTGTTGCGACGGTCAGCGAACTGGCGCTGCGTATCGGTGAGGAACTTGCGGACCTCCTGCTCCTTGACCTGGATCTCCTGGTACTTCTTCTGGGCGTCGAGCAAAGCTTCCTTGCGAGCCTCTTCGGAGAGAATGTCGCTCTTGGCTTGCTCCTCGAGTTCTCGGAAGTCGGCGACCATCGCCTGGCCCTCGCCTTCGAGTACAGCGACCTTTGCCTGGGCACGCTCTTCGGTCTCGGACATTTCGACCACGAAGTTCTTGAACTTGTAGTAGTTATTTAGGCTTTCAGCGACATTGACCGTGAGGATCACGTCCTCGGCGCGAACGCTGATAGCGGCCATAACGATGGCAGTTGACGATAGGAGTAGTGCTTTAAATCGATTCATAATACGAATGTTAGGGATTGGAGGAGAGGATTAGAATCTTCCGCCGAAAGAGAAGTTGAATTGCGAGCCGTTGTCATTGCCGCCGATATCGGACGAACCATCGGTGCTGAGCGGTATGGCATAGTCGAGACGCAACGGCGTACCCAACATTTCCATACGAATGCCGAAGCCGTAGTTGTCGTTCCAGCCGCTACGCCGCTGGATCAATATGTCGGGGTCATCTGGATCGTCTCTAAGGATCTGGTCGTTATCCAGGCCAAAGTCGCCCGCTTCCTTGTTGACGAACCCTCCATCGTAGAAGGCAGCGATACGAAATCCTTCGGTAATGCCAAACGAGTACTCAGCGCCGAACATGCCATAGGTCTTGCCGCCGATTTCGCCGCCGGGACGAGTCGCAGTGCCTCCCTCTTTGGGGCTTACCGTCTGCAACTCGAAGCCTCGCAGAGTATTTGGCCCACCTAGAAAGAAACGCTCGTTGAAAGGCACAAGGGAATCTTCATTGATCTCATCCACAATGCCGGCCCGAAACAGAAGTTCGACTGTCTGAGTCAGTTTTCGAGAGATGGGCAGATAGACGGCATTGCGGGACTCTATCTTGTAGAAGTCGAAGTCGCCTCCCAACGCATCCCCCGCATAGGACATATCGAGCTCGAAGCGCATGCCGCGAAAGGTGTTGATAAGCCTGTCGCGCGTGTCGCGCAACAGGAGCAGGTTTATCCGAGAGGTCGTGCCGATACTGCGAATGAGGCGGTCTCGAACGGTGACATCCGCCTGTTCGAACCTCTCGAATTCGGTATCGGTCAAATTATAGGCTATGCGACCTTCTATCAGCTCGATGAGCCTCTTGCGCAGAGAGACTTCGAACCCCTTCGTCGACTGGTCGTATGCGAGATCGTCGTAGTCGGTTTCGTTGTTGAAGACCTGGAAGCCGAGGGCGAGGCGACGCTCGAAGAGCCAGGGCTCTTCAAAGGCCAGGATCAGCGAGGAGGAACTGCCGCCGATCTGGGCCTTGAGGCGAAACTTCTGGCCATCCCCCTGGAAAGCTCCGCGCCAATTGAGTATGTCGAAGTTCGACTGCGTGAGTTCGATAAAAAAGACGCCTTGCTCAAGAGAACTGAAGCCAGCGCCGAAGGAGAAGTTTCCGGTGCGGCCTTCGCGAAAGGTGATGCGCAGGTCCTTGCGACCTGGGATGTTGGTGGTCTGCGAGGTGACGCTGGGATCTTCGAAGAAGCGGGTATTCTCCAGACGCATGCGGCTGGCTTCCATACGCACGCTGTCAAAGGTGCTGCCCGGCGAAAGAGCCAACTCGCGTAGCACGACGACGCTCTTGGTCTTGGTGTTGCCCTCGATATCGATGGATTCGACGAGGAACTTCTCGCTCTCGTTGACGGCGTACTTGAGATCGATTCGGCCCGTCTCGACGTTGGGCACGCGCATCATTCGCACTCGCGTCTCCAGGTATCCAAACTGCCCATACAGGTCCTCGATACGCTCGACGTCCTCGTCGATCTTCTCGGGACGGTAGATGTCTCCGGTGCGAGACTGGAGAAGCAGCCGCAAGACGGAGTCCTCGTATGTCTTGTTGCCGACGAACTCTATATTGCCGATCTGATACTGCTTGCCCTCGTCTATGTCGATATCGATGCGCATGCGGCGCTTGGTGGGATAGGAGAACTTGACGCTCGAAGGATCGATTTCGATATCCAGAAAGCCTTCCTTGCGGTACTTGTCCTTGAGCAGGTCGAGATCGTCTTCGAATTTGTCGCGATCGAAGCGGCCGGCTCCGGTGAAGACGGAGAGGAAGCTCCACTTCTTGGTCTCCATTCCTCTCTTCAGTCTGCGGCGCGGCAGGTTCTCGTTTCCTTCAAAGGCTATCTTGCCGATCTTGAACTTGCGGCCTTCCCTGATCTGAAAGGTGACCGTGCCGTAGCCGGTGACCGGACTGCGGTCGATATTGTAGTCGACACGAGCCTGAGAGAAGCCGCGCTTGAGATAGAGCTCCTGGATCTTCTCGGCCGCGGCTTTCACTCGCGGTTCGTTGAGCGTCTGGTTGACGGTGATCTCGATTTCGTTCTCCAGCTTGCGCTTGCCGATGGTGTCGTTGCCCTCGAAGATGATGGCGGAGATGCGGAACTTGGGACGGATGTCGAAGATGACATCTATCTCCGTCTCGCTGACGGGAGCGATGCGGGCCTCGATGTATTCAAAAAGATTGGACCGATAGAGCGAACGAATATCTCGGTCGACGGTAATGGGATCGTAAGGCTCGCCTTCGCGCAGGGACATGTTGGCCCGGGCTACCTCTTCGTTGACATTGGACAGGCCAGTGAAGTTGACGATCAGCTTGCGGATGATCGGCGGTGAGTTTCTCTCCTCTTGGGCCGAGGCCTCGGAGAAGCAGAGCGAAAGGAATGCGAGGGCCAGAAGAATCCGAGCCGTGTGGGATTGGCTATTCCGAGTAATTTTCAAAACGAGTTATGTCTCTGAGGAAGGTTAGCTTGATGTCGCCAACGGGACCATTGCGTTGCTTGGCGATGATTAGGTCCGCCTTATCGGCTGCAACGGAAAAATCATCTGTAGCATCCTTTGGGCGGGCTAGAAGAAGAACCACATCGGCGTCCTGCTCTATGGAGCCCGATTCACGGAGGTCCGAGAGCTTCGGCTGACGCTTTTCCTTTTCCGAATCACGATTGAGCTGACTTAGTACAATGACGGGGACTTTGAGTTCCTTCGCCAGACCTTTAATGCCTCGCGATATCTCGGCGATCTGCTGCTCGCGCGGGACGCGCGGATCGGTACCGGAGACCAACTGCAGATAGTCGACGATGATGAGGGCCATTCCGGGATTGCGAGCGAAGACCCGACGAGCCTTGGCACGCAGCTGATTGATGGTGATCTGCGAGGCGTCGTCGATCCAGAGCGACGCCTGCTTGAGCTCGATGGCGGCAGCGGCGAGTCGCTGTTGCTCTTCCTTGTTGACGAAGCCCTCGCGCAAGCGCTGGGAGCTGACTCGAGCGCGGCCGGTGAGCAGACGCATGGCGAGCTGCTCGGCTCCCATTTCAAGGCTGAAGATTAGCACGCCGCCCTTTGGAACATCCTTCCTGGTCGGCAGAGCGACCGATTCGGCGATGTTCATAGCCAAACTGGTCTTGCCCATGGAGGGGCGGGCGGCCAGCACGATCATCTCCGTCGGGTGCATGCCGTGCGTCATCTTGTCGAGATCGGCATAGCCCGAGGAAAGCCCGCTGAGCTGACCACGGCCTTCGAGCATCTTCTTGATGAGGTTGACGGCTTCGCCCACCGACTCGCGAATAGGCTGGGAGGTGTCGGCCACCTGCTGGTCGGAGATAGCGTAGATCTCCTTCTCGACCTCGTCGATGAGGGACTCGATACTGCCTTCGTCTGGCTCGAAACAGCGCTCCAGACTGCGAGTGGCCGTGGCGATGAGGCGGCGCTTGGTATAGTTCTCCTGGACCTTTTCCAGGAAGTAGTTGGCATGCGCCGTAGTCTCGATGTGGGAGGTGAGATCCGCTAGATAGAGCGGACCGCCGACTTCCTCTAGCTTGCCTCGGCTACGCAGCTCCTCCGCGAGGATCTGAGCGTCGAGCATCGACTTGCTCTCGAAGAGCTCGCAACAGATCTGGAAGGCAAGCTGGTTGGCCGGATTGTAGAACGCTTCGGGCGGCAGCCGCTGGGCGAGGCAACGGGAGATGATCTCAGCTGGATCGAGCAAGCAGGCTGCGAGAAGGCCCTTTTCCGCATCCGGGCTGTGTGGAAGAGCCCGGCCAGCAAGCGTAGCCGGCGGCGGGCTCGAGGCTTTGTCGAAGGGAGCGTCCTTCCTGTCGGGCTTGCTCGGCATGCTTGCGGCTCAAGCCTGGCAGAAGCTACTCCTTGTCGGAAGAATCGTCCGCCTCTTCGCCGGCGCCTTCTTCGGGCTCGACGATCGGGTTTTCGGATACGACGTCGATCTTCATCTCGACCTCAACCTCGGCGTGCACCTTGACGGTGAAAACGTGCTGACCGAGCTCCTTGATAGGCTGAGCGAGGTGGATCTTCTTGCGATCGATGTCGTATCCAGCTTCCGAGAGCTTCTCGTGAATGTGGATAGAGGTAACCGCGCCGAACATGCGGCCCGCTTCGCCTGTCTTGACGGCGATGCCGATCTGCGTCTCGGCGAGCTTGGCAGCCTGGGCCTTGGCGTCGGCTAGATTCTGGGCCTCGCGCTGGGCGCGGCGGACTTTGAGGGCCTCGATCTGCTTGCGGTTGGCCCTGGTCACAGGGATGGCCTTCTTGGTGGGAAGCAGGAAATTGCGAGCGAAGCCCGCCTTGACCTTGACTTGATCGCCCTCGCTGCCGAGTCCCTCGACAGGCTCGATGAGTAGTACTTCGCTAGTTGCCATGATGCGCGATTGGATTGATGTATTCTAAAAGTTGCTACGGGAAAGATCTTCGAATGCCGGAGATCAGAAAGGCACGTCTTCCTCGATGTCGTCGCTGGCCGCAGCCGGGGCTGAGCCGGAGCGGGGAGAGGGAGCGGAATCCTGGGCTGGGCGAGAAGCGGAATGGCCGGATGACTCGCGGGGCATGAGCTGCATGTTCTCGACGATGACCTTTAGCTTGCTGCGCTTCTCGCCTTCCTTCGATTCCCAGGAGTCGAATTTCAGGCGACCTTCGACGAACAGAGGGTTCCCCTTGCTGACGTACTTGGAGATGATCTCCGCCTGCTTACCCCAAGCTTCGAGATCGACGAAGGTGGTTTCCTCCTGAGTCTCGCCGCTGTCACCGGTACGGTAGACGCGGTTGACGGCCATGCCGAACTGGCAAACAGAGGTGCCCTTCGGCGTGGTGCGCAATTCGGGGTCGCGGGTCAGATTGCCGAGGAGGATGACTCTGTTGAAGTTGGCCATGGGAAAACAGGGGGCTAGGGCAAAGGCTTACTGGGCCTTTTGGATTATCTTGTGGGAGACGAGCTTGTTAAGGCGGAGCTTGTCCAGGATCGCGGCTGGAGTTTCCTTCGAGCCGGAGAATTCGTACTGGACGTAGAGGCCGGAGTCGTACTTGGCGTCGGGAGCGCGCGCGAAGTCCTTGACGCCGAGATTCTCGACCTTGGAGACTTCGGCGCCCGCCTCGGCGAGCTCTGTCTTGAGGCCGTCGATCAGGTCTTCGACGGTTTCCTCACGACCACGCGTATCGAGGATGAAAGTTGCTCTGTAGTTAGATGCTGTTGCTGTCATCGTTTTTCTTTTTTCGATTGATTTGGTTCATCGCCATCTCCGGTCCGTCACGCAACAGCCTGACGAGGCTGTCCACGTAGCGATCCATGGAGGCGGTGAATAAAGTTTCTTCTTCCGGGGTGAATTTTCCTAGCACGTAGTCCGCGAGAGCCATTTCTTTATGGGGCTTTCGGCCGATGCCGATGCGCAGGCGAGCGAAACGGGGAGCGATGCGAACGAGCAGATCGGCAAGGCCGTTATGACCGCCGGCGCTGCCGCTCAGGCTGATCTTCACTTCGCCCAACGCTAGGTTGATTTCGTCGTAAAGGACGACGACCTGCTCAGGCGGGATCTTGTAAAAGCTGCAGACCTTTTGCACGCTGAGCCCGCTTTCGTTCATAAACGTGGCGGGCTTGAGCAAGACCAGCTTGCCGTGGCGACTGTCGCTCAGGTCAGCGAGTTCGCCTTTGAAAGAGCGCTCCTTTCTCCAAGCGGTGGCGCCTTTCGAAAGGGCGAAAGCGTCGAGCACCCGAAAGCCGGCGTTGTGGCGCGTGGCCGCGTATTCGCTGCCAGGGTTGCCGAGACCGACTACCAGGCGAAAGCTCATACGCTGAAACTAGGATATATGTATAAAGAACGAAAGGCGAACCGTCGCAGGCGACGAACCGCCGGAAAATTAGCGGCAACGCTATTTGACGACCGCGAAGACGGGCTGGGCTGGAGCGTCGAGATACTCGACGCCCTCGAAGGCCGGGAGCTGGCTGACGTGCAAATTGTCGCCGAGCTTGAGCTCCGTCACGTCTACGTCGATGGACGAGGGAATCGCGCTTGGCAGGCAGCGAACGAGAACGGTGTGCGTGACTGTTTCGATCGTGGCGTTCTCATTCTTGACGCCATAGGCCTCGCCAACGGGATGAACGGGCACCTCAACGGAAACGAGCTCGTCGTCCGCAACCTCCTGGAAATCCACGTGCAGATAGGAGTCCTTGATCGGGTGGCGCTGGACCTCCTTGATGATGGAAGTACGGGCCTTCCCCTCGCCTTCCTGCAGCTGGACGACGGGAGCGTTGTTGCCGATCGCCCGGAGCAGCGAACGCAGCTCGGCAGCGTTCACCGTGAGGTTCTCGGGCTGCTTGCTCTTGCCGTAGACGATGGCCGGCACGAGGCCGGAAGCCCGGAGACGGCCGGAAGCTGAAGTGCCAGCCTGACTGCGACTGGAAGCCTTGATGGTTAGCGTTTTCATGTTTCGGAAATTGAAGAAGGTCAGGACCTAGGTCCGAGGGAAAGGAGGCGAACGCTAAGTTCGCGAGCCAGCAAATCAATCAAAAGTTTCGAAAATATGGAAACAGAAATACAACTTCAGTTGAGTCGGCGAAAAAAGCCTGACTGCCTGAGTGATGTAAAATGGCTGCCCCAGTAGGGATGACCAAGTAATTGATCCCGGTTTTATCGGGACGTTGAGGCGTTATTCGAAAAAAGGGCGCGCACCTTGCGCGGGCTCTTCCAGGCCTTGAGCTGCCGCTCGCGAAGAACCGCCTCGGAGCGTGTCGCGTAGCCTTCGCTGCCGAGAAGACTCCAAGGTCCATGCTTGTGCGTGTACTTGCCCAGGTGGGCATGGCCGTCGGGAGAGTTGTGCTGATCGAGACGACGGGCGAGATTCTCCGTCTGGCCGATATAGAGAACGCCCTTTGCGTTCTCCAAGACATACACGTAAAACACGATGAAAGAACAAGTCCTCTAGACGGGAAAAAATGGCTGCCCCGGCTGGATTCGAACCAGCGACCAAGTGATTAACAGTCACCTGCTCTACCACTGAGCTACAGGGCAAAAAATTGAACTGATACCCTATGACCAAGTGATTAATCCCGACTTTGTCGGGACTCTACCACTGAGCTACAGGGCAAGATGAGTTGGCGAAAAAGTTGTTTTTGATATCAATTGTCAACCCTTTCCAACAATTTTGCGCCCTTGATCCACGAATTGACCAGCGCGTCGATCTCTGGAACAAACGCGCCTTCCATCAATCGGTTCAAACAAATCCCCCGGCTATGAAAGCACGCTCGATCGCTTCCCTCCTCTCAATCGTCGCCGCAACCTTCCTCTTCTCCGGCTGCGCCACCGAACCCAGCCTCTACACCGGAGAAAAAGCCTACTATGGCTACACGTGGGAACAGGAGCTCAAGTTAGGTCGCGAAGCTGACGCAGGCATCGTGCAGGAGATGGGTCTCTATCCCAGCGACGAAATCTCAGAGTACGTGCGCGAGCTTGGCGAAAGCCTTCTCGTCCATAGTGCTCTTCGCCAGCCAGACGCTCCAGAGCTCTACCGCGATACGCAGTTCACTTTTCGAGTACTCGACTCCCCTGTGGTCAACGCTTTCGCCTTACCTGGCGGATACGTCTACGTGACCCGAGGCCTGTTGGCCCACGTGCAAAACGAAGCCCAGCTCGCCGTCGTCCTCGGTCACGAAATCACCCACGTCGAAGCCCGCCACGCCTCCAAGCAAGCCCTCAAGCAGACTTGGGGACAGGTAGGCCTACTCGCAGGAGCAGTCATCGGAGAACAGTTCGCCGAAAACAAGGAGCTGGCCCGCAAAGCAGTCGAGGTGAGCGGCAGCCTCCTTCAGCTTGCCACCCTCAAGTACGGTCGCGACGCGGAACGAGAGTCAGACCTCCGCGGCGTAGAGTACGCAGCCAAGGCAGGCTATGACGCCTCTCAAGGCAGCGAATTCTTTCGCTCCCTCAAACGCATCTCCAATAAGTCCGGCCAAAGACTCCCCTCTTGGATGTCCAGCCATCCCGATCCAGGCGAACGCGAGGAAACCATAAAGCGGCTGGCGGACGAATGGTCCGAAACCCAAAACATGAATACGGTCGGCCGGGAACGCTACCTAGCAAAAATCGACGGTCTCGTAGTCGGAGAAAATCCAAGAAACGGATACATCGACGGCAACACATTCTACCACCCCGAACTCCGGCTGCAGTTCGAAATCCCAAGCGGCTGGAAAGCCCAGAACGAAAGCTCCGCAGTCTACCTGAGGGATCCCAGCGGAGCAGCGCTTCTCGTCTTCAGCCTTGCTCGGCAAAGCAGCCCCGCAGCCGCAGCCCAAGCCCTGCAACAACGCTTAAGCCTCGTACCGACCTACGCTCGGGAAACTCGCATCGACGGACTCGAAGCCTATGTGCTCGCAGGACAGGCTCAAAGCGACTCCCAAACCCTCCCCATCTACTCGACGTTTATTGCCCATCGCGACAAGGTGTATTCATTCCTAGGATATGGAAACGCAGAAAAGTTCCCCGAAGTCGAAGGACGGATACGCAACAGCATCAATTCCTTTCAAGAGCTCAAAAACCGTCAGGCCCTCGACATACAGCCTTCTCGGCTGAGTATCGTACGGGCGCCGCGCAACGCGCCATTTAGCGAACTCCTGCCAAAACGCCTGCCCCACGGCACCGATGCCCAAGACTGGGCGATCATGAACCAAGTCGAGCTAGACGAGCGCATGGAGCGCGGCCGCTTGCTCAAGCTACCGTAGCGCGGATCCCGCAAAGCGGGACCGCGACCGCAGTGCAGATCAACGCCGTAGCCGCGTTCGTGAGAACGCGGAGCGGATGTCGCGTTCTCACGAACGCGGCTACGGGCTAAAGCTCCGCACTACGGTGCAGGCTCTACACGAACTAGATGGCCTTCGAAAAGCCCTTGGAGACACGGTCGCTGTAGGCATCGAAGACGTTTGCCACATTGCGAATCAGCAAGCGTCCCAATGGCAGCACCTCCAGCCCCTTTCCAGTGAAGCGTACCAGCCCGTCCTCTTCCAGCTCCTGAAGGGCCTTGATCTCTTCGGCGAAGTAGACGGAGAAGTCGATACCATTCGCTTCGCTTCGCTCGGCGAAGTCCAACCTCAAGTCGCACATCAATCGCATGATGACTTCCCTACGGATCTGATCGTCGAAGGTTAGCAGATAGCCTTTCTGCAGGGGTATCTCTCCCTTCGAAATCATCTCGTAGTACGTATCCAAATCCTTGTGATTCTGGCGAAACGCTCCGGAACTCTGGCTAATCGAAGACATTCCAAAGGCCAGTATCTCGACATTCGCGTGCAAGCTGTAGCCCTGGAAGTTTCGCTGCAAGGTTCCCACTTGCTGGGCGGCCACCAACGGATCGCTTCGCTTGGAGAAATGATCCATGCCAATATGAGCATAGCCTCTCTTAGCAAGCGTATCCACCGTCTGGATAAGCATCTCTATCTTTTCGTCGGCGCTGGGCATCGGGTTTTTCTCCAGGATCTTCTGCGCCGGCTTGCTCCAAGGCACGTGAGCATAGGAGAAGATGGCCAGGCGATCCGGATCATAGCTCAGCACCTCTTCGAGGGTTTCCGCAAAGCTCTCGGGCGTCTGGCATGGAAGCCCATAGACCAGGTCTACGTTCAGGGAACCGATTCCTGCCTCGCGAAGCCAACCAACAACCTCGACGTTCGTCTCCGTAGGCTGGATACGATGAACGGCCTCCTGCACTTCGAGCTTCACGTCCTGTACGCCAATCGAAGCGCGATTGACCCCAAGCCGACGAAATGCCTCCACCTGCTCTTGCGAAAGCGTACGGGGATCGAACTCCGCGCTGATCTCAGCATCTTCGGCGAAAGCGAAATGCTCCTGGATGAGAGCGCCTAGCCGGTCGATTTGAGCAGGCGTCAAGAAGTTCGGAGTACCACCGCCAAAGTGCAGCTGCACCACGGGACGATTAGGTTGGAGGTGGGCTTGGTACAGCGCTACCTCCTTCTCCAGGAAGTCGAGATAGCGGTCGGCCAACGAAGTGTCCGTCGAGATGACCTTGGCGCAGCCGCAGAACCAGCAAAGACTCCGACAGTAGGGCAGATGGAAGTACAAGGACAGCGGACCCTCTGAGACTTCCAGGTCGAGCAGCAGGGCCTCCTTGGTGAATTCCTCGTCCAATTCTCGAAAGCGCAACGCTGTCGGGTAGGATGTGTAGCGAGGGGCCGGACGATTGTATTTACGGACCAGATCCGCGTTCAGACGAGGCGAGACGGTGTCGTTGGCAAGCGAAATGGATTCCATGACTTGAAGAGTAGATTGGAGTTTTCCAGATTATCAATTATTAAATTACCTTTTATTCTTTATTCAAGCTTCGAATCGCTCTCCCAACACCAATCAGTGTAGCGGCCGCTAGCGGTTCTCGACTGGAGCCTCAGCGCAAATCTCCGTCCAAGACCGTTCGCCAGGCCGGTACTGCATAATCTCGCCGCTCCTGATGTCGTGATAGAGGGCGTGAATGCTCAGCCCGCGCGAGGCGATCGCATCTGCAACGCAGGGGTATCCGACCAGACGCTCCGCCTGCAAGATCGCATTCGTCTTGGTCAACGACTCAAGCGTCGCGCCCTTGTCGTCTTCCAGAGCGGTCACCGCGTACTCGATCCATTCGGAGATCATGGGCTCGACGGCGGACTCGCCAAGATGCGAGAGGGCCTTTATGCCACCGCAGTCAGAATGCCCGCAAACCACGATGTGGTCGATTTTCAGATGATTGACCGCGTACTCGATGGCAGAGCCGATGGACGCCTCCTCCGCTTCGAACGGCGGCACGATGTTGCCCACATTGCGCAGGGTGAAAAGCTCGCCTGGTTCGGCTTCGAAAACGAAGCCCGGCGGCACTCGGGAGTCCGAGCAGCCAATCCAAAGGACCTTGGGCGACTGACCTTCGGCTTCGAGGCGAGCCAACAGGGTTCGATTGCCCTCTAAGTCGCTATTCAAAAACTTCTTGTGACCGCTTAGCAGCGATTCAGGCAAAGGCTTCGGGTCATGATTTTCCAGCATCAGGATGACGCTCGTATGGCAACTCTCCCGCCTTGAGAAGAAAAAACCAAGCGTGGCTAAACCTCCATGTCGCCCATCAAAGCCAACGGGTTGCCCCAAGGGTCCTCGAAGAACGCGAGCCAGGAAGACTTGCCCATGAAGTTCTCCACTATGCAGCTCGGCCCGCTCTTGAAGCGAATGCCACGCTCCTTGAGGGCCTCGGCGACTTCGTGCATGCGGCCGTCCACCTGGAAGTAGAGCGGACAGCCTATCGGTCTGTTCCTCGCTTCCTGCACGAGCACGGAGAGTTCGCCCAGCTTCAAAATCATCGTCTGACCGAATACCGACTCCACCTCTATTCCGAGCGTATCGCTGTAAAACACTCTCGCTTCTTCTATGTTTCCTACCCGCAGTTCCACCTGGGACAGCGCGGAGATAAGTGGAGCAGTTTCGGAATTCATAAGGGTGCGGTTTTAGCTCAGCGGGCTAATCTCGATCATAAGCGAATTGCTTGATCGACCGGATGGGCAAGCACCTTAACCTCCTAAGCCAATTCGGGCAAATAAGCCGCCCATGGACCTCGAAAAGACGAAATAGCCTGCCCGGGACGAATGTCCCGAGGCAGGCTATTGTCTTGAAAGAGATAAAGCAGCATGGCGCCTGGGCCCTGTCCTGAACGCGCTACCCCTAACACGCTCGTGACTTTTGATGGGCCACTAGGTTTTTAATAAGCCATGCTGCTTTTCTATACCCTATGACTAGAAATCTGGAAAGAAGGCGGACCTTAGTAGGACGCCTTTCTGGTTTCGAGGAGGCCCAATCCAAAGAGGGCTCCGCCAATGGCCATCCCTGCGAGAATTCCGCCAGCGAAAGGCAGCAGCAAGGCTGCGATACCGGCCAGGAAGCTAGTGGCTCCTCCTATTGCGGTCAGACGTGTCTTCAGTGCTTCGTTCATTTTCGGTTCCTTGGTTTTGCGTGTTGGCAGTAATATACGCCATATCAGCCATAAACGGAAATACTTATAAAGTATGAATACCATAGGCCATGCCTATAGGAGAGCTTCTGTCGAAGCAGAGCGTACCTCAAATCCAAGCGCGCAATTAAAACTTCAACGTTGAAGTTTTAATTGCGCAGGAGAACGCTCTCTGGCGGGTCGAAGCGTGCGGGCTACTTGCTTTGGGCGAGAGCCAGGAGGGACTGGAAGGACTGGACGCCATCGACGATCAGGTCCGTGCCCTGCTTGGCATTGGTGATCAGGACATCGAAGAGATCCCGCTTCTCCTGCTGCAGCAGGTGGATTTTCTCCTCGATCGTTCCACGGGCGATAAAACGGTAAACGAATACCGTATTCGTCTGACCAATACGATGGACGCGATCCATAGCCTGGCTTTCCACTGCAGGATTCCACCAGGGGTCGAGCAGGAAGACGTAGTCCGCGGCGTGCAAGGTAATGCCGACGCTAGCCGCCTTCAGACTGACCAGCATGGCAGCAGTCTGCTCGGTCTCCTGGAATTCGTTCACCGGCTTCTGCCGATCTCGGGTGGAACCGGTCAACTCGAAGATCGGCAGCTCGGGAAACGAGGTTTCGATAAGTTCGCGGGCTCGGTCCAGAAAGCGCACGAACTGGCTGAAGACGACCACCTTGTGCCCAGTTCCAAGCACTTCGATGAGCTTTTCCAGAAGAACCATCAGCTTGCCGCTATCCTCTAGACTGGAATTCATCCACGGAAGCAGATCAGGATCGCAGCTCACCTGCCGCAATCGCGTAAGCAGGCTCAGCGTAGCAAAGCGATTGTTGCGCAGCGCCTTCCCTAAGTTGTCGCCAAAGCGGGCCAGGCCTTCCGTACAGATGCGCGAGTACTCCTTTGCTTGGACAGCGGTAACCGGACAGATCTGGTCCACTACCACCTTGTCTGGCAACTCCGTTGCGACCTCGCTTTTCGTGCGCCGCAGCATGAAGGGAGCTATCTGCAGACGCAGCCGAGCGTTGAAGGCCCCGGGGTTCTCCGCGTAGGCACGCTCGAAGCCCATTCGAGAGCCAAGCAGACCTGGCATGAGAAACTGAAACGCGGGCCAGATATCCAACGGACGGTTTTCTATCGGCGTACCCGTAAGGGCAATACGTCGACGAGCCCGGATCCGGCGACAGCTGCGCGAAGCTTTCGAATCGGGATTCTTGATAAACTGAGCCTCGTCGATGACAGCGTATTCAAATTCCTGACGCGCTACACGTTCGATACGGGTGCGCAGCAACGCATAGCTAATGACCGCTACGTCAAGCCGCTGACCGTTCGTTTTCGATTCAAAGCGTCCCACGCGAAAACGCGGAGCGAAGCGCGCGAATTCGGATATCCAAACCGGCACTACGCTCGCTGGGCAGACGATCAAGGCGGTAGCGCCTTCCTCCATCTCGGCATCGAGCAGAGCGATCACCTGCAGCGTCTTGCCCAATCCCATCTCGTCCGCCAACAGGCAGTGACAATCGTGACGCAACAGCCGAGACATCCAAGCCACTCCCTGTCGCTGGTAGGGTCGCAGACATTCGAGGTACTTTCTTTCGTCATCGCAATACCCCGGCCGCAGAAGTCCCTCTCTCCAATCTCGCAGCTCGTCGGATAGCTCGAGGGAATCCGGAGCCTCCGCGAAAATCGAAAAAAGCTGATAGAGCTGCCCTGCCCCTCCGACTTCAGTCTCCGATTCCCGCCAGGAGTCCAGCAAGCGTTTCGATTCGTCCGAAAGCTTCACCACGCCAAGCTCGGGAATGAGGGCCGTATCCTGCTCACCATCCATAAGCGAGAGGGCGATCTCGCTATCGAGCATGCGACGACCTGAGTCGAAGACCCATTGCACGTCGAGTCCGCCCACCGCATTCCGGCTCGCCTTTGCGCCGACTTGCAATTCGACCACGCCCTGCTTCAAGCGCTTCACATTCTCTCCCTCCTCCGTGGAGAAGCGACGCTCCCAGTCGGGCCAGACATTCTGCACGAAGTGCACGACCTCTCGCAGATTCTCCAGCAAGTAGGCTCCGAACTCGGAAGCGTAGCGGAAGCGCGACTTGCGAGAACGAGCGGCCAGCATGATCAAACGACCGCGCTCCTCGGAAGTATTGGCTCGGGGAGAACCATCTTCGGGGCTCAGAGCGGAGACGCGAGAGCCGTCCTCGGCCAGCCAATACGCCTCGCAGATCAAGCCCTTGAAGTGAGTATCGAGAACCAGATGCAGCATCCGGGTCTGCGATTCATCGGCAAAGCCCTCATCCGAATCGGACGACTCGATGTCCTCCTCGATCTCGTCATCGGCTCTAGCGACCTCGCCCTCGAGAAGCGTCAGATCCTCGTCCGCCAAAAGCTCTTCGATCTCAAGCAAACCGGCCACCGCGATCGCATGACCGAATTCCGCGTTCTCGCTGGACGAGCGCACGTTGAAAGCGTCCCTCTCCCATTGCACCACCGAGTAGCTTTCCGCCTGGCCCTGCTTGCAGGTCATGATGACGTCGTCCTCGTTCAGAGAGATCTCCCGAATGACGCCCTTTTTGTAGAGCCGCCTTCCCGTCTCCAGAGCGGAGGTTTCGAAACGATCCTCCCAGGGGTCGGAAAGCCGGTCGCTCCAGCGCTCCAGCGAACGCCGCGAGTACAGTCGATTTGCCCCCTTCCAATTCATCGATCGGCCACTTTGAAAACTCGCAACCACCTCATCAACGCTTTTCACGCGCCTGTCGGAATCTCTCAGCCCCGCTTTCCAGCCACTCGAACAATCACCTCCGCCAAACGGATCGCACATCAGAAGCGCTTTTTCGCAGGGCTACTGAAAGGTTCGTTTAAGATTCTGCGCGTCAGATAATTGCATCGGAAAAGAGATGCTACGCTTCGACGGGAAAGCGGAGAGCCCTGGCAAGCCGTTGCTTATTTCGAAACCTCATCGATTTTGGCGTGTATCCAGAGGGCCAATCACGCATTGTGGTTGTCGCCTCATCCATTCGCCATGTTCGTCAAACTTCGCAAATCCTTCCTTTCCGGCCTCATCCTACTCGCCCCGATCGGCATCACCTTCTTCGTCTTCAACTGGCTGGTGATCAAGATCGGCGGCAGCGCTCGAGACCAACTGCTGTTCTTCGTGCCGCACGATCTCATCTCCCGCCAAGGGCTCGGCATGCTCTGGAACACCTTGGCAACGATGATCGTGCTGCTGCTGGTGACTCTGCTGGGATTTCTCTCGCGCTACTTCATCGCCAAATACCTCATCGGGCTAGGCGAACGCTTCCTCAACAACGTGCCGGTGATCAACACCGTCTACACCTCGGTGAAGCAGATCATCGAAACCTTCAGCTCCCAAAACCGCGCCGTCTTCCAAAAAGTGGCTCTGGTGCAGTTTCCCAGACCGGGCTGCTACGCCATCGGCTTTCTTACCGGCGACAGCAAAGGCGAGATCCAAGCCAAAACCAACCCTCACCTCAGAAACATCTTCGTTCCGACGACCCCGAATCCCACGAGCGGCTTTCTAGTGATGCTTCCGCAAGAGGATATCCAGATTCTGGATATGACGGTCGGACAAGGCATGAAGCTCATAATTTCCGGCGGAGCAGTGGCGCCGCCCTTCCCTCCCGTGACCGATCGACTGGAATTCAAGGACGAATCCGCTCCGAATCCGGACGCGAAGTCCTGAGTATGGCCGGTCGAAAGGTTCTAGTCAGAGAAGCGATCGTATTGAAGATCGCCCCAACAGGCGAAACCTACCTGCAGATACGCCTTCTCTCGCCTGATTTCGGTCTTCTGAGCCTGTTGCAGCGACGCAGCTCCAAGAAACAAGTTCCCACCCTCGACCTCTTCGACCAAGGCGAGGCAGCTGCGGACCTCAAACCCGACGAGCAAAACGGCTTCCTGAACGACTTCACCTTGGAGCGACGTCGTTCGGGCATTGGACGGTCATACAGCATCCTGCAGGCCGCCGCCCGGCTTTCATCATTCCTAGCTGCAAATCCGGTGCACCAGGAAAACATGGCATCCACATTCACCCTAGCCGAAAAGGCGCTCGACGCGCTGGACGCCGGACTCCCCACGGAACCAATCCTATTCAAAACCTTCTTCGTATACTGCCGTGACGAAGGCTATCCTGTAGTGGAAGAATGGGCACGCCAGCTTCCATCAAGCCTAGCTATCGAGGTGAGGCGGATTCTCAAGTCTCCCCTAGCGGAGCTAGACGCGAATCCAGAGTCGCAGAGTCGAGCGCTAGCGTCGCTTAGCAGGTACATCGAACAGAGCACTCAGATACGGCTAGATTGAGCGCATATCGAATCGTCTAAGCAGAAGGAGCTGTGGGAGCTTCTACTATTCAACGCCCTCTTAGTGGCGGGAGTCCAGATAGGCGACTGCCGCCTCTCTGTACTCCTGGCAAGCGACGCGGATCAAACGCTGCCAGGACTCCAACCCAGTAGACTCCGGAGAGAAACTGGTTCTGATTTCCAGCGAACTGGCGACATCGTAAGCGACCCGAGCTCCCAGAAGGCCGAGAGCTCCCTTAAGAGAGTGGGCCAATAGGGACGTCTGACTCCAGCTTCGAGAGTCGATGGCCTCGCAGATCTTTTCGACATCGGATTCCAAGACTTCCAGAGCAGTATCCAAGACTTCGCGACAGGATTTCCCGTCGGAGCTCATGCGACGCAGATACTCGTCGAGAACCCGAATGTTCACAATACCTTCCCAGATCGAATTCTTCTGCTCGGGAAGTGGAGAGGCAAGACGGCGGTTCAGCACGTCGCACAGGATTTCCAAGTCCACCGGCTTCTGGAGCACTTCGACCATTCCGGAGTCCAAGCAACGAGCCCGATCGGAGTTCAGGATTCTCGCGGTGACGCCGACGACGGGGAGAGTCGGCTGGCGGCTGGATGCGGCGAGAAGCTTCTCGGTAGCTTCGCAGCCGTCCATCTCGGGCATCATCACATCCATGAAAACGAGATCGTATTTGCCGTCTTCATACATATCGAGGGCTTCGAACCCGTTCCGAGCGATATCGTGGCTCACGCCGCATTCGCGCAGGAAGTGATCCATCATATCCGCATTCAGGACATTGTCCTCCACAATCAGTATCCTTTTTTCAGATACGCCTGGCTGCGATTTCGCGCAGCAAGACTTTTCCGCCTGAATTCCGATCCGATCTTCCAGCTTGCGGAATCCAGCTTGCAGATCGGAAAGCCGGCAACGAGTAATCGCGTCGAGAGGGCCTTCGGCCAAGCGGTCTACTTGGGCTGAGAGCTTCCTTACCGAATCCCTCAACTCATCGCTGCCGGAATCGCAAGTCTCCCCAGCTTGCTCGATCCTCACCTCCGCTAGATAGAAGCTAGCATGAGAGGCTATGGCCTGGATCCTGAAGACGCCCTCGGCCGAGGAGCCGTCGGCGCGTTTGAGTCGAGCCTTCCGAGACCAGAGTTCTCCCAAAGGGGGTTTGAATGAAGCTGAGTCGCCTTCGATGAGAGTTTCCCATGGACGCGGCGATTCGTCGACCGTTTCGATTCCAAGCCAGGCGCCTAGCTCCTGGGAGATCCCCAGCACGAAGTCGGTTTTGTCGTAAATGATCGTGCCAATCATGCCTCGCCTATCGATCCCGGGCGGCTCTGAGGCTAAAGGTCGATCAGCCCAGTGCGCACGGCAAAAAGTGTGATTCCGGCAATATCGAAGATCTTGAGCTTCTTGGCAACGTTGCTGCGATGCGACTCCACAGTCTTGACGCTCAAGCCGAGGCTGGTGGCGATTTCCTTATTGGTGTTGCCAGACGCGACGAAGACCACGATCTCCTTCTCTCGATCGCTCAAGGTCTCGAGCATCTCCTTTTGGTCCATGATGTCCGTCGACTCCGCACTGGGTTGGGCGGAGGCCTTGACGAAGAGGTTGCCGGCGGCGACCGCCTCGATGGCCTGCTCGAAAACGGAGAAGTCTTCCTTCTTGTTGAGAAAGCCAGCCACGCCCATCTGAAGCAGAGCGCCGACGCGCTTGGGATCCTCTACCGAGGAAATGATCAGGATCTTGAGGTTGGGCTGCTCGTCGAGCAGACGTCTGGCCAGATCGTGGCCAGTAATGCCGGGGAGCCTCAGATCGAGGATCAACAAGTCCGGGCTGAGTTCATGGCACAGGCGATGCGCTTCTTCGCCCGTCGAAACTTCGCCTACGACCTCGAAGCCGAAACGCTGAACAATGATCCTCACCAGGAAATCGCGAAACAGCGTTTCGTCTTCGGCGACTAGTACTTTCAGATTCGATTCGTTCATTTGCTCGAGCTCCCGCTTGGCGTAGCGCTGTAAACCAATCCAAACGGGCGGAAAATTATAGAGCCAAGGTCGATAGGGGACTAAACTGATTCAGGCAAGTATAGGATTCAGGAAAGTACCAACAAACAGACGTGGATGTTCCCTAAATGACCGTGAAAACCCTGGAAAAGTTCAAGATCCACGACGTATTTCAGATCCTTTGAACCTAATTTGGATGCGCCAAACGCGCTTCAAACGGCAATTGATTTTTCCAGTCTGCAAATCGAAGGATTCCGGAATCTCGATTCTGTGCAAGTCGACCGAGGCCCGGTAACCGCGTTCCGAAAAGATATCGATGAGCATGGCCAAGGCCGAGGAATTGTCGAAAATCTCGTCCTCCGTATTGATGTGCGCCATGCCGGAAATCGCATGGTGACGCACGATCGGCATGATCTTGTCCTGTACGAACTCGATGACCTTGCGAAAGAGCTCCGTCTCCTCCATCTCATAGCCATCGAGGCGCTTTACCAGCTGCTGGCGGGCGTGCTCGACGATCTTGCTGGCGATCGGGATTCGCTGCAGAGCGTCGAAAGTCTGCGGGTCGAGCTCGAGCGAGCTCTGGTACTGGAGCTCCTTGACGATATTCTGCCGCACCTCGGACAGGCCGCCCTGAGCATTGATGAAGTGATAGTGGAATACTTCGCGCAGGGACTGGAGGGCGTCGTAGGTCCGCTCCTTGAAGACCTTGTAGCGTCGTCTGGCCGCATCGGGATCCAAGTCGGTAGCCCTGGCCTCCTGCGATTCGCCGATCCCGGTCCTGTGGAACTCTTCGTTTGCCTGCAGGATCTCCCGTCCGCGCTTGAGCTGGCGAGCCACGCTCTCCTTCTCGTCGATGAAGAGCATCATGATATGCACCACAGGCTGCCGGAAACGAGAGCGATGCTCGGTGTTGTAGAACTCGGCCCGCAGTTGGAGCATCTTATGATAGAGCATCTTCATGCACTCCACCTGGACGAAGGTCCGCGGGAAGCCGTCCAGAATGGCTCCCTCTTGGTACTCGGGCCGAAGCAGGCGTTCGAACAGGATGCTGATGACCTCACGGTCTCCCACCATGTTGCCCGAATCCTTGATCGCCCGCATCTCGGGCGTGTCCAGCAGGGAACTGACCACGATTGGCTCGCAAGTCAGGCTGCGGATCTCGGAGATGAACGGGGTATTCGTCCCCTTGCCCGCTCCAGGCGCGCCGCCGAGCAAGATCAGCTCCCGGGGGAAATGCAGCCGCCGTCGGCCGTGCTTTTCCTCGAGAGCATTCCAGACGGAGTTGAAGATTATCTGCGCGTCCTTAACCTCGAGATCCTGGTGGGCCTTGTTCGGCGTTCGGGAAAGCGGATTGGTTTGGGCTTCGCTCGTTTCGAGATTCGTTTCGCTCATTCGTGGATAGTTCAGGAAAATAGATGCGGGAAAACGCCCGAGCGCCTAGCGCGAAATGTCCCGCTGGCTCAATACCTTGTGGTTTCTCGTATTCAAAATGTGGATAGCGACATCCATATCCTCTATGCAAAGCGCCATCGCCGACTTGCCCATAGGGCGACTGACGAACGCATAGAGATAGTGGATATTTATCTCCGCTTCGAGCAGGGCCGAAAGGACGCGGACGATTTCGTGCTCGCCCGCGATCTCCACTGCCAGGATCTGGCTTTCGCTGAAGGCGATGCTGTGTTCCCAAAAGAGCGAGCGAGCCTTGTCAGGATCGTCCACCACTAGGCGAGTGATCGCGCTTTCCGTCGTGTCTAAGGTCGTCAAGGCCAGCACATGGATGGCTTGCTCGCTCAACAGCCGGAAGACATCCGCCAGACGGCCGACCTTGTTTTCCATGAAGATCGAAAACTGTCTGACTGGGTCGGGGATGGAGGATGCGACGAGTGGCTGGTCCATTGAAAAGAGCGCTCCGGCACGCGAAAGCTGGTACTCCCGGCGGGAATCGAACCCACATCCTCGGCTCCGGAAACCGATGTTCTATCCATTGAACTACAGGAGCTTGAAAAACGGGAAATCTCTAGAGGCAGGCCGGTAAAGTCGAGACCAAAGCGGATCGGGTTTCAAGCTCCTGCCTAGATATGGATTGCCATCTCGTGCGTCGCCGCTGCCGCCTCGGCCAGCGCCTCGCTTAGAGTCGGATGAGCGTGGATAGTGCCGTGAATCTCGTCGATGGTGCCCTCCATCTCCATGGCTAGGCAATACTCGGTGATCAGCTCCGTCGCGTCTCCACCGATAATATGGGCTCCATAGATCTCCCCCGTCTTGGCATCGCAGATCACCTTTACGAAACCTTCAGGATGATTGGAAGCGACCGCCTTGCCGGAGGCGGCAAACGGGAACTTGCCAACCTTGAAGTCCAGTCCGAGCTCCTTCGCCTTCCTCTCCGTCAAGCCGGTACTGGCAACCTGCGGCTGGCAATAGGTAGCGCCAGGGTAATTCTTCACGCGACGCGGCTTCGCGGCGCCGAAAATCCCATTCACCGCCTGCACCGCCTCGAACGTCGCCACGTGAGCCAAAGTCGGTGGACCGATGATATCGCCCGCCGCATAGATGCCCTTCACGTTCGTCTGATACTCGTCGTCCACCGTCAAGTATCCGCGCTCGGTATTCAGCTTGAGCGAAGGATCGACCGCGCCATCAAGGTAGGCCACCACACCAACGGCCTGGATGACCACATCCACCTCGAGCGAGATCTCCTTGCCCTTCTTCACATAGCCGATCTTCACGCCGTTCTCAGTCAGCTCGGCAGACTTGATCTCGACCGCGAGCTCGCAGGCAATCTTCTGTTTCTTGAATTCCCGCTCAAGGACCTTGGCAATCTCCTCGTCCTCAACCGGAACCATTTGCGGAAGCGCTTCCAGAACCGTGACCTTCGAGCCAAAAGCGTTCAGGAAATAGGCAAACTCCACCCCAATCGCGCCAGAGCCGATCACCGCGACCGACTTGGGCTGCGACTCCATCACCAGAGCCTCACGCGAAGTCATGACTCGCTTGGGATCGTCCGGTAAAAACGGCAGCTTGCGAGCCCGGCAGCCGGTCGAAAGCAGCACGTTTCTCGTTTTGAGCTTCCTTCCCTTGGCCTTCCCTTCGGTCACCGCAACCGTCTGCGCGTCCAGCACGCACGCCTTGCCCACGATGTACTCGACCTTGTTCTTGTTGAAAAGAAATTCCACGCCCTTCGCCATCTGATCCGCCACTCCACGAGAGCGCTCGATGATCTTGGCAAAGTCGTAATCCACAGATCCCACTGTAATGCCGAAGTCGTCGGCCTTCTTAATCGCCTGAATCAGCTCCGCGCTTTTCAGAAGCGCCTTGCTAGGAATACAGCCCCAATTCAAGCACGTGCCACCTGCTCGCTCCATTTCGACGCAGGCCACCTTCTTGCCGAGCTGGCCAGCTCGAATCGCGGCCGCGTAGCCCGCGGGACCTCCACCAATTACAATCAAATCGTACGTTTCCTCAGCCATATTAAATAGTCCGGTTAGTAAAACCCCATGCCGATACCCGGCCCCAAAGATCCTGTCTAGCGCAAACGCCCGACAACACCACAAGACCGCGCTTGTCGCAGTCGACTAGATGTCGATCACGTCATCCGCCGCTCGCCGTCCCCGGCGAGGCAAGCTCGAACCCCCTCTGCTCGCCTTCACAGTCACCCCGCGCCCTCCGTTCAGCCAGGCGCCAAAGACCAGATTCAATCCCGTGATGATCAAAGCTCCCAAAAAAGCCGGACCAAAGCCATCCACTTCGAACCCCGGCACCAGTTCGCCCACCAGCAGATAAAGCAAGGCGTTTATGAAAAGCACTCCCAGCCCCAAGGTCACCAACACGAACGGCAAAGCCAGCAGCACAAGCAGCGGCTTCAACACAGCCGTAAACAATCCCAGCAAGATCGCCACCAAGACCAATGTCGCCGAATCCTCATAGTCGATTCCCTCCAGGAAATAGCTGCCAATCCAAACGCCCAAGGCGCTGACCAGCCAACGCTTCAACATCCCAATCAATCCTCCCTGACTTCCGGTCCCCATATCCCTGCCATCCTCAACCACCTTCGCCGCAACGCCAGGCAAAAAAAAAGCAGACCAGCAGGTTGCGATTCCCGGACTGGCCGCCAAACGCCGCCGATCATTTCCTTAAAATCGGCCTCCAGCGCACAAACGCTTGCCCCGCCTCCTGGCCCCGCCACCTATTCATTCCCACAAATGCGACTCGCACTCCTCCAGGACCATCTGCGCAGCGGCGGCACCGAACGGCAGACCATCGCCATCGCCCAAGCCCTCGCAGCCCGAGACCACCAGGTCGACCTCGTCGTCTTCCGATCTGGCGGCGGCCTGGAAAAGACCCTCGCCCCCGAAAGAGCATTTCGCCTCCACCAACTCCGCCAAGGCCCCCTCAAAACCGACTGGTTCGCCCCCGGCCTCCGACGCAAACTCGCCCGACTCCGTCCCGACATCGTCCTGCCCATGGGCCGCATGGCTAACTGCCACGCCGGCCTGCTCAGTCGCGACCCTCGACGCCCCTACCGGCTCGTCGCCACGCTGCGCACCGGCCGCTCCCTCCCTTGGCTCTACCGCCGCGCCCTGCGCCACGCCGATCACATCGTGGCCAACAGCCGCGAAGCCCTGCAACGCATAGTCACTCAAAACCGTATTCACCGTCCCGATACATCGACTGTCATCTACAACGGCTGCCTCCGAGAATTCCCCACCCCAGAGTCCAATGCCCAGAACCCAAGGCCCAACAAACTCCATTTGCTCAGCGTCAGCATGTTCCGCCCGCAAAAGCGGCAGATCCGCCTCCTGCGGATCTGCGCCAAGCTCCCCGTCGATATCGACTGGAGCCTCACCCTAGCCGGAGACGGCCCTACCCTCGCCTCCTGCCGAAAGGAAGCCGCTGCTCTAGGCATCGAAAGCCGCGTCCATTTCCCTGGCCTGCTCGCAGACCCTCGCCCCCTCTACGCGGAAGGCGACATCGCCGTACATACCTCGGAAAAGGAATCCCTGCCCAACTTCCTCGTCGAGGCCCAGATGGCCGGACTCCCCGTAGTCGCCTACCAGGCAGGCGGCGTCGACGAAACCTTTCGCAACGAATCCAGCGGCTACCTCGTCCGCCAAGGCAACGAATCCACCTTCCTCGACCGCCTCGTAAAACTCGCCCAATCTCCCAGCCTACGTCTGCAGATGTCGCAGGCCGCGCGCGACCATGCCCGACGGAATTTCACCCTCCAGGCCCAAACCAATGCCTACGAAAACCTTTTCAATCGCCTGATCGCAACCAACTCGCATGCCTAAATCCAAACCCGATCTTCAGGCCATCCGCCTCCGCGGCGTTCGCCAGAACAACCTCCAGAACATCGACGTAGACATCCCTCTCGGAAAGTACATCGCCGTCACTGGCCTCAGCGGCGCCGGCAAGTCCTCCCTTGTCTTCGACACCCTGCACGCCGAAGGGCAGCGACGCTACGTGGAGACCTTCTCCGCCTACACCCGACAGTTTCTCGACCTGCTCGAAAAGCCCGATCTCGATAGCGCCGAAAACGTGCGCCCCTCCATCGCCATCGAGCAAAAGAACACCATAAAAACCTCTCGCTCCACGGTCGGTACCATGACCGAGCTCACCGACTACTTCAAAGTCTGGTTCTCCCATGTCGCCACTCTCTACGATCCCGTCACCAACGAACCGATACACGACGACAACCCAGCCGAAATCTTCAAGAACGCCCAAGCCAAGTATCCCAAGAAGACAGTCATCATCGCCTTCGAAATCGCCAGGCCCCAAAAACTCGCCTGGACCGAAATTCTCAAAAACGTCAAAGCCCAGGGATACAGTCGCTTTTTCGACTCCAAAAATCAACTGCACCGACTCGACGACCCTTCAGCCCTCAGCCTTCAGCCTTCGACCTTAAGTATCCGCGTCGTCCAGGATCGCATAGCCCCAACGCCAGCCAACCGCACTCGTTTCCTCGAAGCCGCCGAGACGGCACTCGAATTCGGTCAAGGCCAGCTACAGCTGCTCGATTCCGACGGCGCTGTACTCTCCCGCCACACCCGCGGCCTGCGTTCCGCCGACGGGAGCAAAACCTACCGCCCCGCCAGCCCCCCGCTCTTCTCCTTCAACTCCCCTCTCGGCGCCTGCCCTGAATGCCGAGGCTTCGGTCGCATCATCGAGATCGATTACCGCCTCGCCATCCCAGATACGAACCTCTCCATCGACCAAGGCCTCATCCGCGCCTTCGAAGGCCAGGTCTACGGAGAAAGCAAGAAAGACCTCCAGCGAGCCTGTCGCCGTCTCAAGATTTCGACTACGAAACCCTTCAACCAACTGAGCAAGAAGCACCAGGACATTGTCATCCACGGCGAGCCCGCGTATCGAAAACTCAAGGACAAAGACGACTACGAAGGCGGTCTCTGGTACGGCGTCAAAGGCTTCTTCGACTGGCTTGAGCGCAATACCTACAAGATGCACGTGCGCATCTTCCTCTCCCGCTTCCGCGCCTACGTCACCTGCCCCACCTGCCAAGGCACCCGACTCCAGCCCGACTCCCTGTGCTGGAAGTGGCAAGGCTACCGCCTCCCCGACCTCTATCAGCTTCCCATCGGCGACCTCTTTCCACTCATTCAAGGCGCCCAACCCAAAAACCGGAACTCAGAACCAAATCACCAGGCAAGCATAGCAAGCGACGCCATTCTCTCCCGCCTCCGCTACCTCAACCACGTCGGCCTCTCGTACCTCACCCTCGACCGCCCCGCCCGCACCCTATCCGGCGGCGAAGTCGAGCGCGTCAATCTCACCTCCTGCCTCGGAGCATCCCTCGTCGACACCCTCTTCGTCCTCGACGAACCCTCCGTCGGCCTGCACTCCCGCGACATCGACCGCCTCATCAGCATCGTGCGCAGCCTCACCGACCAAGGAAATACAGTCGTAGTCGTCGAGCACGACGATGCCATGATCCAAGCGGCCGACGAAGTCATTGAAATCGGCCCCGAACCCGGAGCAAAAGGAGGCAATCTCGTCTTCCAAGGCACCCAGAAGCAACTCCTCGCCAGCAAGAAGAGCATTACCGCCCGCTACCTCTCCGGCCGCGAAAAAATCCCCATGAGCGCGCCTCGAGCGTGCATTTCAAATTCGAAATCTCAAATCTCAAATTCGCAGCTAAGGCTGCGAGGCGTCGCCAAGCACAACATCCAATCCCTCGATCTCGATATCCCGCTCCAACGTTTCGTCTGTCTCAGTGGCGTCTCCGGCTCCGGCAAGTCCACCCTCCTCAATGCCGGGCTGTACCAAAACCTGCTCGCCCAACGCGGCCGACTGGTCGAGGACCCCGCCACCGTCGATTCCCTCGAATCCGATCTCTCCTTCGACGAAATCGTGCTCGTCGACCAATCCCCCGTCAGTCGCACCCCGCGCTCCAACCCCATAGTCTTCGTCGAAGCCTGGGACGAAATTCGCAAGCTCTACGGAAAACTTCCCCAGTCACAGGAAAACGGATACACCGCTTCAAGTTTCTCCTTCAACGCCGGCGACGGACGCTGCGAACACTGCAAAGGCCTCGGTTACGAAAAAGTCGAGATGCAGTTCCTTTCCGACGTCTACGTCCCCTGTCCCCATTGCGACGGAAAGCGCTTCAAGCCCGAAATTCGCAAGATTCTCTTTCAAGGCCAATCTATCTCCGACCTCCTCGAACTCACCGTCGCCGAAGTCATGGATCTCTTCGCCGAGTACCCGAAAATCCATGACAAGCTCGCCGCCCTTGACGAAGTCGGCCTCGGCTACCTCAAAAGCGGGCAGGCCCTCAACACCCTCTCCGGCGGCGAATCCCAACGCCTGAAACTCGTAAAATACCTGAAGCAATCTTCATCCCCCACCCAGAACCCCAAACCCAGAACCCAGAACCCAACAGGATCTTTGATCCTGTTAGACGAGCCCACCACCGGCCTGCACAAACACGACGTCCGCCGCCTCCTCGGCGTCCTCCAGAAGATCGTCGACTCGGGCCACAGCCTCATCGTCGTCGAGCACAACATCGACGTCCTCAAATCCGCCGACTGGCTCATCGAGATGGGCCCCGACGCCGGAGCCAAAGGCGGCCAAGTCGTCTACCAAGGCCCTCCCGCAAGCTGCGTCGGTACGGCGTCAGCGCCGTATCTAAAAGCGAAGAGCGAAAAGTTAAGAGTCAAGAATTCGAAAGCCACTCCTCCCCCCAACTCTTCGTTCTTCACTCTTAATTCTTCACTCAAAGTCACCGGCGCCCGGCAGCACAACCTCAAGGACATCACCGTATCCATTCCCCACTACGAGTTCAGCGTCGTTACCGGCGTTTCCGGATCCGGGAAGTCCACTCTCGCCTTCGACATCGTCTTCGGCGAGGGCCAGCGCCGCTTCATGGAATCCATGTCGCCCTACGCCCGCCAGTTCGTCGAGCAACTCCCCCGGCCCGACCTCGACCAGCTCAGCGGCATTCAACCCACCGTCGCCATCGAGCAGCGCGTCACCCGAGGCTCCCGCAAATCCACCGTCGCCACCATCACCGAAGTCGCCCAGTACCTTCGTCTTCTCTACTCCCGCCTCGGCGTTCCCCATAATCCGGATACAGGCAACCCCCTCCTCGCTCAAAGCCAAGCCCAGCTGCTCAAGCGACTCCAGGCCCTTCTCAAGAGCCCCGAAGCCAAAGCCGCCGACCACCTCCTGCTGCTCGCTCCACTCATACGCAACCGCAAGGGCCACCACCAGCCCATCGCCAACTGGATCGCCGACCACGGCTACGAGATGATGCGCGTAGACGGCGAAATCATCTTCACCGACGAATTCGAAAAGCTCGACCGCTACTCCGAGCACAACATCGAAGTCGTCATAGCCGACCTCGTCCCCCTCCTCCGCTCCCCCAAGCAAATCCAGCAGAAGCTGACCGAAGCCCTAAAGCGCGGCAACGGCACCGCCCTCCTCATCGCTTCGAGCGAAGCGAGAACCCTGCGTAGCTCGGAGAGCGAAGCACGGGCCACTCACTATTTATCCATGCACCGCATGGACCCCGCCACCGGCGAGGCCCTCCCCGAGCTCGACCCCAAGGACTTCTCCTTCAATTCCCACAAAGGCTGGTGCCCCACCTGCCGAGGCCACGGCCGCATCTATCCTTGGATGCGCGAAAGGCTCGAGGACAACGAGGAACTCGCCAAGGCCATCGGAGCCGATTCCTCCGAGGACGACGAGGCCCAAGCCATCGTCTGCCCCGAATGCAAAGGCGAACGCCTCAATCGCGTCAGTCGCCACGTCTATCTGTACTTGAAAAACGGAGACAAGCTTTCGCTGCCCCAACTCCTGGCAAAAGATCCCCGCGATCTGCTCGCCACCCTCGACAAGCTCAAGCTCGACAAGCGAGGCGCCCTCATCGCCCGCGACATCGTCGCCCAGATCCACGAACGCCTCAGCTTCCTCGACAAGGTCGGCCTCGAGTACCTCAGTCTCGACCGCCCCACCCAAACCCTCTCCGGCGGCGAAGCCCAGCGCATCCGCCTCGCCGCCCAGCTCGGCTCCAATCTCGCCGGCGTGCTCTACGTGCTCGACGAACCCAGCATCGGCTTGCACGCCCGCGACGGCGATCGCCTGATCGAAACCCTCAAGCAGCTAAAAGCCAAAGGAAACACCCTGCTCGTCGTCGAACATGACGACGCCATGATGGAACACGCCGACCGCATCATCGACCTCGGCCCCGCAGCCGGCATCCACGGCGGCGAGCTCATCGCCCAAGGCACCGTAGCCCAGCTCAGGCGAAACAAGGCCTCCCTCACTGGCCGCTACCTCAAGAGCAGCATCCCCCACCCCCTCTCCGGCAGCTACCGAAAGCTGCCTGCGAAGGAAATTAAGAACGAAAAGCGAAGAACGAAGAACGCCGCCGCCAAAAAGACTCTTAACTCTGCACTCTTAACCCTTCACTCAGCCCACGCCTGGCTCGAGCTGTCTGGCGTCCACTTCCGCAACCTCGCCAAGCAAAGCATCCGCCTGCCCAAGCAGCGCCTCACCATGGTTTGCGGCGCTTCGGGCGCCGGCAAGTCCTCGCTCGTGCGCGACCTCCTTGGCCCCGCCGTCGCTTTCGCCATCAAGAGCAAGAAAAGCAGCGTCACCGGTGCCGCCTTCGCCAAGCAAGGCCCCACCATCGAAGGCGAGGAAGGCAAGGTCCTCTTCGAGAAGCTCACCGGAGCCCAAGGTTTCCGTTCCGTCATCGAGGTCGACCAGTCCCCCATCGGCAAGACCCCACGCTCCACCCCCGCCACCTACCTCGGCGTATTCGATATCGTAAGACAGTTCTTCGCCAGCCTGCCCGAGTCCAAGATTCGCGGATACAAACCCGGACGCTTCTCCTTCAACACCCCGCACGGACGCTGCGAAACCTGCGCCGGTGCCGGACGCGTCAAGCTCGAGATGAGCTTCATGCCAAACACCTTTGTCGAGTGCGAGGACTGCGGCGGTTCGCGCTACGGGCCCGAGCTGCTCGACCTGCATTGGAAAGGCAAGAACATCGCCGACGTGCTCGAGATGACCTTCGAGGAAGCCGCCGAGTTCTTCAGCTTCCATAGCCAGCTCGGCGAGATCACTCAGCTCATGGTCGCTACGGGACTCGGCTACCTCACTCTCGGCCAAAGCAGCCCCACGCTCAGCGGCGGCGAAGCTCAGCGACTCAAGCTCGTCACAGAACTCGCCAAAGGCCTGCAAAGCTACACCGAGCGCAGTCGTGGCATCCAGCGCCAGAACCTCTACATACTAGAGGAGCCCACCATCGGACTCCATCTCAGCGACTGCGAGAAGCTCATCCTCCTGCTCCAGAAGCTCGTCGACCAAGGCCACACCGTAGTCGTAATCGAGCACCATCTCGATCTGCTCGCCGAAGCCGACTACCTGATCGAAGTAGGCCCCGGCGGAGGTCCCAAAGGCGGAAAGGTCCTCTACCAAGGAGCCCTCGCCGGCCTACCGAAATCGAAGCGGAGCATCACCGCCCCCTACCTCGCCGAAAAGCTCGGGTAGCGAAACAAGGCGCCATGGGTTTCAAAGTGTAGCTTCTCGAGTTGCGGCCCTGTTCCAAACTCTATCGAGTTCGGCTACCTCGACTTTGCCGGACTTGCTTTGGACAGTACCGAAGCCCAAAGGGCGACAGCGAAGCCATTTGGAACGCCTGGGCGACACCTTGAAACACGCCTCGCAAATCGAGGAATTTGCAAATAGACTCGCTCGTCCGGATCTCTACATTCGCAGCTGACCATGGCTCCCCAAACCCTCCAATGGATTCTGCGCAACGGCAAGCTGCGCCTAACCGCCCCACCCACACTATACCGCTGCGAGCCAATCTGGAGCTGGAGAGTTCCCTCCATGCAGGAGTACGGCCTCCTGCTCACTCTCGATGGACGAGGTCAGATAAGCATCAACGGCGAACGCCACCCGCTTCGCCAAGGAGTCTGCCTCTTCATCCGCCCAGGATCGAAAATCGAGGCCGAGCAAAACCCCGCCTACCCCCTTTTCCTCTTCATCGCCCGCTTCGATATCCTCGACGAAAAGGGCTTCAACCTCGCGCCCAGCAGCCTCGTTGAGCCGCCATCCTGCATTTTCATCATAAACACCAGAGGACTCGAAACCCTAGCCGAACTCATCGCCAGCCGCAGCAATTCCAATAGCGAAGCGGACAGCCTCACGCACGACGCTCTCAACATGCTCATCCGAATGCTCGTGGAGGAAGCCACTCGTCACTCAGGCAGCTTTCACGCCCAGGCCTACGAAGCCCTCCGAGCTATCGAAAACGATCTCGCCCGAAAATGGACCGTAGCTGAACTCGCCCTCGAAGCCGGTCTCTCTCGCAGAGTCTTCGCTCGAGCCTTCAAGCTCATGATGAGCGAACCCCCCATCCAGTACGTCATTCGTCGCCGCATGGAAGAGGCCAAGCGCCAGATACAGCAATCAAGCCTCCCCATCGAAGAGATCGCCATCAATCTCGGCTATCCCGACCTAGGGCTCTTCGGCGAACTCTTCCGCAAGCGAATCGGCCACTCGCCGGAAGAGCTGAGGGTCAACAGACCCTTTTAGCACACTGCTAACCAATAACTTGCATACTACTATCGTTTCGCGATTCAAGACACCCAAGCGCCTTAAGCCGTCCATGAAACAGGCTCGACCCATTTTATCCACTAACCTCGACGGCCCCCAACACCTAACACCCAGCACCCGACACCGAGAAAATTAGTCGTTGCTTTTCCCCTCGAAGCTGTCACCCACCTTCAGCTTTTCGCGAGCTGGGGCCAACTGTTGGGACAATAACGCTGCCGGCTTAACAACAAAGCTAGCAGACTATGTCGCAATCTAACGCAGAACAGAATACGTGCGTCCGCTTCGCGGACCTCTCCCTCAGCGAGCACGTGCAAAACGCGCTCCAGGAAATCGGATACGAGACTCCCTCTCCGATCCAGGCCAAGGCCATTCCCCACATCCTCGAAGGACGGGACATCATCGGGCAAGCCCAGACCGGAACCGGCAAGACCGCCGCTTTCTCCCTACCGCTTCTCTCCCTGATCGATCCAACCAAAAAAGGCCCGCACGCCCTCATCCTCGCCCCCACCCGCGAACTCGCCCTGCAAGTCGCCGAGGCAATCGCCAAATACGGCAGGAAGACCGCCAAACTGTCCGTCGCCGCGATCTACGGCGGCACCGACTTCTTCAAGCAGTTCAAGGCTCTCGAACGCAACCCTGCCATCGTGGTCGGCACTCCAGGCCGCGTCATGGACCACATGCGTCGAGGCACGCTCGATCTCTCCCGCCTCAGCCACTTCATTCTAGACGAGGCCGACGAAATGCTGCGCATGGGCTTCATCGACGACGTCGAATGGATCCTCGAGCACACCCCTAGCGAACGCCAGACCGCGCTCTTTTCCGCCACCATGCCGCCCCGCATCGCGGCCATTGCTAGAAAACAGCTGCACGACCCCGTCACCGTCTCCATCAAGACCCCCACCGCCACCGTGGCCGCAGTCGGCCAACGCTTCGTCAAATGCTCCGGCCTGCGCCACAAGCTGGAAACCCTCAGCAACCTCCTCGAAACGGAGGAAACCGACGCCTCCATCATCTTCACCCGTACCAAGAGCGCCGCCTCCATGGTAGCCGAAGACCTCCTGGCTCGGGGACTTTCCGCTGACGCCATTCACGGCGACATCTCGCAAAGCAAGCGCGAACAAGCCGTCTCCAAGCTCAAAAACGGCGCCCTCGACATCCTGGTCGCCACCGACGTAGCCGCCCGCGGTCTCGACGTCGACCGCATCAGCCACGTATTCAACTTCGACATACCAGACGACGTAGAGCCCTACATTCACCGCATCGGTCGTTGCGGTCGAGCCGGACGCAGCGGCGAAGCCATCGCCCTGGTAACCAACCGCGACATGCGCAAGCTGCGCGAAATAGAGCGCGTCACTCGCCAGCGCATGGACCCGATGTCGCCTCCCTCTCCAGCCCAACTCGCAGAGATCCGGCAACGCAAGCTGGAGAAGAGACTCTCCGAAGTCATCGCCGACGGAAAGCTCGACCGCCAGCTCGCCACCGTACGCCAGACGCTCGTCTCGCTGGACTGCGACGCGGAAACGCTTGCAGCTGCCCTGCTAAAAGGCTTCTCGGGCCACGCCACCGCCCCCCCTCCCACTATGGCTAAAACCGGACCAGCGCGCAGCGACGCCGATCGCAGCCGACCCGTTCGAGCGGAAAGACCGGAACGCTTCGACCGACAAAATCGTTCCGAGGCTCCACGTCGCAAACAAAACCGCCCAGTTCGTTCCGAGTTCGAGACGCCGGAAGACCAGGACAGCTACCGCATCGAGGTCGGACGCAACCACCGCGTCAAGCCCGGCAACATCGTCGGCGCCATCACGAACGAAGCCGGCCTGGAAGGTTCCTACATCGGACGTATCGAAATTCTCGATGACCACTCCATCGTCAATCTTCCCACCGGAATGCCTCGCGAGATTCTTCAAATGCTGAAAAAAACCTGGGTCGCCGGCCAGCAAATGAGAATGACGAAGCTAAAGCCCAGCGCAGCCCGCTAATCGAAAGGTAGGGCCCGCACGCCGAGCGGGCCGCGGAGAATGGATCCTGCATTGCAGCCCGCTCGGCGATCGGGCCCTACCTTAAGCCGATACAGGACACACTTTCGCACTCAACAACAAGTTGCCTCGCTTGACTTCATACCAACAAATCCGATATTCTGGTAGAATAAGGAATTAGGCAATGGGCAGAAACACGAGTGTAGATATAGGCGACGAACTCGCGAACTTCGTAGATGGTGGCATCAAACAAGGACGCTACGGCTCCGCAAGCGAGATGGTCAGAGCAGGGCTTCGCCTGCTTCAAGACGAAGAAACGAAAATGGCAGCTCTGAGAGCCGCTCTCGTTGAAGGGGAGAAAAGCGGAGAACTAGAAAAGTTCGAACTCGGCGAATTCCTAAGATCAGTTAGGACGAAAAGCCATAATGCTTGAACTGTATCTTCGCCCAAAGGCGAAACGCGATCTCGCTAAGATCTGGTACGACACGAGAGTCGAGTGGGGAGAAGAGCAGGCAGACCGTTACATCAGCAACATAGACGCGGCGTTCCGCAGACTGTTGGAACATCCCAAATTAGGCCGCGCATGTGATGAAGTCCGTGAAGGATACCGTAGGCACATCACAGGCAAGCACGTCATCTTCTATCGCATAATGCCCGAAAAAATCCGCATCCTCCACCAAAAGATGGACGCCTCGTCGCATGTACGGTGAGCAAACCGACAAGTTCAACTGCTGTATCCAAAGTCTGTCGACCTCGGCTACGGAGAGCAAACTGTCGCGAACGTGGTTCCGCAATGGGAGGAGCGTCGCCGGATCTACTTCAGACAAAGCGACATGCATGTAGCCGCGTTTGTGAGAACGCGGAGGCCTTCGCCGACAGCTAGTAGAATCGCGTTCTCACGAACGCGGCTACAGGGAGACGCAGCGCCAAACTTACGCCACTTCTTTGCACCCGCTTGGAACAGTACGGCAAATCGAAAGGCGATACTTTAAAACACGCCCGATGTGGTTCCGCGCTACAAAACGATCTTCACCCCCCTGCGGAGGTAGGTCGGCGAGTCCAGATCCTGGCCTTCGAACATCACGGCGATCGAGTTTTCGAACTCGCCCTTCGGCTCGTCGTCGGAGAAAGCGAACTCGTGCTGCTCCACCTTTTTCGGACGCTGATGGGTCACCGGGCGAGCCTTTGGCACTCCAGTCGCTTCGGACACGTCACCGCTCTCCTCAGGCTTGGGCTTCGCCACAAGGGGACGCTTCTTCACTACGCGGGAAACCGCGATGCTGGAAACCTCGCTGGTGCCAAGCACGCAAATCTCGACCGAATCCCCTAGCGTTTCGTCGATCACCGCGCCCATGACCAAGTCCGACTCCGCGCCAAATTCCTCGGCCATCGTCTCCATAATCATGCGCGTATCAGCAATTCCGATACCCGGACCACCAATGATATTCACGAGCAGCTGGTCCGCGAGCTTGGAAAACTCGGGAGTATGCAGGAGCGGACAGAGCTTCAGATCGGCTACTGCTGCGGCAGCAGCATTTTCGCCCTCGCCTCGCCCAATGCCGAAGAGCGTCTTGCCGGCCTTTTTGGAAAAGGTCTGACGCAGCTGGGCGAAGTCCAGATTGATCAGGCCGGTCTTGTTGAGCATGAGCCAGATCGACTTGATCGCCTTCTCGATCCAGGCATCGGCTTTGGAGAACGCGTCGAGCAGCGAAGCGTCGGCATCGGACTCCTGGATTAGCAAGTCGTTGGGCAACGGCACCACCGCGTTGCAGGTGTCGCGCAACTGACGCAGGCCTTCCTGCGCCGTGTTCGCCCGGGCAGATCGCTCGATGGAAAACGGCAGGGCGACAAAGGCGAAAACCACCGCTCCCTGACGCATCGCCCTTTCCGCTATCACCGGAGCGGCCCCGGTGCCGGTGCCGCCACCGAGGCCCGCAGTCAGAAACAGCAGGTCTACGCCTGCCACCACTTCGTCAATGGCTTCGAGATCCTGCATCGCGGCTTCGCAGCCCGCCTCGGCATCGCCACCCGTACCGAGGCCTCCTGTGATTGATTTTCCGATACAGAGCTTGTGGATGACTGGCGAACCGGCAAGCGCTTGCTGGTCGGTGTTGACGGCAACAAGCTCGACGCCCTCGGAGCCGGAAAGGGCCAGGCGGTCCACGATATTGGAACCCGCTCCACCGACCCCGACTACCTTGATGCGGATCGCGCTCCGGCTTTCCTCTTCGTCGAACTCCTGGGCTTCCATCAGACTTTGAAAAGGGTCTTGAGACGGTTGAAGATGCCGCTCTGGCGGTGCTTGGCGTAGCTTTGTTCGTTTTGGTACTGCAGGCCGAAGTGCAGCAGACCGAGCGCGGCGCTGTACTGGGACTCCTTCAACTCGCCGCTGGCCATGGAAGAGTTGTCGCCCAGGTGCGCTGGGATTCCGAATACGTTTTCCGCGCACTTGACGATGTTTCGCAGCTCGGAGGTGCCACCTGCTAGGATGACGCCAGAGGCGATCTTTTCCGGCATGTAGAGAACGCCGAGCTTCTTGCGCACGACTTCGAAGATCTCCGAAACGCGCATCTCGATAATCTTCTCGATGCTCCAGATCGGGATGGGACGGTCGCCGATTTCAAAGTCGTTGTTCAGCCAAACCTTTTCGGTGCGGTCCTTGTGCTCCACCACCGCCGATCCGTAGCGAAGCTTCAGGCTCTCGGCCTGCTTCAGGCGCATGCGAAGGCCGATGCTCAAGTCGTTGGAAATATGGTCTCCGCCAATCGGCAGACAACCCGCCTTCATGCAGCGGCCTTCCAAAAACAGAGCGTAGTCCGTCGTGCCCCTGCCGATGTCGATAATCAAGGCGCCGTGAGCCTTCTGGTCGCGGTCGGCCACCGCAGCGCTAGTAGCGAGCCCAGCCAGGACGATGTCGTCCACGTGGAGATTGAAGCCGTTGATGATGTGAATCGCGTCGCTGATCTTGCGAGAATCCCCGTGGATGGTCCAGTAGCTGATATCGAGACGGTCTCCCTCCAAGCCAACCGGCGACTCGATCATGCGGCCATCGAGACGATAGGGCCGCCGCAAGTGATGGATGGTCGTTCGATTCTCAGGAAGTTCACGACCCTGGGCCAAGGCGGACGCCTGTTCGATATCCTCCTGCCGAACCCGGCCGTCATCGCTGGTCACATTGACCGAAGCCTCGCTGGCGAAGCCCTCGATATGGCCACCGGTCTGCGAGAGGTAGACGCCATCGATCTTGACGCCAGCCTGGTTCTCCGCCGTCAGCAAGGTGGCATGAACGCAATCGCTCGCCTGGTGAAAATCGACGATCTCGCCCTTGAGCATGCCGCGAGAGGAAGATTGGCCGAGACCGATCACGTTGAGCTTGCGTCCCTCGACGACCTCGCCGAGCAGAGCGGTCACCTTGCTCGTACCAATATCGACGCCTGCGATTACCTTCGTTTTATACACCTAGTTAAAAAGTAGCCGCGCTCGTGGAAACGCGTATCCAAATAGCATGGGACGCGTTCTCATGAACGCGGCTACACACCAAATCGCCCCCGACACGTTTTTCAAGATCATCCCACTCGAAAACGCCCATCCTCACGACGACCGAACCGGCACCTGATCTCCCAGCGTCAAGTCGACATGCTCGATCGAACGCCAGCCCAAGCTGCGATAGTGATCGATGATGTAGTCCAGGCGTCCCAGCTGGTCGCGAAAGCCGCTCCCCGCGTCAAACTCGATTTGCTTCGCCATGCGCCCCCGCACGATCAGACGGTCGGACTTCTCCAGCGAAACAATCCTCCAGCGCCGGTAGAGGTGCGGAGCGATCGCCTGGGCCTCGGAAAGCAGTTCCGCAAGCGGTTCGATGCCGGGAATGCTGGCAAAGCCTCCATTCCGCTTCTTCAGCTTGATGCCGTCGAGAAAGGGCAAGGAGCGAATCAGAGAGGGATCGATCCGTTCGCATTCGAAAACCGCGCCCGTCCTATCCACGAAAAGGGCCAGCTTCTCGCCGTTGGCTCGCAAGCCGGCGATACGCGCTATAGGCTGGCGCTCCTGCAAGCTCACCACCAGCGTATCCGGAAACCGGCGCTCCACCTCGGCATTGTCTACCTGCCCCAAAGCCTCCAAGCGACTCTTCAAGCCTGCAAGGTCGACGGTGAGCAGGCTCTCCTCCGCTCCCAAGGCCAAGTAGTCCAGCAGCCAGTCGCGCTCTAGAAAACCGTCCGTCTCGATCTCAACCGACCGGATAGGCGAAAACTCGCCTGCTCTCGAAAGCAGTTCCGGACCCTTAGCAATGAGAGACGGCAGCTGTAGCGCTCCGACCAATACAAGGGCCAGCAAAACGACGCCTCCCGAAATCTTCAAGCGTCGCATCCAGATGCGACGTTGCGAAACCGAACTCATCGCCTTCGGTTTCACGCTTTGGTCGATATCCTGCCAGTTGCGGGACTTTCGCGAGCGAAGGCCTTTAGGTTTGGAAGTTCTAGTAGCCATATTAACTATTTGAATACCGTTCCCTATACCTCATCAAAGCCGGTTCGACAAGCTTTTGCAGCAGTTCGTCGAAATCGTATCCACAAAGTCCAGCCGACATCGGCAAAAGGCTGGTTTCCTTCAGGCCTGGAAGCGTATTTACCTCCAAAAAGCAGGGTTCTCCCGAAGTTCTGTCCACTATCAGATCGATACGGGCGTAGTCACGGCAGTCGCACGCGGAAAACACCGTCGTAGCCAGTTTTCGGATGCGCTCGATGCACGCATCTTCGAGCCGAGCCGGAGCGATGTATTCAGTGAGCCCCTTCGTATATTTGCTACGATAATCGAATGCTCCGCTCTTGGGCGCGATCTCCACCACACCCAAAGCCTCGCCGCCCAAGACGCCCACCGTTGCCTCCAGGCCGGCCAAACGCGGCTCGACCATCCAGCGGCCAGAGGCGCAGTCGGCAAGCGCTTGTTCGAGTTCCGCCTCGTTCCCGGCAAATTGCAGCCCCACGCTGCTTCCTTCCGCGACAGGTTTTATAACCAACGAGGAGCCAAGCCGCACCCGGATTTCGGATACGGCAGGTTGATGGCCCGCATCGAAGGCGATTTCGTCTGCCACCGGCACGCCGACTGACTTCATAACCTTTTTCGTAGCGACCTTGTCGAAGGTCAAAGCGCTGCTTTTCGCATCGCAGCCAGCGTAGATCACTCCAGCCGCATCCATCATGCTTTGCATGGCTCCATCCTCGCCAAACGATCCGTGCAGCGTAGAGAACACGATCTGCTCGCGACCGTCGAGCCCATCCGGCAGCCGATCTCGTTCCGCCACATCGATCAGATCCACCTCGAAAAACTTGCCCAAGGAAGCAGCCGCCGCCTGCCCCGAGCCCAAGGACACTTCCCGCTCCTGCGAAACGCCCCCGTACAGAACAGCTATCCGCGGCTGCTTCATGCGAGCCCTCCGCCCACTCTCCGAAGTCTTTCGACTTCGGCTACGATACAGATGAAAAAGCTCCGTATAGCGAATCGCCGCACCCTGTGGGGCTGGCGCTCGCGCCACGCCGCATTGCCAATAAAAACCGACCAAACGCGGCACGGCGCAAGCGCCGGCCCTACAAAGCGCGCAACCCCAAGCACCTCCCATTCTTCACTCTTCATTCTTCACTCTTCATTCCAGGACGAGCCAAACAACTGAGCCTCCGGGTGCAGCTCCACGCCGCGCCGCTCGCGAGCCACCTTGCGAATCATGCCGACCAATTCAAGCACGTCCCGACAAGTCGCCCCTCCCCGGTTCACGATGAAGTTCCCATGCGTCAAACTCACCTCGGCCCCACCGACCGCCGCGCCCTTCAAGCCCAGTTCGTCGATCAGCTTGCCCGCGGACCCCTCTTGCGGATTCTTGAAGATACAGCCCGCACTCGGTTCCCGCGGCTGGGACCCCTTGCGGCGGCTTTGATAGGTGTCGAGCGTGCGACGGATAGATTCGCTGTCACCCGCTGCCTTTCGCGAAACGAAAACCGCGTCGATCGCCACAGCATCTTCCAGTTCTCGACAGTAGCGGTATCCGATTTCCAACGACTCCTTGTCAGCCTCGAGAATCTCGCCCTCGCCATTGACGTAGCGAATCGATTCCACCACGTCGAATACCCAACCGCCCATGGCGCCGGCATTCATGCGCAACACGCCACCAACATTGCCCGGAATGCCTTCGAGAAACTCCAGGCCCTCCAGCCCCTCCTTGCACGCCAGGCTGCACAAAGCTTTGATCCGCAAGCCAGCTCCCACCCGCAGACGCCGGTCGTCCAGCCTCTCCACTCGACTCCAAATCGGATGACTCAAACGAATCACCAGACCACTTACGCCCTCATCCGGTACCACGAGGTTCGACCCGCGCCCCAACAGGTGCGCTGGCACGCCCGCCGCTGAACAGGACCGCAACGCCGCCCGCAACTCGGCCAAGGAATGCGGTTCGAAATAGCGTTCCGCCGCCCCCCCGACCCGCATCGTAGTCTTAGGAGCCAAAGGTTCGTTCTCCCGAATCTCCGAGGCGAAACTGCACCCCTCGGCCAAGCCCGCGTAAACCGGACCCCAGACTCCATCCTGCCCAACGAGAAGATCGCCGAGTTCACCAGCCAATCGATCCCCCGTGCCCGCACCCAAAAACAGGATACGAACCGGGCCTTCTCCAGTGAAGCCAGTCAACCTCCCAATCAACTCGGCCGTATCCGGAAAATAAGACACGTCGCTTCGCTGCTCTCGGCAGGCCGCCAGCAGGTCCTCGCCAGTACCGCCTTCCAGAGGCGACTCGCTGGCCGCGTAGACCTCAAGCAAGCAAAGCGTGTCGCACGGGGCAAGGCTCGCCGCGATCTCTCCCTTCAGCTCCAAAGTACGACTGTAGCGATGCGGCTGAAAAACCACCACCGAGCGCCAACCCTCCTTCTCCCCAAAGAGCTCTAGAGCCACCTCGATCTCGCGAGGATGGTGAGCGTAGTCCTCGAAAATCTGAGCCCGTGGACTCAAATAGCGACACCGCTGGCGGCGCCTTACCGCTCGAAACTCGAAGGATTGGCCCGAGCCAAGTTCCGCGCCGCAAGCATTGGCCGCCAAGGTGGCGAATCCGGCATCCAAAAGCGTCATTGCGCCCGTCCGATTGACCAGCAGGTCTTCGAGGACGACCTCTCCCTCGAGAGCAATCCTGCTCCAGCCGGGGCCAGCAACCTCGAACGAAAGAGACACGTCCCCTGAGACCGCAGGCAACTCGCTCTCATTTCCTCTCAACTCCAGCCACATCATCTTCGCCGACGTGTATTCGGCTGCCGAAGACAGATCGTCTCTCAAGCCATTCTCGGCGATCACTAGAAAACGCGTCCGCTGTACCAGTCGCTCGAATACCTGCAGGTATTCTTCCTCCGTCTCGTAGCGCGAATGATGGTCGTGATCCGCGTTGAGGACGACGCAGATATCCGGACTGAAGAGATCTATAGTCCCGTCGCTCTCGTCGATCTCCGCCACCAGCCACTCGCTACCGGAAACCCGATAGGGCTGCTCGCCGTCGAAGCGAGCTCCCAGCAGAAAATCGATCTTCACCCCCGCCGTATCCAAAATATCGATCAACATGCCGCAGGTCGTGGTCTTGCCATGCGACCCAGTGACCGCAATCAGCCGCTTTTCACGAGCGATCACCGCCAGGCACTCCCCACGTCTCATGGCCACGCTGCCTCGTTTTCGAGCAAAGACCCGCGCCGGATGGTAGAAGTCGATGGCCGATGAGTAGACGAAAGCCACCTCCTCCTCCGGCTCGAAAGGCCGCAGCTCCACACCTTTTTTCCTCAACAGCGCCTCCGCCTCCGGCAAAAGGGCATCGTCCTCCGCGCTGAGCCGATGACCCGACTCCGCGAGATAAAGCGCCAGCGGAAGCATCCCAGCTCCCCCCGCGCCCAGACAATGAATACGCTCCGGAAGTCCTTCAATCATTGCTGGGGAAGCCAGAGGCCACTAGGCAGTAGGTATTGAGGTCGGTAGGATAGAAGCACAATCGGTTTTAGAAACACTGATGACACTGATCCACGCTGATGAAAAGAGTAGGAATACTCTTTTGCGTCTTCTGCGTCTTTTTGCGGCCAACAAATTGCATTGCAGGCGATCTGTGAAAATCAGTGTCATCAGCAGTTCGATTTCATCCAGCAAGTTCCTCCAAATCCCGGGCCATGACAAGCGCCGCGTCGCGCTCGTCGGCCTTTCGCAGGTTCTCCCGATATCCTTCCAGGCGAGCTGGATCTCCCATCGCCTCGAGTACGATACTCAGAAGCTCCGACAGATTATCCTGGTTCAACTGCAAGCCGCAGCCCAAAGACTCGAAATTCCGAGCGTTCGCTACCTGATGATCGTCTGCGGAAAACGGATACGGAACAAGAACGCCAGGCAGGCGGCAACGCATCATCTCAGCAATGCTGCCAGCGCCAGCCCGAGAAACGGCGAGATCCGCAGCCGACAGAACCATAGACATATCGTCGCTGAAATTCCGAAAGACGGCCGATACGCTTTCCCCCTTTCCCGAGGGATGGACCGATCGCGACTCCGCTCCACCCGCTCCAGTCAGGCAAAAGACCTGGACTCCATTTTCAGCCAAAACGGCAAGGCTGTTGGCAGCCCATTGATTCAGAGCTTGCGCCCCTTGGCTGCCGCCCATGACCAGCAGGGTGCGCTTGTCCGCAGAGAGACCAAGCTTCTCTCGAGCTTCAGCTTTTTGAATTGACCGGATCTCGCTCCGAACCGGCATCCCCAGGAAACGAATACGGTCTTCTTCGACCTTCCTAACAAAGGAAACGCCATCGGGCAAATAGAGGCGATCGATAAATCGACTCGTGATGCGCGTCACCCGCCCAGGCACCCGATTCGCTTCGTGCACCACTGTCGGCAAGCCAGCTCGTCGACCCGCCAGCATTGCCGGCATCGTCATAAATCCGCCAAAGCCGACCACCGCGGCCGGTCGCTCCTGGCGAATAAGCTTTGAGCAGCGCGAAACGCCCTTGACCAAGTTCACCGCAAAGCGAAGCAGTCGAACCGGATTCGCGGAAAAAGCGCTCCCCGCCAGGGCCTCGTATTGGAATTGGGAATACTTGGCCACTAGACGCGAATCCACTTGCTTGTTGCTGATGAGCAAGACGCAGCTCCATCCACGACCCTGCAAGGCCTCCGCCAAAGCGATCCCCGGCGAAAGGTGCCCACCTGTACCGCCGCAAGCTATGAGGATCTTCTTCATTGGGGCTCCGCTTTTTTATGCGAAATCATTAGGGGCAAAATCATTACTAAGAAAGCTATGGGGCTGTACGAAGAGCCTCTCTTTCAATCCGTCAACCACACTTCTTTTCCGCAATCCAAATAATGATTTTGCCGAACAATGATTTTGCAAAACAATCAAGGGCAACCGATTTGCACTGATCTCCTGCAATGCAATTTGTTGGCCGCAAAAAATCGCAAGAGACGCAAAAAAGAAGCTATTGAGATCCAACTACTCACTACCCTTTTGCGTCTTTTTGCGCCTAAAACACTCTCCCTATCGATCAACACTGCACTCGCCCAGCCTTGCCTCCAGCTCCTCGATCTTCGCCTGATGAGCGGCAAGCTGCTTATCCTTCTCGATCATGTACAAAGTCAGCTCCTCGATTTTCTGCATCATGATCTTCTGAGCCTCGCCAACCGAAAGCCCTTGGGATTCCACAACCGCCGCCGAAGGCACATCTGGAAGATGGCCATGCTCTTCGATATGGGACTCCACTTCCTGCAGCGACCTCAAAGCATAGCCATCTTCGAAAACGAAATCCGACCAACCCGTTTCGACGATGACTTCCTTCGCTTGAACCGTTCCGTCGACCGCGAGTTCATGCTGGGGAGAAACCGTTCCGATACCAACGAATCCATTCCCATTGACCAGCGTAAGAATATTACTGTGAGATTCGCTGTGAAATCTGAATCTTCCTCCATCTTGATTTAATTTTGTATATGCACCATTCGAAGACTCTAGCCGCAAATTCGTATCACCTTCGCTACTAAGATGTAAAACATCAGAAGGGGCCGTCGTTCCAATTCCAAAATTACCACTCGAATCGACCCTAAACCTTTCCTGATTAGATCCATTCAATCTTGTATAAAAGGACATGAAAGAATCTTCGTTTGCTGCGGACATCCAATCGGCTTCCTTACCAACCCGAATAGTTGCAGCGTCATTCGTACCGGCAATACCAAACAAGATCTGTACCGCTTCGTTAATGCTTCCATTTGAATTCGGCTGAGGATTTTCCAAAATCAGTCCCGTCCTTGCTCCATCGAGAGCTGATGATACATGAAAAACATCGTCAGGATCAGCAGTTCCAATACCAACATTGCCATCGCTACCACGAAGAAAAAGTGAGTGGGAGGTCACATCAGACCCTACAACAAAATCCACGTCGTAAGCTCCAATATTGAAAAATATGTCGTCTTGCGAATCGTTTTCTCGCATTACCAGCATCGGCAATGCTCCCACAGCGAAACTCGCTTCATCATTAAGATACCTTAGATAAGTGTTGGAGTCGCCAGCGTGTCTGACGAACTCATCAACTTCGATATCTCCAGCATAGACCAAAACTGGGAACAGCAAAAACGATGTGATCAATGTTTTATTTTTCATATTCATATAGTTTCAAAAACCTTGAAATCGAGAGAACATTCGCCTGCATTCGCGTTTCAAAAAACAAACCTACCCCCATTCACGCCTCGATCTCCTTCAGTTTGCGTTTAGATTGCTGCAGGGCGGGCGCTTGCCAAGCTCGGCCAGCGTTCACGATCACCGCTACGCATATGCCCATGGTCATGTAGTTCGACCCGCCATAGCTGATGAAGGGCAGCGGCAAGCCGGTCGTGGGCAGAACACCGGTCACCACGCCAAGGTTGAGCAAGGCTTGTACTGTGATCATCAATACACAGCCTGAGGCGAGCAGGTAGTGGTAGGTGTTGGGAGCTCGGCGGGTATGCAACACGCCGGTCGCGAACAAGACGCCGTAGATCGCGACCACGGCGAGGGTCGCGACGAGCCCAAGCTCTTCGCCCACTATGGCGAAGATAAAATCGTTGTGGGCCTCCGGCAGGAAGCTGAGCTGCTGGCGACCGTTGCCAAGACCCACTCCTTGGATGCCGCCAGCGCCGAAGGCAAGCAGGGCTTGCCAGCCTTGGTAGGCGTCGCCCGCCTTTTCGGCTTCCATATTCCAGAATGCAGTGAGGCGGCTCCAGCGTTCGGCATCATGGTAGACCAAAGCCACGACTGCGGCAAAACCGACCGAGACCGAAGGGACCAGGTAGAGCAGCTTCACCCCGGCCAGGTAGAGCAGGCAAACCGCAGCCACGGAGTAGACCAAAGCGGTTCCCAAGTCTGGCTGCAATATGATGAGTCCCACATAAAGGCCGATGCCGCTGCAGGGGATAATATAGCCGCGCCAGAAACTTCGGTTCTCCTGGCGAATGGAGCTGAAATAGTGGGCAACGAAGAACACCAGGGCGATTTTCGCAAACTCCGAAACTTGCACGCCGATCCCTCCAAAACGAATCCAGCTTCTGCTGCCATTGACGAGGCTACCCACGCCGGGAATCAGCACGGCGATCAAAGCGATGATGCCGAGAGCGTAGCCCAACCATATGAAGCGGCGTATCCATTCCAGGTCGACAAGAGAAACGGCAAAACCGACCAGCAGAGTGAGTGCAACCCAGAGGGCTTGCCTTTCGATAAACTGGTAAGGTTCGTCGGCACTGACCGGGATGCTGGCGCTGAGCAGCACCGTGAGGCCAAGAATGGTGAGCGCTCCCGCGCAGGCCAGCACGACGATAGCTGGATTCAGCAGACCGAGGTTTCCTACGTGGCCTTTGCTCGGCTTAGACATGGATGAGAGGAGAGATTGCGGTGGAAGGTTTTTTCATCTGGTCAGCCGCGTCCGTAGCGCGGAGCTTCAGCCCGCGTCCGCTTTGCAAGATCCAACCATCGCGGACGCGGGCTGAAGCTCCGCGCTACGGACGCGGCTGAATTGATCGTTTGTTGGTCGAAAAAGTGCAGTGCAGGCGATCAGAGAAAATCAGTGTCATCAGTAGTTGTAAAACGATCTCCCTCTGCGTTTTTGGCAAACTATGCGGCTAAACTACTCTTCGATCGGGATCAGCGGTTGATCGAGGGGCTCTTCATCTAATTCGTCGAGCAACGAATCGAGCGTCGGACGCGGACTGCTGGATCCCGTATCCAGGGAGTCGAGGGTAGGCAGCGTCTCGACGGGAGCGGCTGGAGCGGGAGCCGGCTCGGGCAATGTATCCGCAAACTCGTTACGTGGCTGCGCAGGGGGCGGTTGCGAACTTGTATCGGGAATCAGAATCACTTGGCCGATACGGATGAGTCGAGGGTTGCTGATGTCGTTGAGGCGCATCAACTCGCCAATCGAGACGCCGTAGATCGCAGCGAACTTGTCGAGCGTGTCGCCTGCCTCGACGGTGACCTGCGGGCCACGGTGCTGCTTGGCGGCGAGATCACCCGGCTTCTTTCCGCCTGTAGGAATTATGAGCTTCTGCCCAATGCGGATCATATCGCCGCTCAGGCCGTTGGCCTCGCGGAGAGCGGCTACAGTGACTCCTTGGCGCAGGGCGATGCGGGAGAGACTGTCGCCACTCTTGACGGTATACTCCGTGCCGGAAACGGTCTTCAGGCCGACTGGGGGTTGGGAAGCTGCCTGGGACGCGGCGGCCGACGAAGCGGCGGTGCGAGGCACCTTAATCACCTGGCCTTCGCGAATGGTGTTCACCGTGAGGCCGGGATTGGCAGCGGCAATCGCAGGCACGGTGACATTGAAACGCTTGGAGATGCCCCAAAGGCTGTCGCCCGTACGAACCTTGTATTCAATCGTCGACGACAGCCCACCAGAGGAGTCTCCACGATCGGGAAAGAGGACGCTGGGACTTCCACTGGTCACGGGCCGCAGAATGCCATCCTGGGAATCGTTCGAGGAGCCGGACGACGAAGCCGAATCGCTAGGGCGTCTTGGAGCGAAGCGACCGGGGCGATTGGTCGACGAGGCGTTGCTGGCCAGCACCATGGGCTGGTCGTTGCCTCCGTTGTAGCCGGCAAGGTTGCCTGCTCGCTCGTCGAAGAGCACTTGCGTGGTGGCATCCACGGTCGGCTCATTGGCGGAGCTGCTCTGGTTTGACCAGGTTCCGGGGCCGGCTATGGACGACCCGCCAGCTTCCAAGCCGCTTCCGAGCCGAGTCACGAAGTAGCCGCCTCCGATGATCAGAACGTTGGCCCCTATGATTGCCGCCATGCGTCCGAGAGTCATGGCCCTTCTCCTGGATTCGTATTCCTTAAAGGCTGATAGTTTCATTGCTCTTTCAAATTGTTGATCGCTTTTCCAAATGCTTCCCCACGCTGCGAGTAGCCTTCGAACATGTCGAGACTGGCAAAGCCTGGACTGAGTAGAATGTTGCTGCCGGACTCCGCGGCCTGCAAGGCTCCTGCGGTCGCGTCGTCCAAGCTTTCATAGACACGGGCGGCAACGCCTAGCTCCGAAAAAGCTTCCGCCAACCTGGACGCCGTCTGCCCAAGCAAATGGGCGGAGTGGAGCGAGGGAGCGATGCGGCGAACGAAGCGCTCGACGTCGCCGCCCTTGTCCTTGCCGCCGCCGATCCAGACGACTGGCCGCTCGAAGCGTTCTAGAGCTCCATAGACCGCGTGGAAATTCGTGGCCTTCGAATCGTCCCAAAACAGAGTTCCGCCGATGTTGTCGATCAGCTCCATCCGATGCGGGCTTTTCTGGAAAGTGTTGGCCGCTTCGATCAACTCGTCTTCCGCAAGCTTCATACGCAGCCAAAGGGCGCGAGCCATGAGATAGGTGCTGCGCTCCGGCAGACATTCGAACAGCGTGCCCGAGACGCCTAGCTCCTCTGGCGGTCTATTCGCCTCGACCAATCCTCCCTGCGGCAGTTCGAGGCCGAAGGCCTTCGCGTGCTCCAGCACACTGGCGTCATAGAACGCGTCCTCGCCGCGCAAGAGCTCGACTAGGCGGAGCTTGCTCTCGAAATAGCTTCGCAGCGAACCGTGGCGGTCCAAGTGGTCCTCGTCGAAATTCGTCCAAAGCACGTAGTCGGCCCGCAAACGGCGAGCCTGCTCCGCTTGAAACGAGCTCACCTCGCAGACAGCGATCGCCTCGCGATTTCGTCCGTCCGCCAGCAAGCGAGACATCGGCGTGCCGATGTTGCCACAAGCGAAAGCCTCCATGCCGGCACTGGCGAAGGCATGGGCCAGGAATTCCGTCAAGGTCGTCTTTCCGTTCGTACCCGTGATCCCGATGATTGGGCCGGCCCAAAGGCTGGCCCCCAGATCCGACTCGGGCACTACTTCCAGCCCCGCCTCCTGCGCCACTCGCAGCCAGGCATGCCCCACCGCAAAACCTGGACTCGAAACAGCCAGACCGAATCGCTCGGCATCCTCAGGCGAAAAGCCGCGGCGCGAAGCATCTTCCCCGCGCTCGTCGAAAATCTCCACCTCCGCTCCTAGGCCGAGAAGCAAATCCGAGGCCGCAACGCCGCTGGTCCCTCCACCGAAAACCGCTATGGGACGATCGAATTTGGACGACAGCCAGTCGGGTAGAATGTAGGTGTCTAGCGTCATCCCAGTTTCAAAGGTAGGGCTGGGCCGCACGACCGCAGAAAGTCCATTTCAACGCGCCACTCAACGTAGGGCTGGCGCTTGCCGCCACGCCGCGTTGCAGGAGCCCAGCCCGTTGTCGCGATCCAAAAACCAAACCAAATCGAATCAGGCCAGCGCGGCACGGCGCGAGCGCCGGCCCTACAGCGCTCTGCGGACGCGGGCTGAAGCTCCGCGCTACATGCAGCGACACATTCGATTATCCACTTCATCGCAGCTTCAGCGTCGCTAGCCCGGCAAGGGCGAATATCACCGAAAGTATCCAGAATCTCACCACTACCTTGGATTCCGCCCAACCCTTCAGCTCGAAATGATGGTGGATAGGCGCCATGCGGAAGATCCGCTTGCCTGTCATCTTGAACGAAGCCACCTGCAGAATGACCGACATCGCTTCCATGACGAAAATCCCGCCCACGATGACCAGCGTCACCGGCTGGTGCACCATGAAGGCCACCACGCCGATCAAGCCGCCCAGAGCCAACGAACCCGTATCCCCCATGAAGACCTGGGCGGGATGGGCATTGAACCAAAGAAAAGCCAGGCCCGCCCCGACCAGCGATCCGCAAATGATCGTCAGCTCACCCACTCCAGGCACGAAAGAGATAAGCAGGTAGTCCGAGATGATCGCATTGCCCGCCGCGTAGGCCATTACCGCATAGACCAAAGCCGCCGAGATAGTACAGCCGATCGCCAGACCATCGACCCCATCCGTCAGATTGATCGCATTGCTCGAACCCACCAGCACGAAGAACAGAAAGCCGAACATGAACCACAGCGGCATTTCGCCCATCACCGCATCCTTGAAAAACGGCAGCCAAAGCTCGCGCGAAACCTCGGCGCTCTGCGGCACCGAAAGCAGTATCACGATCACCAATACCGTGGTGGCGCTCTGCCACAGCAGCTTGAAGCGCGACGAGACACCCTTGCTGTTGCGCTTGGACACCTTCAGAAAATCGTCCAGAAAGCCCAAAGCCGTCAAACTCAGGTAGACGAACAAGGCCGTCAGCACCCAGACGTTCCACTCGGCCCAGAGCAGACAGCTCACAGTGACGCTCAAGCAAATGAGGAGCCCGCCCATCGTCGGCGTATTCTTCTTGCCCTCGTGCAGCTCGGCCAACCGCCCCACCTCGCTCTTGTCGCGCAAGCTCTGCTCGAAGCTGAACTGGCGAAGCTTGGCGATTACCCAAGGTCCCAACACGTATCCAACAAAACAGGACGTGCCAGCAGCCAGCAAAGTGCGTAGAGTGATGAAGCGAAGCAGGCGCAGTGGACCAAAGACTTCCTCGTACTGGGCAAGATAGCTCAGCACGACAACGCCTCCTCCAAGCAATAGCGACGACTGCCCTTGAGAAACACGCTACCCGAAAAAGACGCGAGACGCTCCCCTACTTCCCGCGCGGAAGAGACCTCCGCGCAGCGATCCATATCATAACCAGCCGTTTTCATGCCCCGCAACACGCTCGCCGCCTCGTCCCCGAGCACAAGCAGGAAATCCTCTTTGCGAAATGGCAACTCCTCGCCCAGCTTCTCATGGTAGCGGACGGACAATCCTCCAAGCTCCTCCATGCAGCCGACCACGAAGAGACGCGGTTCCGAATCCGGAGTGTTGTCCACGAAAGTCGCCAAGGCGTCCTGCATCGACATCGGATTCGCATTGTAGCAATCCAGCAAAATGCGGCTGCCCTCTCTCTCCACCCATTGCCCACGCAGATCGGGACTCCGCCACTGAGCCAAGCCCTCGCGGACCCCCTCCGTGGAGACGCACATGGACTTGGCCGCGGCAACGGCCAAGGCGACATTCGACGCCAAACCCTTGCCGAGACCGGCGTATTCGAAATCCACTACTTCGCCAAACACGCGCTGCTGCAAGCGCGTGGCACCCTCGACGCTGCTGAAGCGGTAGCTCCACTCCTCGTCCAAATGCGGATCAGGCCGAACCAAACATACCTTCGTCCCACCAAGATAACCGGCAAACGGCTCGCAACTCTCTCCCGCAAGAACCGTCTTCACCCGCTTTCCCCCAGCCAGGCGACCTTTCTCCATAGCGACATTCGCCACCGAACCCAGATCTCGCAAGTGAGCCGGACCGATAGCCGTGACCACGACCCAATCCGGATCGATGACCTCCGCCAAGCGAGCCATCTCTCCCGGTTCGCTGATTCCCGCTTCCAGCACAGCGTAGCGAGCTTCCGTCGCCTCGGGACGCAAGACGCTCATCGGCACTCCAATCAGGTTGTTCAAGTTTCCCTGCGTACTCAGCGTCCTCTCGCTGCCAAGCATCAGCCGGAGCAACTCCTTGCAGGTCGTCTTTCCACAGCTGCCGGTGATGCCCACCACCGGGGCATTCCAACTCTGCCGAAACTCTCTCGCCATGCGCAGAATCGCTTCGCCAGTGTCCTCGACCTCCAGCTGAGGCAACGGCAGGTCTCCTCGACCACGCTCCACCAAAGCCCCGCTAGCCCCTCGCTCCAATGCTGTATCGAGAAAGTCATGACCATCGCGACGCGGCGTCTTCAAGGCGGCAAAAAACTCGCCCGGCGACAACGAACGCGTATCGTTGCTCAGCCCCCGAACGCCGGTAGGCCGGTCTCCGAGCCATCGCCCCCCCGACCAGGCAGCCAAAGCCTCTGGATCAAGCGTATCCACCTAGCCACAACCTCCTGTCCCAAGCCGCCAAACGTAGCGCGGAGCTTCAGCCCGCGTCCGCCCAACGGCCCTGAGCTTGTCGAAGGGCAATGCAGGATCCATTCTCTGCGGTCGCGGGCTGAAGCTCCGCGCTACGACGCTGATCCAGGGAAAGCCTTCGCTCCCCCTCATCACTCTCGTCCTCCCATCCTGATGTTCTCGATGAGTTCGACCGCAACCTTTCGGTCGTCGAAAGGCACCACCGTTTCGCCGTACTCCTGAAAAGACTCGTGCCCCTTGCCAGCGATGAGCAAACAGTCGCCGCTCACACAGCCGCTCAGAGCCAGCTCGATAGCTCGGCGACGATCAGGGACGAAGTGGATCTTCGCCTCGTCCACTACCCCCTCCCTCATGTCCTGGAAAATGTCATCGATGCTCTCGTTGCGCGGGTTGTCCGACGTCGCCCAAGCCTCGTCCGCCAACTCGTTCGCCACCCGCGTCATAACGGGCCTCTTGCCGCGATCGCGGTTCCCGCCGCAGCCGAACACCACCTTCAAGCGGCCAGGCGTAACCTCTCGCAGCATGGTGAGCGCGTTTTGCAGAGCGTCCTCAGTGTGAGCGTAGTCCACCAGCACGGAATAGCTCTGGCCTGCATCCACTTTCTGCATACGACCCGGGACTCCGGAAAAGGCGCCCAAGCTTTTCACGCAAGCCTCCATCTCCAGCCCAAGACTCTGCCCGACAGCCAAAGCGGCCAGGGCGTTGCTGACGTTATATTCCCCGACCAACGTAGACTTCACGGCGAAGCTCTGCTCCTGCCAATCGAGGACGAAGGTCGATCCATCCGCGCCAAGCTCGACCTCCCTAGCCCGCAGATCCGCCTCGGGCGCCGTGCCGAAACGAATCGCCTGCATCCCGTCAGGCAATTCGGATACAAGACGACGACCATAGGGATCGTCCACATTTACGATGGCGACCCTCGGAACCGATCCAAGTTCGCCAAGGAAAAGACGGCGCTTCACTTGGTAGTACGACTCCATGTCGCCATGGTAGTCCAGATGATCGCGGGTGAGATTCAGAAAGACCGCAACCTCGAATCCCAGGCCCGCCACTCGCTGCTGGTCGATGCCGTGCGAACTCGCCTCCATCAAAGCGCCAACGCAGCCGAACTCCTTCATCTGGCGAAGCAAGTCCCACAGGTCGTGAGCTTCCGGCGTGGTGCGAAATGCGGGCACGACCCGCTTCACAAGATCGTAGCCGACCGTGCCGATACAGCCGAACTGCCGACCCTGGTCGGCCAAAATCTGGCGAGCCAGGTAGGTCACGGTAGTCTTGCCATTCGTGCCCGTAATGCCGACCAGACTGAGAGCCTCGTCAGGAAAACCGGAAAACGCCCGGGCCACATGAGCCAAAGCTCGACGCGGATCCGCTACCGTCACGTGGGCCACTTTGGCGCTGCGGAAACGTCTTGGTTGGCTGGATACAATCCCTACCGCCCCGCGAGCAATGGCTTCGTCCACAAAAGAATTTCCATCGATCTTCAGGCCGGGCAGAGCGAAGAAAAGCGTGCCAGGCGTTACGCGGCGGCTGTCGATAGCCAGGCGGGCGACCGCCGGATCAGGCTGACCCTTGAGCGACTTCGCATCGGCGGGCTCGAGGAGCTCGCTAAGTTTTTTCGGTTTGCTCGGCATGGAGCGCTTAACTGGAGGGCAGGAACATCCCACGATCAATTTCCTATGGACGAAGGATACACAGATGCAAAGATATGTAGGGCTGGCGCTCGTGCCACGCCGCAGTGCAAGAAAACACAGATTGAACCAGGGCAATGCGGTGCGGCGCAAGCGCCGACCCTACACCGCGCTACGGCTTGCGGTTTGGAAAGAAGAAAACCCATGCGCCCATCCTAGTTTCCGTCCAGAAAAGCCAAGCCCCGACCGGAAGGAGCAGGCGCTATCGCGTAGTGCGGAATGAGCTCGAGAGCGATGTTGCGAAACGACGGAGCCGCTACCAAGCCGCCGTATGCCACCCCTGGCACTTCCGCCCCGTCAACGATGACGGTGATGACCACCTCCGGCTTGTCAGCCGGGAAGAACCCCGTGAAGGAGCCGACATGCCGACTCGTCGAATACTCGCCATCGACGATCTTCTGCGTCGTGCCGGTCTTGCCGGCTACGCGATAGCCATCGATCGCAGCTCGACGCGCAGTTCCGCGCTCCGAGGCCGCGTCTTCCAGAAGTCGAGTGACGATCGAGGCTGTGCTGCGAGAGAAGACCTTGCGCTTAGGCACCGGGCCGAGACGCAAGACTTCGTTTCCATCGTAGTTGGAGATCCCCGACACGAGACGCGGACGCATCAGGATGCCGCCGTTGGCCAGAGTCGCCGTCGCCATGTGAATCTGCATCGGAGTAGCCGCAATGGAATGTCCCATAGTCATGCGAGAGAGCGTGAGGCGATCCCAAGACCGCACGGGATTGAGGATGCCTTTGGACTCCGGGCCAAGATCTAGGCCACTGTATTCGCCAAATCCATACCTAGTCGTCCAATCGTGAAACTTCTGCTCGCCAAGCATCAGCCCGAGATGAGCCGCGCCGCGATTGGAAGACCTCGACACGACCTCCGCAACGGAGAGCAAACCCATTTCGTGATCGTCCCTCGGAAGCCGCAACCTGTATCCATCCGGCATGACCACGATCGGCTCGGCGCAGTCGATCTCCGTATTCACCGTCACCACGCCTTCTTCCAAGGCGGCGGTAGCAGCGACGATCTTGAAGGTCGATCCAGGCTCGAGGATGTCGGTCAGAGCCCGGTTCTTGCGGGCCTCTTCGCTGGCTTCCGAATAAGCGTTGGGATCGAAGCTCGGGTAGTTCCCCAGAGCGAGAATGTCGCCCGCGTAGGGGTCCGAGACGATAATAGTGGCGGACTCCGGACGGAACTTGCGAACGATCTCTCCCAACTCCCGCTCAACGACGTGCTGCACGTGGGAGTCGATAGTCAGGACCACGTTCAGACCGTCCGTGGAGGCGACGCGGCGCCGGCGAAACTGAGCCATCTCTCCATTGCGCCCGCCATACTCGCTTTCCTTCCAGCCCTTCTCGCCAGAGAGATAGAAATCGAATTCCCGCTCGATGCCCATCGCAGCCCTTCCATCCTTACGCACAAAGCCGATGATATGAGCGGCGAGTTCGTTTTTCGGATACACGCGCTGGTAGCTTTCGGTCCGCGTAAGACAACGAAGGCCCAACTCCTTGAGCGGGGCGAAATCGCGGGCATCGACCTGCCGCTTGAGCGGACGCCAGCGAGGAGAGAGCTGCCGAGGATTCTTTGGCAGGCGACCGTTCCTCACGCCGAAGGCGGCGTGCACTTCGGCCAGCGGAAGCCCGAGTTGTCGGGCGATCGCGGGAAGCGAGGAGAGCTCGTCTCCTCGGATCTCGAAGCGGTCGACGCCGACTTCGAGAAAAGTCTTACTGGTGGCAAGCAACTCTCCGTTCACGTCGGAAATGTCACCACGACGCGGATACTCCGTTATGACTCGATAACGACTGCCCTCCAGCTCGCTGACTAGCTCCGGACTCTTGAAGGCATGCAATTCGACCAAGCGGTACCCGATCGCTCCGTATCCGAAAATGAAGACGAGAGCGAGTATCCAAAATCTGAAGTTCGTTCCTGGGCGACTGGCCATTGAGTTTGAAGGTTTCGAGCGTAGCGCGGAGCTTCAGCCCGCGACCGCAGAGAATGGATCCTGCATGGCGGACGCGGGCTAAAGCTCCGCGCTACGTTTCAGGCGTCAAGAAAGAGCTCTGCACTATCTATCAGCAGGTTTTGGTAGAACACCTTTATGCATTAAAATCTGGATACGGTTACAAGACCTTGCTCGTTCTTCTCGTAGAGGCGACGGGTCGGGTCTTCAATGACGCGAACAATCTGGCTCTTCTGGGGCATCTCCAGGCCGAGAGCGTAGAGAACGTTAGCCTGTTTCAAGGCGTCCCGCGTGGTCAGACGGGTGATCTCGGCGCCCTGCTCCGCCAGTTGGCGCTTCTCCTGGGCGATGCGATATTCGAGGCGCTTGATCTGATTGGCGGCTTCCGCGCTCTGGTGGCGCATGTAGACGGTGGCCGCGCCAAAGCAGCCCACGAAGACGATCAGGGCGAAGGTCAGCGCGATAACTCGGTTGAGAAGCGAGGAAGAGCGGATTGCGGATTTGGCTGTTTTTCGGCGACTCATGAGGCTTGCAACGTCAGATCCCTCGTTCGCGTAGGGATCCGATAGACGCGTTCGAATGGTTTGAAAGACAAGATGGGCGTTGTGGTTCCGATGGGACCCTCTTGGCGACAGTCAAACGCTCCGGACTGGAGCGGACGGCCGAGGCTTAGGGTTACGAGCTGGCGGTTAAGCACAGACTGCAAAGTGGTGGTATCTCTCATTTTCCTGCATCTCCTATTGGCTAATGTATTCATTTTTTGGTTATTTCAGCTTACGTACCGCGCGAAGCGTCGCGGAGCGGCTTCGCGGGTTCTGGGCGACTTCGCTTTCGCCTGCCTTGATCGGCTTGCGACTGACCAGCTCGGCCAGCGTTTCGCGCATGTCTTGCGGTCGGCTGTCCCCCACTCCGTCGGGCCGACCGGCCCAACGGCGAAAGAGGTTCTTCACGATCCGATCTTCCAGCGAATGGAAGCTGATCGCGCAGAGCGCCCCGCCGATCTTCAGCTTGGCGAACGCAGCGGGAAGCCCACGTTCGATGACGCCGAGCTCGTCGTTGATAGCGATCCGGATCCCTTGGAAGACCTTGGTAGCCGGATGCAGCTTCGAGGTGAAACGAACTCTCGCCGGAGTGCAGGATAGAATGAGATTGGCGAGTTGCGTGGTGGTGTTTAGTTCGTTCCGGCCGCGAGCCGCGAGTATCGCATCGACGAGCCTGCGCCAGTTCTTTTCTTCCGCGTAGTCTCGAATCGCTCGGGTCAGCTCCTGACGGCTAGCCGTGGCAAGCCAGTCTGCAGCGGACATTCCCGATTCGGGATTCATTCTCATGTCGAGCGGCGCTTCCCCGCGGAAAGAGAAGCCCCGATCCAACTCGTCAAGCTGGAAGGAGGAAACGCCGAAATCGAACAGGATTCCGTCGAATGGCCCTTCATCCAGCTGGCCGAGGTTTTCGAAATTGGTTCTGTGGAAGATGAAGCGATCGCCGAAGCGATCTTCGGTCCGCGCAGCGCGGAGCACCGCCTGCGGGTCCTGGTCGAGTCCGACCACAGTGCAGTCGGCCGCCTCGAGGATCAGCTCGGCATGTCCTCCCCCGCCGTAGGTGCAGTCCAGATACAGGCCTCCGTCGCGTGGAGCGAGATGCTCCAGCGTTTCGCTGGCGAGTACTGGCACGTGTCCTTCCATGGCAGGAGCGGCGCCGACTAGACTATCGATTGTCGATATCACTGAATTGGTTGCGAGAGGCCGGACGTGGAAGCTTGTAGCCGAAATCCCAGGTCGAGCAGTGGCGGATCCTAGCCTTGCCAAAAGCGCCACCCATGCCGAGATAGCGCACCCCGCTCGGGGCAATACGCTTGGGGGAACCGAAGCCCACTGCGTCCATTATGGAGGAGAGGATGGTCGATCTTTCGTCTTGCTTCATAATTACATACAGCGAAACCGCTACTACAGGTTGGCTTGCCTCATCAGTTCGCCGAGGTCGTCTTTGTTCGTCTTCGGGTCCATGCTGGCCCAGCCCTCTGGAGACCAGACGCGGAAATTCGTCATGCGGCCGACAATGACTGCCTCCTTGCTCAGGCCAGCGTGCTCGAGCAGCTCGTCGGTGAAACTCAAACGGCCCTGCTTGTCGCAGCCGAAGGAGTGAGCCTGGGAGAACATCTTGTCCATGAAGCCCTGGGCGATTCCATTGCCTAGCTTCTGCTCGGCGATGTCCGCATAGAGCTTTTCCACCTGCGCCGGCGGCAGTACCAGGATCGCTCCACTGGGATCCGGCAAGGCGAGATACACGTCGTCGGTGTCGCCGTCGAAGCGCCACTTCGAAGGAATCGTAAGACGATTCTTCGAATCTAGATTTCGCAGGTGTTTGCCTACGAAAATTGGCCTGCCGAGCGCGCTCATTGAAAACTGTTTCCGGAAAAGCTGTGAATAGCTTCCCCAAAAATCCCCATTTCTCCCCACTTTTCAACACAAAACTGTCTTTCACGCCCATTTTCGATATCCACAAGTTATTCACAGGACCTCGTTTACAGTGAATTTACGCTCGCCAAGCCCTTCTCCCTGCGAAGCGACATCTCCCGGACAAGCCGCAGCAAACTCCGAACACCCATTTCCCCCAAGTTGTTCGCGACCCAAATTCCGGCTCGAAAACCGGCAAAAAAACACGCCGCCACAGAACTGTGAATAAGCAGCCAAAAACCCACCCAAAACGCGCCCGCAAAGCATCGCATCCGAGGTACGCGTCCCAATTCCTGCGCAAACAAAACTTCAACGTTGAAGTTTTGTTTGCGCAGGAAAGAAAGGGAGTCTTGCTTCGCCTTTCAAGGTTGGGACAAGAAAGGTCCAAGTTTCGCAATAAGCGAACTTAAATACGGAATTCGCCCTCGATCAGCGACCACTCACACGCTAATCTCTTTCTCCTATGACTGCCCAACGCATTCTCTTAACGACCACTTCATTTCAAGACACCCCTGGCCCACACCACCAGAAGCTCAAGGACGCCGGCATCGAAATCATCTCGGACCGCGGACCACTTACCGAGGAGCGCATGCTCGAGCTTGTCGGCGACATCGACGGCATGATCTGCGGAGACGACGCCATTACCGCCGCCGTCATCGACAAGGCCCTGCCTCGCCTCAAGGTGATCAGCAAGTACGGCATCGGACTCGACAAGATCGACGTCGACTACGCGACCTCCAAGAAACTTCCCGTACTCTTCACGCCCGGCGTCAATCACACCACGGTCGCCGAGCACGTGCTTTGCCTCCTCCTTGCTCTCCAGCGTCGACTGATCGACATCTGCACCGACACTCGGGCCGGCAAGTGGACCCGCATCACCGGCCACGAGATCATGGGCTCCAAGCTCGGAATCATCGGCCTGGGCCGTATCGGCAAGGAAGTCGCCATCCGGGCCAAAGCCTTCGGCCTGACCATACAAGCCTATGACCTCTATTGGGACGAAGCCTTCGCCAGCGAGCACGGCGTCGAACGCGCCGCCTCCATCGAAGAGCTCTGCACCAGCTCGGACATCGTTTCCATCCATACCAATCTCACTCCGGAGACGAACGGCATGATAAACGCCGAAAGCATCGCCCGCATGAAAAAAGGCGTCATCATCATCAACTGCTCCCGAGGCGAGATCGTGGAAGTGCAGGCCGCTAAGGAAGCCCTCGAATCCGGCCAACTCGGCGGCTACGCGGCCGACGTGCTCGATATCGAGCCCCCGCCAGCCGACCACCCCCTGCTCTCCGCGCCAAACGCCATCATCACCTCCCACATCGGCTCGCGCACTTACGAGAGCGTGCAACGCCAGGCCGGCATGGCCTGCGACAACCTCATCCGCTTCCTGAACGGCGAAGCCCCCCTAGCCCAAGCCAACAAATTCTAGCCCACGCAGATAAGCCTTCTCCCAACTTTTCACTCTTAACTCTTCGTTCTTAACTCCAAAATGTCAGAAACCTTCTACGTCGTTCCCGTCGATCAGCACAACCGGCTGGTCAAAGCAGCGTATCAACACCGTGGTTACGATGAGGCCGAGGCCAAGGCTGCCGCCGAGTTCGCCGCTCACGCCTCCACGCACGGCATTCGCACCCACAACGCGCTCAAGGCCCTACACCTCGATCACCTCTTCGGTTCCGGTTCCAGCGGCTGCGTGCCAGGAGCGAAGATCGAGAAGGTCTCGAGCCGTTTCGCCGCGGCGCAGACCTGGAATGCCAACAAGAAGCTCGGCCAGGCCGTAGCTACCGAAGCCATGCAAGCCTGTACCGAAATGGCCGATACATATGGAGTCGGCATCGTAGCAGTCGACCAAGCCTTCCACTATCTCTGGGGCGGAGGCTACGTCATGGAAGCAGCCCAAAAAGGCTACCTCGCCTACACCAACTGCACTGCCGCCCTGGCTGAGGTCGTTCCTTTCATGGGCAAGGCGCCCACCCTTGGCACCAATCCTCACTCCTGGGGCTTTCCCACCACCGAGCAGCTCGGCTACCCCATCGTCATCGACTGGGCCACCTCCGTGGTCGCCATGGGCCGCGTCCAGCAGCTAGCCCGCGAAGGCCAGGAACTCCCCCCAAACGCGGCGGTAGACGAAAACGGCGACATCACAACCGACCCGAAGAAGGTCAAGGCCCTCGTCCCCTTCGGCGCCCACAAGGGCTACGGGCTCAGCCTGATCAACGAGATCGTCGCCGCCTTCACCGGCGGTTCGCTGCCCACCCTGCGCTGCCGCGACTACGTGGCCGAGGAGAAGCAGACCCCCAACTTCTTCTTCCAAGTCATCCACCCCGAAGCCATCTCAAGCGGCGCTTTCGTCAAGGGCCGCAACCAGCAAGGCAACATCAAAGCCGTGCTTGACGACATCCTCGGTCACGGCAACGAAAAGTGCATTCTCCCCGGCCAGATCGAAGCAGCCGCAGCCAAGCGAACCAAGGCTGCCGGCGGCCTGCTCTTCTCCGCCGCCGAAATCGAAGGCTTCAACGAACTCGCCACCGAATGCGGCCAGCCAACCTGGGACCTTTCATCCCTCAAACTAGAATCCTAAACACCTTCAGCTCTCAGCCTTCAGCCTAAGAACCACAATGAGCCTCACCATCAGATCCGCCCAAGAATGTGAATTCGACTGCCTCTCCTTCGGAGAAGTCATGCTCCGCCTCGACCCCGGCGAAGGTCGCGTGCGCACTGCCCGCTCCTTTACCGCCTGGGAAGGTGGCGGCGAATACAACGTAGCCCGCGGCCTGCGCAAATGCTTCGGCCTGCGCACCGCGGTAGCGACCGCCTTTCCCGACAACGAAATCGGCCATCTCGTAGAGGACTTCATAATGCAAGGCGGCGTATCCACGGAGCTGATAAAATGGAAGTCCTACGACGGCATCGGTCGCTCCACTCGTGTTGGACTCAACTTCACCGAACGCGGCTTCGGTGTCCGTGGCGCGGTTGGCGTACCCGACCGCGGCAATACCGCCGCTTCGCAGATCAAGCCAGGCGACTTCGATTGGGAAGACATCTTCGGTCGACGCGGCGTACGTTGGTTCCACACGGGCGGCATATTCGCGGCCCTTTCCGAAACCGCCGCTCAGGCGGTCATCGAAGCAGTCACCGTGGCCCGCAAACACGGCACGATCGTGTCCTACGATCTCAACTACAGACCCTCTCTCTGGAAATCCATCGGCGGCCTCGCCAAGGCTCAGGAAGTCAACCGGGAGATCGCCAAGCACATCGACGTGATGATCGGCAACGAGGAGGACTTCACCGCATCTCTCGGCTTCGAGGTCGAAGGCGTCGACGAAAACCTCTCCAACATCGACCTGCAGTCGTTCAAAGACATGATCGCCAAGGCAGTCGAGGCGTATCCGAACTTCAAGGTCGTTGCCACCACTCTGCGCGGCGTCAAGACCGCCACCGTAAACGACTGGTCCGCAGTCTGCTGGCACGATGGAGCCTTCCACAGTTCCGTCGAATTCCCAGGCCTCGAGATCCTGGACCGCGTCGGCGGAGGCGACAGCTTCGCTTCCGGGCTCGCCTTCGGCTTCATGGAGACCAACGACCCGAAAAAGGCCGTCGACTACGGAGCCACCCACGGAGCCCTCGCCATGACCACTCCCGGCGACACCTCCATGGTCACCCGCGCCGAAGTCGAAAAGGTCATGGGCGGCGGCGGAGCCCGCGTCGTCCGATAGATAGAACAACAATTTTGCCCACGGATCGTGCAGATTGACACAGATGCTTTTTCCTATCTGTGAACATCTGTGTGATCTGTGGGCAAACCATCTGCTTATCCCAAAATTATGAATACATCCAATCTCTTCGATCTAAGCGGCCAAACCGCCGTCGTCATCGGCGGCACCGGCGAACTCTGCGGAGCCATGGCCGAGGCCCTGGCCGGAGCCGGAGCCTACGTCGTGCTCGTCGGACGCAACCCCGACAAGGCCGCAGCCCGCATCTCCCGCATCGAGGCCGACGACGGCCAAGCCGCTTTCGAAGCCGCCGAGGTCTCCTCCAAGGCCGAACTCGAGTCTCTGCTCCAACGCGTTTGCGAAAAGCGGCCCACCATCGACATCCTGATCAACGGCGCCGGCGTCAACTCGCCCACTCCCTTTCTCGAGATCCCCGAAGACGAGATCGACCGTATTCTCAGCGTGAACCTCAAAGGCGTCCTGCTCGCCTGCCAAGTATTCGGCGCCCACATGCTCAAGCAGGAAAACGGAGGCTCTATCATCAACCTAGGCTCCATCTCCGGGCTCAACCCCCTTTCCCGCGTCTTCACCTACAGCGCCTCTAAGGCCGCCGTACACAACCTCACCCGCAATCTCGCCCGCGAATGGGGCGAGTCGAAGATCCGCGTCAACACGCTCGTACCAGGCTTCTTCCCCGCCGAGCAGAACCGCAAGGTCCTCACGCCCGACCGCGTATCCACCATTCTCGGGCACACGCCCATGAATCGTTTTGGCGAAGCCCAAGAGCTCGCCGGAGCCACCCTTCTGCTCGCCAGCCGCCAAGCCGGCGGCTTCATCACCGGCACCGAGTTCATCGTCGACGGCGGCTTCAACGCGGTCAGCATCTAGTCCCCCACCCAATAAATGACCGCAATCAACGAATTCCTGCTCGCCAACGGCTTCGACCTCAAAAGCAACCCCTGCGTCAGTCCTGACTACTGCCTGGACTGGAGCCGCTGCCAGCAGAACATCCGCAACGGAAGCTACCAGGAACACGGCAAGAGCCGCATCGATCTGCCGCAAGGCGCCCTGACTCTCGTCGAAGACGAAACCGGCGACCACGCCTGGCGCTTGCAAGGCGAGAAAGCAACCGCCGACTTCATGCGAGACGGCGTCGAAGTCGCCAGCGGAGATTTCGTCTTCCCAGCCAGCTACGAGAATCTCATCGTCGCTAAAAACCGGATACAGGATGCCGACCCGGAATCCACCGTCTTTCCAAACGCCGCAGGCAAGCTCGGCACTCAGTCCATCGGAGTCGGAGCCCGTTTCACCACGCTGCATTGGCCAGCCGTCGAGTGGGCCATGGCTCACCTCGACGTCAGCATGACGGCAAATCAGAACAGCATCCCGCGCGAACTCGTCTACGACGTCGACGCCATGCTCGAAGGCGCGCTCGACAGTGTGCCCTTTCCCTTCATCGGAGCCGACGTGCCGGAAGGTCACCAAGGCCAAAGCGTCGAAGGCATGAGCCACGGCTCCATCCTCTCCAAACTCAAGACCGGCTTTCACGCTCGCCGCATTCCCTGGAGCTTCAACGCCGACCACCAGCCGATCGGCGGCAAGTTCGACGCCCGCGAAGACCAGCTCGTGCAGGGCTGCCTATTCGCCAGCTACATCACTTTCGACCTTTCTCCCGAGCTAGCCCAAACGCAGGTCCCCGATTCGGCCGAAGATCGCGCGGCCTATCTAGAGAGAGAAGTGCCCAGCGCCCTGATCGAAACCGTGCGTAAGCGCGTTGCGGATACCGGCTGCACACTCGACGAGGACGCTTTTGCCACCTTGATCTGCCAAGTCTGGCCTGCGATGCAGAAGATGAAGCGACGCGACGAAAAGTACGCCGCCCTGCGCCGCAGCAGCTTCACCGCCGCCAAAGGTCAAGCCTACCTGCGCGAGCTCTCCATCGACGAGCTGCCCGGGCTGACCACCGCCGAAACCACCGCCGCTATGCTTGCCTTCTGCGAGGCGATGGACATGCAGATCAGCTTCCTCGCCCCCGCCTTCGGTTTCCAGAAGAACGAGCCCTATCCCGACAACGACCGTCTGCGCCAACTCGCTACCGCGCAATGGGATATTTGCAGCAAATTCGGCGTTTCCATCGGCTTCCATTCCGGCTCAGGCAAGTCCGCCGAGAATTACCAAGTGATGGGCGAAGTCACCGGCTCTCGCCTCGAGATCAAGACCAGCGGACGCTACACCTACGAAATGGGCGTCGCCCTCTCCCGTTCTCGCGACCCTCAAGACGCTCAACTCTGGCAAGACTGGTACGCTTTCACCAAAACTCTCGCCGCAGAAGGAGCTTTCGCCCCCGATGAAGTCGAACGCGCCGCCGCCCGCAGCTTCATCAAAGCCAGCGTCGCTCCTGGCACGGACGAAGCGCAGCTATTCGCTAGTCAGGAAACCTGCCGCCAGCATCTCGATACGCTGACGCCTTCGCCCGACCATATGCTGTTTTTCGAGTACAACTTTCTCTACGTGCTCGCAGCCAGAGGCCAGGCCACCAAAACTGCGCTCGGCGATCATGGCCCCGACGGCTACAAACAGCGAGCCCGCTTCTACTCCATCAGCTCGGAAGCCCGACTGCTCTACGCTCGCCGCGTATCCGAATACCTGATCTTCCTATGCGAAAACACTGGACTGGTCTCCGCCGAACGCGCCGCCGCCACTCGTGAAACCCTCAACAACTACCCAAGCTACGAGGCGATGCTCGACGATATCGCTCCTACCCTGTCATGAAACCTCTGATACACGACGACTTCATGCTGCAGTCCGATGCAGCCAAGGAACTCTACCACGGCCACGCCAAGGACCAGCCGATCATCGACTACCACTGCCATCTGCCACCACAGCAGATCGCCGACGACTACCAGTTTTCCGACATCGCCGAAATGTGGCTCGGCGGGGATCACTACAAGTGGCGAGCCCTGCGCTCCAATGGCGTGAGCGAGCGGCTTTGCACCGGCGACGCCTCGCCGCGCGAGAAATTCGACGCTTGGGTCGCCACCGTACCCTACACGCTGCGCAACCCCCTCTACCATTGGTCTCATCTCGAGCTCGCGCGCTACTTCGACTTGGACTGCACGATCGAACCGGCCAATGCCGATCGCATCTGGGAGCATTGCAACCAGCGATTGCCCGAACTCGGCGTACAGAAGATCCTGGAGAAATTCCAGATCGCCGCCGTCTGCACGACCGACGATCCCGCCGACCCGCTCGACATACACGAGAAGATAAAAGCCAGCGGCATCAAGACCAAGGTCTATCCGACTTTCCGTCCGGACAAAGCCCTCGCCATCGACGATGCAGCCGCCTTCCGCGCCTGGTGCGAGAAACTGGAGAGCGTATCGGGCGTTTCGATACACAGCTTCGAGGATCTACTCGCTGCGCTGGAAAAACGTCATGAGGACTTCCACGCCATAGGCGGACGCCTCTCCGACCACGGTCTGCAAAGCGCTTGGGGTTCCCCGACAACCTTCGAAGAAGCCAAGCAGGTCTTCGACGCCGTTTGGAATGGAAAGGAGTTCACTCCAGAGGACAAAGCGAAATACTGCAGCTACCTCATGCTTGAATTCGGGCGTTGGGACGCGAAACGCAACTGGACCAAGCAAATGCATCTCGGAGCCCTGCGCAATAACAGCTCCCGCATGCTGCGTAACCTAGGACCTGATACAGGCTTCGACTCCATCGCCGACGACAACCAGGCCAGCGCCCTTTCCGCCTACCTCGACGCGCTCGACTCTACGAACGAACTGCCAAAAACAGTGCTCTACAATCTGAATCCAGCGGACAACTACGTCTTCGCCACTATGATCGGCAACTTCCAGGACGGTTCCGTGGCCGGCAAGATGCAGTTCGGCAGCGGTTGGTGGTTCCTCGACCAAGACGAGGCCATGCGCTGGCAGATGAACGCCCTTTCCCAACTCGGCCTGCTCCGCCGCTTCGTCGGCATGCTCACCGACTCGCGCAGTTTCCTCTCATTCCCCCGCCACGAGTACTTCCGTCGCGTCCTCTGCGATCTGCTCGGCAGCGACATCGAGCGCGGACTCCTGCCCGCCGACATGCCGCTCAACGGCGCCATGGTGGAAGAGATCTGCTTCAAGAACGCGAGAGAGTTCTTCGGCCTGGAGTTGGATCCCAAGTATAGCTAGCGTGGCGTCATGCATAAAACGTAGCGCGAAGCTTTAGCCCGCGTCCGCGATTCGCCCTCGTCATCCCCCTCCTCATCTTCATCCTCATCCCAGGATAAAGATGAGGATGAAGAAGAGGATGAGGATGAGAAACATAACGGACGCGGGCTGAAGCTCCGCGCTACAAAAAGCCGTCTCAGGGTCGGAAGTCTGAGGCGTGGGCCGTTTGAAGGAAACGACTGGCTTGGTTCCTGCTTGAGGAATAGCGTTTTCTCTACCACGCTATTTAAACCCTGCATGGACATCGCCTACGACCAAGGAACGTTCTTCGACGAAGCATTCGAATCCGACGGAACGCCTCGACCTCACTATCAAAGCCTGATCTCGAAATTCGCGGAGCTTTCTCCCGAAGAGTTCCAGCAGAAACGCGAGGCCATCGATCTGGCTTTTCTCCAGCAGGGCATCACCTTCACCGTCTATGGCGAAGCTCAGAGCACAGAGCGGATTTTCCCGTTCGACCTAATGCCGAGAGTCATTCCCAAGTCCGAATGGGACCACCTTTCAACCGGACTCAAGCAGCGCCTGGAAACCCTCAATCTCTTCCTCCACGATATCTATCACGACCGCAAAATCGTGAAGGATAAAGTCTTTCCGGAGGAAATACTGGCGTCAGCCAAGCACTATCGCCCGGAAATAGCCGGACTCGACGTGCCCAAGGATATCTATATACATATCTGCGGCACCGATCTCATCCGCGACGACCAGGGAGCCTACCTCGTCCTCGAAGACAATGGGCGTTGCCCTTCCGGAGTTTCCTACATGCTGGAAAACCGCCAAGCCATGAAGCGCGCCTTTCCGCGTTTCTTTCCCAACGCCGGTGTCCGTCCCGTGACCGACTACCCGAGCCACCTTCTGGCAGCCCTTCGGCACACCGCTCCCGAAGGCGTTGACGAGCCCACCGTAGCCGTGCTCACGCCTGGCGTCTACAACAGCGCTTATTTCGAGCACTGCTTTCTCGCCCGCCAGATGGGTGTCGAAATCGTGGAGGGGCGCGACCTTGTCGTCGAAAACGACGACCGCGTCTACATGCGCACCACCGAAGGCCTCAAGCGAGTGGACGTGCTGTATCGAAGAATCGACGACGACTTCATCGATCCCGAAGTCTTCCGCAAGGATTCCGTACTCGGCGTGCCCGGCCTCGTACGAGCCTACCGCAAGGGCAATCTCGGCCTGGCCAACGCCTTGGGGACCGGCGTGGCTGACGACAAGGTCGCCTACTGCTTCGTGCCGGACATGATAAAGTACTACCTGGATCAGGATCCCATTCTGCCCAACGTGCAAAGCTGGCTGCCATACCGTCCGGACGATTTGAAGTACGTCCTGGAAAACATGGAAAACCTCGTGGTCAAAGCGGCCAACGAAGCGGGCGGCTATGGGATGATCATCGGACCGGTCGCCAGCAAGGCCGAAATCGCCGAGTTCCGCGAAAAGGTCAAAGCCGATCCTCGCGGCTTCATCGCCCAAACGCCCATATCCCTATCCCGCCACCCCACCTACGCCGACGGCGCCTTCGACGGACGCCACATCGATTTGCGCCCCTATATCATCTCGGGCAAGCAAACGCATATCATTCCAGGCGGCCTCACCCGAGTCGCCCTCCGCAAAGGCTCCCTCGTGGTAAACTCTTCCCAAGGCGGCGGTAGCAAAGACACTTGGGTCCTCTATGATTAGTTAGGCTGAAGGATGCAAATACCGATCGCCGCTCCGCCTCCAGCCCCTCAGCCCTCAGCCTTCAGCCTTCAGCCTTCAGCCTAAAAACCTACACCTAAAAAAATGCTTTGCCGCGTTGCCGATTCCCTTTTCTGGATGAGCCGCTATATAGAACGGGCCGAAAACACCGTACGCCTCGTGGACGTCACCCTGCAAACACTGCTAGAATCCGAGCACTCCAGCGAGGACATCAGTTACCGCCACTGGAGTCCCATCCTTTCCTCCCTCGGCGACCAGGAGCTGTTCGAAAGCCACTGCAGCGAGACCTCCTCCCTAGAGGTCACCCATTTCCTAACCTTCTCCAGAGAAAACCCCAGCTCCGTCTTCAGCTGCGTAGCCTCTGCTCGAGAGAACGCCCGTATGATCCGCGACCAGATTTCCGCCGAAATGTGGGAGGTCATCAACCGACTCTACCTGTATTTGAAAAATACTGACGCCGAACGCGTCTGTCGCGAAGTCAACTTCGATTTCTTCCACCGTATCAAGGAGTTCTCCATACTCTTCCAGGGTATCACCGAATCCACCTTCACCCACCAGCTTGGCTACGAGTTCATCATCTGCGGTCGCCAGCTCGAACGAGCCGACAAGACCTGTCGCATCCTTGACGCCAAGCGCTTCATGGGAACGGTCTCCCAGGTCGAGGACGACGCTCTCGACACCGCCCAATGGGCCGCTCTGCTCAGGGGCTGCAGCGCCTTCGAAGCCTATCACCGCACCTATGTTTCCGATGTATCCGGAGATCACGTACGCGAGCTGCTGATGCTCTCGCGCAACTTTCCCCGCTCCGTGCTCTTCTGCATCGACAGGCTGCAAAAAGCGATGCACGCCATCTCGAAGTGCCCGCTCACCCATTTCTCAAACGAAGCAGAACGACGCGTCGGCTTGCTCATCTCCCGACTCAACTACGCAACCCCAAGCGAACTCGCAGACGACAAAGCCCACCAGCTCATCGAGGACATCGAAGACGATCTAGCCGACATCGCCCAGGAACTCAGCGCCCGCTACATGTTCGCCGAGATCGTCGATCCCGCCGCAGAGCTAGTGGAGAGCTAGCGCCCGCAAGCGGGCGAGGTCGTTTAGGCTGTAGGAGTTTAGGCTGAAGGCCTAAAAGCCACACAGAGCTCTAGACACCCTCCTCTCCCTACAGCCTAACTCCCTACAGCCTAAAAACCTTCTCCACAATGCCTGTCACCGTCGCGCTCCACCACCGCACCTGCTACCGCTACGCCCGACCGGCTAGCCTCTCGCCGCAAACCATACGTCTGCGTCCCGCGCCACACTGCCGCACTCCCATCCTGAGCTACGCCCAGAAGATCGCTCCCAGCGAGCACTTCGTCAACTGGATGCAGGACCCTCAAGGCAACTACCTCGCCCGCGTCGTATTTCCAGAGCGGATACCGGAGTTCGTGGTCGAAATCGACCTGGTCGCCGAGTTGGTCCCACTCAATCCCTTCGACTTCTTTCTGGAGGACTACGCCGAAACCTTTCCCTTCAAGTACGACGACGCGCTAGCCGAAGAACTCGCCCCCTACCTCGATCCAGTCGACGACGTCGGCCCCAGGTGGAAAGCCTTCGTCGCCGACATCGATAGCAAGCCAAGGCAGTCCGTCGACTTCCTGGTCTATCTCAACACTCAGGTGCAAAGCGCCATCAGCTACCTCATCCGCATGGAGCCCGGCATCCAGACGCCCGAGCAAACCCTCGCCAACGGCTCCGGCTCGTGTCGCGACTCGGCCTGGTTGCTAATCAGTCTGCTGCGGCGCCTAGGACTCGCCGCCCGCTTCGCATCCGGATATCTGATACAGCTCACCGCCGATCAAAAGGCAGTAGACGGTCCATCCGGCCCAGAGGAGGACTTCACCGACCTGCACGCCTGGGCAGAGGTCTATTTGCCCGGAGCCGGCTGGATCGGACTCGACGCCACCTCAGGACTACTGGCGGGCGAAGGCCACATTCCGCTCGCCTGCTCGCCAAACCCCACCTCCGCAGCCCCGATCACTGGCTCGCTAGAAGATGTGGAGACCGAGTTCGAATTCAGCATGAAAGTCGAACGGCTTGCCGATCCGCCACGAGCCGCCCGGCCCTACGAGGAATCGACCTGGCAGGAAATCATCCAAGCTGGCGAAACCGTCGACCAATCCCTGAGCGACCAAGGCATCGCCCTCACCATGGGCGGCGAACCCACCTTCATCTCCTTCGACAACCCCGACGCGCCGGAATGGAACGGAGCAGCCGTCGGGGCTGAAAAGCGCATCCTCTCTGAAAACCTCATGCACCGGCTATGGAAGCGACTCGCCCCCGGCGGACTCCTGCACTACGGCCAAGGCAAATGGTATCCCGGCGAGAGTCTTCCCCGCTGGGCCTTCACCTGCTACTGGCGACCCGATGGCAAACCCCTCTGGAAATCACCCGAGCGCCTCGCCACTCTGTCGCAGCCCGGCAACTACAAGGCGGAGGACGCCGAACGCTTCGGTCGAGCCCTCGCCGAGACTCTGCAAGTCGATCCAAACTGTCTCATCCCCGCCTTCGAAGACGTCGGCTACTACCTCTGGAAGGAGAAGAAACTCCCCATCAACGTCGATCCGATCGACAATCGCCTGCAGGACCGCGAAGAGCGAGCCCGTATCGCTCGTGTCTTCGAGAGCGGGCTCGACAAGCCACGCGGCTGGACCCTGCCCCTCCAGCGACAGCAATGGCAAGCCAAGTGGGTTTCCGGAAAATGGCCGCTGACCAGCGAGCGTCTCTTTCTTATCCCCGGCGACTCGCCCATCGGCCTGCGCCTGCCGCTCGAATCCCTGCCTTGGGTGGACGCCGGCGACGCCCCCTTCACCTTCCAAGTCGATCCGTTCTCCATCGAACCCAGTCGGCCCTTGACGCCCGCCGCTCCCCCTGAAGCTCGACAGATGACCAGCGGCGATCTCCGTCGCTACGAGAGCTACGAAGAGGGCAACCAAATCCAGCGCCAAAAGCTGCCCGAGGAGCAACGCGAACCCAAGCCTGGCGAATCCGCCTCCTGGATCGTGCGTACCGCCCTGTGCGTGGAGCCACGCGATGGACAGCTCAGCGTATTCATGCCACCCCTACGCGACTTCGAGACCTACCTGGAACTAGTCAACGCCATCGAGTCCGTCGCCGAAAAGCTCGACATGAAGATCCTCATCGAAGGCGAACGCCCACCTTTCGACCCCCGCGTCCAGCAGTTCAGCATAACTCCCGACCCCGGCGTAGTTGAAGTCAACATACATCCCGCGAAAAGCTGGAAGGAACTCTGCGAACTCAACGAAATCCTCTTCCAGGAAGCTGCCCACGCCCGCCTCAAGCCCGACAAGCTCATGCAGGACGGCCGCCATACCGGTTCTGGCGGCGGTTGTCACATCGTGCTCGGTGGGGCCACGCCCGCCGAGAGCCCTTTCCTCAAGGACCCCGCGCTGCTGGCCAGCATGCTCGCCTACTGGCAACGCCACCCCGCTCTCTCCTTCCTATTCTCCGGTCTCTTCATCGGCCCGACCAGCCAGAGCCCCCGCATCGACGAAGCCCGCCACGACTCGCTCTACGAGCTGGAAATCGCCCTCAGGGAACTCGAGCGGCAGGAGTCTTGCCCGCCCTGGTTGGTTGACCGCCTGTTTCGCCATCTGCTTACCGACCTGACAGGCAACACGCACCGAGCCGAATTCTGCATCGACAAGCTCTACAACCCCGACCGCAGCAGCGGCCGCCTCGGCCTACTCGAGCTGCGGGCCTTCGAAATGATGCCCCACTACCGCATGAACGCCGCTCTACAGCTACTCGTGCGAAGCCTCGTCGCCATGCTTGCGAAGGCCCCCTTCAAGCCCCGCCGACTCGTCCGCTGGGGAGCCGAGCTGCACGACCGCTTCATGCTCCCCCACTACCTCTGGGACGATTTTCTCGACGCTCTGCACGACCTACAGCAAGCCGGACTGCCCATCAAACCAGAGTGGTTTGAAGCCCACTTCGAATTTCGCTTTCCATTGTCGGGAAAATTCCGATACAAGGAAATCGAAGTCGAGCTTCGCCAAGCCATAGAGCCTTGGCACACCCTCGGCGAAGAAGCCACCGCCGGAGGTACTGCCCGCTATGTCGATTCCTCTCTCGATCGCCTGCAGATCAAGGCCAATCAATTTCAGCCCGAACGCTACGAGCTTCGCTGCAACAGCCTGCCGCTGCCGCTCGAAAACACAGGACGCCAAGGCGAATACGTCGCCGGCCTGCGCTACCGAGCCTGGCAGCCCCCCTCCTGTCTGCATCCCACCATCCCTGTAGATACTCCACTGTATATCGATCTCGTAGATACATGGACCAACCGAGCCGTTGCAGGATGCCGCTACCACAGTGGCCATCCCGGAGGCCGCAGCTTCGACGACAGCCCCATCAACAGCCTCGAGGCCGCCGGTCGTTGGACTGCCAAATTCGACGCCCATGGCCACACCCCTGGCCCCGCCAAGACCGCCCGATCGTCCAAGCGCCCTCAGGAATACCCGCTGACGCTGGACATGAGACTGAAGTGAGCGAAAAGCGAAGAGCGAAAAGTTAAGAGCTGGAGAAACAAGGGAATTGAACTGCAGCCGAAGTCGAAAGACTCTAGTCGCATCCAGCCAAACCTCTCCCTCAACTTTTAGCTCTTCGCTTTTCGCTCTTCACTTTCTCCCCATGAGCCTCGCTAACAATTGGATGGGCGGCTACGCCCCGCCTTCCGGCTTCTTCGACGAATTTCTCGACGCGGAAGGCCAGCCTCGCCCCCACTGGCAGACGCTTTCCTCCAAGCTGGGCAGCATCGATCAAGACGGCTGGCAGCGACGCGAACGCCAGCTGGTTCGACTGATCCACGACAACGGCATCACCTACAACGTCTACCGAGAGTCCGAGACCGACCCGCGTCCTTGGAATCTCGACATGCTACCTCTCGTCCTGCCGCAAGCGGAAATCGATCGACTCGAGACCGCCCTTTCCCAGCGAGCCCATCTGCTGAACCTCGTCTTGCAAGACGTCTATGGCCGCCAGACCATGCTGCAAAACGGCCAGATCGATCCTTTTCTGGTCTTCGCCAGTCCGTCTTTTCTCCGCCCCTGCCACGGACTGCTTCCCGCTCGAGCCAGACACATCCAGCTCTATGCCGCCGACCTGACTCGTTCGCCCGACGGCAATTGGTGGGTCCTAGGCGACCGGGTCGAAGCCGCCTCCGGGCTGGGCTACGCCATGGAGAACCGCATGCTCATGTCGCGGATCTTCCCCAAGGTCCTCGGAGACGCGAACGCCCTGTCCCTCAGCCCCTTCATCCGGCAATTCTGCCGCAACGTCGAGTCGCTCGCCCCCTCCCGGACCGACAGCCCGAACGTCGCCATGCTCACCCCAGGCCCGCGCAACGAGACCTACTTCGAACAATCCTTCCTCGCCCGCAACCTCGGCTACACCCTCGCCGAAGGCTCGGACCTCACCGTGCACAACAACCGGCTCTACATGAAAACGATCGCCGGCGTACAACCCATCGACGTGCTTCTGCGACGCGTCGACTCGTCATGGTGCGACCCCCTAGAGCTGCGCAACGAGTCGCTGCTCGGCATTCCCGGTCTCGTCAATGCCGTGCGCCAAGGCAATCTTGTCGTAGCCAACGCCCTCGGCTCCGGCTTCGTGGAAAGCCCCGCCATGCTCGCATTCCTCCCCTGGTTCTGCCGCTCCTTCCTCGGCGAGAGCCTGGAGATACCTTCCGTCGCAACCTGGTGGTGCGGCCAGCCCACCGAGATGAAATACGTGCTGGAAAACATCGATCGCCTCGCCATCAAGCCCACCTTCTACGGCCCCGGCGCTCGCTCCTACTTCTGCCCCCAACTCAGCTCCGCCGAAAAGCAGGACCTCGTCGCTCGCATCAAGGCCCAACCCGAGCTGTATTGCGGCCAGGAAATCGTCTCCAACGCCACCACCCCCGTCTACGAGGACGGCCGCCTGCAGTCCCGCCATTTCCAGCTGCGCGTCTTCCTCGTGCCCGACGGCAACGGCTGGAGCATGCTGCCCGGAGGACTCGCCCGCCACGCCGAGCAAAAAGACGATCTCATCGTCTCCATGCAAGCCGGCGGCGAAAGCAAAGACACCTGGGTCCTGCGCGACCCCCTCTCCAAATCCTCCCGGAAGACCAGCCGCGGCTCCGAGCCCCCATCCATCCGCCGCAACGCCAACGACCTGCCCAGCCGCACGGCCGACAACCTCTTCTGGCTAGGGCGCTACGTCGAGCGGGCCGAATCTCAAGCCCGTCTCCTGCGCGCCCTCTGTCACCTGCTCGTCGACCAGATAGGTGGCGAGAGCCAGCTCTGCGCTCTGCCCTTCCTCGAGCAAATCATGCCGCCCGGAGACGACGCCAAACGCCTGGCCACCGAAGACCAGCTGGACTTCCCCCTAGCCGAAGCCGCCGTGCTCGACGCCACCTACGATCTGGAAAGCTCCGAGAGCTTCCTCTCCAACCTTACCCACATCGAGCGCACCGCCGAACGCGTCAAGGAACGCCTCTCGATCGACACCTGGAAGCGCCTCCAGATGATGCGCGACCTCGCTCGCCGCGAACGTCCGCAAACGAACTCCCTGCTGGAAGAGGATACCATTCTCCTGCTCGAAGCCTCGCTCGACGACCTCTCCAGCTTCATCGGCAACGTCGCCGAAAACATGACCCGAAGCCAAGGCTGGCGCTTCCTCCAAATCGGACGCCTCATCGAACGCTCCCTCGCCATCTGCTTCCTGCTCGACAGCGCCTTCCAGCGCCACCGCCAAGACGACGACCTGCTCTCCAAGCTCCTCGACTGGGCGGACAGCTCCATCACATACCGTCGCCGCTATCTGAATACGCTCAATCCCAGTCGTGTTCTCGACCTGCTCTGCTGCGACGTCTCCAATCCCCGCTCTCTTGCCTTCCAGGCCGAAACGCTGCGCGAACTCCTCGCCGCCCTGCCCCACGGCAACTTCGGCAGCCGCCACCCCATCGACCAGATCGCTCTGCGAGCCTACAGTCGCATCGGCCTCATGGAGCCCGCTTCCCTGCTCGCAGGCGGCGACAAGGCGAGGCGAGGCAAGATCGGCGCCTTCTTCGAAAAGACCCGCAGCGACATCATGAAGCTCTCCACCGCCCTAGCCCAACAATACTTCGCCCACACCGCTCGATCGGTCGAAAGCCGCCCGAAAACCTTCATCGGCTGAACCATGCAGACTTACCGTATCCAGCATCGGACTACCTACGAGTATCGCTATCCAGTGACGATCTCGCACCACGCCGCCCACCTCAAACCGCTCACCAGCCACGAGCAGACCTGCCAGAGCTTTCGTCTCTCCATGACGCCAGACAGCTCGGACCTCGTCGAACGCCGGGACTACTTCGGCAACACCACCCACCTCTTCTCCATCCAGCGCGCCCACCAGACCCTCGAAGTCGAGAGCCGGTCCCACGTCGAAGTCGCCGCCCAAGCCGCCAACCTGGCCGAGATCGCCACGCCCTGCGGCGAAATCCGCCAAGCTATGGCCGATCCCTCCCGCACGGACTTGCTCGACGCAAAGCAGTTTCTCTACACCACCGAACTCACCCCCACACTCCCCGAGCTGCAAGCCTTTGGCCAGCGCTTCCTCTCCGACGAACAGCCCGTGGGATCCGCTCTCGCTGCCATGCTGCAGGCCTTTCGCGAAGAGTTCGAGTTCGATCCCGAAGCTACCGAGATCAGTACCCCCGTGCTGGAGGTTTTGGAAAAGCGCCGCGGCGTTTGCCAGGACTTCGCCCAGCTCATGATAGCCGCTCTCAAGTCCTGCGGCATTGCCGCGTGCTACGCCAGTGGATACATCCTGACCAATCCCCCTCCGGGCCAAGAACGCCTCATCGGCGCCGACGCCTCCCACGCCTGGCTCTCCGTCCATATCCCCGGCCACGGTTGGATCGATCTCGACCCGACTAATAACCTCGTCTGCTCCGACCAGCACATCCGAGTCGCCTATGGCCGAGACTACGACGACGTCAGCATGCTCTCCGGAGCCGTCACCGGCGGCGGCGAACAGGATATAAAAGTCGAAGTCACCGTGCACCCCGTAGAAATCTAATCTGGCAAAGCCAGAGGCCAATAGGTTTTTAGGCTGTAGGCGTTTAGGTGAAGAAACCTCTCTACCGAGGCGCGAACGCACCGACATGACCGCAAGAGCCCAACATGATCGTTTTTGAGAAGCAAGGTACTGAAAAAACACCTGCCCTGTCGAATTCCCCACCCCCCATTCGTCTCCCCTCAGAACCTAAACCTCAGATCCCCCTCAGCCCTCAGCCTTCAGCCTTCTAAAAAAATGGAATACCTGCTACTCATCTACAAAGACGAATCCAAGGACCTGAGCCCCAACGATCCCTGCTACGGCGAAATCCTCCAGGAATACCTCGCCCTCACTGAGGACGCCCGCCAAAAGGGTGTTCTACTCGGCGCCAACCCGCTGCAATCCATCTCCACAGCCACCACCGTACGCGTCCGCAATCAGAAGACGGAAACCACGGACGGGCCCTTCGCCGAAACCAAGGAGCAGCTCGCCGGCTACTACCTGCTCGACTGCGCCGATCTCGACGAGGCCATTTCCTATGCCGCCCGCATCCCCGCCGCCCGCACTGGCTCGATAGAAATCCGCCCCATCATGCATCTCCCCACTTCATAATCTTCCTCATCATCTTCATCTGCTTCTACTTCTTCATCTTCTTCTTTTTTAGGAAGGGGATGAAGATGAAGAAGTAGAAGCAGATGAAGATGAAACAAAGCGATCCAGATTGAAGTCCGAACCACCCGAACCTGTTCGCGCCGCCATCGAGCGGACCGTCCGAGAGGAGTGGAGTCAAGCGCTCGCCGTACTGGTCCACCGGATACGAGACTTCCAGCTCGCGGAAGACGCCCTGCAAGACGCCATCGTCGCCGCCTGGCAGCACTGGCCCAGCAAAGGCATACCCCAGCAACCACGCGCCTGGCTTCTCAAAACGGCCCGACGCAAGGCTATCGACCAAATCCGAAGGCGCGAAAACTTCGAATCGAAGCGCCTAGGCATCGCCTTGCACGCCGAACTTGAAAGCGGAAGAGGTCATGAAGAAACGGATACGGAAATCCCGGACGAGCGACTCCGAATGATCTTCACCTGCTGCCACCCCGCCCTGGACAAGCAAAGCTGCGTCGCCCTTACACTCCGGGCGGTAGGCGGGCTGGAAACCCGAGAGATCGCCCGAGCATTCCTCGTCGAAGAGCCAACCATGGCCCAACGCCTCACCCGAGCCAAACGCAAGATCAAAGACGCCGGCATACCCTACCGAATTCCGCCACCGGAGCTCTGGCCCGAGCGACTCGAGGCAGTTCTGTCCGTCGTCTACTTCATTTTCAACGAGGGCTACCTCGCCTCCTCGGGCAAGCGCCTCATGCGAGCCGACCTCTGCGCCGAAGCCATCCATCTCGGACGCGTTCTCGCCCAACTTGCCCCCAAGGAAACCGAGGCCGCCGGCCTGCTCGCCCTCATGCTGTTGCATGATTCCAGACGAGACGCCCGGCTCGACGGAAACGGAACGCTCGTCCCTCTCGAACAGCAGAACCGAGCTCTCTGGGATCGAGCAAAGATCGCCGAAGGTGAAAAGATCCTTCGCGAAACTCTCTCCAAAGGGTCCATCGGACCCTACCAGATCCAGGCCGCCGTCAGCGCTCTGCACGCGAACGCTTCCGATTGGGACGCAACCGACTGGCCCCAAATCGCCCATCTCTATCGGATTCTCTACCAAGCTCAGCCCTCGGCGGTAGTCCGACTTAACGAAGCGATTGCCCTTTCCATGGCCCAAGGTCCGAAAGCGGGCCTAGCCATTCTCGCAGAGCTAGAGGAGGACGGACTGCTGCAGAACTACCAGCCGTTTTTTGCCGCCAAGGCCGATCTCCTTCGTCGCCAAGGCCAAGCTGCCGAAGCTACCGAGGCCTACCGGGTCGCCATAGAAAAAAGCGCCCACCCCGCGGAAAGAGCGTTCCTCGCCGCCCGCCTCCAAGCCCTCTCCTCTTCATCTTCTTCTGCTTCTTCATCTTCATCCCCACCCTCGAAAAAAAGAAGAAGATTAAGAAGCAGAAGAAGATGAAGATTATTTTTTCAAACTGTCGAATCGGTCGATTCCCGTTCGTCTGGATCCTGAAACCGGCCGCTCGCGTCGCGAAGGCCAAACCGATCCAACACCAAAAACGAATAGAAATATGTCACAAAAATACGGATACAATCACGGCGATTTCTCATGGAACGAACTCGCGCCAAACGACCCTCAAGCCGCTCTCTCCTTCTACCGGGAAGTCTTCGGCTGGAAGGTCGAAACCCTAGACATGCCGGAGGGCCCCTACAACGTCCTGATAAACGGCGAAGAGAAGATCGGCGGCATCATGGCCAAGCCAGCCGAACAGTCCAAGGCGCCGACCGCTTGGATGCCCTACATCACAGTCGACAACGTCGACGAAACCGTAGCCAAGATCGAGAGCCTAGGCGGCAAGGTCATCGTCCCGCCCAGCGACATTCCCGTCCCCGACGGCCCGCGCCTCTCGATATTCCAAGACCCTCAAGGCGCCACGCTCGGAGCCATCACCTATGCGAACGCGCCAGCGGGAACCTGACTCAGACACTCTGCTTTCACAGCCGAAAAATCAGCCCGGGGCCAGCTCCCTCCCACACCGCCGTACGTGTGGTCTTCCAAATACGGCGGTTGTGACGCGCTTACGCTTGAGATGCCGCTCTGTCCACGAGACCCCAGTCGCCTTGCGACTGCCGACATGGGCGTAGTTTTGCGAGCCTTCCTTTCGGTTGGCGAGGTTGCCCATGGAGTCGAAGTCGTAGTCGCGGGAGTCGAAGGCTCCGCCGCCGGTCCAGTTGGAATTGAGTGCAGGTTGAGTATCCAGTTATTGGATCAATCGGCTATTTGACTTTTGACGATTGACCCGTTCGGCTGTTTCGACCCGTTCGGCTGTTTCTTTCGGTTGGCTGTTTCCAATTTGACCGCTAACTGGTGAATTACGCTCGCAAGCAAGCCGGGTGTCAGGTATTGGATTGATTTCCTTTTACGCAAAAGTAGAAGGAAGTGAACTAGATTTTATGAAAATGAAAAGCATAAGCCCAATCGTCGTCCTCGCCATCGCTTTAGCTCTATCGGGCTGCCTTCCAGCGAATTATTTGGCTAACGCCAATATTAATTCAGTATCAAACCTCGGATCTGAAAATGGAATAATCGTGATGACGATAACCAGTGAAAAGGTTCTAATGAGTTCGCAGGGATTGAGATATCGAAACCTGACCACTGAAGAGTATGGAGTGGCGAATGTAAAAATCCGAATGACTAAGTATCCGATACATGAGGAAGCAAGGAAAGGAGCAGTCGTAGCGCTGGAGTTGCCGGCTGGTAGATACGAGTTTTATAATATTCAGCTATATTCCAGTAGCGGTATTTCAGAGACGTCTTATTCTCGTGGTCGAGAAGATTTGTTTTCCGTTCCTTTTAGCGTTGAAAGCGGGGAGATCAAGTACTTGGGAGATGTGCGTATTGACTATAGCTTTGGCACGAATTTCATTGGTATGAAAGGAGTTAATGGTGGTAGTTTTTCGTTTAGCGATCGTTTTGATGAAGACTATGAATACATTAGAAAGAAACTCGCGGGAATAGAGAAGGAATCTGTTGTAAGGGCAGTTCCACGAGCTGGTGAGAATCTAAAGGATACCATCAAGTTCGAGTAGAAAATGGGAAATGCGATTCGCATGCTTTTAGACAAGGGTAGCCTTGGCCGTCGTCGTAGGCTGCGGCTTGGCTGTGGTGTACTGGTTGAGATTATTAGCCGCTTGGTGCTGATCTTGCGAGCCTTCCTTGAGGTTGCTCCTTCCATCGAAGATTGCAAAGTAATCCGAATTGTGGCTCGGAGCCGGTTTCTATATTGACCTTATCCGCCGAACAGAAGAGCTTCTGGCAAACATAGCTTGAACGGTCGCATCCATACCTAATTCTTGGCGAAAGGCTGGCGCTTGAATGATGTCGGTCCAAGCCGGTTAACTGGGACAAGCTCTACGTG